>JAUWAB010000024.1 GCA_030602265.1 Prolixibacteraceae bacterium | reverse complement strand
TCATATCAATGATCTTGATTTTCCGGCCGTCGATGGCGATCAGTTTTTCATTGGCAAAGGTTGACAGAGTCCGTATGGCATTGGAGGTAGTCATATTCGACAGGTTGGCAATATCTTCGCGTGAAATGTAAACCCTGAGGGTAGTCCCGTCATGTTCAAATCCATATTTCTGGGCGAGGAGCATCAGTGACTCGGCCAATCGGCCCCTGATGTGCTTTTGCGACAGGGCTACGGTACGTGCATTGGAAAAGCCGAGTTCCCTGGCCAGTTTCCGAATAATGCCCAACGAAAACTCACTGTTTCTTAAGGCACGGTTATGAACAAAATCCAGGTCAATATTGGCCACCACTGAATCTTCGAGGGTCACCGCCGAAGCAATGTGGTTTTCTCCGGCAAAAACGGCCCGGTATCCTATAATCCCAAGAGCCTTTGACAAGCGGATAATCTGTTCCCGGCCACCTACGCCTTCCTTGAAAATTTTAACCTTCCCCTTGACCAGCATCATGAAACCGGAAGGTTTGTCCCCTTCCCTGAAGACCATTTCATTCCTTCTGTATTTTGTAAAAGAGATCCGGCTGCGCATCTCCTTCTTATCTTCCGGAGAAAGCACATAAAACAACGATTTCGGATTGTCAAGAATTTCCTTTAATCCCTCGTTATACAGCATAGGAGATCAGTATTTTATTATTAGAGCCTCAAATTTAAAGAATTTTTGGCTTATTTTCACAACCGGTTAAGATACACCGTGAATATATGAACCAATTCCTGCCCGCCTGCCGGAACTCAGAATTTCGCCACAATGGGCATTTTGCGTCCGGCACCGAAGGCTTTAGAACTGACCCGCAAAATAGGTGCGGCCTGGAACCTTTTATACTCGTTCATATTGACCATCCGGATAACCCGGCTGACCAGCAAAGGATCGATACCTGTACCCGCAATGTCCGAAGGAGTTCGGTTAAGTTCAATATACTGGTAAAGAATTTTATCCAACAGGTCGTACTCCGGCAGGGAGTCAGAATCCTTCTGATCAGGCCGCAGCTCTGCAGACGGCGGTTTCAGAATGGAATTTTCGGGGATAACGGATTGGTGCCGGTTAATGAACCTTGCCAGATGGTAAACATCAGTTTTATAAACATCACCCAGAACGGCCAGTCCGCCGTTCATATCGCCGTAAAGGGTACCATACCCGACTGCACATTCACTCTTATTGGTGGTATTCAGCACAATATGCCCGAACTTATTGGATATGGCCATGATATAAATTCCCCTTGCCCTCGCCTGGATATTCTCTTCGGCAACATCATGGGGCAGGCCTTCAAAAAGCGGTGCAAGCCCGGCTTCAAAAGCATCTACGGCCTCATGTATCCGTACGATATCATACCGGATGCCCAGATTCTCTGCCAGGGCCACGGCATCGTCCACACTGTGAGAGGAGGAAAAGCGCGAGGGCATCAGCAGGACACGAACATTTCCGGCACCCAGAGCCTTTACCGCCAGAGCAGCCACAACAGCAGAATCGATTCCTCCCGACAGTCCAAGGGTAGCTTTACTGAAACCCGATTTGAAGAAATAATCCCGGATTCCGCAGATCAGGGCATCGTGGATCTTCTCAATATAATCTGTAGCCGGCTGTACTTCTCTTGCCGTCAGGTCTTCCGTATCGATCATGCGGAAATCCTCATTAAAATATTTCAGCTCATGAATGATCTCACCTTCTCCGGAAATGACCAATGACCCGCCGTCGAAGATGATCTCGGCATGCGCTCCGGTCTGGTTCACATAAATCAGCGGTACACCATACTGACGGGCTTTCTTCCGGAGAATATCCTTGCGCCAGGTCTCCTGATTATACGAAAATGGTGATGCCGACAGGTTGATGATCATCTCCGGACCTGATGGGGCCAGCTCCTCCAGGGGCGATGTCTGGTATATCCTGTTTTTGCCAAATTCGGTAAACGTGGGCTGTTCATCCCAAATATCCTCACAAATCGTCACGGCAATCCTTATTCCTGAAGTCTCCAGAATATGAAAATTGCGGTTGGGCTCAAAATGACGGTATTCGTCGAACACATCGTAGGTGGGCAGCAAGGTTTTGAAGAAAACATCCCGCACCTCACCCTCAGCCAGATACCAGGCAGCATTGTAAAGCATTTTACCCTTATCAGACTGGTTGATCGCCGGACCGCCGACCAGTGCGGCAATTCCTTTACAGTCAGCGGCAATTTCTTTTATGGTGGCCTCAGCGCGCTCAATGAACTCCCGCTTTTCCAGCAGGTCGTGCGGATAATAGCCGGTTACGGCAAGCTCAGAGAATACGACCAGGTCGGCCCCCAAAACAGAAGCCTTCCGGATGGTCTCCCTGATTTTTTCCTTATTACCGTCGAAATCCCCGATCCGGTAATTCAACTGCGCTAATGCAATTTTCATAATCTTTACGTTTATGGTTGCAAATCTCCGCTTTTTAAGTCACATTCGCAATAATGTAAAGGGCTTAGCGTAATAGAATAAAAAAAAGATCATTCATGGACCGTATATACAAAATCATCTGGCTGGTATTAATCTCGGCAATACTGCTGTCGTGCAGCCGCAATCCCCTGAAAATTGACATCTCCGGGATTCAGGAAGAGGTAAGGATCATTCGATTCGAACAGGAACTGATAAAATGGGGAACCCATCCCGGATGGGAAGAGCTGACCGCCTTGAGAGACGAGCATCCCGACTTTACCGATCTGTTTACGGATTTGATTATTCGCATTGGCATGCTCGACAACGAGGAAGCGGTCAATGGCATCCACGCTTTTCTGACCGATACCATGATCCAATCGGTATACCGGCTTACTGAAGAGCAGTTTGAGGATTTCAGAAAAATTGAAGATGACCTGGTTAAGGCGTTTAAACACTACCGGTATTATTATCCGGAAAGGCCTTTACCCGACATATACACCTGCATATCAGGGTTTAACGAGTCTGCTTTCGTTGCCGAAGGTTTTATCGGGATCAGCCTCGACAAGTATCTGGGCAACCAGACCGCGTACTACACCATGTTAGGCATTCCGCGGTACAAACAGCGCAAAATGGTACCTGAAATGATTCCGGCAGATGTGGTCTATGTGTGGGCCATGGGAGAGTTTAATCCCGGAAATAAAACAGTGACCGTTCTTGACCATATCATTCACGAAGGCAAGTTGCTTTATTTTATGGAGGCCATGATGCCTGAGGCTCCCGACAGCATCATTACCGGATTTACTGCCGCTCAGGTCGAATGGTGCAGAAATAATGAACCGCAGATGTGGACCTTCCTCATTGAAAAGGAGTTGCTCTATTCAACCAAACAGATGGATATTGTGCGGTATATAAACGATGGACCCCAGACGAGCGGTTTTCCGCAGGAGTCGCCGGGGCGTACCGGAACCTGGATCGGCTGGCAGATCATCCGTAAATATATGAAACGGAATCCGGAGGTAACCTTGAACCAGTTGATGGAAAACACTAATTATCAGGAAATATTGAATTCTTCAGCTTATCTTCCGTAAGAGGATGTTGAAGTTTTAAAAAATAGAAACAGGCTGCCGGAAAAAATTTAACCGCAAAGAAACGAAGAAGATTAAGTTCACGCAGAGAAAATATTCACTATCAACTCATTGCGGCTTATGCGATTTTCTTCGTGACCTTTGCGGTTAAAATAATTCTGACAGCCTGTCTATGGGCATTAACTGCCACTCGCCCAGGAAATCAATAGAACAGTATCGTATTAAAGCTCCTTGATTTTGATATTACGGAACCAAACGTCATCGCCATGGTCCTGAAGAGCGATATAACCCGATTCAGCCACATTGGCCCAATCCGGATTCAAACCGGGGAATTTAGATCCTTCGACCAGTTTATTCCATTCGTCAGTCCACAAGTGATATTCCAGAACGGTTTCTTCATTCTGCTTATGAATTACGGTACCGCGGTAAACGATAATCTCAACGGTGTTCCATTCGCCGGCAGGTTTTGCATTCTGCGGTTTTGCCGGGATAAGGTCATAAAGCGAACCCGCCTTCCGGTTTCCATCGACACCGAGGAAAGAGTCGGGGTGACGCTCATTGTCGAGAACCTGCATTTCGGGAGCAGTCCTCCAGATTGGCCAACCTTCAACTTCTTTTCCTAAATAGAAGATTCCGGAGTTACCGCCTTCAGAAATTTTCCATTCCAGTTTAAGCCTGAAGTTGCTGAATTCCTTATCATAAAGGATATCGCCACCGTCGGCGGCACCGGCTTCACCACGACCTGAACCCTGGCACTTCAGCGCACCGTCTTCAATCATCCATGCAGCGGGGAAATTCTGTTTGTTAACCCCTCTCCAACCGGTGGAAGTTTCGCCATCGAAAAGAAGTATCCATCCATCAGCTTTTTCTTCTTCGGTCAGTTGATTCGGACCCACTTCAGCAGACTTGGCTGTTTCCTGATTCTGAGACTTTTGCTGGCCGCCCTGGCATGCGAACAGAAAAATAAAAGAGACACTTAAAAAAATAATTGATAATTTTTTCATCGCTATATGTTTTAAAATTAAAAATTTACATTTCTCTCCGTTCGTACAAAATTATGAAAAAAGGTGAATCAGTCAATGTTTTTTATAATTTCGGGTTCAAGTTTAAAGGCAATTTTAAATCGATAATCGAAAAACAATTTAAAGATGACAAAAAGAAAGAAACGAATTGGCATACTGACAGCAGGAGGAGATTGTCCGGGGCTGAACGCAGCCATCAGGGGTGTAGGGAAGACAGCCATCGTTGAATACGGGATGGAAGTAATCGGATTCAGGGCAGGATATTCCGGACTGATCAACAATGATTATATAGAACTCAAGGAAGCGCAATTGTCGGGTATACTTACCCTTGGGGGCACCATTTTAGGCACATCGAGGGAGAAACCTTACAAACTGGTAGGCGAAAAAGGTGAACCAAACGCCAAACCAGACCATATTATCCACAATTATGAAAACCTGGGGCTCGACGCATTGATTTGTATAGGTGGAAACGGCACCATGAAAACAGCCAATATGTTGTCGAAGGAGGGATTGAACATCATCGGGATACCTAAAACCATTGACAATGATGTGTGGGGCACGGATGTAACCTTCGGTTTTGACTCGGCGGTTTTTATCGCCACCGAAGCCATTGACCGGCTGCATACCACAGCCAACTCGCACCAGCGGGTTATGATCATCGAAGTTATGGGGCATAATGCCGGATGGCTGGCCTTATATGCCGGCATGTCGGGTGGAGGGGACATCATCCTTATGCCTGAATTGCCGCATAATATCCGGTCGGTCTGCAAAAAAATCGAAAAACGGTATGAGGATAACAAAGCCTATTCCATTGTGGTGGTCGCTGAAGGTATCGAGCATCCGAAAACCGGCTCGGCGGCCAGTTATTTATCGGATGCCATCACCACCTATACCGGCATTGAAACCCGGGAAACCGTGCTGGGATATATCCAGCGGGGCGGGAGCCCGACGCCTGCCGACCGGATTTTGGCCACACGCTATGGTTTTTTTGCCGCTGAATGCATCGCCAAAGAGTGTTTCGGCACCATGGTTGCCGTCAGGGATACCCGGCTCGAAGCGGTTCCACTCGATGAGGTCGGAGGAAAAACCAGGCTGGTGGAACCCACCGATCCCATGATTGAAATTGCCCGGAAAATGGGTGTTTCATTCGGAGACGAATATCTTTAGGGGGAACGTAATATCCACTTATAAAAAACGGCAGGGAACATAAGATCAATTTCTTATGTTCCCTGCCGTTTCTCTCAAATCTCAGGAAACTGCATCAAGCTTTTCCCAGACTATTTCAACGGAGCTGCATAGGCTAATACATCAGCCGCTGTAATTTTCTTATCGCATAGAATAATCAACCGTTCAATAACATTTCTGAATTCCCGGATATTGCCGGTCCACTCAATTTTCTGCAGCTCTTTGACGGCATCATCGGCCAGGGATTTCTCCGGAATTCCGTAATCACTGCATATCTGCTGTATAAAGTGGTTGGCCAGGAGCGGGATATCCTCCACCCTTTCATTCAGGGTAGGCACACGAATCAGGATCACACTGAGCCGATGGTACAGGTCCTCACGGAAATTGTTCTTTTCTATCTCCTCGGAAAGGTTTTTATTAGTGGCGGCAACCACCCTGACGTCGACCTTAATGGCATTGTCGCTCCCTACCCTGCTGATGATGTTCTCCTGCAGCGCCCTGAGCACCTTAGCCTGCGCCGACAAGCTCATATCGCCGATCTCGTCGAGGAACAGCGTACCGCCATTGGCTTGCTCGAACTTGCCCTTCCGCTGCTTGATGGCCGAAGTGAATGCCCCTTTCTCATGCCCGAACAGCTCACTTTCAATCAGCTCGGAAGGAATCGCAGCGCAGTTGACCTCTACAAACGGACCGCCGGACCGTAGGCTCAGATCATGGATCCTCCTGGCCACCAGCTCCTTGCCGGTACCATTCGATCCGGTAATCAAAACCCGGGCGTCTGTCCGGGCAACCCTGTCGGCCATTTCAATCACTTTCCTGATGGCGTCTGATTTCCCGACAATCTCATATTTCTTACTGACTTTCTTCTTCAGGTTCTTGGTTTCGGTCACCAGGGTCGACTTGTCCATGGCATTCCGGATAGTAATAAGCAGCCGGTTTAGGTCCAGTGGTTTTTCAATAAAATCGAAGGCACCTTTCTTGATTGCCTCCACGGCAGTATCAATATTCCCGTGACCCGAAATCATGACCACCGGCGCATCAAACCCCTGTTCATCCATTTTTTCAAGGACTTCGATACCATCCATCCCGGGCATCTTGATATCGCAGAGGACCACGTCGTACTCTCCGTTTTTTAACTTATCCAGACCGGCAGGCCCGGTATCTGCAAGGTCAACCTGATACTTTTCATACTCCAGAATATCTTTCAGGGTATTGCGTATGCTCCTTTCGTCGTCGATAACCAAAATTCTTGACATATCCATATCATTTAATGAAAGGCAAATTTAATCACCTGCGGAGATATTACCGCATAAAACAAGTCATATTTGATCAGTGAAAGTCGATTCCGCTCAACATTCTCAGCGAATGTTCCATCGTTTTGGTAATCTCGGCGAGGTATTCATGAACTGCCTTTACGCTGCCTGGCAGGGTATATATCAGTGAGCGGCCGATTACTCCGGCAACTCCCCTGCTCAGCAGTGCATTCGGATGTACCGAGCCGTATTTATAGCGGATAAGCTCCATAATTCCCGGTATTTCCTTATCAATCATCCGCTTAACCACTTCCGGGGTTATATCCCGCAACCCGATTCCCGTACCGCCGGTGGTAAATATGAAATCAAATTCATCCCCGGAATATCTGCGGATTATTTCCCCGAGCTGATCAGGATTATCCGGGATGACCTGCCTTTCGAAATGCACAGGCCTGCCCTGCCCGGAAAAGAAGTCCTCCAGCAGCCTGACGGCCATTGGACCGCTCTTATCCTCGTAAACACCCTCGAAAGCTCTGTCGCTAAGCGTGATCACCGCAATCCGGATTACCCTTGGCAGATAAATGAATGTATCGTTAACGTTGAGGGTCCCCGTCCGTATGACCCGGCAGAATATCCCCTCCACCGGCATAATGCAATTTCCGGAGATCTTCATGATCTCACAGCCCTTATGGCATTTTTTGCCGATTTGAGTGACCTCAAGAATGACCTCCCCCGACTGAAAACGGTCGAGGATGTTGGTCTTATACAGTTCAATACCTTCGGTAGTAATATTCTCCCCGAAGTCTCCGAAAGCAAAAGACCTGTTGTTCTGTTCCTCCGCCTTCCGGATGCTTTCGGTGCCCAGCAGGCTGACCTGCCGGTGCCATTTTCCCGCGTGGGCATCGGCTTTAAGTCCTTCTTCCGTAATGACAACAGACTCCAGGGGCTGCTTCACGGTTCCTTTTTCCGCTGAAATATTGAGGGATTTTATGGTAAACTGGATCATTGCTTGATTTTTTCAAGAAGTTTTATTTCGCCGATGATCATACGGTTGTCCACCGCCTTGCACATATCATATATAGTAAGCAATGCCACGCTCGCCGCTGTGAGCGCTTCCATTTCCACACCGGTCTTTCCGGTGCAGCGGGTCGTGGCTGTTACCCTGATGCCATCAGGTTCCATGCAGAAATCAACGGAAACACTGTTGAGCAAAAGGGTGTGGCACAACGGGATCAGACTGGCAGTCTGCTTGGCTGCCTGGATCCCTGCAATGCGGGCAACCGGGAAAATATCACCCTTTTCAATGGAATTGTTGCGGATGAGCTGCAGTGTCTTTTCTTTCAGGAAAATTTTACCCGAAGCTGTGGCAGACCTTACCTGATCAGGCTTGTGGCCCACATCCACCATCCGGGCTTCCCCCTTTTCATTTACGTGTGAAAATTTTTCTGACATATCTTTGTTTTATCCTCCAATATTGTAAAAACTATGGGTATCGCTGATGATTCCCTTCTCCGGTTTGGCATTCAAAGCCATCAGAAATGCCTCTCTGATACCGTGCTCTCTTACGCTGTACTCCCGGTTACTGAAAAGGCACGGTTTGAGCATCCCGTTGGCGGTCAGCCTGAGACGGTTGCATATTTCGCAATTACCGCCGTCACCACCCTCAACCGGTGAGAATTCACCGGTCCGGAGATCCATCTGGGAGATGAACCGGATCTTAACACCCTGATCCTCTGCATATTCTTTTATGGCCTGAATTTCCTGGTCATAACCCTTATTCAGCCTGACAACATTAATCTTGACGGGGGTCAGTCCGGCCTTTATGGCCGCCCGGATTCCCGCAAATACAGCCTCCAGGTCGCCGCCCCGTGTAATTTCACTATATTTTTCAGGAGATACCGAATCCAGACTCACATTCACTCGATTCAATCCCGCCTTTTTCAGATCATCAGCGTATTGAGCCAGCAACACACCATTGGTGGTCATCCCGATCTCCTCAATGCCCTTGATTTTGCGGATCATGTCTGTAAGATCAACAATTCCCTGACGAACCAGGGGCTCACCCCCGGTAAGCCGGATCTTCCTGACACCCAGATCTGCTGCCACCCTGACCACGTCGGCGATCTCCTCCAGGCTGAGAATCTCATCTTTGGGTATAAGCTCTATCCCCCTCTCCGGCATACAATATACGCACCGGAGATTGCACCGGTCGGTCACGGAGATCCTGAGATAGGTGATATGACGGTTAAATCGGTCTAACATGCACCAGCTCTCCTTTCCTGATTGTTTTTACACCGATGGGGACTTCCATTAAATATCCCGCAAAACTCAAAGCATGAATGTGTGCCGATCCGTGGAAATACACAGGAATGACCTCCATATCCGGACTGACATTCACCGGGATAAGGTTCATTCTTCCGGCAAAGCTTCTGTTGAATTCCGCACCGAATGGCAGCCGGAGGATTTCCGGATGATAAGTGTATCCTGAAAGCCTGTGCAGAAACGGTTTCACATAAAGTTCAAACTGCACAAAAGAGGAAACCGGATTTCCTGACAACCCGAAGCAGTAACGGTTTCCTTTCCTGGCAAAAACCATGGGCTTACCCGGCTTTATCGCTGTGGCGGTGACCAGCAATTCAAATCCCAGTTTTTCCAGGATGCCGGGAACCAGGTCATAATCACCGACAGAAACGCCTCCGGTGAGAATGGTAACATCGTATCTTTCCACTGATTCCTTCAAAAAACGTTCAAGAACCTGTTCATCGTCAGCGATTATGCCACCGTAATGAGCACGGATATTTATCCCCGCAAGCTGTCCGATAAGCTGTGAAGTGTTCGAATTCCTGATCTGGTGCGGCATTGGCATTTCATGTGGCTCCACCAGTTCAGTCCCTGTTGCAAAAACGGCAACCTCAGGGATTTTGAAAACGGCAGGCCGGGTCACTCCGGCACCGGCCAGAACAGGCAGATGTCTGGCGCTGATCATAGTGAAACAGTCAAGTAGCTTGTCGCCGGACCTTACATCCTCTCCCAGATAACAGATGTTGTTGTTGTGTGATTGCCTGATGCAGATTACTTTATTCACAGCAATTTCCTGTGCATCCTCCTTTTTGAAGACATAATCAGCGGGCGCTGGCACCATGGCTCCGGTCATAATTTTATAGCACTGGTTATCGGCAATCCGCTTATCAGGCATTTTCCCTGCAAAAATAGTTTCGATTACCTCAAGTTCATTGCCCAGGTCGGCCTTTCGGCAGGCAAAGCCGTCCATGGCCGACTTGTTGAAGGGAGGCATATCCATATCAGAGAAGACCGCTTCAGACAGTACGCGTCCAACGGCCTCATGAAGGTCAACCTCCTCGCAGGAAAGGACTTCTGCAGCGGAAAGTATCTTTTCCAACGCTACCTTGTATTCAAGCATCCTGTTTAAAATTACCATTTACAAAACGTACGGATTCCCAGCTATTATTCACAGCCTCCTCTGATGCGAGGATTATCCTTGCCGTTTCCGGCCGTACATAACTATTCTTATCAGTAGTGCCTCCGACAATCTGTACCAGAATGGCCGGTTCCGCAAAATCATACAAACCGCCCGATTCAACGACTACAGGCTGGGAGGAATCCATCCTTGGCAGCAGCTGACGGTATGCTTCCATCACATGTTCATTGCGTGACTGAATATAGTATGCCCGGCTGGCACCTGATTGCAGCATCCGGGAACTGTCTTTGTCAGTAGTGGATTTTTCCTGCGACACGACGTAATTTTCAGTGCGGATGAGAACCTCCATATCATCAGACAGAGGGTGAAAATGAGAAGATATCTTTACCCCCACTGGCTGGTGGCTACTTGAAAGATTTTGGATGATCCTGCAGGCCGACAGCGTTTTACCGATATTCCTGCCTGTTCCCCTGATGATCAGCATATTCGGATAATGTATCATTGCAAGTCCTCCGGATAATTAAAATTAGCCAGCATGCCGGCAGGCTCTATTAATATGGTCTTCGTCTTCAGCCGGTTCAACAGGCTGGTCATCCGGTAATCACCCTGCTGTATCTGTTCCCGGATCACTGGAAGAGAAGATTTGGGATACACACCCAATACCGGAAACAGCTTCCCTTCCGGATCCCGGGCGACAACGGGTTCTGATCCTGACACTGAGTGGAGCAGACTTTCCAGGATAAACCCATTTATACCAGGCATATCACATGGACATATCAGGTTTAAATCAGTATCAGATGCTGAAAGTGCGGCCTCCAATCCTCCGATCGGTCCACATTCCATAAAATTATCAGGAATCAGAGGATAGCCAAACCGGCTGTATTCCGGATTCTTCGAACTTATCAGGATTTGATCTGTAAATTCCTTACACACATTGACAGAATACTCCACTAATGGCTTGCCTTTATGAAAGACCAGCCCCTTATCGCTACCCATGCGGGAACTTTTGCCTCCGGCCAATATGATCGCAGTAACCTTCATATCAGAGATAAATCAGTTTATAACTGGCGAACAGAAGCACTCCTGCCAGGAGGTAGGTCAGTTTCAGCGGAGTCAGTTTTGCCTGTCCAATCCACGAGCCTGCGAAACTACCCGTTATTCCGGCGGCAAGCATGAGGTAAATTTCATTCACGGGATTCAATCCCCCTGAGGATGCCAGGCCAGCGATGCCGGAGGCCGAATTCAGAAAGATAAAAATTGCGGAAACGGCGGCGGTCTCCCTGATGGTTGCCCATCTCAGGAGCAAAAGTACCGGACTGAGGATGATTCCACCTCCTATCCCGATAAGTCCGGAGAAGAAACCCAGAACAGCACCCAGACCAACTCCAAGGGGAATATTGACCGGGCGGATATGTACAGAGTCCCTGGCAGAGAAAAGCATTCTGAAGACAGCCAGAACCAGAAAAACTGCGAGAATTATCCTGTAAAGAGCTGGATCGACTGAGACCCTTGCCCCGATGAACGACATGGGAACAGACAGCAGAATAAAAGGCCATAGGAGCTTCAACCGGAAGTACCCTCCGCGGTAATAGGCATAAAAAGAAATCGCCGACACAAAAAGATTGAGGATCAGGGCAGATGCACGCATGTTTTCGGGAGAAACAGCGAATATGGCCATGATGGCCAGGTAGCCACTGGCCCCGCCGTGCCCCACGGAAGAGTAAAGTGCAGCAATTATAAAAATCAGGAAATAAAAGACTATGCCATATTCCATAAAACATTTCTCCTTTCCAATTTATTCCAACTGATGTTGAACCCGGGAGGACAGGGCGTTTCCGGCCGGTCCCTTCGGTTTATCTTCCATGCCTGCCATCAGGTTTAGGACAATAAACTCGGAGAATGAGCAATATAATGATTTAATGGTGAACTAACAACCTCCCTGTACTCTTTTCTTGGCTTCCCTTTTTTGTACTGGGGGAACCGGGCCGGCAGGAGATGCCACCGGGGCAGTATTCACCGAAGCATCACCTCCCAGGGCCATCCCGGCACCTTTACGAAGATTGTACTTCAGGATTTCTTCGTTGGGAGCTGAACTTGGTGGTGCTTCCGGATTGAGGATCGTTTCCGCCCAGTAATTGAGCCCTCCCTGTAAGACATAGTTGTTGTTATAGCCCAACTGTCGTGTAATCATCCATGCCTGGTTGGCGTCATTGGTACCGTTGGAATAGAATACGTTCAGCCTGATATCCTGATTAAGGTAACTTTCCCACTCCGGACTAAGAATATCGACAAGTGGGATATTTATCGCGTTCGGCAGGCTGTATTTTTCAAATTCAGCGGCACTTCTGACATCAATCAGCTGAAGGGAAGGGTCCTTCGCGATAAGCATACCGGCCACCTCATCGGGCCCGATAAACTGAGTACCGCTTTTGACCTCCTCAAGCAACTGCTCAGCAGTCAGCTTATAAGGTTTTGTAGTGTTTTCAGGCACAGCTGCGAGAATCAGTCCCAGCGGGACCAGGGCTGTAGCCAACATTATACGTGCTTTCATATTTTTTTCTATTAATTCGTTAATAATTGAGTTTGCTTTTGAAAGTCAAACAATTCAAAATGCCACCAGGACACAAAAACTCGAAGTTACACAAAATACTGAATATGACATGATTAATCTTCAAGTATTCTTTGGGTTTTCGTGCCTTCGTGGCAGGGAAAGTCAATCCCCAGAGGGCGCGACCATTGAATAATTATCAATCATTCTTTATGTAGTCTTTCCGGGCAAACTTCTTCTCTGCCCATTCACCTGCCCAGAACATTCCCAGTGCTACCAGAATAATCAGTAACGTAAGAAAACCGCGGGAAGCCCCCAGCATTTCGCTCAGCAACGGAGCCCCCATGAATTTAGCTTCATAAAAACCTTGCCAAAGGGGAAAACCTTCAGCAAAAATCAAAACGCCGATAATCATTCCGCCGATAAAGGCCAGTCCATCCAATTTTCCGATGGAGGCAGCACAGAAGGAGGTTCCGGGGCAGTAGCCCCCCATGATAAAACCGGCTCCCATAACCACACCCCCACCCAGGGTTGACCAAAGGTAAGTCGGGTTAATGTATATGTAACTCAGATCTATCCAGTTGAACAGGCTCATAAAGAGCAGGCCGATAGCGCCGGTAATGGCAGCGGTGAAAAATACCTTCAATACAGTTGTGTCGTAACCGTAAAACATTCCGGCCAGACGCCTGCTTGAAGAGAAACCGTTTGACTCTAACACAAATCCGAATCCTATCCCAATCAGAAAGGCCAGGAAAAGATTGGTATTGTCTGATATAATTTCGTTGACGATCAGTGGTCCCATATTGATGATTTATTATTGATGATTTATTATTTACAATATCATGAAGGTTGTCAGATTTATGGGGCTATTTCAGATCCATAGTTTGCGTGCAAAATATGCCAGACCGAAGGCGGTTCCGAATATGGCAGCCATGGAAAGAAAACCGCTCAGGGATAATACTGCCATTCCCGTAAGGGCTGAACCGCTGGTACAACCGCGCCCCAATTGCGAACCAAATCCAAAAAAGAGACCTCCCAGGGCAGCAAACACCAGCCTAATTTTGTTGGTAACTGATGGACCTTTTTCGACTTTCCATTTCAGTCTGCCGGCAATGGCACCGGATAAAAATCCACCGACGATAACACCCAACATCTGGAAGACCAGCCAGTCTTTCAGCGGGCCTTCATGGGTATCCAGATAATCTTTGTAAAACACGGCACTTTGGGTATGCCCGGGAGCAACCGTATCTACCCCGGCTACAATAACGCTTTTAATTGCACCACTGGCCCCGAGGCCTCTGCCAGATACCCAGAATGCGACGATGAGCACCAGTCCTAACAGTACGCCACCCAGGTACGGATTCATGTATTTTTTCTGCTTCATATCCTTGTATCTAAAAATTTATCCTTAAAAAATTCCTGAAATCAATGCTTCATGCGAAAGTCTTTAATACAGCCATCGGCTAAGCTGTCCGGCATACGCAAAAATAAACCGGAGCATAAGACTGCCAAACAGCACCAGGACCACAGGAATCACATGCGGAATATGAAACTTCCTGATCTCAAGAAACTCAAGCACTGCAGGCAGAATCATCCCGATAATCACCACAAAAATCCAGAACGGAGCAGTATATGGCCCTCCCAGAAACAGGTTTGCTGCCTCGATCTGAACCTCTGTACTGGCCAGAAAACCCATGAACATATGAACGATCAGGAAAAGCTCAATACCGATCAGCATAATATCGATTTTAGCAAAATTGACCCGTTCTCCCTTCCTTTTTGAGAAGAGGATGATGACGGCGGCACCTGCTGAAAGCCCGGAGGTCAGGAACAGTGGCCCCAGAATGGAGGTATTCCATAGCGGCCTGGCATTGAACGCAGAAAAGAGTATCCCGGTATAAATACCGAGTATCGTGGAAAGAAACAGGAGAGCCCAGGCCAGGTAGAGCTTGTATTTGACAAAAAATTTCTCCAGCTCTCTGAATATCATCCACTTCCATTCCCATTTTGGTAGATACTCACGGATATGGATAGCCACCCATACAAATGAGAGGGGTGTGACAGCCATCAACACCCAGGCGCCCCATGACATGGGCGACTGTATCTTGATGGTGGTGTACAGCTGCCAGAAGTATGGTTTGTGCCTTAAATCCAGGAACAAAGCCAACAGACCGATAATCAAGAGTAAAGGCACAATGACCGGTGCCCTTCTGACTGCACCCCTGAATTGGTTTTCTTTCCCCAGAACAACGTAAAGGCTGGCGAAAAAAAGGATTCCGGCTGCAAGTCCGCCAAGAAAAAGATAGAGTGGAATATGCCAGTGCCATATGGTTAAGTGGGGATCAATATTAGGATTTAACCTCCCTGAAATGATGATTTCTTCTCTCATAATTAAGGCATTAAATCAGGTAATAAACATGAGGTTTGGTTCCCGCTTCGGGAATCAGGGTTTTAAACTTTCGTTTCTTTAAAACCCGGGATACATCGCTGTTTGGATCATCAAGATCCCCGAAGTACATGCATTTGGTCGGACAGACCTCCACACAGGCAGGTTGCTGCCCTTTCTGAATACGATGCATGCAGAAGGTACACTTATCGACATAACCATCAGGATGGGAATATCTTGCATCGTAAGGACAACTCACGACACAGGCACCGCAGCCAATACATTTATGCGGTGTCACCAGCACCAGGCCTCCGGCCTCATAGTGGCTTGCGCCTGTAGGGCAACACCTTACGCAAGGCGAGTTTTCGCAATGGTTGCATCTTTCCGAACGGATTTCAATTTCGAGCTGAGGATAGGTTCCGTCGGTGACTTCCACAACCCAGTCGCGGCAATAGCCGATCGGCACGTTGTTCTCGGTCTGACAGGCAACGACACAATCGCTGCATCCCACACATTTCCTGGTATCAATCGCCATTGCATATCTCATGACTGCACCTCACTTTCTTTATTGAAACGGAATGTTACAAAATTACCCCTCATACCGGTTCCGCCCATGATGGGATCCATCAGCACCCTGGTAATAAGGTCGGCATCGCTGGCCCCTTTTCCGTAGGCACGGCTGAGTTTTTTATCGGCATGTCCGAAGCCATGGACGATATAAACCGAATCAAAGCGGATCCGCTCGGTAACCCTCACTTTTACAGGAAATTTTGCAATTACACCATCCTGATTTTCAAGGTATACTGGCTGGCCATTGGTGAGGCCCCATTCATTTGCCACTTTGGGATTGACCCATACGGTATTCTCATCCATCAGGTCAACCAGGTTTGGATTATTGGCTGTTCTGCTAAACGTATGCATGGGTGCGCGGCCATAGTTCAGGTGATAATATCCGGCCGGGGGTTCCATGTGGGGGGTATAAACCGGCATTGGATCGAAACCCTCTGCGGCCAGGGCTGTTGAATATAATTCAATTTTACCGGTATTGGTATAGAATTCATGATCATCGCCAGGGGCAAAGAAAAGGTCGTCAAACTCCCTGGGAAGATTCTTCACTCCGATCCTTTTCATCTCTTCAAGGGAACTGCCGATTTGTTTCAACTGCCAGTCGAGCTTCTCTTCAAACGTTTCCCAGGCAAAATATGCACCAAGGCCGAGCCTTATGGCCACTTCCTTGGCCATCCAGTAAGCCGGTTTCGTATTGTATTTAGGTTCTGCTGCCGGCATCCGAAGGGCAACGCTGGAATTCCGCCCCTGAGCAACGCGGAGGTCGTCCCATCTTTCGAGATAGGTACATTCAGGAAGAACGACATCGGCATAACCCGTGATTTCCATGGGCATGGTATCCACCACCACCATCAGTTCGAGGTTATTAATGGCATCAATCGTTTTTTTCTGGTCGGGAAGAGTCATGATCAGGTTGGTGCCGTTCACAATCCATGCTTTAATGCTGCAATCAAGATCCGGAGAGGGTATGGTTGCATCGCACACACCAGAAGCAAGAGCCAGATCGGCCAGGGGATACTTTCCATTCATGGCCTCTCTCCAGGTCCGCCTGGGCGCCGGATACGGAGGATGCGGATATTCCGGCACACTCTTCTTCTCCGGTATGAAAAAACCTCCCCTGCGGCCCCACGACCCCAACAGCGCATTCAGAATAGCTACAGCCCGCAAGCGCTGAGTATCATCGCCATACCAGGTTACGTGCCGGCCTGGATGAATAATCACCGACGGTGCGGCATTGGCCATTTCCCGGGCGGTTTCCCTGATCTGCTCCGGCCTGATCGTAGTGATACCATAGGCCCACTCGGGGGTAAACGGCTGAACATGGTTTTTCAGTTCCTCAAAACCGTATGCATACTGGTTAATGTATTCCTTGTCATACCATCCGTTATTGATAATCTCCCTGATCCAAGAAAGCAACAGGGCGATGTCGGTAGCAGGCTTGATAGGAAGCCAGAACTTGGATTTGCTGGCAGCGGTTGAATAACGGGGATCAACGGTAATAATGGCCGCTCCTTTATCGATGGCGTCCGACATCTCCTGAACCTGCCCGTTGTGCATATTTTCACCCAAATGTGAGCCGATGAGTACAAGGCAGCGTGTATCCCGGATATCGAGTGGTTCAGGAGAATTCAGCCCATCGCCAAAAGTGGTGATGAAGGCAACCTCCCTCGGACCCCTGCACTGCGAATAAGAAGGGGCAGCGATATTGGATGAGCCGAATGCCTTCAGCATGTTACCCCAGTAATTTCCACCCGAACCATGGGTAAAAAGCGCTATACACTCAGGGCCATGTTCCTCCTTGATTTTCTGGAGTCTCTCAGCAATAAAATCAAATGCCTCTTCCCAGGAGACCTCAGTGAAGGTCTGGTTGCCATCCTGGTCCTTAATCCTGAGCAGAGGAGTCTTCAGCCTGTCCTCATCATGGTACATCCCCACTCCACCGGTGCCTCGGGGACAAAGTCTCCCGTTGCAATTGGGATCATCATCATTTCCCACGACTTTCTGGATATCCCCCTTCTCATTCTTGTACACCCAACCGGCACACTGCCAGAAACACACCTCGCAATAAGTAGGAGTGCGGAGGGGAACGGCCGATCCCAGGTTCCCTGCCGACTTTTTGCCTGACATGGCCGACTGAACGTAATGGCCACCCAGTAATAACCCTGCAGCACTTAGTGCCGAAATTTTTATAAAATCACGTCTTGAACCCGACATATCTTCAGATTTACCTATTTAGTTATCAGATAATTCATTTCTGTCAGACGCCAAAAATATCTAATTATGTAGATATATTGATTCTTGGCTATGTATGTTTTACAACATACTTCAAAGATAACAAATAGCCTATAAAGCTGAATTTCAATAATTTGTTTTACAGCATATATTTCACAACGTGGCGTAATTCATATTGATTCTAAAGAACGACACAGACAGCAGAAATTTCACGTAAACCAGTTAAAACGGTGTAGTCTGCACATACAACGGAATATCGGTTGATGACCGGTTAATCCTTGATCATCAGAAAGAATGATTGTAAAAATTAAGTGTTGTATGGCTATAAACTAAAATAGGATATTGTATATTTGGAGGTGTTTAGGGTTAAGAAATATCACTGAAGTTATTGAACCAAAATAATAAGGAAATCATGGACAGATCGAAACAAATCCAGAAAAAAGGCAATCAGACGGCGTTCCTCATCGGCATGATCATTCTCCTGATACTGGTTTTACTGATGTTATATATCTGACGGGGATCCCGTTACAACCTCAACACCACCTGTCCGTTGGGCGGAAGTGCCCTGAAGAATGACCTTGCCTCACTGGCAGGGATGAAAACCGTTATTTCCGGGTAGATCACCGGTCTTTTCATTCTGATCACCGCATAGTTGGATGACCGGAAATTTTCCATGTGCCTTCTGGTCCGGTACCGGAAGGTTGACCAGTCGGGGCCGGTCTCAGATTCGTCGGACTGCACCACACTGACAATCAGGGCGCTGTCTAACAGCAGATGCCATTCCACGAATTCAACTTTAGATGTATCCACTTCCACTTTGGTTTGTGCGGCCTCCAGGGTATCCTTAGGCACTTTTCTGACAATAACCGGATTCTTTTCGATTGTTCCTTCTATCTCAGTGATACTGAAAGGCCTGGAAAAATGTTCAGCATACGGACGAGGTTTCAGTCCTTTGAAAAACCGCGACATTTCAGCACGGTCGAATTTTACCTGACGCAGCACCACTCCCTTCATCTCTAACTGGATCAGGCTATCCTTCAGATTGATTGTCAGCCCGATCGAATCGGAAGCCGACATGGCCAGTCTTGCATCCAGGAAACTTTTCAGGTGAATCAGTTCCCACTCTTCGCTGCTGTAGGTAAGCGTGTCGGTTGAAGAACTTTCCAGCGTATTCCATTGTCCCAGAGTACTTCTCAAAGACCAGGTGTATGCCACGGTAAAAACCAGGAAATAACCCAGCATCAACGCGGGTAGGAACTGTATTAACAGCCTTTTCAGGAACTTATTGTTTTTAATTTGCATGATCAATTTCGATTCTGACTAATAAATAAAGACTATTGCCCCGGCAGGGAGTGTCCTGAAAACCACTTCCAGGTCATCGTCCAGCATCCGTATACAGCCATGCGTTACCGGTAAGCCTATAAACCGCTGGTACAATGTCCCGTGTATCATGTAACCATCACCCAGCGTAAGTGCATAATCTCCCAGCACGCCCCTTTCGTAGCGCGAATGGTGGTCGGGAGGCGGTACAGGAAGTCCATCCTCCACAAATGCCCAGTCTGGCTTCCTCCAAACCGGGTTCTCCAGCTTGGCCTGAACACGATAATCCCCGCGTGGAGTCCTGAAAAACCATCTCTGGTCTCCTTCCCCTTCAAGGCTGATCATGCTTCCGGTTGAGCACATTCCTTCCCTGATCAGCTGACGGTTCTTATAGAGGGCAAATTTATTCTCTGTTGTATTCACCACCAGGTATGCATTACCCGGCGTCAGCCGTTCGATTCTTCTCTCCAGGTTCCGGATATCGGATTGCAGCGCTGCAATCCTTTTTTCAGCCAGAACATCTGCCTGACCGTTGTTCTCTGTCTTTACCACCGGCACAAAACGGTCGGCCACAAATGGTGTGACAAACAACAATACCGGAATAAAAAGCATGTACAATAAAACCATCAGCAACCCGATGGTTGTTGTGACCAGAGACTTATTCCGGCGGCTTACCCATTCAGTTAATCTTAACCTGACGGAAGCCGGTTTACCGGGATCTAAGGTTTCTGTGTTATTCATCTTACTTTTTTAATTATTAATCCTGAACACTACCAGGGGCTTTTATCCATTCGCCGTATGGGACAAGCGAACCGACAATAATCACCGGGGTATGCACCGACGACTGGCGATAAACCACGTCCATATCCTTGTCGGTCAAGGCCACGCAACCATTGGTCCAGTTAAAACCCTGTCCGCCGTGGCCATGAATTTCGATAAGTCCGCCTACATCGACACCCGAAGGAATTACGCCTTTTTTTACGTTCGACTTGTACCGCTGCAGGTCGTCCGGGTTCGGGTAATTGAGAAGCAAAGCCTTGTAATACCTGGTTTGTCTCCGCTCCTTCTTTTTCTCAACATGATAAAGCCCTTCCGGAGTTGCCTGGTCTCCCTGATGGTTTTTATCCCCTAACCAGTTCGGGCCAAATTCGGTCCTGAAAGTTGACCGGCGCTTACCTTCCCTGTAAATACTGAGTTCTCCGGCGAGTTTATCTACAACAATCAGTACCGAATTATTTTTCCGGGAAAGGGCCAAAGCATCATTATAAAGCTTCTCCCAGGCCGGATAATCCTCAAAATAGGATTTCATCCGCGTTTCGGCAATATTTTCAGCCGTAGTCAGCGCTTTGTCTGCCCTGCCGAGGATATCCTCCGCCTTGTGAAACTCATGTTTGCTTCGGGCAATCCGGGCTTCTTCAAGCAGGAGTTTCGCCTGGTTCAACATATCCCTGAACTGGTCGGAAAGCGGCAAACCCCCGTAAACAGAAGATATCCGCCTGACTCTTTCCTGCAAATCACTGAATGCAAGGCCGGTTTGCTTACTTACATTCCTGGCGTTGTGCCCAGCTTGCCCCGCAGCACGTACTGCGAGAGCAGAAGCAGAGTCAGCCAACATAATCACCCTGGTATAATCTCTGAATATTAATGCCTTCTTATTCTCAGACTGCCAGATTATCATGGCAGAGTCGTACAGAGAACCTGCTTGTTTATACAATTTTGGGGCATACCGGTCGGCGTGTGCATCACGTGCAGAAGAGAGGTTTTCCCTTGCCGACCTGACATACCGATCCGGAGGTTCAGGTATGGAAAACAGGATGACCAGTACGGTGACGGTCGCGATAAGCAGACCTGACAGCAGGATATATCTTATAAACAATTTTCTCTTCCGGATCTTATGCATCTGATAAATTTAAAAAATCCCCGGAGTAATATACTCCGGGGAACACCAATGAAACAAACAAAAATCAAAAATTATCTTCTTCCTTTGAATTTTTCAATAACCGTCTGCAGTTCGGTGTTGACTGCCGACACTTTTTCTTTGGCGGCTTTCAGTTTGTCAAGAGCTTCAATCCATTTACCCTGTTCAACCAGTGCAGTAGCTTCAGCAGCAGCTGCTTCAACGGTGGTTATCTCAGCAGAAATGGCATCTACAGCAGCTTTACCTTCTTTACCCTTAGGTGCGTTAGCCACCAGATTTTTGGCTTCAGCAATCAGGGTGTTGACTTCAGCCATTACGGCATCCACTTCAGCCTGAACTTCGGCTTTGCGGGTTTCAGCATTGGTTTTTACAGCAGCAGAAAGTTCTGTAATCTGAGCCAGTTTTGTTTTAACCTCGCCAAAATTTGCGAACATTTTTCCCTTACGGGCTTCGATCAGTTCATTAACTGCATTCAGAGAATCCTGAAGGGCAGCAAATTCAGCAGGTACATAAAGATCGGCACCGTTTGTCCGTGCATCTTCAATTGCAGCTGTGGCTGCATCAAGTTCCGCCTGAGGAACTTTGGAACAACTGCTCAGTAAAACTACAAAACTGAACATCACTAAAGCAAAAGCAAATTTGTTTTTCATACCAATTAAAAGTTATTTTTGTTTAACCAATTTTGCAATCAGCCGGGCTTCCTTCTTTACTGTAAACCCGGAGCCCGGTTGATTTGTCATTAAGACGCAGAATTCAGATAAAGTAACTGAAGTGAAAAAAAAAATTACAAAAAGTTTAAACTTTCTTAATAATCGGGCATGTTCGACAAAACATTAAGGAACCTGAAGGATGAGGAGATTGCTACCCGCATTATAAAAGACCGGCAGGAAGGACTTTTTGAAATCCTTTATGACCGTTATAAACCAAGGGTTTATGACAAGGTATACAGTTTTATTAAAGACAGGCAAAAATCGGAGGAGTTTACCAACGACATATTGTCCAAAGTTTACGAAAAACTCCCCGGATATAAAGGTAATTCAGCCGTATCCTCCTGGATTTATTCCATAACCTATAATTATTGCATAGACTACCTGAGGTTCCAGAAAAAACTGCATTATCCTGAATGGAACAGCAACCATGAGATCCCTGAAATCCCGGATGAATCAGAAGAGGATCTCTCCTCTGTCACTTATGAGAATCTGCTGAAGATTCTTGAGATGATCCACCCGGAAGAAAAAGCCCTGATCCTCATGAAATATCAGGACGATCTATCCCTGAAACAGATTGCCGCTACCCTGAGGATAAGCGAGGATGCCGTAAAAATGAGGCTGAAACGTGCCAGGACGCGTATAGTTTTCTTCTACAAAGAACATTTTCAGGATTAAAATAAAACCTGTCTGGTTACTTTAATAAAAAAATCCGTCTATTAAAAAAAGAAATATGACCATGCAAAATATCCTTCACAGAATATTCAGTCCGGGTAAAGTGGCACCGCCCAAACCGGTCATCCGCTCTTTCCAGGATAAATACGGAGATTCCATTAACATTGAATGGCACAGGGAAAAAGAGAATTTCGAAGCGCTTTTTTACATTGATGATGCAGAGAACATCGCTCTTTTTGCACCCGACGGAAAAATTCTGGAGCATAAAAAAAACCTACTGCTGACAGCTGCCAGTCCGGCTGTTACCGCCCAGGCAGCCCTGATTGGGGAGATGATGAACCTGATCGAAATCGACCGGCAGGGAGTTATTTATTATGAAGTTATTGCCCGCGATGGTTATCTCGACAGGTATTATCTGCTGCTCAATTCAGACGGTAAACTGATCGACAAGAAGAAGCTGTAAGCCTCAGGCCGTGGCATGAATTGCGGTGACCGGTTTGTTCCGGGGTTTTTCCAGGCAGAAAAGTAAAAAGCGCAACCAATTGAAGAATCATTAGTTGCGCTTTTTTTGGGGTGGAAAACCGGGCTCGAACCGGCGACCTTCGGAACCACAATCCGACGCTCTAACCTACTGAGCTATATCCACCATATTGATTTGCGGGTGCAAATATAACGACTTTAAGATAATCATCAAGAGCTTCCGGAAAAAAAATCCACTTTACCTATAATTTAAACATAGTTTCTCAAAAAAACACCCATCCTAAGAACGCACAATTTCTGATTTTCACCGACTTAACCAGTGGTCCTGAAATTTATGGCAACAATTTTGTAACGTTCAGGGTATAAAACCGTCTTATGCGGTATAAGAAACAGAAAACAATTATAATCTTAATGCCATGCAAACCAGAAACTCATTATTTTGGGTGAGTCTGTTTATTATTACACTCACCACAGCGGGTTGTATCGACGACCTGTTTATCCGCGGAAACGGGATACTCCAGAGCGAAACCCGCTTAGCCAGGCCCTTCAGTGAGGTAAATTCCTCAGGCGACTTCAACATCCACATCTCTCCCGGCGATTACTTTGAAATCGTGGTTAATGCGGAAAGTAATCTTTTACCTTTTATTGATACGGAAATCCGTAACGGCAGGTTAACCATTGGAATAGATGGTCTCCATGGCCTGAGGAACACACGTCCCATGGAAGTATATATCGTAACCCCCACGCTCACTGCAGTGCGGCTGAGTGGTTCGGGTGATATTACTACCGGATATTACGGGACCGACCATTTTGAAGCGCTCATTTCCGGATCAGGAAATATTGAGACTTCCATAGATGCCAATTCTGCGAACCTGGTGATTTCCGGAAGCGGCTTTCTCGACATATTAGGCCATATCCGCGACGCTAACATGACCATCAGCGGATCAGGGGAAATCTTTGCCTATGACCTTACGCTGGTCAATTGCAGATCGGTGATCTCCGGTTCGGGAGATATGTATGTCCGCGCCCACCGGTCACTGGATGTAAAAATTTCGGGAAGCGGAAATGTATTTTACATCGGGAACCCAATGATAACCGCTTCTTTGTCGGGATCAGGAAAAATTATACGTGATAACTGACCAATTCAGAAAATCGATTAAATGATGGTTCGAAAATACTTACTTCTTATTCTTATAATTACCGGATCCATATCGGCCAATGCCGGGGATAAGGTACACGCATTGGGTTTGCGGGGAGGTATAAGCTCCGGCTTTGAGTACCGTTACTACCTGAGCAGCGCCAATTCTGTCAAGCTTCTGCTGAGCACCCGCGACAGGGGGATTCAGTTACACGGCCTTTATGAACAGCATGCAAACGACATCTTCGATTTTTCGGGAAGGCTTACCCTGGTTTACGGAGGGGGCATCCACGCGGGATATGAAAGCTGGAACAGGAGTTACTACGCCGGGCACACCCGTTACACGGAAAGTGTTTCCAGACCACTGGCAGGCTTTGACCTTCTGGCCGGCCTTGAATACCCTTTCCTGATATTTCCTTTTTCAGTCGGGTTCGAGGTTAAACCCTATGTCGATTTCTGGGGAAAAAATTATGTCAGGGTTCAACCTTTCGACTTCGCTTTTACCTTTAAATTCCACTTCAATTAAATAATCAGCAATTATGAAGAAAACAGTAATGACCCTAATGCTTGCATTTGCCATACTCAGCCTGCAGGCCCAAACACGACAGAATTCCGGAAATGAAATCCAGACGATACTGCCTAAAGGCAAAGGAATGGGTATTTACGGTGCCTTATCCCTGGGGTACACACAGCTGGACTCAAAGGATGCCCTGATATCCGGAGCCAGGGGAGGGATTATCCTTGGACAATCTTTAGGACTGGGCATAGCCGGCTATGGATTTGTAAACGACATTAATTTCCATCACCTCACAGAAGGGATTCCGGTAAGAAACAGCCTTGCCGGAGGATACGGGGGGTTTTTCATTGAGCCCGTCATAGGGTCGAGAAAGGCCGTGCATGTTTCATTTCCTGTTCTTTTCGGAGCAGGTGGGCTATCCCTTATTGAAAGAGGTAAATGGAACCCGCTCTTACCTCCGGGAGGCGGCTGGGATTATTTCTACCATCCGGAAGAAAGGGATTATGATGCGTTTCTGATTGTGGAACCGGCAGCCGAAATTGAACTGAATTTTACCCGGTTCCTGAGGGTAGCGGGGTTTGTCAGTAAGCGCTTTACAACCGATATCGCCCTCGCAGGGATCAGCAGCGACGTACTGGATGGCACAACGATTGGCGTTACTGTCAAATTAGGCAAATTCTGACAGACGGAAATCAATCAGGTTCAAAGATGGTAAATTTCGGGGCAGCAGGTTATTATGGAGAGTGAACTACCTTATTAAGATAAACTGCTGCCCCGAAAACTTAGCGGGCTAATGTTCCGGCATAACCACGAAATCAGCTTGATTAAGGTATTCCAGGCTACTTCTTACGCTTTCGAATGGATCAAAATTATACTCTTCCACCTCGACTACCCCGTATTTCATACCGGATATTCCGGCTGATGCCCAGTAGGACTGAAAATCCATCATTCCGCTGGCTCCGACTTCAGCCTTATCTTTAATATGCCATATTTCGAAACGGCCCGGATAATTATTGAAATAATCAACCGGATTTTTACCACCGACAACGCACCAGTAGAGGTCCAGCTGAAACATAACCTTATCCGGATCCATATTCTTCAGCATGAAGTCATATATCACCTCTCCCTCCAGTTCGGTGAATTCTTTGTCGTGGTTGTGATATCCGAACCGGATACCCTTAGCGTTACATTTTTCACCAACAGCATTCCAGTAGTCACAATACTTTTTCAGACCGTCGAGGCTTTCATAACCGACCCTGCCCATCCAGGGCTGAACGATCCATTTCACTCCGGCGGCAACATGTGCATCGATACACTCATCCCACCAGGCCATGGTCTCCTCCCAGCCACCTTCCTCGGGAAGGTCCCTGCCTGTATGAGATCCTAAAAAAGCCAGACCGTTCTCCTCACACAGGTTTTTAAACTCAACCGGTTCCAGTCCGTAAAACTTTCCGTCACGATAACCGGCGGCTTCCACAAAAGTATATCCCATTTCTCCCACTTTACGGATGACCCCGGGCAGGTCGGTCCGGATCGAATCCCGCAGGGAGTATAGCTGAAGTCCGATATTTTTGGGTTCCTGCGGCATTTCACAGGATATCATTAACTGCAGGAACCCTGCTGTCAGAAACAAAAGAATGGTTCTGCTGATTAATCCAAACGCTTTCATAATCTATCTGGTTTTATAGGAATTCTATGCTGAGGTAAAGTGTTGGCCACACCGTGCAAAAATATTAATTTCCTGCAGTTAAAAAGAATTCAGGCCCTGAAATATTTAATACCCGATCCACTACCCCGTTTAATTTCTATTTTTGTCGCGTCAAAATTATATACATGCAGGAAAAGAGGGAGATCAAACCGATGGTGGCAGCCATGTTTGCCATGATATTCTGGAGTTTTTCATTTGTCTGGGTGAAAATTGCCTACCTGGCCTATGGACCTCTGACAGTCATTTTCTTCAGACTGATCATTTCGGTTGGAATACTCCTGATCTTGTCTCTTTTTATAAAAAAACTTCAGAAAATCAGGAGGGAGGATTACGGGATATTTGTTTTGTTAGCCCTGTTTGAACCTTTTCTCTACTTCATGGGGGAAAGTTTCGGGCTGCTGTATGTATCCTCTACCGTTGCAGCAGTCATAGTTGCCACCATACCATTGTTCGCTCCTGTGGTAGCCTGGTATTTTTACAGGGAACGGCTGAGCCTGATGAATGTGGTGGGCCTGGTCTTTTCTTTTGCAGGGGTTTGCCTGGTCATCCTGAACAACGACTTGTCTTTCTCTGCCTCACCCAAAGGGGTCCTTCTTGAATTCCTGGCGGTATTCTCGGCAGTCGGATATTCTGCGGTGCTTCGCAAACTGGCCTTCCGGTATAATACCTATACCATTATTACCTATCAGAACTTTATCGGCATTTTCATGTTCATGCCGTTCTGGGGTATCTTTGAAGCGGGAAGCTTCCTCGAAACACCCCTGCACTGGCAGGCTGTAAGGGCTATCCTTCTGCTCTCTGTTTTTGCCTCCACGCTGGCGTTTATCCTGTTTACCTTCAGTGTAAGAACCATCGGGATAAACCGTTCCAATGTGTTTGTCAACCTGATCCCTGTTTTTACCGCCATTTTTGCCTGGTTTGTTCTCGGTGACCAACTCACCCTGCAGAAGTTTATCGGAATTTCCGTAGTAATTGCCGGACTGTTCCTGGCCCAGATAAAACGAAGGAAACAGGTGGTTTATTAATATTTACGATGGAAAAGGTAATCTACAGAACACCGCAGGAATTACGACAGACCGCCATCCGCAACAAGAAAGAAACAGAAAGGCTGATTTCTTTACTCTCGCGGAAGAAGCCGGCAAATCTGGACGAGGTAGTCCATACACTTCACCAGGAGGCATTTGCCTCATTTGACTGCCTGACCTGTGCCAACTGCTGTAAAACGATCGGGCCACGCCTTACCGCACAAGACATCGAAAGAATGGCTAAATTCCTGAAGATGAAGGTAACCGATTTCTATTCACAATACATCATGGCAGATGAGGATGACGACCTGGTGTTTGCCTCCCATCCCTGCCCTTTTTTAGGGCCTGACAACCTTTGTTCGGTGTATGAACAGCGCCCGAAAGCATGCCGCGAATATCCCCATACCGACCGGAAACGGTTTTACCAGATCCTGGAGTTAAGCCACAAAAACTGTGAAACCTGTCCGGTGGTTTGCGACATCATGTCCGAACTCGCGAAAATTTACTGAACCTTTCCCAATGTAATAATTCCCTATATTTGCCGTTATTGTTGAAATTATTTAAAATGCGGGCTGCAATCCTATTTGCTTTTCTCTTTCTGACCTACACTGCATCTGCTCAGATCGGAGGTGAAAGTACCTACCGTTTTCTCTCCCTGACCAACTCGGCCAGAATAGCCTCCCTTGGGGGAAACCAGGTGGCGTTATTCGATACCACCGACCTGAACCTGCCATTTCACAATCCGGCATTGCTCCGGCAAACCATGACCAGCCAGGTGCTTGTAAATTATGTGAATTATCTGACCGATATAAACTATGGCTATGCATCCTATGCTGTTCCGCTGAAGTTCGGAACCTTTGCCGCCGGAATGCATTACATCAATTACGGCAGGTTTAGTGAAGCCACCGAGGATGGTGAACTTACCGGACAGTATTTTAAAGCAGCCGAATATGCGCTGAACCTTATCTGGTCGAACAATTACAAAAACTGGCGTTACGGACTGAATATCAAGCCGGTGCTTGCCGTATTCGAGAATTACCAGTCGATGGGCATGGCATTCGATGCCGGGGTTTCCTGGGTTTCGGCAAACCGGCTGACCAGCTTCGGAATGGCTGCCAGAAACTTCGGGACACAGTTTACCACCTATTACGATAACGGTGAAAAGGAGCCATTGCCTTTCGACCTTCAGGCAGGAATCTCACAAAAACTTGAACATGCTCCGCTTATTTTGTCCATGACATTACACAACCTGAACAACTGGACATTGGCAAAACCGGAGGAGAAGCCGCTCGAAGGGGAAGAATTGTTTTATGAACCCGCCGAAAGTATCGGAAAGCAGTTTATGCGCCACCTTATATTAGGTATGGAAATTTTGCCCTCTCCTGCATTTACCATTCGGGCTGGTTATAATTATCACATGCGTCAGGAGCTTAAAGTCGAGGAAAGGTTGTCGACTGTCGGTTTCTCCCTGGGTTTCGGGGTAAAAATCAAGAGGTTCCGCCTGGATTATGCCACCACCAGGTACCACATTGCCGGCTCATCCAATCTTTTTTCGCTCTCCTTTAACGTCGGAAATTCCGTTTTTTAAAAGATTGTATCTTTGTCGGGCCGGCCCGAAAACTATCGGGCCGACAAATCAGCATCAAATGAATAAGATTGTAATTGCCATAGACGGATATTCCTCCTGCGGAAAAAGCACATTAGCCAAATCGCTCGCACGAAAGTTAGGCTACGTTTTTATTGACAGCGGCGCCATGTACAGGGCAGTTACCCTCTATGCCATCCGCAACAGCCTGATTAACGGAGGCACCCCCGACAAGGATGCCATTATTGCCGCAACATGCAATATGCAGATTACTTTCCGGTTTGACCCGGAGACTGAAAAAAACACCACTTACCTGAACGGGGAAGATGTTGAAGAGGAGATCCGCAGACTGGAGGTTTCGGAGTATGTGAGTCCCGTAAGTGCCATCAGGGAAGTCAGGGAAGCGATGGTAAGGCTACAGCAAGGAATGGGAGCAGAAAAGGGTATTGTTATGGATGGCCGCGACATTGGCACCGTTGTTTTTCCGGATGCAGAACTAAAAATTTTCATGACTGCCGATCCGGAAATCAGGGCGCAGCGCAGGTTCCTTGAACTTCAGGCCAAGGGACTGAATATCAACATAGAGGAGGTCAGGAAGAACATCAGTCAGCGTGACTTTATCGACCAGAACCGGGAGGAGAGTCCGCTGAGAAAAGCAGCAGATGCCATAGTGCTCGACAACAGTCATCTTACCCCGCAGGAACAATTAGACTGGGCGGCCGGAAAGGCATTTGAAATCATTGAACGCCTATGATCATTGAGATTGATAAGAAATCCGGGTTTTGTTTCGGGGTGGTCAATGCCATCCGGAAAGCAGAGGAAGGACTCACTGACGATTCCCCTCTATACTGTCTTGGGGATATTGTACACAACAAGGCGGAAGTCGGCAGGCTCACAAACCGGGGCATGATCACCATCAGCCGTGAGGAATTTTTCCGCATGAAAAACTGTCGGGTCCTGATCAGGGCACATGGAGAACCACCTGAGACTTATGAGTATGCCCGGAAGAACCATATCGAACTGATCGACGGAACCTGTCCGATAGTACAAAACCTCCAGAAGAAAGTGAAAGACACCTTCGACAAGCTTAAGGAGAGCAACGGACAATTGGTTATTTTCGGAAAACCGGGGCATGCAGAAGTAGCCGGATTGAACGGACAGACGGGCAACCGCGCCATCATCATAGAGAGCAGAGAGGAACTGGACAAGATCGACTTTACCCGCCCGGTCTCCCTCTATTCACAGACTACCAAACCATTGGAAGAATTCAGGGAGATTGCTTCATTAATCAGGGAGCGGGCATCCGGCGACGTAAACGTGGAGATCAGGGATACCATATGCAGGCAGGTTTCCAACCGGGCACCACACCTCAGGGATTTTGCCGCATCTTACGATGTGGTAATCTTTGTTGCAGGTAAAAAAAGCTCCAACGGGGCCGTCCTTTATGCAGTCTGCAAGGGTGTAAATCCCCGGAGTCATTTTATATCAGAACCCGGCGAGGTAAAAAAAGAGTGGTTTACAGGAGCAGCGACGGCGGGCATCTGTGGTGCCACATCCACCCCACGATGGCAGATGGAACTGGTGGCTGGCCACATAAAGGATATTTGCTGACATTAAGGTTTCCGCCCAAATGTTTTACCTTTACCTGACTGAAAATTACCCATGGAAGAGTTGTTTGCCGAAGTTATTTTACCTCTCCCGCTTCAGGACAGGTATACCTACCTGATCCCGGGCCACCTTACAGGCCGTATAAAACCCGGAATCCGGGTACTCGTTCCCTTTGGCCGCCGCAAAATCTATTCGGCGCTGGTCACCGAAATAACCCCGTTGTCTCCCGGCGATTTTGAAATCAGGCAGATTGAAACGGTTTTAGACGAAGATCCAATAATCCACCCGGTGAATGTCGAACTCTGGAAATGGATGGCAGAATATTATATGTCGGCGCAGGGAGAAGTCATGAATACCGCCCTCCCATCGGCGCTCAAGCCGGAAGGCCGTGATGGGTCCGTTGAAGAGAGATTCCGTGAAAAAACCAGGACCATCATTTCGCTAAATCCGGAGCTGGATTCTCCGGAAAAAATCCCGGATATCCTGGCAGCACTGAAAAGAGCCCCTGTACAGCAGACCCTTTTCAGCCATTTCCTGGAACTGACCGGCGGAAAAGACATCAGGAACAGAGAAACTATTGACCGGAAATCACTGATTCAGGAAACAAAGAATGGGGCAAATGTCTTGAACGAGCTGATCAGAAAGGGAATTCTGTTCAGCAGGCAGGAGACCATATCCAGGTTGTACAGCGAAACAGCACGGCAGGGCGATTTAAACCTGCTCAACAGATGGCAGCAGGAGGCCATTGAAGAAATCAGGCTGAAATTCATGGAAAAGCAGACCGTCCTGATACATGGTGTTACGGCAAGCGGAAAAACCGAGATATACATCCATCTGATGGACGAGATCTGCAGGGAGGGGAAACAGGTTCTATACCTGGTGCCTGAAATATCCCTGACCCCACAGATAATCAACCGGTTAAGAAAAGCTTTCAGTAACAGGGTAGGTATTTATCATTCCAAAATGAGTGATTCAGAAAGGGTTGAAGTCTGGAACAGGGTGCTCCATTTCACGCGTGGGGAAGAGGATGGATATCAGATCATATTAGGGGCCCGGTCATCGGTATTTCTTCCGTTTGCTGACCTGGGGCTGATCATTGTTGACGAAGAACATGAAAATTCCTACAAGCAGCATGACCCGGCCCCCCGTTATCATGCCCGCGACATGGCCGTGGTGATGGGGCAACAGCACAATGCCCGTGTCCTTCTGGGCTCGGCAACACCCTCTTTTGAAACCTACCTGAACGCAATGTCGGGCAAGTACGGACTGGTTAAGTTGCTGCACAGGCATGGCAGCGCCAATCCACCGGAGATTATCATTGCCGACCTTCAGCAGGCTTACAAACGCAGGAAAATGATTTCCATACTTACTCCCGAACTCCATTCAGAAATAGGCAGGACGCTGGAAAAGGGGCAGCAGGTGATCCTTTTCCAGAACCGGCGGGGTTATTCCCCATTCCTGGAGTGTATGAACTGCGGATGGATACCGGCATGTCAGAACTGCGACGTAAGCCTTACGATCCATAAAAAAGCCGGTCGTCTTTCCTGTCATTACTGCGGCCATCACATAAAGCTTCCACAACTATGCCCGCGCTGCAATTCCGATACAATAAAAATGCGGGGCACCGGTACAGAAAAAATTGAAGACGAGATCTCCCGGATATTCCCGGAAGCAAAGGTTGCCCGGATGGACCTGGACAGCACCCGGTCCAAAACAGCCTTTGAAAAAATTATCCATCAACTTGAAACAAAAAAGACGGATATTTTAGCGGGTACCCAGATGGTTACCAAAGGCCTGGACATTGAACATGTCGGATTAGCCGGAGTAATCAATGCCGACAACCTCCTGAACTATCCTGATTTCAGGGCACATGAACGGGCCTTTCAACTGATGATGCAGGTCAGCGGCCGGTCTGGCAGAAAAGAAAACCAGGGTAAGGTCGTCATCCAGACCTCTCAGCCAGAACATCCGGTTATCCGTTACCTGGTCAATAACGATTATGAAGGATTCTTTAATGAGCATGTTGCTGAACGTAAGGCCTTTTTCTATCCACCCTGGTTTAAGATGATCCGTATCGCGCTGAAACACAAGCAGCAGGCGACAGTCGACTCCGCAGCAGACTTTATGGCCAGGATGCTCAGGGAACTACGTCAGGCTAAGATCCTTGGTCCTGAATACCCACTGATCGGCAGGGTACAGCAGCTTTATACCAAGGAGATCTGGATAAAGTTCCCAAGACAGGCAGCATCCGTTGAAATCAGGCAGGCGGTAGCCGGTGCCGTCAGGGAAACCAGGGAACTCCCCGGAAACAGCGGCCTAATCATTCAGATAGATGCAGACCCGGTATGACCTGCCGGCAATTAATGCTTTAGTAACACAACCGTAATCCCGAACAATTAATTTTTCTTACTTTTGCATTTCAATATAAACATTGTGGACCATACTGAGATTCAACAACTGTTTGACAAGTTCGAAAAAATTACAGCCATTGTAATTGGTGATGCAATGGTCGACAGCTACTTATGGGGTAAGGTTGACCGCGTCTCCCCGGAAGCCCCCATTCCGATTGTGTCGGTAATGAAAAAAGAAAACCGACTGGGAGGTGCCGCCAATGTTTCCCTTAATCTGCAGGCCCTGGGTGCCACCCCATTGCTGTTTTCGGTTATCGGAGATGACGAAAAAGGGCGCAGGTTCCGGAAACTTATGGAAAAAAATAACCTCTCTACCGAAGGGATATTTATTGACCCGCACCGGATCACTACGGTAAAAAGCAGGATAATAAGCGGCGGACAGCATATTGCCCGGGTAGACGAAGAATCGGTTGAATTTATTGACACTGACCTTGAGTTACTGATATTCAATGCCATAAAACGCACCCTGGAAAACAGGAAAATCGACGTCATCATTTTTGTCGATTACGACAAAGGGGTAATAACACCCTCACTGTTTAAAAAGGTACAGGCATTGGCTCAACCTGCGGGCATTGCTGTGGCTGTGGATCCCAAGAAACGAAATTTCGGGGTATACGACCATGTTGACCTGTTTAAACCGAATTTTAAGGAATTTACCGAAGGTTTGGGAATTAGCCTGAAAAAGGGTGACATCGATACACTGAAGAAGATTGCCGAACAATACAAGAAGGAAAAATTCTTTAAGTTTATCTTCATCACCCTATCTGAACTGGGCGTTTTCCTGAGCAACAGCGTCAGCCAGACTTACTATCCGGCACAGATCAGGTATATTGCCGACGTTTCCGGGGCCGGTGATACGGTACTCAGTATTGCCAGCCTCTGCCTTGCCTCAGGTGTGGATCCGAGGCAGATGGCGCTTCTTTCCAATATAGCGGGCGGATTGGTATGCGAAAAGGTCGGTGTGGTACCGATCGACAAAGCCATACTTGCCAGGGAGTTAGGGAAGACCGAATTCGCAATGTGAATAAATCCGGCAAATTGGCTTGCCGGACACTGCATCGGGAAAAATCTCATCACCCGTTTCTGAAAAAATAATAACTTTGACCCCCGTCAAATTAATTCATTATATGGGTAAGATCATAGCTCTGGCCAACCAAAAAGGTGGGGTTGGCAAGACCACGACAACAATCAATCTGGCCGCCAGTCTGGCGGTGCTTGAAAAGCGGGTGTTGGTTATTGATGCCGATCCACAGGCCAATGCCACATCAGGTCTGGGTTTTGACCTCAAGACCATTAAAACCAGTATCTATGAATGTATCATAGATGAAATTGATATCCGGAAAATCATTCTGCACAGTGATATCGCCAACCTTGACCTGATTCCTTCACATATTGACCTGGTGGGAGCAGAGATAGAAATGCTCAACCTGCCCAACAGGGAAAAAGTACTGAAGCACACCATTGAAGGACTCAAACAGGAGTATGACTTCATCCTGATCGACTGTTCGCCGTCGCTCGGACTGATTACCGTCAATGCCCTGACCGCCGCTGATTCGGTGATCATACCCGTTCAGTGTGAATATTTTGCACTGGAAGGATTGGGTAAACTGCTCAATACTATCAAAATTATCCAGAACAGGCTTAATCCCGATCTGGATATTGAGGGTTTCCTGCTGACCATGTACGATTCACGCCTCAATCTTTCAAACCAGGTTTATGAGGAAGTGAAAAGACATTTTCAGGATATGGTATTCGACACGGTCATCCAGCGGAATGTGAAACTCAGTGAGGCACCCAGCTACGGGAAACCGGTAGTTTTATACGACGCCAGCTCAAAGGGTGCCATCAACCATATGAACCTGGCCAGGGAGATTCTCCAGCGGAACGGCCTGACCAACCTGCATCAGGAAGATAAAGTGAACAACAGATAACATTGATATGGTAAAAAGGAGTGGATTAGGAAGGGGCCTCGGGGCCCTGATAGATGATGCCGACAAGGTAAAGGAACAGATTTCGGGTGTTGCCGAGATTGAAATCAGCAATATTGAAGCCAATCCTTTTCAGCCGAGAACCACGTTCGACCAGGAATCACTGGAAGAACTGGCCATTTCCATCAGGGAAATCGGACTGATACAGCCTATTACCCTACGTAAGATCAGTGCTGAAAAATATCAGATCATTGCCGGGGAGCGGCGGTTCAGGGCTGCACAAATAGCCGGATTGGCCAGGATACCTGCTTTTATAAGGGAAGTAGACAACGACTCAATGCTTGAAATGGCGTTGGTGGAAAATATCCAGCGCGAAGACCTTAATCCCATTGAAGTGGGCGTGAGCTACCAGAGACTTATCGAAGAGTGTAACCTGACCCAGGAAACCCTAAGCAGCAGACTCGGCAAGAAAAGGTCGACCGTGGCAAACTACCTCCGTCTTCTGAAGCTTCCTGCCATTATTCAGAAAGGCCTGATCGAAAAGGAAATCTCCATGGGACATGCCAGGGCACTGATCAGCATCGACGACCAGGAAACCCAGGTGATGATCTTTGAACAAATCAAAAAGTATGATTTCACCGTCCGTAAAGTGGAAGAAATCGCACGGAACCTGAATGAAGAGAAGAAAGAGGCCGGTGTTAAAAGCAATAAAGTCAAATATCCATACCATTATCAACCTATAAAGGAAACTCTGGATAATTTTTTCCCTTCACCGGTTAAGCTGACCGCTGACAGTCAGGGAAAAGGGAAAATCATCATTTCCTTTAAATCGGAAGAAGACCTGCAAAAAATTGTTAAATCACTTGAGGATAAAAAATAACGCTGTTTCTTTGCTGTTATAAATCAGCAAACCATTTAACAGCAAAATTATACATGGTGGCCAAAACAAATTTGTTCAACATCAGTCTGTTTACGCTCCTGGCCTTGCTGGCTCCGGTGCTCCACGGTACCGGACAGGAAGTGCCTGCAGACACGGTCATGCAGATCATGGCTTTGCCTGACACCACCGGAACCATGATTCTCAGGGCAGATACCGCTATCCAGGCCACACTTGCTGCCGACACCATTACCTCAGAAAAAAAAATTGAACCCGAAGAACATTCCCCCAGGAAAGCTGCCATATACTCTGCAGTCCTGCCCGGACTTGGCCAGGCATACAACAAAAAATACTGGAAGATACCCCTGGTGTATGGCGGTTTCGCTGCCTTTGGATATTTTATCGACTGGAACAACAACTTTTACAAAACCAGCAAAAACGCATACCGTGACCTGACCGACGGGGATGATTCCACCAATTCTTACCTGAAGCTTAAGCAAATCAAATATTATGACCTCAACAGTCCTACTGACGTGGAAAACCTGAAGAGGGGACTTTTAAGAAGCCAGGATTATTACCGCCGTAACAGGGACCTTTTGGTAATCCTGACGATAGCCTTCTATGGACTGAATATCATTGATGCCAGTGTTGACGCACATTTCTTTAACTGGGATATTTCTGATGATCTTACCCTAAACTGGCAACCTACAGTAGATCAGATGAATAACAAAAATTTTCTGACATTGAATTGCACCATAAAATTTTGAGACTATCTTTGACAGTCCACCAATGAAAATTCAAAAGATCGAAAAAAGATGAAGAAATTATTCAGAATACTATTCATCCAGCTCATCCTGACATCGTCGGCAATGACCCTTCTTGCCAATGAGAACATCAGGAAGCTCGGACAATATGTGGTAACCTCCATCGACACCAACTCCCATCAGGCAATTTTCATAGAGCCCGACGAGGTAATCAGGGGCATTTTTTCAGAAAAGCTCGACAGCATGGTGCACAGCTGGTATGCGAGTAATATTTTTCTTCCCGACAGCAGTGAATTTGACTTTTCCATACCGCACAGCATGCAAATCCCCGATTCAGTGCTTATTGCACGTATCGAAGCGTTGCATACTGCAGTCCCCCTGGCCTATAACAAGGTCGTGAGGGACTTCATTGAGATGTACACTTACCGCAAGAGAGGTCAGGTTGAGTTTATGCTTGGACTTTCCGCCTTCTATTTTCCGATATTCGAAGAGATATTCGACAAGTACAATATGCCCCTTGAGCTAAAGTATCTGGCCATTATTGAATCGGCACTCAATCCGGTGGCAGTCTCGCGGGCCGGGGCAGTCGGGCTCTGGCAGTTTATGTTGGGCACAGCAAAGCATATCGGGCTTGAAGTAACCACCTTCATTGACGAGCGCAGGGATGTGCTCAGATCAACCGATGCGGCAGCCAGATACCTCAAGCAGCTGTACGACATATATGGTGACTGGCATCTGGTGATTGCAGCCTATAACTGCGGTCCCGGGAATGTCAATAAGGCCATCCGCAGAAATAACGGGAAGACAGACTACTGGCAGATCTATTACGCACTTCCCAGGGAAACCAGAGGATATGTACCCGCCTATATCGCCGCTACCTATGTAATGAATTACTACCGTGAGCACCAGCTGGTACCCCGTATTCCCGACATGTCGCTGACGACCGACACACTGATGGTATCAGACTATCTCCATCTTAATCAGATTGCAGGGAACCTGGACATCGAACTGGCTGCCCTTAGGGAGTTAAACCCGCTGTACAGGCGCGACATCATTCCCGCCACGGCAGAAAAACCTCTTCCGGTCAGAATTCCCATGGAGCATATCCCACAGTTTATAGACAAGTCGGAGACTATTTTCTCCCATAACCGGGATACCTATTTCCCCAACAACACCCTCGTTACCCCAAGATCATCTGGATCTGCAGCTGTTGCTCATATTCCGATGGACATTAAAGGCAAGGCAAGGATCACTTACACCGTAAAATCGGGAGATACTCCCGGTCACATAGCAAAGTGGTTCAACGTGCCGCTGAATGACCTGCGCGACTGGAACAACCTGTCGAGAAACCTGATCAGGGTAGGGCAAAAACTAAGCGTTTACGTGCCTGAGGAGAGAAAGTCACATTTTGAAAGAATAAACCTGATGTCGTTCAGTGCCAAACAGGAACTGATCGGACAGGCTGCACCGGCTTCCCAGCCCCCTGCACCAGTCACCGTGTCTACATCGGCAATTGCAGAAGAAGGGGAATATGAATATTACACGGTAAAGTCGGGCGATAACCTCTGGCGCATAGCCCAGCAATATCCCGGAATCTCGAACGAAGACCTGAAGAGGCTTAATAACATTACCGATACAGGCAACCTTAAAGTCGGGCAACGCATCAGAATAAGGCCCAAAACCTGATCTGTTCAGTCCAGCGTGTAGATACGGCAACATTTTTGCGACAGGCCTTCATATTTGAGTATCGTTATGTATTATAAACTGAGCATACTACTTGTCATCCTTTACATCTTAGCCGGGTGTAAACCCACCAGGAACCTTTCCCGCGACATCGGGCAACAGCCCCCTGATAATGGACGATTTGAACTGGTGTTGATTAACCACCTTAAGATCGAAACAGCAGACGGACAGGAGCAGGTTTCGGTCCGTTTCAGCAGAGAAGAAAGACAGATATCGGGCTATGCAGGATGCAATCGTTTTTTCGGTTCATACGCAATAAAAAGCGACACCCTAATAATCGGTGGACTTGCTTCGACCAAAATGGCCTGTCGGGATATGCAGATTGAAGACAGGCTCCTCAGCAGTCTGAATAACAGTCTGTTTAAACTGCAGCTCATCGATGACACCCTGATTCTCACCAACCCTTCCGATACGCTGACATTCAGGAGATCAGCTACAGAACCTTAAGTAAATACAATGAAAAAACGGCTACCCGTCATCGCAGGCAGCCGTTTCATGCAAATTGATTCTGAAAATATTTATTTCAGTATTTCCTTGAGTAATCCCGGAATCTGCGACGGTTCTTTTGCCACAGGCACGCCGGCTTCGTTAAATGCCTTGATTTTTTCTTCGGCAGTTCCCGACCCGCTGGAAATGATCGCTCCGGCATGTCCCATCCTTTTTCCGGGGGGAGCGGTCTGACCGGCAATAAATGCCACGACCGGCTTGGTCATTTTCTCCCTGATAAACCTTGCAGCCTGTTCTTCGGCATCCCCGCCAATTTCTCCGATCAGCACAACTGCTTTGGTGGCCGGATCATCCTCATACATCTGCAGCAGCTCCTGGTAATACAAACCTGCAACCGGGTCACCGCCAATACCCACACAGGTGGTTTGCCCCATCTTGTTTTCGGTCAGCAGGTTAACCACTTCATAGGTTAAGGTTCCGCTTCTCGACATCAGACCAATATTTCCTTTCATGAAGATATTGCCGGGCAAAATGCCGATCAGGCACTCTTCGGGGGTAATGAGTCCCGGACAATTGGGACCGATCAGTTTGGTACCATTTTGCCTGACAAATGGCATAACCCTGATCATATCCTGTACCGGCACACCTTCGGTTATGGCCACAACCAGTTCAATCCCGGCAAAACTGGCTTCCAGGATAGCATCGGCAGCAAAGGGCGCAGGTACGAAGATCACTGAAGCAGTTGCTCCGGTAGCCTCTCTGGCTTCCTTCACCGTGTTGAAGATCGGGATTCCGTTCATATGCTGACCACCTTTACCGGGTGATACCCCACCGACCACATGGGTTCCGTAGGATTGCATCTTGCCGGCGTGAAAAGCCCCGTCACGACCGGTAATTCCCTGTACTATAAGCTTTGTCTTTTTATTGATCAATATACTCATGATAACATCTATTTAATGGTCAACCTATTTTTTACTCAACTCGATGGCCTTCAATGCGGCTTCACTCATGGTACTGACCGTAGGCAGCCCGGTTGCTTTCAACAGTTCAAGACCCTCTTTCGCATTGGTTCCTGAAAGCCTGACCACAATCGGAATTTTGGTCTTAATCTGCTCCAGAGCGGAAATCAGTCCGCGGGCCACATCATCACAGCGGGTAATTCCCCCAAAGATGTTGATCATCACAGCTTTGACATTCTTATCCCCCAGAAGAATATTCATGGCATCCACCACCTTCTGCGGATTGGATGAGCCGCCGATATCCAGGAAGTTGGCCGGTTCGCCCCCGTACAATTTGATCATGTCCATGGTCGCCATGGCCAGTCCTGCCCCGTTTACCATACAGCCGATCGTTCCGTCCAGCTTGATATACGACAGACCTTTTTCATTGGCATCGATCTCCTTCTGCTCATCTTCCGTTACATCGCGCATGGCAAGGATATCCGGCTGACGGTAGATGGCGTTATCGTCGAAGTTCATCTTCCCATCAATGGCTTTGATCTCATTCTGGGTAGTTATCACCAGCGGGTTGATCTCGGCTAATGTGGAATCGGTATCCTGATAAAGCTTATAAAGCTTCTTAAAAATATCAACCGCTGCCCGGACATGGTTAATATCACTGAAAAGCCTGAAGGCAACCTCTCTGGCCTGCCAGTCCATCAACCCCGCAACCGGGTCTATCGACATCTTGATAATCTTCTCCGGAGAATCTTTGGCCACCTCCTCGATTTCAACACCGCCCTCGGCACTGGCCATAAGGGTTACCGATCTGGTGTTCCGGTCGTTGATCAAACCGATATAAAACTCTTTATCGATATCCACTGCATTGGCAATCAATACCTTTTCAACCTTATAGCCTTTGATGTCCATTCCAAGGATACGGATGGCATTTTCAACGGCTTCGGCTTTATTTTTAGCCAATTTCACGCCACCGGCTTTTCCCCGGCCACCAACGTGAACCTGGGCTTTAACTACCCTCAGCTGATTATCATCAGGAACCAATGCTTCCGCCTCTTCAACAGAGTGGCATACAATGCCGTCGGGTACCGGGATCCCATACTTCTTAAACAAGTCCCGTGCTTGATATTCATGTATCTTCATATATGGTTATATTTATTGATTTTCGATCCGGTTAAAAGTAAAAAATTATTTAAACATATACAGATTTCGATATGTTTATTACCAAACTATTTTTTTTTGCGCCCATCTGCGATGGCAAGCCATGGTTAGAATCAGGCCCAACAACCGGTTCTCCGCTTTTCAGGATATATTCTCTTCAAACCAAATACCGAATCTCATCTTCCCCCGGAAAAATAGACTATTTTTGTGCCGGATAATGAGTTCTCAATTCATAAAATATTTTGAATTCTCTATGAAAGATATTGTACAGCAGGTAATTGCACACGAAGCAGCATCCATCGGCAACATCCCGGTCACGGATGGTTTCGAGGCAGCGGTTGAAATCATATACCGCCAGGTTCATCAGAACAGGGGGAAAATGGTGGCGAGCGGTATGGGAAAGGCCGGACAGATTGCATTGAACATTGCCACCACGCTGAGTTCGACCGGCACCCCGGCAGTTTTTCTTCATCCGAGTGATTCCCAGCACGGTGACCTGGGTGTACTCCAGCAGAATGACGTCCTGCTGCTGATCTCCAATTCGGGAAAAACCCGGGAAATCTTAGAGCTGGTTGATCTGGCAGAGAATCTGTATCCCGGCATTCCACTGATCGTGATTACCGGCAACCAGGAGAGCGAGCTTGCCGGAATGGCCGATGTGTGCCTGTTCACCGGCGCCCCGAAGGAGGTATGTCCTCTCGGACTAACCCCCAGCACTTCCACAACAGCGATGACCGTGATCGGAGATGTGCTTATGGTCCTGATGATGAAGAAAATCGGGTTTACCAGTGAGGATTATGCCAAGAGACACCATGGAGGGTATTTGGGGGATAAGTCGAGGAGACAAGCAAAGGGAAGATTAGAGGATTAGAATATTGGAAGATTAGAATGAGGGGGTATTGGGAAGCCCTGGAAGATTAGAGGATTAGAAGATTAGAAGATTAGAATGAGGGGTTATAGGGAAGCCCGATAAGATTAGAAGGTTATAATATTGGAAGATTAGAATGAAGGGTTATTGGGAAGGCCTATAAGATTAGAATATTAGAAGGTTAGAATGAGGGGGAGACGGGATGGGACCGAAGATTTGGAGAGGTTTGAGAAGACAGGGTAATGATGAACTAAAATAATAGATATGAGGATAAAGAAGAGGGATACGGTTGGCTTAGTCATTGATATTCAGGAGCGGTTGCTACCGGCTATGACTGAAAAGGAGCTGCTGCTGAAAAACTGTGTCACACTTATCGGGGGATTGCAAACGCTGGGTGTTCCGCTTTTGGTAACTCAACAGTATACCAAAGGATTGGGCATGACAGTGCCAGAAATTGCTTCAGTGATTCAGGATTTTCAGCCCATAGAAAAAAGGGATTTCAGTTGTTGTGGACAGCCTGAGGTAATGGCCGGACTGGAAAGGTTAAATGCCAGGAATGTCATCCTCTGCGGGATCGAGTCGCACGTTTGCGTTCTGCAAACGGCATTAGACCTGAAAGAAGCCGGGTTCAATCCGGTAATTGTCTGGGATGCTGTATCATCCAGGTTCCCGGTCAATCTCGAACTGGCCAGGGAAAGGTTTCGGCATGAAGGGATTATGATGACATCGGCAGAGTCCATCCTTTTTGAACTGACCGAAAGTTCGGCGGCTCCGGAATTCAGGGACATATCCAAACTGGTTAAATAGGTTGAAAACACCGATTGAATATGATAGAAATCTGTCCTCTGGCCTCAGGAAGCAACGGAAACTGCTACTACATTGGTAACCAACATGATGCCGTTTTGGTAGATGCAGGGATATCCACCAGGCAGTTGATGCTGAGGTTCAAATCGGCAGGCCTGGATCCAGCCAAAGTGAAGGCCATTTTCATAACCCACGAACATTCTGATCACACCAGGGGGATGGAGGTACTCAGCAAGAAGCTGGGCGTCAATGTATATATGACCAGTCGTACTTATTATGCCCTGCCTCCTGCCTTCAGGCCGCATTATGTGAAATTCTTCACGCCGGGAGAAGCCGTACCGGTGGGTTCGTTTTTGGTGCATACCCTGCTGAAAAACCACGATGCCGTTGAGCCCTGCTCGTTCAGAATTGAGCACAATGGCAGGAATGTAGGCGTTTTCACGGATATCGGCGAAGCCTGCAGCAATGTTACTGATGCCGTGAAACAGTGCCATGCCTTGTTTCTGGAGACCAATTACGATGAAGATATGCTGCGTAACGGCAGCTATCCCTGGTACCTTAAGAACAGGGTGGCCTCATCGAAAGGGCATCTCTCCAACCTTCAGGCATTTCAGCTGGTGCAGGAGCATGCCCACCCCGGACTGGAGTGTATCTTTCTCAGTCATATTTCCAAGGAGAACAATACGCCCGAACAGGCTACATCTTTATTTACAGGAATAGATCCGGCGATCAGGGTGAAGCTTACCAGCCGCTATGCAGCAGGCGAAGTGTATCACATGTCAGTTGAAAATAGTGTTTCAAAAAGTGGGTCTGAATGACGGTAACTTTTTTAAAAAAGTCTTCCCGGATTAGTTTTAAAAAGTGTGATTTAAACTCGATGTAAAACAAAAAACCCAGGAAGGTAATGAATTTATTAAGGAACAACTTTCGGAGGTATTCATCAAGCATTTGGACGGAGAATAAAACCTGCAGGAATTCACCAAAAAGAGAGGGGCTGTTTCAAAATGTATGAAACAGCCCCTCTCCTTTGTTCCGGAAACACACCAAAAATTTCGGGCTTTAATGCTAAATTTCAGCCATATATTATTTAAAGATACTGTATGAAAGACCAAAGCCGAAGCCCATGGTGGTTTTACCCAATACTTCAGAATACATCCCATTGTTCACGGTAAGGTCCGGATCCTTGAAGGACACTTCAGCATCCTTGTAGAATACATTCATGAAGCCAGCATCAAGGGCTAAGTACTCGGTAATCTTCCACTGGAAACCAAGGGCAGCGGTTATGGAGGGATTGCTGTAGCTGAAATCGCTCTGATAGGTGTCGGCAACACCAGGATTGGTCATGAGCCCACCCACGCTTAATGCAAACCGGCTGCTCATATTAAATTGAATCCCCAGTGCCAATTCATATGTATTCGTATCGATATTCCTGTTAACCAATCGCTTTTGCATTTTTTCCCTCAGGTTCCAACCCCAACCTGCTTCTTTGTCAAAATAGGTATTGTACGATGAGCTCAACCAGAGCCAGTAGAACGGCTTATATCCGACTCCTATAGCCAGCAAGGGAGGTATGTCTATCCTGGAATTCTCATCTTCGGAAAACAGTCCGGTATCGTCAGAATGTGATGAAACATTCAGGTTAAGTCTCGTTCTGTATTCATATTTAAGGGATAAGACTACATCTTCCGACGGAATTAAACAAACGCCCAGAACCGGTGTTAATCCGGTAGCTGATCGATTTGCGTCTATGGTTTTATTATTGAGGAGAGAGGAATTGCTTTGAATCTCCCTTTTGACAGCATCTGCCCTGGTAATAACACCTCTGTATTCGTTCCATACCCTTTGGACCGTCCAACCTGTATTTGCTGACGCAATACCATTTGCACGGAGACCGTCAATTAGACCGTCAGCCTTCTCCTGAGAATAAATGCCGCCCTGAATGAGAACATCCAGGGAGAGACCTGAAGTACCCATTTCTGACATCTCAGTCCCCAATGACTCTATTACAGGTTTCACATTATTGATTTTATCGTTTAGTTCACCCAATCTGGTATTCATCCACATGCTGCCGCTGTAAAATTTTCCTGCATATTTAACCTCAATATTTCTGACATGACCAGAATATCTGTCAGAACCGGTAACAACCCTGAGCCCCCCAAATACGGATAAAGCATCATTCATTTCAAATGTTGCACCTGCCTGAAAACCCCAATAAATTAACCGGGAAGCAAACTCAATACTTGCTTTATAATCATCAATTTCAAATTGATTATTTAATTTTAGTTTAGATATTCCTATTTCGTAGGATGGGATTCCGTTACGGTAATGCGTGTTTCCCTCGGCAATTACCTGACCGAAACCCGCAGATAAGATCCACTTATCAGTACGGTATGCCACATATCCGTTGGGAGCGATAAAATTTTGGTTATCACCCTGATAATCTGGGCTTATCAATAATGGGAAGTCAGAATAGATGTTCCTTTTACCAGCAAAAAATGTATTTCCGAAACCATAATGCCAACCGTAGTCAAGATTGATAAGTCCGGCAGGATTATAATACACCGCATCAATTTCAGTTGACGCATTCCGGCTGAGCATCCTGCTGTATTGAGCACTGTGCACTCCATTGGTTACCAACCCATCTGCATAAAGATATGCCGGAATCAGCAGAAACAGTATTCCTATGGATACAAATCGGATCATAGTAGAATTGATTGCGGTTTATTACAGTTAACTACTTACACAATTACCTTTCTGATAACAACGGGTAATTTACAGCATATTTTTTGAACTGAGATAATCCCGGCCAAAAAAAATGAGCCATCCCTTATAAAACGGATGGCTCATTCTGCCAAAGAATAAAATGATAAATGGTTTAGAACAAACTATATCCTATACCAATACCGAATGCGATATTTGTTTTGTCATAAGTCTCAGAGTATGTCTGAAATTTCTTATTGGCTTCTTTGTAAATGGTATAAATCATTCCGGCATCCAAAGTCATTTTTTCCATAATTTTCCACTCAAATCCCAAAGCACCCGAGTTTGAGGTATTACTGTAACTGAAATCACTCTGATATTGCTCGCTGACTCCTGAATTTGACTGCATACCACCCAGGCTGAGTGCGAATTTTTCACTCAGGTTATATTGGAAACCCAATGCCACTTCCCAGGAGTTTTTATCAATGGTTCTTAATTGACCATAAATATTGTTGCCCCAGTCTACACCTTTGTCTAAATATAGGTTATATGATAAAGAAGTCAGGAATTTGGGTGAAAATTTATACTCTGCTCCAACTGCAATAATCCCCGGGATATCACTCCCGATTTCCTGACCGTCCTTTAGAAAGTCTAAGCCGGCATCACTCTTCCGGGAATCATTAACCAGGGTCATATAGGTTTTATGTTCGTACTTTATCCCGATGTTCAGGTTCTCCGTTGGGGTAATATTCAAACCTACAATTGGGGTAAAACCTGCACCGGTCTGATCGGTGTCAACTTCAACATCGGCTACTAATGCTGCTGTACTTGGGGATATTGGATTTAAAAACTCATATGCATTTCTCTTTTGACCATTAACCATCAGACTGATATTCCGGATACTTCCTGTATAGGTATTTTTTGATGGCAGATATCTCAATCCAGCAAAACCAGATAAGGCATCTGAAATTTTTCCGGTAACACCGAGTTGTAACCCCCAGAAAACAGATTGCCCGCTGAATTGAATGTCGGCACCATACCCAGGGCTAACGGGTAAACCCATCGCGGACAAAGCGGGAACCAACATACCATTTACCCGTGTGGCGATCATCCCTTCAAATGAAGGTAATCCTTTGTTATAATCAGCTGATCCGCCTCCGCCATTCGGACCAAAGCCCAGAGAAAAAGCAAGTTTGTCGGTTTTATATACTGCAAAAGCAGTTGGAAATATTGGTGCAGATACTTCACCGGTAAACTCCTTGTTGTTGAGAGGAGCACCTGTAGTAATGTCCCTGGTCTGAAAGATCGTTTGATTATGTAAGGCAAAATGCCAGCCATTTTCAAGTTTGATCAATCCGGCCGGATTGAAGTAGACAGCATCGATCTGGGTAGAAGCATTCCTGCTTAGCATACGAACGAACTGGGCACTCTGGTTGGTGTTGGTCAACAATCCTCCAGCGAATGATGTAAGCGCGAATGCGCCAATCAAAACCGTCACTAATAAAGTTCTTTTCATGAGAATAATAGTTTTGTTTTTAATATGTAACACAACTGCCCGAAATTAAAGTACGGTGGTGTGGTTTTGCCCTGCCACGCTACTTTTCCGCAAGCTTCAGATATGTCAACAGTTACGGTAATTTCAGGTTTTTGATTCTGATTTTTCAAAACAAATGTAAAACTTATTTTTTATAAGAAAAATTTTTACCTGATTTTCAGTTGATTGTGAAAAATCAAACAAACTAATCCAAACTTAAAATATTATCTTAACCATTTCCCGGTTGTTTTTTCCATAATTTAATATCCTGAAGACTACTTTATCTGTATTTGGCTCATGGTAATTTTCCGGTTGATCTTTCCTGTTCCGGTTTCAGGAAATAAAGGCAATAAGAAGATTTCAGCAGGTCTCTCCGCCACGACGGGCATTGTCCGGATAAACGCCTCCAGTTTTTCCCGGCGATCAGGTTCCACTCCTTCCGACTCGATAACCATCACCGGCACTTCACCGAACCTGGGATCAGGGAAACCTCCCACAATAAACCGCTCTTTAAGGATTCCCCTGAACTGTTTTTCTATTTCCTCCGGAATCAGCTTCTGCCCTCCCCTGTTTATGATGTTGTCATACCGGCCCAGCCACCTGAAGCTATGTTCATCGTAAACCTCGGCAAGGTCGTTGGTTACCACTTTTTCCCCTGTAATAGCAGGAGCATCCACAACCAGGCATCCCCGGCTGTCCGTTGAAACAGTTATCCCGGGAAGGGTGGTATAACCGCCCTGTCTGCCGGGCCCGCTGACCCTGCGAAGCGCTATGTGGGATACCGTTTCAGTCATGCCGTAGGTGGCATATACGGCATTCGGCATTGCTTCCAGTTGTTTTTCAAGGTCCGGGGGTATCTCACCTCCTCCGACAATTAAGGTCCTGATGGCGCTGAGCCGGTTTGCCGACACCGGATCTCTCAGACTGTTGTAAACCTGGGCGGGGACCATCGCCGCAAACTCAGGAACCTCCTCAAGTCCCTCCTGAAGAAGAGGATTTCCGCCAGGTTTAACCGTCACCAGGTTCAGGCCCCATACCATGGCCCTGACCACCATCATCATGCCGGCGATATATCGTGGCGAAAGACACAACAAGGCATTCCGGTGGCTATGCAGGCCAAGATACTCTCCCGTGGCAAGCGCCGAAGCGATGATTGCATCCCTCGAAAGCCTGATTTGTTTTGGGACACCCGTTGATCCTGAGGTCACCATATCTATTGGTTCATCTGAAGAAAACCATTTGGTCAGAAAATCTCCCAGGTCATTCAGCCAGGGCTCCTCATCCGAAACATTCAGCCAGAAACCGGCCTGTTTCAGAATCATTTTCCGGGTATATGTCTGTCCATCCACCACCAAAGATAAATCGTGACCGTCCTGCACACCAGACAGTCCGGTGTTACGGTATTCCCAACCCAGCCGGGGAAAATGCCACAACTGACCTCCGGTGACCTTTAATGGTGAAGGCACATTATTGGTATACAGGGCACCTGTACCCAATCCTTGCGGCAGCGGATTATCCAGCGTGGCTGTCCATTGTGCAATGGCATTCAGCCCGATATTGGATTCCAGGGCCGATGTCACCCACCATCCCGTTTCAGCCCTGACGGCAGCTTCAATCCACTCGTTGCAGGCAGCGAAACCGCCAAGCAGTGAAGGTTTCAGGATAAGGTAATGCGGACGGATGAAACTGACCAGTTCCTGTTTCCGCAAAAGATGGTAAATCCCGATAAGTTCCTCATCCAGTGCTACCGGTATGGGTGATATCCTGCAAAGACGTTCCATGGTTTCCGGTTGCCCGGCGCGTATAGGCTGCTCAATACTATGTATACCATACGCTGAAAGGGTCTCGAGCTTCGACGGGGCCTCCTCCGGGCCAAAAGCGCCGTTGGCATCCAGGCGGATTTCGATCTGATCTTCAGGATAATGATTCCTGATGAAACCCAACAGTTCGCATTCACTGGCAAAATCAATGGCACCCACTTTTATCTTGATTACCCTGAAGCCCTGATCAATTTTTTCACTGATCTGTTTCAGCATAAAATCCTTATTTCCCATCCATACCAGTCCGTTGATGGGAATGGGACTGATTCCACGGGTAAAGTCCGACGGGAATATCACCCGTGAGCCACCTGCTTTCAGGTCAAGCAGGGCCATCTCCAGGCCAAACCTGATCGAAGGCCATTCTGCCAGTTTTTCGTGTAAAATTTCGGGTGGCCCGGATATATGGCGGCAAATCCAATCTAACATTTCAGGATAGTCAGGCCGGTCATCGGCACTCAGCCCCGGGAGCATGCAGCATTCGCCTATTCCGGTAACATCCGGGGACTGATCATCCCATACATGAATGTACCAGGCTTCCCTGCTGTTCAGAATACCCCTGGAAGTCCCGGCGGGTTGCCGGAAATGAAGTACATGACGGTGGATCCTGGCTTTCAGCATGATGCATCAGATTAAAATACCCAATCCGTAAAGTATCACTAACAAAAAAGTACTGAGGGCAAGAAATTTTAGCTGAGAATCCAGTTCCCGCGGAATTTTGTTCCGGAAAACGAAAACCAGATGTCTTGCCAGCAGCGGAAATACCAGCAGGTATATAAAGCTGGTAGCTGAACTTTCGTGTCTGAACGACCAGAGAAGGATAGCGGCCATCGCACCCGCTATCATCAGCAGGTGGTATATCCTGGCCATACCAGAACCCATCATGACCACCATGGTCCGTTTTCCCGTTTTGGCATCCCCTTCGACATCACGCATATTGTTCAGATTCAGCACGGCGGTGCTCAAAAGGCCTATGACAGAAGCAGGCAGAAACACAGCCGGTCTCAGTATTCCTGTATGCAGGTAGTAGGTCCCGCAAACGGCTACAATTCCGAAGAAAAGGAATACGAAGAGGTCTCCGAACCCTTTGTATCCGTAGGGATTTGATCCGGCGGTGTAAAATACCGCAGAAAGGATGGCCACAACACCCACTGCCAGAAACGCCAGCCAGGGTTGCCAATGGGTATACCCGACACCGGCGCCGATCAGTAAAATTCCGGAGATAAAAGCTAAAACAGAGGTAACGACAACAGCCCTTTTCATGGTACCGGCAGAAATTGCCCCGCTTTGCACCGCCCGGGCCGGTCCTACCCGCTCAGCATTGTCGGCACCATTGACCGAATCACCATAATCATTGGCCAGATTGCTCAGAATCTGGAGGAAAAGGGTGGTAAGCAGGGCGAGGCCGAATACATTCCACCTGAACCGCCCGTCGTGCAAGGCGGCAAAACTCCCCATCAGGGAGCTGGAAAGCGCCAGGGGCAGCGTACGTGGCCTGGCGGCGTGCAACCAGGCGGATATGTTGTTATGATCGTTCATCTATTCTATTTTGCAGTAAACAATAAACGGAGAC
>JAUWAB010000125.1 GCA_030602265.1 Prolixibacteraceae bacterium | reverse complement strand
ATAGCTGGTAAACAGATTGTTGTTGATCAATACATCAATCTTCGGGCCCTGTTTAACTGCCCTGAGTGCCGGCTGCGCATTAGCCGAACCGACAAAGAGTGTCAGTATACACGCCGTAAATAATAAAAGTTTCATTTTCATTCGATCATTTAAAAAATATAATTTCCTGCAGTTGTCAGTCTTAATTTAGCGATATTCCACCTGCAGATCATTCAAAAAAATCAATTTATCATGGCTGCCTGTCACCGTGATCAGACCTCACCACACCCCTGCCCTCCTCGCTGGAGACAGAGAACTGCGTGTGCAACAAACCTGAACATCCTGCAGGCAGGCCATCAAAGAACTTCAACTTAATAAGGCCGTAAAAACCTGCCCCAATTAGTTTACAAAAACCACCCCTGGTGCCGTTGCGAAAGCTTTCCAGTGTTTTTCAGCCTCTTCGGGCGTCATTTTCCCGTCAAAAACCACCATCCTGTACTTCAGGGTATAATTATTCCCCGGAAGAAGCTGCCAGTCGTTGTGGCGGATCGGACAAAACTCAAAGAACATGTCCCCCCTGCCGCCGTTGCCATCCAGGGGCCAGACCCGCATGGGCTCAGGATGCATCCGGTTGGACGGATGGCTCAGGAAGAGAATTCCCGACCTGCCCGATTTTCCGGAGGATTCGCCCTCGACGATGCACCAGCGGGCATTCGACCCGTCGGCTTCAGCCCTCGACTTCCCCTCGGAAGTCAGTACACTGCAGTTATCCTTATGCCATTTTTCGGTTGCCCGGAACCCGATACCTCCTCCGTAGCGGTATGCATCGAGCATAATACCCTCAGGCAAAGGGGTATTCAGGGTGGAAGTAAGGTCAACCACCGATATGGCCTTATCGGCCGACTCCCATACCCTCACGTCCCAGACTTCATTCATGGCCACTTTTTCGCGTCCGCGCTCTGCGAAGAAGACATGCTCCTGCAAAACGGCGAATCCGGCGTAAACCGGCCCCTGAACTGCATTAAGGTAGCCCCCGAATTTAACGGTCCCCTGTCCCTTATAAAGGTTCCAGAAATCCACTTCCCGGCCACTGATGGTCGTTTTGGTCCAGGGATTCCAGATGCCGTAATGGTGGTAGTGATCGGGCGGCTGGATCCGGGTAAGGACTTCACCTTCAGGAGACCACAGCGGATGGATGAATGCAGAGCGCCTGAACTTTGCGTCAACCCCTTCCGGGGGGAATACTTCGGCATGGACATAAGTCATTACCGGTTTCTCCTGTCTGGAAATCGTTGTGCCCTGTTCGGTCTGTCGGATGGCTACGGCTCCCCGGGGGGCAGAGTTCCCTTCGACCCGCCGGATAATGTAGCTTTTTTCAGTCCCGGAATGGTCAAACAAGAACCAGAGCCGCGCCTGCGGACCAGTTTCAAGCTGTGCGGGAACCTCTTTCTGTCCCGGACCAGCTTCAAACAATGCGATTCTTCCCTGGTCAGTATTGTACTGAATCCCATCGAGGGGAACCGCAACCGGTGCAGGGCCTGCGCCCGGGATGGGCCTGACCGTAAACCGGGCAAGATCCTGTGCGGCTGCCCACTGCAGGGTGAAGGTTAAGATCAGAATCAGTGAATACTTCATTTTATATAAGTTTAATTCTTACCGGATATTCGTGAAGGTGCAGGGAATTTTGCCACGAAGGCACGAAGGCACCAAGCGAAAAAGATTTGGTTTTTAACGGCCATCCGTTAAAGCAATCGATACCATACGTCCATACGGGAAATTCATTTAGCCGGGGGAGCTTTATAAAAGATAAAAAAGCAGGTGGCAGAATATTCATACCGTATAGTTTTGGTTAAGATGGACTAATTCAAACTGCTTTCAGGGCTTCAAGGAAAGCATGTATATTTTCTGATGGTACCCCGGGAGGCATTCCCCCACCCACGGACCACAGAATTCGTTGTTTTTCTGCGATTGAGTTGTACATATCCTGGGTTTCATCAAAAACCGCGGCAGCGGTCCCTGCGGCCATGACATCACGGGGAGGCAGGTTTCCGAGGAGGGTTACCTCCGGACCGGCAAGGTCACGGATTTCCTGCAGGGAGTGTTCAAAGCTGAAATTGAAGAGGTTGATACCGATCTCTTTCAGGTAAGGTGTACTGACCAAGCCCTGTGCATCGTTATGAAAAAAACGCACCTGGCTATCGAACGCAGAAAAAACGCGTTTCAGGTAAGGTACGGCAAACTCGCGGCATTCATCATCCCCGACAAATCCGACGATATCGTCCAACACCAGGATTCCGTCGATGGTCGAAAAGGTTTCTTTCTGCAGTTGCAGCCAGTTCACGGTAAACCGGGTGATTCTGTCCAGTAGTTTATGGGTTGCTTCAGGATCCATCATCATGGCCATCATCAATCCGGTAGTCCCCATCAGGAAAGAGGCAATATTGAGCGGGCCGCGGGCAACGGCAAACTTAATGCTGTATCCGGCTTTGCGGATTTCGGGCTGAAAATTGAGCAGGCGCTGTATCACAAAGGGCAGAAGCCCGTCGGTTTTGGGATTCGGCTCAGGGACCCTTTCCCATTCAGAAATATCACTGATGATGTGGTCGGCGTGTGGCAGGGCGTATTCGGTCCAGATGGTCCTGGCCCCGAATGCCGAAGGTTCGGTACACATCCCGAATTCAGACCAGAAACCAGGCAGGAACATGACATCGGGAAAAGATTTCAGGGCATTCATATTGGCGTCGAACCACAATTTCTCCGAAGAATAGTATTTTAATATCGAAATTCCATGCCATCCGGGGAGCCAGGGGCTGTCGATTATAAATCCGGCAGATGGTCCAGGAGGCAGCTTACCATTAATAATATCCAGCAGGGCATTCCACTGTTGTTCGTTCATAGTTGTCAGGTTTGTTCAGTTTATCTGTTCATGTCAGTTTACCTTATTTATTTAAAGATACTGTCATTGGTCAAATATAAAGTGTTTAAACCAATCGGCATGATACTTATTTAGCGAAACAAAATACTATCTTTACACCAATAATTATAAATCTGTCGATGAAAAAAATCATGCATGAGCAGATTGACTTTCCCGGTCAGTCGACGATACGTTTAAAGTGGGGAGAGATACCCTTCTTAACTTACCCCTGGCATTATCACAGTGAGTATGAGATACTTTACCTGATTGAGAGTACGGGTACCCGTTTTGTGGCCGACCATATAGAACCGTTTGGACCTGGCGACCTGGTGATGGTTGCCGGGGATCTTCCGCACTACTGGAGGAACGATGAAGAGTATTATTTACCGGGGACGGGATTAAAGGCCAAACGGTTTGTCATACAGTTTCCGGGAGATTTCATGCAACCTGTAATTAATACCTATCCTGAATTTTTAACCATTAAAAACCTGTTGCTCCGATCGGAAAAGGGGATCCGGTTTTTACCTCCGCAGAATGATGAAATCGGGCAGATGCTGCTGGAGCTCCGGGATTTCAGTGGATTCAGGCAGATCATGCGATTCCTGGAGATATTGCACTACATGGCCCAGAACACCAACTACAAACTCTTAGCCAGCGACGCCTATCAGCCGGGAAGGCACGAGATCTTCGACAACCGTCTGGAGAAGGTCATCCGGTTTCTGACACACAACTACCAGACCCAGGTAAGGCTTGAGGAGGTTGCCCAGATCGCGGGAATGCACCCGACGGCATTTTGCCGTTATTTCAAGGACAAGACCGGCAAGCAGGTATCTACCTATCTGAACGAGCTTCGCATAGGGTTCGCCTGCAGGCTGCTTATTAATGGTGCCATGCAGGTTTCACAGATCTGTTACGAGACAGGTTTCAACAACCTGTCGAATTTCAACCGGACCTTCAGAAAGATCACCGGCATGACCCCGACCCAGTACCAGGAGGAGATGATGAAGGGCGAGCCGGTCTAAACGGAGACCGGAGACCGGAGACCGGACTGCGTTGTGAAGCACGCTGTAGGGGCAAGCCTCGCGCTTGCCCTGATCATGGTGACAGGTAAACGGTGAACGGTAATCGGTAATCGGTAATCGGTAATACCGCGTTGTGAAAATGGTAAAAAATTCTTTGCGTCTCCTTTTCCCTGCAGTAAAAAACCTTTGCGGCCCTGCGGCTTTGCGAGCCAAACCCTTTGCGTCTCCTTTTCCCTGCGGTGAAAGCCCCCGCAACGCCTTCAGAGCAGATCGGCTTCCAGGAGGAGTTCTTCCATGTCTACCTGAACGTTCATAGCTTCTTCGCGGGCACGCCGGGCGAAATCTTCCCCGTCGGAGGCATAGATGATAGCCCGGGAGGAGTTGACCAACAGTCCGCATTGATCGTTCATCCCGTAGCGGGCGACCTCTTCGAGGCTTCCGCCCTGGGCACCGACACCCGGTACCAGGAGGAAGTGATCCGGGACGATCTCCCTGATTTCCTCCAGCTTCTCCGCCCTGGTCGCTCCTACCACAAACATCATGTTGTCGGGGCTTCCCCACTGCTGTGCGGTTTTCAGCACCTTTTCAAACAGGAAATCCCCGGAAGGGCCATCGTGGATATACTGAAAATCGGAGGCACCCTTGTTGGAGGTAAGGGCCAGCAGGATGACCCATTTGTCGAGGTAAGTCATGAACGGCTTTACCGAATCTTCGCCCATGTAAGGAGCTACGGTAACGGCATCAAAGTCCATCCGGTCGAAAAAAGCCCGGGCATAGAGGTTGGATGTGTTACCGATATCGCCCCGTTTGGCGTCGGCGATAATAAACTGTTCCGGATATTTTTCGCGGATATAGCTCACGGTTTTCTCCAGGCTTACCCATCCGGCGGCACCAAGGCTTTCATAGAAGGCAAGATTGGGTTTATAGGCCACGCACAGGTCCTGGGTGGCATCAATAATCTCCTTGTTGAAGGCAAAAACCGGGTCGCTGGTTTCCTTCAGGAAAGCCGGAATTTTCAGGATATCGGTATCGAGGCCAATGCAGAGGAAACTGCGCTTGTCCTGTATCTGTTCAAAAAGCTGTTCACGGTTCATATCAAAAAATTTATGGGGTAAAGATACATTTTCCCCGGAAATTTTCTCCGGAAGTGATACAAGGTATTATTTTTTTATGTAAATTAGCAGTTTGCCTAAACCGGTTAGACCACAGCTAAGTTAAAGTACCTTACGCTGGGACTGACAGGGCGGAGCATTAAAAAGATGAAGACAATAACCCCTGAAAATCAATTTATTACGAATGAAAACCCCATTATCCCCAAGGCAACGCGTAGTTTTAAGCAAGACCACCCTGGACCAGCAGACGGTTATCCGGATTGACTTTCCCTATGACAAAACCTTCATGGAGATGTTGAAATCCAGAACATCAGCCCGGTGGAGCGGCAGTTTAAGGAGCTGGTATATTCCGGAAGAGGTTTTTAACCTGCGGGCCTTTTACGGGGCTATCGCAGAAATGGCATTTATTGATTATGCAGCCTTGAAAAGGAAGCCTCCGGAAGCGAAACCGGTGGAGCACCCTGTACCGGCGGTTCCATACAGGCGGCATATACTGCAGGGCGACCGCCGGGAGCTGGTGGACCGGTTCAGGGGATGGATGCAGCATAAACGCTACGGGGAATCCACGATAAAAACCTATTGCGAGGCGATTTCCGGATTTTTAGCCTTTACGGCAGACAAGCCGGTTTCGGGGATCGGCAATGAGGATATGGTAAGGTATGTAAATGAGTGTCTGATTGCCCGGGGGTTGAGCCATTCCTGTCAGAACCAGGCGGTGAATGCGGCCAAGCTCTTTTTCAGGGAGATTGTCCGGACTAAAATGGACTGTTGCAAGCTGGAGCGGCCCCGCCGGGAACATAAGCTGCCGAATGTGCTGAGCAAGGAAGAGGTAAGGAGACTTCTGGAGGCTCCGCAGAACCTGAAGCACCGGATTATGCTGAGTGTCATTTATGCCTGTGGCCTCCGGCGGAGCGAGTTGCTGAACCTGAAGCCGGTGCATGTTGATTCGAAACGTCAGCTATTGCTGATAATCAATTCCAAGGGCAAGAAGGACAGGGTGGTACCGTTGTCGGAGCGCATCACGGTTATGCTGAGGGATTATTACAAAACGTACAGGCCGAAGGAGTGGTTGTTTGAAGGGCAGTCGGCGGGGACGAGATACAGTGAGCAGAGCCTGCAGAGTGTTTTGAAGCAGGCGGTGGAGAAGGCCGGGATACGGAAGCCGGTGACCCTGCACTGGCTGCGGCACAGTTATGCCACGCATTTATTGGAAAGCGGGACCGATTTGCGTTACATTCAGGAGATTTTGGGGCACAAGAACAGCAAGACCACGGAAATTTACACGCATGTCAGCACGAAAAGCCTTCAGAAGATCAAATCCCCGTTTGACGATTTGTAAAAAACCAGGTATCTTTGAAATGGAACATCCAATGACTGATTACATACATATACACCCCATTTGGGGAGGCATAGTATGAAAAACTTATACATATAAACGAGTTAG
>JAUWAB010000085.1 GCA_030602265.1 Prolixibacteraceae bacterium | reverse complement strand
GAAGACGGGTATGCTGAATTTGAAATTTTTGAGGAGAGCCACAGTATTGGTGAGGTGACGGTGACGGTGGAATACGCAGATCTGCCCAGGGCACAGATGAGCCTGATCAGGATGGAAACGCAGAAGATAAAGGATCTCCCGGCACTGATGGGCGAGGTGGACGTCATGCGGGGCATGACCATGCAGGCCGGGGTGCAGACGGTCAGTGAGCTGTCGTCGGGCTTCAATGTACGCGGGGGCAATACCGATCAGAACCTGCTCCTTGTAAACGGCAGTCCGGTGTTCAACTCATCGCACCTGTTCGGTTTTCTGTCGCTGATCAATCCCGATCTAATCGACAATGTCCGTATGTTCAAGGGAGGCATGCCGGCCCGGTATGGAGAAAGGGTAGCTTCCGTTATGGAGGTCGACCTGAAAGACGGTAATGAAGAGACCATCAGGCTGGCAGGTGGTGTGGGCATCATCAACTCCCGGCTGGCTATTGACGGACCGCTTACTGACGATAAAAAGCTTACGGTAACCGCAGGCGGGCGCAGTTCCTATACCAACTGGATTCTGCAAAGGATTCCCAATCCTGACATCTCGCAAAGTGTAACCAATTTTTACGATGTCGCCGGAAAGCTGACCTACCGGTTCAATCCGCACAACCGGATCAGCGGAATGGCCTATGTAAGCCGGGATGAGTTCAGCACCAGTGCACAGACCATTATGGAATACGGATCCACCATGGCCAACCTTCAGGGAAGGAACAGGTTCTCAGACCAACTTACAGGCGAAGGCAGCCTTTCGTACAGCCGTTATGACTACCGCCTCACAGACCTGGCCAATGGCAAAAGCGAAGAAGCCTATCTGCTCGACAACCTGCTGCTGTATACTTCAGCAAAATACAACCTGCGATACAGGCCCAATGAAAAACATACGATAGAGGGAGGGCTGAATGCCATTTACTACCGGATAGACCCTGGAAATGTGAATGGCATGTCAGAGGAATCCCTGATCCAATCAAGGACCCTGAACCGGGAGACTGCCCTTGAATGGGCAGGCTATCTGAGCGATGAAATCAGTTTCAGCCATGAATTTTCCATATCGGCAGGACTTCGTTTCAGCAGTTTCAGCAATATAGGGACGCCGGTGGTTTACCGGTATGACCCGCTACAGCCACGATCGGGTGCTTCCGTTATTGATTCCACGACTTTCGGCAGCCGTGAGATTGTCAAAACCTACCAAAACGCCGAGCCTCGCCTGCTGATAAGGTATGAGCCTTCGCCAGGAAATATTTTCAGGTTTAACCTGCAGCGAATCAGCCAGTATGTGTTTCAGGTCAGCAACAATGCAGTGATCTCCCCGGCTGAAACCTGGAAGGTCAGCGACCACCACCTGGAACCTTTGATCAGCGACCAGGTAGCTGCCGGCTATGAAAACAACACCTGGAACAAGGATATCAGCTTCACGGTTGAAGCTTACTACAAAAAACTCCAAAACCTGCTGGAATATAAAAATGGCGCCCGGCTTATCATGAACCCGCATATAGAGACCAGCCTGGTCGAAGCCGAAGGTTATGCCTTCGGGATTGAACTGACTGCCCGGAAAAACCTGGGCCGGCTGAACGGCTGGATGAATTACACCTGGTCGAGGGCCATGCGGAGGACCACCAGCGAGTGGAAAGAAGAACAGCTGTGGCAGGGAGAATACTATCCGTCGGTGTATGACAGGCCTCACGATTTCTCAGCCGTGGCCACTTACAACCTGAGCCGCAGGTGGAGGGTAACCGGAAATTTCGTTTACCTTTCAGGCAGGCCGGTTACGCTTCCCGAAAGACTTTACCAATATGCCGGAGAGAGTGTGATATACTATTCCGAACGGAATAAATACCGCATGCCGCCCTATCACCGGTTTGATCTGGCCATTACGTTTGACGAAAACCTGAGGGTAAAACGAATGTGGAAAGGGAGCTGGACGCTATCGGTATACAACCTGTACGGCCGGCATAATCCCTATTCGGTATATTACCGGAAAACCGTACCCTCCCCGGAGAATGACTACAGGCTTTATTCCCTGTTCAAACTATCGGTTATCGGTATTCCGGTACCATCCTTAACCTATAACTTTACCTTCTGAAAAATGAGAAAGTTACTGATCATACCAATGGTAATCGCCCTTTTCATTTTCGGATGCGAGGACATCTACGATCCGGGTATAGAATCGGTCGAGCCATTACTGGTGGTGGAAGCCAGGATTATATATGGAAATATTTATAATGAGGTCAGGCTATACAAAACCATCCGGTTTAACGATCCCGCCAATCACTTTCCGCCGGCATCAGAAGCCCTTGTCACCCTTACAGACGACAGAAATTCGGTCATTATATTACCTGAAGGCCTTGATGGAAGATACCGGCTGATGCAGAATCTTGACCCCAGGCGCAGGTACCGGTTAAAAATTGTTTATGATGGAGAGACCTATGAATCAGAATATGAGTTTATCCCGGAATTGCCATCCATCGACAGTGTATATGTGGTTCCGGCTACAAAACTGATAGAGACAGGCAATGATGAGTCGGCCAGAAACCTGAGAAAGGCATTGGGATCCCAACTCTATATTGATATCAAAGGGACCGGATCTGAATCCCACTTCCGGTTTACCGGCCGGAAAATTGTCCAGTACAACTATACGGCAGCTGATCCGGTACTCCGACCTCCGATGGAAGGGACGATGTTTGCCTGGACCACGTTATACCCTTCAGATATGTTTAATATTGCCGGACCCCCGGAGTATTCCGTATCCAATGATATCATCAAGTTTCCACTTGAGTTCATGGAGAGAAGTTACACCCCGTTTATACCCGATACGCCCACGATTTTCATGGGATGGATTTACATCTGCCAGCAATATGCCCTGTCGGAAAATGCCTTTAACTTTTACCAGGACCTGAACAGCCAGTTATCGGCAGGCGGAAAACTTTTCGACCCGCTGTACACCCAGGCTCGGGGCAATATCAGGTGCACCAGTGATCCGGATAAGATCATTTTAGGCAATTTTGAGATCTCAACTGTACGGGAACACCGGTTTTATGTGCAGTGGCTAAGAAATGATGATTACTATGTAAAAAGGATACCCTATTTCTGGAATATACCACCGGAAGGCAAGGTATTCAATATACCTCCGGTATGGTGGGAATATATCGGGAAAGTATATCCCTGGCAATAATCCGGATTCCGGAAGGTATTCCAGGTGGGAGGAACTGATTAATTAAAGAAGTGTTGAATACATGCAGTTGAAATTAAGATATGGTTTGATCATCACGTTACTGGCCGGATTGATATCGGCCATGACAGTGACCGGCAATCCGCGGGAAGAAGGGATATTTGTCCTCACCGACCGGACCTGGGTACTCTCAGGCGATACCATCTGGTTTGCACTGGTAAACGGACATGGAGACGGGAACCAGGGCAATGTGGTGCATGTCCAGCTTGAAAATCCTTCAGGAGAAAATGTGAATACTGTAATGGTTGTCACCAGCGATGGCACAGGGGAAGGATACATGCCGGTCCCGGACTCCCTCGGAACCGGTATCTACACGATCAGGGCGTTCAGCAAAACAATGATAAACCATGGAACTCAGGAAACATGGGTAACCCTGATTACGGTCATCAACAGGTTTGATGAAGAAGTGGTTTCCCTGCCGGTCAGGACAGACCTGAAGGAAATTCATCCGGCGGTAACCGGCGATATCATGCCTGAAATTTCCGGGTCTCCGGTTAAACACCGCGAGAAGGTTCAACTCCGGATAACCATTCCTGAAGATATCCGGAAATCGGTAAAAGCGGCCGTATTAAGCGCCAGCCTGGTTCCTCCCGGTACAGAGCCTGTACCACAATTTGCCCTGAGCGGGATCCAGATCATGAGATCAAACGGGGAAGAGCCGGTGCCGGCAGAAAATGACGGATTTTTTCTGGGCGGAAGGGTATTACCGGTTCCCGGAGAATCTTTACCGGAACGCAGCCTGGTCCTGTTGTCCATTCCCGATTCAATCCCCTATTTTGACTACTGTTATACCGATAAAAACGGCCATTTCAGGTTTAAACTGAAAAATACTTTCGGAACGGCGGAAATTTTCCTCAGGGCCATATCCGGCGATGACCAGGCTTTGCAGGTGGAACTGCTGGGGGATGACCTTGCCAGTGAATCCCAGAGGGGAGAGGAATTGACCATATTGCCGGAAAACCATCAGCAGTTTATTAAAGAAATGCTGGAAGCCGGGTATTTTATGCGGATATTTTCACCTGAAACACAATACCAGGAATCCTTTTTCAGCATGGGGCAGGCCTTTCCCGAACCATTTTACGGAGTACCCGACCGGAGAATCTACCCAGCTGAGTTTATAGAACTTCAGGATTTTATGGAAATCTCACGGGAGTTGCTTCCGGGCGTAAGGTTCAGGAACCGGGACAATAAATATATCCTGAACATTATCAACGAGCAGGAACGGATATTCTTTCCATCAAGTCCGCTGAGACTGGTCAACGGGATACCTTTTTTCAGTGACCATCTGTTGGCCAGGTTTAAAAGTTCAGATATTAAATATATCGATCTGATTTACAGGGAAAGGGTATTTGGCGATATTTCATTTAAAGGAGTCCTGTCGATTACCCTGAACAATTTAGGAAGTGACTGGGTAAGGGAACAGAAGAACCTGTATGTATTCCAGGTTCCCTGTCTGCAGGTATCCATGAAACCAACCGGAATGCAGCCCTCAGCAAGCCTTGACCGGAACATACCGGATTTCAGGACAGTATTTCTTTTTGAACGGCTTTCGCCGGAAGATGCGGAGCCGGTTTATGAAATAACCAGTTCCGACCTGAAAGGAGATATCCAGGTAAGGTATCAGGGAATAAGCCATGATGACCAGCTCATTGAATTAACCGGAAAACTTAAGGTACAATGAATCCAAACCGACTGATTCTCTGCATATCCATTATTATCGGCATGGCAACTCAGGTGGCTGCCCAGATAGACGATTTCAGCTGGGGAGAGTCTCTTCATACAGGAAATTCAACAGGAATCCGGCTTACAGGCGATAAATATCAATTTTCCCTGACACATAATGCCAATTATTTCTACCATACTGTCTGGAATGAAGGCACGCTCACCACCCGCGACGGGGAAACCCATCCGGTGGTTGGCGTAAGATACGATGCCTTCAATGACGAGGTGGTGGTTTACAATGATCATGTCAAAGGTTTGTTCGTGGTTGATAAATATGCCATTACCGGATTCTCTGTGATGGCACCGGGTGAGGGAGTGCAGACTTTCAGAAAAATGGCAATCGGTACGACAGGAAAATCAGAACGTTTTCTGGAAGTTCTGTATGAAGGAGAAGTTACCCTGTTCCGGAGCAACCGCATTTTCAAAAGAAAAACAGCATTATACCGGAATAAATTAGGGCAACTCGACAATCAGGTATATGACCTGGTACATGTTTACTTCATTTGCACAGATGACCAGGTTTTAAAACGGATCAATCCCGGGAGGAAATCCATCCTTTCACAGTTTCCCGATCAGAAGAAACAAGTCAGGCGACTCCTCCGGAGCTACCAGATCAGTGATTATTCCCTTAACGGCATACCGGTTATTGTGAAGATCCTGGATGAGAAAGGGTATTTTCACTGATGGGTTTCAACGAGCAGTGTATTTCAGTAATTTGTTCAAATGATGCAGTGACAGAGGTTGGCCGGTAACGAACCCTGCCTGCAGGATGTTGCCCCATTTTAAACCTTTTCAAATTTGTCAGAGTTTTATATCTTTTTTTCTTAAAATACGTTAAATCTTGTTTTACCCCTTGACTTTAACCTCCTTAGATTCATAACTTGTATCCATCAAACGGATTCACTGTAATGGTGAAGATTTAACCTATTCAATCCAGATGTTGACATATCAGATCTGTTTTCATTTGTTCCCGACTAACAAGGTTTGGATTTCCGGGCAGTATGCTGTTCAATTGGTCAGGGCTAAAACCCTTATAGTCAGTTACGCTATATACCAGACAGGATTTTCACTAAGGGGCAAATGCAACCTACTTCACCTCGCATCCCATTTCATTCCAAATATTTTTTCAAAATCACTAAAACTTAAGGAGGAATTTACATGAAAACGCTTTTTTCTATGAGAGCTGAAACCAATGCTCTGTTCGACAGTTCCCCACGTGGAAATCCGGTAACCCTGACCGGCAACATCAAACAGACTGCAGCCGACAATTTGCTGCAGATTACGAAAGGGTATATTGAAACAGGCCCGATGAACGAATTAGGCCGGGGTGATTCATTTACCATAGAGGCGACGGTACAGCCCGAAAAGACTACGGGCGGCCGGCAGAACATTATGGAGGCACAATCACCGCCGGTTGCCTTGTTCATAGACAAGGACGGTTTCGTCAATGGTTCTGTCAATGTTGCCGGAGCAGGCTGGAAAGCGGTGAAAAGCAAACTGCCGCTGCAGGCAGGCAAAAGTCAGCATGTCATTTTTTCGAGGGATGAGACAGGCGTTTTATCTCTTGAAATCGACGGAAAACAGTCTGGAAGGCTGTCTGCCCCCGGAACACTAAACCCGGTTGGCACCCAAAGTTTCAGGATTGGAACCTGGATAGACGGTAAGACCTACCAGTTTAAAGGTACTGTAGGCAATATTGCCATCAGGTCAGGTGTATTTACCTCAACCGATATGAAACAGCGCATTACCAGGGCCAGGAATGTAGAATCCATACTGAAATCGAAGTTAGGCCGTGCTGCGAAAGTCATTGTAAGCCCAAGTCTCGATGAAAGCCATAGCCGCCTGCAACCTTTGAAAGACATCATGAATGCAGTTGGCGTCGAAAAGCTGAGTGACCTTTCCACATTAAAGATCACTGTACCGACCACGATTACCCGAGGCAAGGTACTTGTGGCCCCGAAGGTCACACCGGTGCTGACCATTGACTGGGGGTCACTTGCAGGCAATTACACCACACTCACCCCCCAAAAGAAGAAAGAGTTACTTGCAAAATACATGACCAACCGCAACAGCACCCAGACCCTAAGGAACGCAACAGCGTCGCCGGCAACGGCGACCCCCGCGCCGGGTACCATAACTTCCGGTAGCCTTTCAGGTCCGTTGCTTATTACCAACCGGTTTACGACCAGACTGGATACACTGAGTACGACTAACCGGACCGGGCTCCGAATTCCCAGGGAAGCGGTGGCATCCAATCCGACAATCGAGGGACTGAGGATGACCACGCCCATTTCGGCGCATATCAGTCTTGAAAAAGCTGCCCTTACAGTCATCGACAAAGATCTGCTGATCAGAAATCTTGAGTCCAAATCACCGGAAAATCTACCCCAGCTCTCCACCGCCCCCAGAATGCTGAGCATACAGGTACTCCCTGTAAACAGTTCGGTAATTATTGCAGGCACACTTGACCTGACCAATACTCACCTGATTATTGAACCAGATGTAGAAAAGCTCTATATCATTGCCGAGAAAGTCGTTTGTGGCAGCAACGCCAGGATTACCTGGAGAAAGCCCGGAGGTTCGACACCGGCAAGACTTGATGATCCCGGGCTGAACGGACGCGGATACAGCGGCACACATCTAAAACCCGGCTCAAAGAACGGTATTGATGGTGAGGATGGTAAACCGGGCAGTCATGGAATTTCCGGTGCTTCAGGCAGAAATGCCCCCAGCCTGGAAATGTGGGTTAAGAACCTCACCAACATCCCGACCATTGACCTTAACGGCGAGGATGGCATCAGGGGAGGCCGGGGTCAGAAAGGTGGAAAGGGAGGTAGCGGAGCCAACGGGAAGAACGGCACATACCGGTGGGTCTGGACACCATTTGGCAATATCGAATGGTGCGATGATGAACCAGGACACGGAGGTGACGGAGGCGATGGTGGCCGCGGTGGAAATGGAGGCCGCGGAGGTTCCGGAGGTTCCGGAGGAAAAATTATCATCGGCGTGTTAGACGGCACCCTTGCCCCTACTGCAACTGCCGGACAGTTTCACTGGAAAAACCAGGGCGGACAGAAAGGCCGGGGTGGAGATCCCGGACAGGGTGGTGCAGGCGGAAGAGGAGGAAGTGCAGGTTATACCACGCATTGCGAAAAAGCGAAAAATGGCCATAACGGAGCTCAGGGCCAGCCCGGTTCTGTAGGAGCAGACGGAAGCTACGCCGGATCCGATGGGATCAACCAGTTTTTCGAATTCTCAGAGGATGCCTGGGACGATATGCTCACGAGGCCCTGGATTACTGAAATATCTCCCAATGAAGTATTTCCGGGAAATTCCATCAAGATCAAGGGAAGCCGTTTCTCTAACAACGACAGGGTAATCATCCAGGGTGTTGCAACCCTTGTACCCGTAATCAATCCCGATGAAAGCCTGACCGTTACACTCCCATCCAATATTTCAGGAGGAACCAAACAGATTTATGTGAAAAGGGCTTTCGACAATACAGAAAGTAACCGGATACCCGTAAGGGTTAAACCACAGCTCGACACGCTGCCAGCAACTCTTGCACCATCAGCACCCTGTAAAATTACAGGCAGGGCATTCCTGCCTAATGCTTCGGTACTGATAAACGGCAGCGCAGTACCGGGCACGGTAAACGCACCAGGTACAGAAATCAGTTTCACCATGATCGGAACAGGTGGCTCCGGAAGTTCAGGCGGAAATGTTACTGTTGCGGTGAGAAATCCGGACGGTCTGGTGAGCAATGCACGGACTGCCAGCATGCCCCGCGTCCTGGAAATTCCATTCACCTATGGTATACATAACCTCCCGTTCGGAAATTTCAAGGATGGCATTCCTTCCTGGAGTACCTTTGAGGATACATTCGGTACAGCCGAAGTCTGGCATGAACTGCTGGACCCGCTGTTCGGCCACCCGATCCTCACCGGTGCCTATTACGGTTTCTACCATTATTTTCTTAAAGGTGAGGATAATGGCGGACTGGCCACCGGATTTTGCACTGCATTGTCATGTCTGGTTGCGGATAAACTTTGGCAGGGAATCAATGATGCACAGACGACCACCAAGGCATCGATACATAAATGGGCGACTGCAGTTCACGGAAAGTTGCTGAGCCGGGAATCCCTGATCGGTTTCCACGACCAGGGGCAGCAGGGCGTGTCACGGGTTGAAATAACCGCCCGTGCCATTGAGCGGACCTTTATGACCGGTTGCGACAGAAACGTAGCCCCGCTCCTGTTTTTCATCCCATCAGGATCGGTATGGAATGCCGGCTATATCGACAAGTTAGGGTCCTCACACTGCATAATGCCCTACCGGTTCATTTATCCGGACGGACATCCGGGGCCACAGCTCAGCCCGGGCGGACTTACCACAGTATCGAGCCTCGACGGGGTAAAACTCTACTGCTGGGACTGCAATAATCCGGGCAGTACAGACTGCAGGCTCGAATTCCGCATGTCGGGAGGTTCGCTGCATTACTGCTACTATCCGGGCGGGGGCGCCCAGTTCGACAGTGCCGACGGAATTACCCTGGGGTTAATGTCGCTTGGAGACTATCTGCACTCAGATCATGATCTCCCGTTCAGCGGCCCGTTCGGACTGACCAGTTTCATTATCGACTTCCTGCTGAGTCCGGCCGACATACAGATAACCAACGAGAACGGACTGAGGGTTGGCAATTTCAGCAACATGATCTTCAGTGAGATTCCCGACAGCCATCCGGTTTATCTGGCAAAAGGCGCCTATCTGCTGCCCACCGGACACAATTTTACCCGGAAGTTTATCGGAAGCGGTAACGGTAAATATACCTTCAACAGCCTGATGCCAGACGGCACGACGATCAAACTGGAAGATGTCGCCACAAAACCTGGTCAAACCGATACCCTGATCATCAGTTCGGATGCTTCCCAACTCAGGTTCACTCCGCACGAATCCAAGAATTTCACCCTAACTTATTCGAGAAAAGTAGGCGACCAGATGAGGGCACTTGCGATCAGCGGACTTGGGGCTGCACCCGGGCAGGAGTGCGATGTAACCGTTTCGCCTGACCTGAGTATGTTCAGACTGGGCAACCGACTGAACGAAAGGAATATAACCGTACAGGCATTCGCAATCGACAAGGTCACAAACCTGCCGGTAAATAAAAAGCAGGTCCTTAACCTGCCGGTAAATAATGATCTGGTGGTAACAGTGGATAACTGGACGACGGTCAATCTGAATGTTGGTACATTGTCATTCTGACCTGTATAATCTACACAGATAAAGGTAAGCATTCGGCCAAGTACATATTGCTAAATGAATCCTGATACATTAGGTTTACGGCAAAAATTATCACTATGACCGAAGCTTTGTTTCAGGATTTATTGAAGCGCCAAAAGGAATCCGGATTAACTGTCCGGGATTTTTGTGCCAATGAAGGCCTTGTACCCTCCACATACTACTACTGGTTGAAAAAATCTAAGGATAAACATGCACAGCCCAGGATGTTCATCCCGCTCATTGCCGGAGGGGACACCTTACCTGTGCTAAAAAAGAATCATCAAAAGGGTTTATTGCCATCAGGGGAATACGATTCTCCAGTTATTCTGGAACTGGTTTTTCCTAATGGGACGGTTTTAAAAGTAAGGAACCAGGTGGATCTGCCCCTGCTTCAAAAACTGGTACATCTATACGATTAAAGGATGTTTCATTTACACAACAAGCTCCGGTATTATCTTTACCCTGGGGCGGTGGACATGCGTAAAAGCTTTTATACCCTAAGCGGGATTGTATCCTCCATCATGAAACGAAACGTTCAGGATGGAGAGGTGTTCATTTTTGTCAACCGGCACATGACCATTATGAAGATTTTACACCTGGAGTACGGGGGTCTGGTGATCTACCACAAGAAACTTGAAAATGGCTCATTTAAATTGCCTTCATTTGATGAAAACGCCCCCTCACTTCAGGTCAGCTGGCATGATTTGATGGGTATTGTTTCGCAGGTAAAAATCAAACCCCGCAGGCTTAAAAACCGGGTAAAATAAATGTAAAAACATACTGTTTATTTGCTCTGAAACCCTTGCTAATACAGGGATTTTTGTTATCTTCAAGCCATAATAATCAAGCGGGATAATGAGCATTTCTCAAGACAAGGACCTATTCATCGAACAGCTTCTCCACGAGCGTGACACCATGTACCAGGAGCTTTCCCGTTTGAGGAAAATCGACCAGGGGGCCTTAGAGGAAGCTGAAAACACCAACAAGGAACTTGCCCGCATTATTGAAGAAAAGGACGAAAAAATTAAAAAACTCACCGACCAGCTTTCCTGGTTCAGACTCAAGTACTGGAAACCATCCACCGAAAGGTACATTCCACAGGATCCAAGTCAGCTCAGGATTGACTTTGAAGGCCTGGATATGCTACCAGAGGAAAAGGCATATGCACAGGCAGCTGAAAAAGAGGTTATCTCGTATGAACGGGTTAAACCTGAAAAAGAGAAGAAACAGGCGGTTCGTTTACCGTTGTCTGAAGATTATCGTCGTGAAATTGAAGTTATCGAGCCGGAAGGAATAGATGAAAACTGGGTCCGCATTAATGTAGAAGTAACTGAAGTTCTCAACCTGAAACCCGGAGAACTGTATGTTCGTCGTATTGAAAGGCCAGTTTATGCGTTAAAAAAGGATCTTCTGGCACAGAATGAGGAGCAGGAATCCGGCAAGAGTATCCGTATTGCCTCTTTGCCTGATGATTTACCCCTGAAAAAGAGCAATGCCGATGCTTCCTTGCTTGTGGATATCGAACTGGGAAAATATTTATACCATTTGCCTTTCCATCGTATTATCGCCATATATAAACAGCTTGGTGTTTCAATACCGGCATCCACCATGAATGGGTGGCATAAAGACACCTGCGACCTGCTAAGGGCATTATACGACCGGTTAAAAGAAATTGTGCTTTCATCGGATTACATTCAGGTGGATGAAAGTACCATTCCGGTTATAAATAATGAAAAGCAAAAAGCGGTGAAAGCTTACCTTTGGGTGGTAAGATCTGTAATCGACAAGCTGGTATTTTTTCATTATGATAATGGTTCCAGGGCAAAAAAAGTAGTCATTGAACTACTGCGTGATTTTAAAGGTGCAGTCCAATCTGATGGATATGGAGCATATCATATATATGAGAATAAGAAAGGGGTTTTGCTTCTTGGATGCTGGGCCCATGCCAGGCGCAAGTTTGAAGAGGCCAGGCAGGAAGACAAATCCGGTGCGGAATATGCACTCGGACAGATAAGCCTTCTTTATAAGGTGGAGACCATGGCCGATGACCAGAACCTGGATGATCAGCAGCGTGCAGAATTGCGACGCCGTCTGGCGTATCCCATCCTTCAGGCTTTTGAAAAATGGATTGAAAGTTATTATCCCAAAGCTCTTCCCACAGGAAGAATGGGAAGGGCATTGAAGTATACTTACTCCATATATCGCCGGCTGGTTCGTTACCATCTTGACGGAAAGTACAAATTAGATAACAACCTGATTGAAAATAGCATCAGGGGAATGGCGATTGGTCGAAAAAATTATCTGTTCTGTGGCAATCATGATGCTGCTGAAAATGCTGCCATCATGTATTCTCTGATTGAAACCTGCAAGGCCCTGGGTGTAGATCCGCGTGAATGGATGACCGATGTTTTAAAGAGAATATCCAAATACAATAATGACTATAGCCTTGATCTGGCAGACCTGCTTCCTCACAACTGGAAAAATGCACGGCAGTGTCAACCTGTGTCCGACTGATTCCAAAAAAAGTTGGAATTGTTTGGACAAAATACACTGCTTCACCAAAATTTTAATAAAAATCCAACCCGTGTCTGAAAGACTCTAAAACTTATTGGACATTATTGGACGGGGTTAGCCGAATGCTTACA
>JAUWAB010000001.1 GCA_030602265.1 Prolixibacteraceae bacterium | reverse complement strand
CCGATTTCTTTGGTGCGTTGTTGAGAGATAAAAAGTGAGAATGCGCTTATGCCAATAATGCTGATCATCATTCCTATCAGTGAAAAGGCAATCAGTATCCTGCGCAAAATCGTCTCAGCCTTATATTGTCTGGCAATTTCTTCATCCAGAAAGAAAAAGTCTATAGGATGGTCAGGGTAATGCTTTTCATATACTTTCTCAGTCTGTTTCAAGGCTTCCCTGATATCGCCTTTGGCAAGCCTGACGTGAACAAAACTTCCGCTGCTTTTCGGGTCTCCCATTACAAGGGCAAAATTCCCGACCGGAACATGTGCTGAACTGAAGTTGAAATCGTTGGCTACCCCTGCGATTTTTATATCAGACAGATCCCCAGTAAAATCTTTTGATTTCTGATAGGCATTAAACGCCTCAATACTGCCAAACTTTTCCACTACCCGGGAGTAAAAATGTTGGTTTACAATCATTCCCCATATGATTTCCTGTGCCGGATCTATCCATGATTCTGCAAGTTCAAGCCCCATTGTCCTGACAAAATCATAGTCACAACGTATATACTCAATATTCCCGTCTATGCCGAATCCATCAAGCTTGCCGGACTGGGTCGGACTTCCGAAATATTGTGCTGTGGTTCCGGTTGCAGCTACATGACTTAAGCCTTTGAGCTCGTTCATGAAAGCGATTCTGTCTTTTCCCTGGTCCTTCATTTTGATTACCAGTATATTTTCTTTATCAAACCCAAGAGGTTTATTCAGGATATATTGAATTTGCCGATTAACAGCAAGCGTAGCAGAAATAAGACATATAACAACAGCTATCTGAATAACCAGCAGGGATCTCATAATTTGATTTCCGGAGAAATTTTTGGCTGCTGATAATATTTCAATGGCTGTATTTTTCCGGTATAAATGGTATGCAATAAAGATTGCTGTGGTCCCTATAGCAAAGAAAAATACTCCGCCAATGCTAAGAAAAACAGCCGGCTCAGCGTAGAAAACAGAAAATTCGATATCGAAAAGCGAGTTCAGGCCCGATTTCCCCAATTCAATAAGGATAACGGCAGATGCTGTTGCCAATAAAACAATCACCATAACTTCGGCAAGAATTTGAAAGGTGAGATTTAACAAACCTGCGCCGATGGCTTTCCTGAGCCCGAATTCCCTTGAATGCCTGATAATCCTCGCAATGGTCAGATTAATAAAATTAAGCAATGAAACCAGCAATACTACAAACGAAATTACAATAAACAGGTTAAGGTTTACCCGGCTGGCATTCTCCCGCAGCTCAAACCGCATGGCTGATTTGAGGCGGATATCCCTGATGGGCATCAGGCTGATAATGTGATGTACCGGTGGGTAGCCCATGTTTTCCTTCAGGTTGGCATCGTAATACTGCTGGTATTTGCCTGCGACGGCTGTTGAATTGGCACCCTTGCTTAATTTCACATAGCTGTAGGTCCATTGAAGCCGTCCTGAAGGTATATAATCAAAACGCTGCTGCATACCACCTTTCTGTGAGGTCAGCATTTCATACCTGAAATGAGTTTTGGGATGGATACTCTCCACAACTCCCCTAATCTCATAATGCCCCAGTTTCTGATCGTACTGCAGTTCAAGAATTTCAAGGGTTTTCCCGATTGGATTATCATTTCCGAAATATCTTCGGGCCACTTCTTCGGTAATAAATACTACGTTGGGCTTGCTTATCTCCCTGTAATCGCCCGAAATCATTCTGATGCCAAACATTCCGAAGAAGTTTTCATCTACTGTCAGCACATCTTTCAACTGTATGGTTCTATCTTCAATTTTCACCATTCCTTCCGGACTATGGGCAAACAGGGTTGCTTCTTCCACCTCCGGAATATTTTCAGAGGCAGGTATGATAAAGCCGAGGCTTCGGGCCCACGGGGCATCCTCACCTCCTTCGGGAGAGGTGTGCGCCCTGTAAATCCTGTCGTGTTCGGGTATATGCCTGTCGAAACTTTTCTCATTGGCCACATAGAGAAACAGCACCAGGAATGCAGATATTCCGGATACCAGGCCAATCAGGGTTATCAGTGTATAACCTTTTTCATTAATCAGCCGCCGTATGGCAAATAACAGGTTATGTCTAAGCATGCCGGTCAGAATAGCATGTCGCCGATCTGTTTGCGGACCTCATCTGTAATGATTTCTCCGTCGAAGAGGTTGATGATGCGGTGGGCAAATCCTGAGTCGTGCAAAGAGTGGGTTACCATGACGATGGTGGTGCCTTCGCGGTTGAGTTCGGTGAGCAGGTTCATCACTTCGAGGCCGTTTTTGGAATCGAGGTTGCCGGTAGGCTCATCGGCGAGGATCAATTTTGGGTTGGCTACCACGGCGCGGGCAATGGCCACGCGTTGCTGTTGTCCGCCCGACAATTGCTGCGGGAAGTGCTTCCTGCGGTGACTGATTTTCATCCGTTCCAGCACCTTTTCGACCATGTCGCGGCGTTCACGGGTTTTCAGCTTCAGGTAGATCAGCGGCAGCTCCACGTTTTCATACACATTCAGCTCGTCAATCAGGTTAAAACTCTGGAAGACAAAGCCGATATTCCCCTTTCGTAACTGGGTGCGGTTCCGCTCCTTAAAGCGCCCGACCTCCTGTCCGTCGAAATAGTATTCGCCACCGGTGGGATTGTCGAGCAGTCCCACGATATTCAAGAGGGTCGATTTTCCACAACCCGACGGGCCCATAACGGCCACGAATTCACCTTTTTGTACGTGCAGGCTCACGTTGTTCAACGCACTGGTTTCAATCTCATCGGTGCGGAACACTTTGGTTAAGTTTACTGTCTTAATCATAAAATTGCAAAGAGATAAGGGCATAGAGCTAAGCGTATGGTTTAGCAAACTTTGCCTATTGTTGACTGGTTATTTATTTCAATGATTTACTGAATGTTAATACCTTCCTACTTAAATGATCCAGATCTTTAAGAAGCTCATCATGCACTGTATCTTCAATTAAATTTCGGTGTGATAATGTCAGGATAATATTTGCACATTCGAAAATTGATCGCCTTGTATAATTCAGAAATAATCTGAATTCATTAATACTGCCTGCTCCGGATCCTTCAGAAATATTGTTTGTCAGTGACATTGTAGAACCTCTCAATTGCTCTGCAAAACGATATAATTTTCTTTCTTCTATCCGGTCTGCAACATCGTATAACCTGTTGGCAATACGAAATGCCATCTTCCAGATATCCAAATCCTGAAACCTGAAGTGTGCCTTAGTAACATTCTGTTGGGTCATTTTAAATACATTTTGATGGTTATTTTTTCGATTTTGTTATGATTTACCTTACTAACGAGTTACGCTCTCTGCCCTCCGCTCTCTACTCTCCGCTCTCTACTCTCCGCTCTTCGCTCCTTGCTCTTCGCTCTCCGCTCTTCGCTCTTTGCTCTTTGCTCTTCGCTCTTCGCTCTTTGCTCTTTGCTCTTCGCTCTTCGCTCTTTGCTCTTTGCTCTTCGCTCTTCGCTCTCCGCTCTTCGCTCTTCGCTCTTCGCTCTTCGCTCTTCGCTCTTCGCTCTTCGCTCTTCGCTCTTCGCTCTTCGCTCTTTGCTCTTCGCTCTTCGCTCTTTGCTCTTCGCTCTCTGCGCTTCGCTCATTTAAGGTGTACTTTGGCATTACTGCCAAACATCTCATACCCCGATGTAATCACCTTTTCTCCGGGTTCGAGGCCTTCGAGGACTTCATAGTACTGGGGGTTTTGTTTGCCAATGCGGATGGAGCGTTTTGTGGCGTTGGTGCCATCTTTGTCGAGAACGAAGACCCACTGGCCGCCGGTGCTCTGAAAGAAACCTCCCCTGGGAAGTAATACTGCTTTTTCGGGCTGACCGAGTTCGAGCCGGATATGATAGGTCTGCCCGGTGCGGATGTTGTCGGGCTTATCGCCCTCGAAAACCAGGTCGATCTTAAACTGCCCGTTTCGTACTTCCGGATATACCTTCCTGACTGTCAGCCGGTAGTTCCCACTGGCGCGGTCAAAGGTGGCGGTAAGGTCCCTCCGGATCCGGTCGATGTAGTGTTCGTCGATCTGGGCAACCACTTTGAAGTCGGTGAGGACGTTGATTTGGCCGATACGTTGTCCCATCCCGATCGACTGCCCGATTTCGGCATCGAGCATCCCGAGTTGTCCGTCGACCGGCGCCCGTACGTTTAGGTGGTCTAGTCGTTCCCTCACCAGGTAAAACATCTCGCGCATCTTGGCCAGGTCATTCTCCAGGGTTTGCATCGAGGTAACCCGGATGAGGGAGTCGTTGCGCGCTTTCAGTTTGTTAATTTCCAGAAGCCTGACCTCATACTCGTAGTTCTCTTTAGCCTGGAGGTAATCTTCCCGGGCGATGAGATCGTCCTTCATCAGTTGTCCGTACTGTTCGTAGGTGCGTTTTGTCCTGTTGAGGCGATGCTCATTATCAAGTATGTTTCGTTTCGACTGGATCAGTTCGGTTTCAAAACTGATTCGCGTATTCCGCAGGTAGTTTTCTTTTTCGGCCAGCGCTGCCTCACTGTTAAGAATGGTCTGGTAGAGCTGCCGGTTTTCCAGCCTGAGGATGATGTCACCTTCGCGGACCATGGTTCCCTCTTCGATCAGTCTTTCTTCCACCCGGCCGCCCTCAATGGCGTCCAGGTAAATAATGGCAATGGGCTCCACCTGTCCGACCACGGTGATGTAATCATTAAATTGACCCTCGATGGTTTCGCTGATGGTCAGCTTGTCCCTGTCTGCCTTATATACCGAAGCATAATCAGTGGTGACCAGTTTTACCAGTGCCAGAATGAGTACCAGTCCGCTGCCAATCCAGACGTAATGTTTTGGCCGGAGGCCTTTTTTCTTTTCTATAATGCGATCCATTCCCATAAGTAAATCAATGGAGACCGGAGGATGGAGGCCGGAAACCGGATCCCGGTGAACGGGCATCTGGTGTCAGGCCTGGTGCTCTGGTCCGTGGTTATTTTTTTATGTATGTTGTTTCGTTTCTGCCACAAAGGCTCTAAGACACAAAGAGTTTTTCACTACTAAGCCGCCATAAGGGCAAGCGCGAGGCTTGCCCCTACACCGCTTTTCATTGCCAGGTCCGGTCTCCGGTCTCCGGTCTCCGGTTTCCATTAATTCGTCCAAAACCTTTTCCCCTGAAAGAAATCGTTCATACGCTTTTTGACTTCCCATTTCAGCCGCACCTGGGTGCTCTGGCTTTTGGTGGTGGCCAGGCGGTTTTTGGCGGTGAAATATTCCACCGTGCTGAGCAATCCCTGGTCAAATTTCTTTTCTGCCGCCTGATAAGCCATTGCGTCGGCTTCCAGGCGCCGTTTGATCTGTTCCATTTCCCTCGAAAGGGATTCCAGTTCCTGACTGTTGTTCTGAATTTCAAACCATACCTCTTGCCGGACCTGTTCCAGCCTGGTTTCAGATTCTTCCTTATACAGCTTTGCCTTCCTGACTTCCGACCGGATGCCGCCCCGGCTAAAAACAGGTATCTGCAGGGAGATCCCCATAAACTGGTTCAGGTTATTGCTGGCCTGGGTTCTGAACGGAATGGTCTTGCCGTGAATATCGCGGTTGGTTTCAAAGAAACCGGTATTGGCAGAAGCGTTCAAAACCAGTGAAGGAAAGTACCGCCCGCGGGCAATGGCGATATGGTGGTTCCCGCTCTCAAGACTTGTCATGGCCGACAACAACCCGGGTGAAAAAGCTGAAAATTGTTCAAAGATATTGGCCGTTTTGTCCGGGATAAAACTAAATACTGCGGAAGTTAGGTCAAGCTGCCCGGGTTCAAATGGTTCCCCTGTGGGGAGGTTCATCTTTTGACGCAGGGAGAGAATTGCCGTGGCCAGCCTGTTTTCTGCCTGAATCTGATAGAGTTTCTCCTGCTCCAGCCAGGCACTTACTTCAAGCAGGTCGGTCCTGGCTTTCAGTCCCGCCTCACTCATTTTCTCGGCCTTCCGGAGGCTCAACTCCGAAAGCCTTACCTGCTCTCCGGCAATTTCTACCAGTTCCCGGAAATAGATGATGTCAAAAAAATCATTCATTATACTGAATGCCAGGTCATCCAGATGGCGCTGGCGGTCGAATTCCCTTATCTGCCTTGTAAGCTTCCGGTACCTGACCTGGTTTTGAAGTATCCAACCCCTGAACAAATCGAGCGAGCTGCTCAGGTAATAGGAGTTGTTAAAGAATTCGGTATTGGTGATGAGGTTGGTGTTGGGGTCAACCGACCGGCCGAAACTCATCCCGGCATTTGTCCCGGCGCCGATATACGGCAGGAGATCCCGCCGCGACTGGTTGTATTCTTCGGTGGCTAATTGCTCCTGAATGGCATACCTTTCGGCGGTAGGATTGTGCTCCATGGCGTAGGCTATGCATTCGTTGAGGCTCCAGTTGCTTTGCCCCTTCAGGCTGGATGGCATAAGGAGGTAACATATTGCCAATAACGCCATCTGCCATGCAGATAACCCGGGAAACCCCCTTTGGGCATTTTCCTTTGTTCCGGAACCTGTATTGACTGTATTAAAGTTCTCTACTCCGGATATCTCCTTATTTCCTGATTTTGCTGCCGTATCGGGTAAGTCCCCGGGCCTGAGTGAAATACCCTTTATTTGATTCTTGGTTAAAGTCATAGTGTCAACTGAAATAGATCGTATGGCTTGTTTATGTAAAAGGTGCTATAATAGTGCCATAAATGCAAATATCTGAATGTTAGGTTGTTTTCGAAAGTGGTATTAGTGATATGTAAAAAGTATTTACATATTTGTGTAAAAAATATTTACAAGTGAATTCATCCAAACAGGATTTCCCGTACATTTAGGCAAAAAAAAATATGGCTGCAGGTAAGATATTGATCGTAGATGACAACAAAAGTGTACTGACAGCACTTGAAATTCTGCTTTCTGCGGAATACGGTCTGGTACGGTGCCTGTCCAGCCCAAACCTGATCCTGAATGAATTAAAGAACCATGACTACAACCTGGTTTTACTCGACATGAACTTCAGTGCTGGAGTCAATTCCGGAAACGAGGGGATCTACTGGATGGACAGAATCCGTGAAGCTGTTCCGGATATTTCTGTCGTATTGATGACAGCCTATGGAGATGTGGATTTGGCGGTTAAGGCGCTGAAGACCGGTGCGGTGGATTTTGTGCTGAAACCGTGGGAGAATGCACGGATGTTAGCCACCATCCGGTCGGCCCTGCAACTGAACCTGACCTTACGCGAGGTGAATCGGCTGAAATCGAATACTGGCTGGTTAAAGGAGGAGTTGAACCGCGACCAGCGTTTCCTGATCGGGACTTCACCCGGCATGACCAAAGTGATGAACATGGTGAAGCGGGTAGCCGGAACCGCCACCAATGTGCTGATTACCGGTGAAAACGGAACCGGCAAGGAATTGGTTGCCAGAGAAATACACAGGTTGTCGGATCGTCATCGGGAGGCCCTGGTAGCGGTCGACATGGGTGCCATCAGTGAAACATTGTTTGAGAGTGAACTTTTCGGGCATGTGAAGGGTGCCTTTACCGATGCCCGGGAGAACAGGCCCGGAAAGTTTGAAACCGCCGATAAGGGTACGCTCTTCCTGGATGAGATCGGGAACCTTTCTTTTCACCTTCAGTCCAAGTTGCTGACAGCCATTCAGAACCGGGAGGTAACCCGGGTTGGGGCCAACCATCCGGTACCGGTAGATATCCGGCTAATTTGTGCCACGAACCGTGATTTACGCCGGATGGTGGCCGACGGACTCTTCCGCGAGGACCTGCTTTACCGTATCAATACCATTCAAATCGAAGTGCCACCACTCCGTGAAAGGGGAGAGGACGTCACCGCACTGGCAGAATTCTTCCTGAAACGGTTTTCATCCAAATATGACAAACCCGGACTCCGGATCAACCAGCCCGCCCGCGAGAAACTGCTGCGTTATGCCTGGCCTGGAAATGTGCGCGAGCTGCAGCATGCCATTGAAAAGGCTGTGATTCTCTGCGAAAGCCCGGTCTTGAAGCCTGATGACTTTCTTCTGCATCCTCCCCTCCATACCTTAAGTAACGGGCTTAACCTCAATATCGAAGAGATGGAGAAGCGGCTGATCGTTACGGCCATCGAGAAGTCTGATAATAATATGACCGTGGCGGCAGGATTGCTGGGTATAACCCGTCAGACGCTCTACAACAAACTTAAAAAATACGGGCTATGAGAGACAAGCTATTTACGTTGCAGATAGGGTACAGAATTCTCCTGATAGTATTTTTTAGCGTGGCAACGGGATGGGCACTTCGTTCGGAAGACCCTTCCTGGATAATTGTTTTGTCTGTATTGGGGGTTATTGCCGCTGCAGTTTCACTGGTTGCCTACGTAGGTCGGGTGAACCGGAAGGTGCGCTATTTCTTTGAATCGGTCAGAAATGAGGATTTTACCCTTCATCTTCCTGAAAATCCGGGTGATCCGGTAATCCGTGAGCTCTACCGGCAGATGGAGGAGGTAAACCTGATGGTCCGGCAGGTACATATGAATGCCCGGCAAATGGAGCAATATTTCCAGGGAATGATGGAGCATGCGGCAACCGGGATGTTCAGCTTCAATCCCGATGGCTTTGTAGTCCATGCGAATGCCGCATTCCGGAGAATAACAGGGCGCGAAGTATTCACGCACATCCGGCAGCTCGAGCAGGTCGATCCTGCATTATACAAAGCCGTCAGGGAGATCCGGCCGTCGGAGCACCGGCTGGTGACGGTCCGGACTGAGCGGGGCAACGCACAACTTTCGGTCAGGGCGGTCTCCTTCAGAAATAAGGAACACGAGATAATGCTGCTGGCCGTGCAGGATATCCACCAGGTACTCGATGAAAAGGAACTCGACTCCTGGCTGAAGCTGATCCGTGTGCTGACGCATGAGATCATGAACTCAGTAGCGCCGGTGATTTCACTGGCCGACAGTCTGGCCGGATACTTCAGGAAGGGAGACAAACCGGTGGATCCGTCACAGCTGGATACAAAGACGATCCAAAACACCATACGCGGACTGGAGATTATCCGGGAGCAGGGTAGGGGACTGGCCAGTTTCGTGGAATCTTACAGGAAACTTACCCGTCTGCCTGAACCGGAAATCAGGAAAGTTAACCTCAATGAGCTGGCCGGTGATTGCCTGATGCTGGCAAGGGCCATGGAGAATGCATCGCACATCCGGTTTTCTTTGTATTGCCCGGATGTGGAAACCCAATGGCTGGCCGACGAAAATCTGCTGAAGCAGGTGTTGGTCAATCTCCTGCAGAATGCTATGCAGGCCCTCGAAGGCAGGGTGAATGCAAAGGTGGAACTGCACGTGAAACAGGAGAATGGGCAAAAGCCCGAAATACTGGTAAGGGATAATGGACCGGGAATATCGCCGGAAATCATCACCCAGATTTTTGTGCCGTTTTTTACTACCCGCCAGAACGGCTCCGGAATAGGCCTCAGCTTGTCACGACAGATCATGAGGATGCATGGCGGCTCACTGACTGTCCATTCAGTTCCGGATAAGGAAACCGTTTTCTGTGTAAGGTTTTAATTGCTAATCCGGCATACAGGATTTTTGAAAAATTGATAATTTTAAGCCGAATAGGATTCGCCAGGGGCTGATCAAACGATTTCGTTAATAATAATCAAACCATTAAAAGATAAGGTATGAAACATTTGCTATTTACCGTTTTTATCCTGATGGGTATTGCCGTTTCTGCCCAGAATATCCCGTACAAGCTGGAGGAACTGACTGCTCCTGAATTTATCCAGGCAGTCGCAAAGAGTTCGGAGACCTGCATCCTGCCCATCGGGGTTTTCGAAAAACACGGGGCACACCTGCCTTTGGGCACCGACCTGTATGCCGCCAGGGAAATGGCGCTCAGGGCTGCTGAACAGGAGTATACAGTGGTTTTTCCGTGGTACTATTTCAGCCAGATCAATGAAGCCCGGCAACAGCCCGGCACCATTGCCTATTCCCCGGAAATTATCTGGAAAGTGCTTCAGGAAACCCTGGACGAACTGAACCGCAATGGATTTAAGAAAATCATTATTGTAAACGGCCACGGGGGCAACAGTGCATTTCTGAACTATTTCGGCATGGCCCAGCTTTCCCAGCGGCGTGATTATGCACTCTATTGGTTCCAGCCGACCTATGATGCAGAAGTGATGAAAAAGGCAGTTGCCCTGACCCAGCATGATCCGTACGATCAGCATGGCGGAAACCGCGAAACCTCACTGATGATGGCCATCGTGCCCGATCTGGTTTATACCGGCCGGGCCGGACAACAGTCGGGCGTTGACCTCGACCGCCTCAAGCACCTGCCAAAGGTCTATACAGGGATCTGGTGGTATGCACGCTATCCCAACCACTATTCCGGCGACGGCAGTAAATCCAATGCCCAGGCAGGGGAGCTGATCCTCAATCACCTGGTCGACCAGCTGGTACAAACCATCCGAAACGTGAAGAACGATACGGCGGTCCCGGCACTACAGAAACAATTTTATGATGAAGCGGATAATCCGTTGAAAACGAAGCAGTAAATTCTTAAATTTAAAGACTAAGAGACATCAGACAATAGACTGATAGACAAATCTTATAAACCAAAGGGCACTCATTTTACAGTACTGGCCAAACAGAATCGGTCTGATGTCTGATGTCTGATGTCTAATGTCTGATGTCTTTTAGTCTATTGTCTTTTAGACTTATTCCGTGAAACTCGTCTTCATGCTTTGGTGGTAAAAAACTTCTGTGTCTTTTATTACCTTTGTACCCTCAATTTAAATAAGTATGTCCAAGAAAAAAGTGAACGTCATCACCATGGGTTGTTCCAAGAACCTGGTTGATTCGGAGGTGCTGCTCAGCCAGCTGGAGCGCGGGAAATGGGAAGTGGTGCATGATGCCAATGGCGGCGGATTTGACGCGGTAGTTATTAACACCTGCGGATTTATCCATGATGCCAAACAGGAATCTATCGATATGATCCTCGATTATGCCGAAGCAAAAACACGTGGTGATATCGGGAAGTTGTACGTAATGGGTTGTCTTTCGGAGCGATATCAAAAAGATCTGGAGACGGAAATTCCCGAAGTGGACCGCTATTTCGGCAAGTTTGACCTGAAGGCCATGGCCGACGAACTGAAGGTCGCCTATCACCCGGAATATATTTATGAGCGCAAGATAACTACACCCACGCATTTTGCCTATCTGAAGATTTCGGAAGGTTGTAACCGGGTTTGCGGTTTCTGCGCCATTCCCATGATGACCGGCAGACACAAGTCCCGGACAATGGAAGACCTGGTGAAGGAGGCCCGTTATTTAGCCAAAAAGGGAGTAAAGGAGATCCTGATCATCGCGCAGGATTTGTCCTACTATGGGATAGACCTTTATGGCAAGAACCGGCTGGCCGACCTGATTACCGCCGTTTCTGAAGTGGATGGTATCGAATGGATCAGACTTCATTATCTGTATCCGTCGAAATTTCCGTTTGAAATACTTCCGGTGATGCGGGAAAATCCCAAGGTGTGCCGCTATCTCGATATGCCTTTGCAGCATATCGCAGATCCTGTTCTGAAAAGGATGCTCCGCCATGTGACGCGGACTGAAACAGAGGAATTGATCCGCAGGGTGAAGACAGAAGTTCCGGGGGTTGCCCTGCGTACAACCATGCTGGTGGGCTATCCGGGGGAAACAGAGGAAGATTTTAATGAATTGAAACGGTTTGTTGAAGAGACACGCTTCGACCGGCTGGGAGTTTTTCCGTACTCCCACGAGGAGGGTACCTATGCCTACCAAAAATACGAGGATGATGTTCCTGAAGAGGTAAAACAGGCCCGCGCGGAAGAGATCATGGCCATCCAGCAGCAGATTTCCCTCGAGCTGAACGAGGATAAGATTGGCCTGAAATTTCAGGTAATCGTTGACCGAAAGGAAGATGGAAACTTTGTTGGACGAACCCGTTTTGACTCACCTGAAGTGGATGGCGAAGTAATTTTTACCTCACCCCATGATCATAAACCGGGCGATTTTGTTCAGGTTAAAATTCTGAATGCGGAAGATTTTGATCTGATTGGTGAAGCAGTAGAGTAGTCTTACCTCGCATACTGAATCAACATCTGGCATTGGAATAGTTCTGTCCGCAAGCAGTGAGGGCGGTTGTGGCAGTAGAAAGTGTTGTCAGGAATTGTAAGTCGTCAATGAAATCTTATTACTGCAAGCTGGATAAACTGTTTGAATTTACTGCGGCTGACTAAAACGGTGAGGTTATATCAGCAATTTTTGATTAATGCTTCAGGCAGGGATACCTGGTCAAAAGCTCAATGTTAATTGGAATCCTGAAAAACCGGGAGTTGATAGCATGCCCAGGTCCCAGGTCTGGCTCAGTCTCAGATCCCGTTGTATCAGCCAGAGGGCGGTGTCAAATACCAAAAGGAAGCCCCCCTGAAGCATTACCGATTGTCCGTATCCTTTCAGCATTTCAGGCCTTTTTGTTGAGTTTCCTGACCGATGGACCATATAGGCACCACCAGCGATGTAGAGGATATCCAATCCTGAATTAATCAGATAAAGGTTTTCCATTTTCCGGTGGTTGGCCACGAGGTCAGGTACATGACTGGTAAACTCCGGAGCCTGAGACAACAATCCGAATGCCGCGATGCCCATGTTGACGGTATTCCACATGACGTTCATCTGGTGAAAATAACGGGTTGAACGTTCTGTTTTGCCCATCGCGATGCCGCTGATCAGCATATTCCCGGCCGCCCACGAACCCAGAATCCACATCGCCGTCTGGTTGGTGCCGGTAGATTTCTGGTAAAATGACTGCGCATCCTGGCCATGCACTCCGGATGGGAGAGCCAGCAAAAGGAACATCCATATTCCGGTGATGTATATGAAATGAATTCCAGATCTTTGCATATTCTATAACTTTATTTGCCAAATTCGGTTGATTCTATTGTGCTTAAACAGCTTCATTTTGAAAATGTTATACGTAAAGTACCCGTTGCTTAGTGATGAACAGCGATTGCCCGGTATTTGTTTTGAGTGATCCGGATTTTTGCCACAAAGGCGCCACGACACCAAGCGCCACAAAGATTCTATTCTCGCAGAGGTGCAGGGACGCAAAGATTAAAAGTTTTATGACCTCTGTGCTATTTTTTAATTTGGTCTTTTCTCTTATTGCAGCGGGTGAGGGAGGAGGGGTTTTGCCTGGCTCCGTGCGTTAAACGCACGGTTATTCACAGAAAATCCCTTCAGGATTCGAAATACAATGGGTCACCCCTACACTGCTTTTCATAAAGAGGTCACGATTGCAGTCACAATTTACAGTTTACCAGTTGCCGGTTTTCCAGTCTCTGAAGGTATTGACCATAAATCAGCACAAGCTTAGCCCACGCCAGACTCTTCTACCTATACTTACTGCTTACTGCTCTTTGCTCTCTGCCCTCTGCTCTTTGCTCTCTGCTCTTTGCTCTTTGCTCTCCGCTAACCGTCTCAGTTTATCTCTTTTGGCATCGGGTGAGGGAGAATGGTGCCGTTTTATTGCTACCCATATTCTGCTCCTATGGAGCAATCTCCTCAGGACAGGTATTTCTCTCCATTGCATATTGCTCTCTGCTCTCTGCTCTCTGCTCTTTGCTCTCTGCTCTCTGCTCTCTGCTCTTTGCTCCTTGCTCTCTGCTCTCTGCTCTTTGCTCTCTGCTCTCTGCTCTCTGCTCTTTGCTCCTTGCTCTCTGCCCTCTGCTCTCCGGTCTGTTGTCTGATGTCTGCCGTCTTTTAGTCTCTATTATTCTAATCTTCAAGACTCTAATCCTCTAATCTTCTCTTCACTTTCCCTTCCGCCATCGACTTGCCGGTTGTATGGGGAACACACCCTGACTGACAAACTTGATTTCCTCGATGGAGTAAAAGGCTTTGGGATTGTAGGTGCGAATGATCTCCTCAACTTTTCCCAGATCAGTACGTTTGACAATACTATGGATAATGCTGACCACAGAATTGGCGCCATGTGCATCATGATGGGTAATCCCATAACCGGCTTCCTTCAGTGCCGAAATGAGCTGCGTAGCTTCCTTTCGTGTAATGATCTGGATTTTAACTACTCCCATAGCCAGTTTTTCCTCAAGCATCAGTCCCACCCAGTTGCCTGTAGCGAAACCGCCGGCGTATCCAACGTAACAAAGCCAGTTGTCAAGGTTCTGAACCACTTTGCTCATGGTGATAATCCAAATCAGTACTTCGAAGAATCCCATGATCGGTGCCCAGAATTTCTGTCCCTTAGCAACCATTACAATACGCATGGTACCTATAGTCACGTCCATGATTCTTGCGAAAAAAATCAGCAGGGGCAATACGGCATAGGTGAAAAGCCCGCTGTTATAAAATTCCTGTAAGGTTGTCATAACTCCTATGATTAAATCTGATGCAAATTAACGAATTTGGGGGAAGATAAAAAAAGATGTTGCTGCCACAAAGGCACGAAAACACAAATCCGCTATCAGTGTATTCAAGGTAAGTGAAGGGGGTGCAGGTGGCTTATCTGCATATGCCTGGTTGTTGAATAATTCGATAATTTTTGCATGAATATTTGTTTCGTTTATCAAGATTACAGCCAATTACGCTGATTCAGATTAATATTCCCGGATTAGACATTCCGGTTCATATTAATTTCAGGTGGTTACAGAACCACCGACCGTTCAAAAGTATTTCCCTGATTATAATCGCCGGTCTGGATGCCTTTCTTAAGCCATTTTTTGCGCTGTGCTGAGGTGCCGTGGGTAAAGCTGTCGGGTACCACATAGCCCTGTTGTTTCATCTGGATCCGGTCGTCCCCGACGGCACTTGCCGCATTCAGGGCTTCTTCCAGATCGCCGGCCTCCAGGATGTCGAACATCTTCTGGGCATGGTGTACCCAAACTCCTGCTAAGAAGTCGGCCTGAAGTTCCAGCCTGACTGTCAGTTCGTTCAATGTTTTTTCATTGACCCGCCGGGCACGGGCATCATTGAGGATCTCCATGGTTCCTAAAAGTTTTTGTACATGGTGGCCAACCTCATGGGCGATGATGTAGGCTACCGCGAAATCACCTTCCGCTCCCAGCCTTTCTTGAAGGGTCTCCAGAAAGTCGAGGTCGAGGTAGACTTTTTCATCCCCCGGACAATAAAACGGTCCCGTGGCCGACTGGGCATACCCGCAGGCCGACTGTACTGCTGAGCGGAACAGCACCAGTTTGGGTTCCCGGTACTGGTATCCCATTTTGGCAAATTGCTGATTCCAGACATCTTCTGTATCGGCCAGAACAACCGACACAAATTCGCCCATTTCCATATCCTTTGCCGAAAGCGGAGCTTCCGTGCCAACCTGCTGGTCTCCTGCATTCATCAGGTTGAGCACTTCCAGGGGATTTCCTCCTAAAAGATAAATCACCAGGGCAATGGCTAATGTGCCGACAATTCCGCCCTTAAATCCTATGGACCGGCTTCCGCCTCCGCTGCGCAGATCCTCCACATTGCTGCTCTGCCGCCTTCCCTTGAATTTCATAATTCCCTATATTAAAATTCAGGATGAAGTTAGGGAATATTTACATCAGAATTCCGATGTAAAGTGAAATTTTATCTCCTTGAATTCGTCCTGTGCCATCTGAAGGATAAAGGCCGAGTCGGCCATAAAAACATCCCGGCCGCGCTTGTCGACCGCCATTTTCTGGTATTTCCTTTTCTTGAATTCCGTCAGGATCTTTGGATCAGGGCACTCGATCCAGCATGCCTTGTACATGGACAATGGTTCGTACCGACATTTGGCATTGTACTCATGCTCCAGCCTGTACTGGATGACCTCAAACTGAAGCTGTCCGACTGTCCCGATAATTTTGCGGCCGTTGAACTGGCTGGTGAACAACTGGGCAACCCCTTCGTCCATCAACTGGTCGACGCCTTTCGCCAACTGCTTCGATTTCATGGGATCTGCATTTTCAATATACCTGAAAAGCTCGGGGGAGAAGCTGGGCAGTCCCTTGAAATGGATCATTTCGCCTTCTGTCAGAGTGTCGCCGATCACAAAATTCCCGGTATCGGGCACCCCGATGATATCGCCCGGAAAGGCTTCATCGATGGTCTCTTTCTGGGCGGCCATAAAGGCGGTAGGGCTGGATATCCTCAGGGTTTTGTTCTGCCTGACGTGCGTGTATATATTGTTCCGTTTAAAATGGCCTGAACAGACCTTCACAAAGGCGATCCGGCTCCGGTGGTTAGGGTCAATATTCGCGTGGATCTTAAACACAAATCCGGAAAACGACTGCTCCTCCGGTTTAACTTCACGTTCCTCGGTAAAACTTGGACGGGGCCAGGGGGCAATCCGGACAAAGGTGTCCAATAGTTCCTGTACCCCGAAATTATACAGTGCACTACCAAAAAATACCGGCGCCAGATGCCCGGCCAGGTATTCCTCATGGTCAAATTCCGGGTAAACGCCCTCTACCAGATCGAGCTCCTCACGCAAGGTATCGGCTGATTTCCCCAGCATTTTGTCCAGATCGGGATTCTGCAAATCAGCAAAACGGACAGCCGGCTGTATTTCCTGGATATCCGGGTCAAACATCAGCAGGTTACGGTCGTACAGGTTATAGACACCCTTGAAGTTGTCGCCGCTGCCAATCGGCCAGCTTAGAGGCCTGACCTTTATCGCCAGCTGTTTTTCCACTTCATCTAACAGCGTAAAGGTATCGTGTGCCGGCCGGTCCATTTTATTGATAAAAACGATCACCGGTGTGTGCCGCATACGGCAAACATTCATCAGTTTCTCTGTCTGTGGCTCAACGCCCTTGGCTGCATCGATGACAATAATTACGCTGTCTACGGCAGTAAGGGTCCTGAAAGTGTCTTCCTGAAAATCCTGGTGACCAGGGGTATCCAGGATGTTCACCTTGTACCCATTGTATTCGAAACCCATCACCGACGTAGCCACCGAAATTCCGCGCTGCCGTTCAATCTCCATGAAGTCGGAGGTGGCCCCTTTCTTTATTTTGTTGCTTTTAACCGCACCCGCCACCCGGATGGCTCCCCCGAAAAGAAGGAGTTTCTCTGTAAGTGTGGTTTTTCCGGCATCCGGATGACTGACAATACCAAAAGTCCTGCGTCGTTTTAACTCTTCCGTAAAATTCATTTGCTTTTTCTGATTTGAGGGCGCAAAATTAAGAAAATTTGGGTGGTTTAAAGTAACTAAATAAGGTTGTGGGTGTTTGAATTAAAACAGATGAGGAACAGACAATGTTGTGTGAATGTTTTTGCGCCACAAAGACGCAAGGACACAAAGGATTTTTCAGACAATCGTTCATGTACAAGAATGTCTCCATAACATTGTCATCTTTTAATATTATCTTGGTTATTAACCAAAATCTTTGATTTTTATGTCCAAGTTAGGTGTTTTGAACTATACGGCAAAAGGGTAAATTAGCAGAAATATCCTACGGAAGAATAGCTGTGTGGCTAAAGAACAAGGGCAATTCAGGGATACTACTTGTTGTTGACTATACGCGTTATATGTTCCCAGTATTTTTTATGAAACCGGACACCGCTTTTGCCAATGATCCTGTGCATGGTCCGGGGTTTATCATTGGGCTCAAACTTCCATAATTCACGGTCTTCGTAGAGTGCCGGTACTTCGGGATGGAACTGAACGGCAAAAACATTCGGGAAACGGCTGTGCGCCAGTCCTTCAATCACTTTGCCGTCGGTCGACAGCGCCGTAATTTCATATCCCGTGCCAATATCTTTCGGCGACTGGTGGTGACTACTGTAGATCCGCGGTTTTGATTTTTTGGAAACTTTGACTGTTTTTCCGAAGAAGGGATGACTGGTAAACCGGATGGTATGGAGGTTGATACCCATCAGCAGTTCATCCTGATTAATCAGCTGCCAGTAGTTCCTGTGAAGGTTATTACGATCAATCCCTACGGTCTCCTCTGGCGTGAATTTCCCGTAAACCTGTGCCGGAATATCCTGAAATAATGTACCTCCGGCTGCCACGTTCATGGTTTGCATACCCAGACAAAAGCCGGTGACCAGATAATTGGGACGTTCTTCGAGAAATGCGGCAAATCCGGGATTCCGGCTTCCACCGGTCAGGTGAAATGACAGCGAAACCTCCAGCAAATGACGCACCGGATCTGTAACATCTGAATACAGGTTCTCTTCTCCATAAACCTCCGGTTGAATATCTGGACCACCAAAGAAAAATATCCCTGAAGTCTGATTGAATATTTCACGAAAGTCAGGCGTACATGGGTTTTCCCCGAAGATATTTTCTGCAGTGAGCTCCCCGTCAATTTCCCGAAGTTCTATCCAATCCAGTTTCTGCTCTTCGATAAATGCCCGGCTTTGCGAAAAATCATAGGATTGCCCCTTGTGGTATACCCCGAGGAAAGTGGTTTTGCTGAGGTCTATCCCGAAAACCCCGCTGGTTACCAGAAACCGCATAATATCAAGGTTTCTCGCAGTAGGGTTTGCCAGGGCAAGGGTGGTTTTATCCGATGTGGAATGTGAGACTTGGTTCATGGAAGCATTCAGGTTTAAGGTGCTGAATATTAGTGTGAAGATGATTAAGGTTTGTCGCATTTCAGTAATTTTTACCCTTATTGAACGCCCTAAATTAGTTATTTTATAAACTGATATTCTCCGGAAAGTGATACATTAAACCCAGTGCGGCAAAAAACGTGGTTTTTCTGCAGGTTTATTGGCCGGTCAGCAATGTTAAACCTATTTCCAAAATGGTTTGTGTTTCTGCAATCATGGAAATTTCAACAAATGACAGAACAATTTAACCAAAGAGATTAATTGTTTTGCTATTTTTGACAGATAAACTTAACTCGGTACCGGAATGTCATTCAAAATATTTACCCTGCAACTGACAGGCAAGATCAAGCCTGTTGAGAAGATTGAAGCACAAAGGAGAACTCTGGAAAAGAATTATAAAGCTTTTCTTGAAGTTGAAAGTTCATCCAAACTGACAGAATTCCGTGAGTTGGATAGTTGGGTAAAATCCGGAGCCATGGCAGCTGCCCGTAAGGAAATTGAACGACAGGTTTTCAAGGGCAGTCATGAGCATAATCAGATCATTGAATTTGAGGCGCTGAAGAAAAACAAGTCCATCCGTAACTTTTTCAGGATTGAGGGCAGTCCGGAACTCAGCCGGTTTGTCAAAGTTAGGGAGTCCGCCAAACTGAAAGAGTTTTATGACCTGAAAGATTTTGCGGAAGGAGGGGCTTTTCTTCAGGAGAAAAGGGAAAACGAAAGTCTGAAATTTAATGGCTCACCTGAGGAAAGGCATCTTGCAGAATTGGCCTCACTTAAAAAGAACAGGGCATTGAGGGATTATCTTTCCCTTTTGGATACTTCCAATCTGAAACGGCATCAGAAGTTTCTGGAATCTGCCAAACTTCACCGTTATCTTGAGCTGAAGAATATGCCTTCGAAAGAAAAAGGCCTCGTGAAGGAATTCAGGCAGCTGAAGGCGGATACTGAAATCAAGGGATATTTCAGGATGGAGAACAGTAAAGCGCTGAAGCATTTCCGGGAAATGTCGGGCAGCCATGTACCCGAGCGCTATCAGGAACTGTTAAAGGAAACTTCTTCAGCGGAATTCATAAAAAGGGTAGAATATCTGAAGGACAAGAAGAAATTTGAAAAGACTGAAGCCTGGAAAAAATACATGCGGTTCAAAAGTCTTTCTGAAGACACGGATATACGGTTCTTTCTCAAGTTTGAAAAATCCCCTTTGTACCTGAATTACCTGGATACCCGCGATTCGTTTGCACTGCAGCGATATAATGAACTTTTAGAAATTACTACATCTCCAGAATTTTTGAAGAAAAAAGCCTGGCTGGAGGATACCAGGAAATGGGAGAAGTCTGAAGAGTATGTAAGGCACCAGAAATACCTGGAGCTGAAGAAAGATCCGCAGATTGAATTGTTCTTTAAGTACGTTGACAAGCCTGATTTTGATTTCCTGAAAAACTGGGAGGTTACTTTTGAGGATGATTTTGACAACAAAAACGTGGATACCGGAAAATGGACACCCAATACCTTTTGGGCAGACAAACTTCTTGGGGATAATTTTTCACAACCGGGCGACCTGCAGGCCTATACCGGCGGAAAGAACTCTTCGGTTGCCCACAGCAGGCTTATGCTGCAGGTGAAGAAAGAGAAATTCCGGTCGAAGCACTGGCAGCCTATGGCCGGTTTCGTCCCGGTTGAGTACGCCTATACATCGGATACCCTCTCAACCTGCAGGAGTTTCTGGCAGGAGGGAGGAATATTTGAGGCCAAAATTCTATATCAGCCCAATAAAGAGATCGTTAGTTCATGTTATTTGTCGGGTGAGCAAAACTCCCCCATGGTAAGCCTGATCGAAATGGGGCCCAAGTCAAGAATGGGTATTCTTTCCATGGCTGGTGGCCGTCAGACCTTCGACGGCATTGACCTGAAGCACCTTAAAGCAGGTAATTTCTATCTCTTCCGTGTTGAATGGAATTCCGGAAAAGTGGTCTGGAAAATCAATGATATAATTGTCCATGAAGCCCATTTTAGCGGAATCAACGGTGCGGTTCACCTGAATCTTACCAGTCTGGTAATTGATGAGGTGGCAACCTCGAAGTTACCCGTTTCATTCGAGGTTGACTGGATCAGGTGTTATCGCAAACGCTAATCCTGTATTGATAAATCCCGGTTAGCCGGTTCGATCCAGGGAGTTCTTTATGCAGAATTCCTTACTTCAGATATGGATTCAGGATATCCTCAGAAGCCTCGTTTATTGAAGAGTATATATCCAAAATTCAGGGTCAGATACCATTGTGTATTTTCCTTGTCGTAATAATTCACCATCAGGCTGGCCGGTCCCAGTCCGGTTTCATATACAAGTCCGGCCATGCCCTGCCAGTAAACATCCGTAAAAATTTTATTGTTCCTCAGTACCTTATTATCGGTTCCTCTTAATGGCTTCCGGATGGGGACAAATCCAAAACCTTCCATCCTGAAATGGAGGGATGAATTGATATGGTAAATGCCTTTCAAGCCACCGGCAATAAAATTATTTGCATGAAAGTTCTCAATGTACATGGCCTTACTGTGCGGTGTCGGGAAAAACCCGGGGGCAGCCAATAAAGTAGAAGTATAGTTGGTAAAAAAGTTTTTATCGCTGAATACCGTTTCGGCCCTGTAACCCATGGCAAAACTCCGGTTGAGGTTCCAGTAGCGGTCGGAAACGGCCCTGAAAAGTAAATAGGCATTATTGTGCCGGGTCGTTCTTTGTCCTTCAGGAGCTGTAGTCCCGGGGATATGTCTCTCCTGGCCGGCAATATAACGTAACGACACATTCTGGTAGACCCCTTCGGTAGCATATTGCCTGTCGTTTTGTGAATTCCGCTCATATTCAACGTGGGTAACCAGCGCATTGAAATCGGTATAATCCGAATCATCCGATTTCAGAAAGCGGTCAGCCTGGTAATATTCATCCCTTGAACCCGACCAGGCCAGTCCGGTGGTAAGTTTATCATGTAATCCCAGCGGAAATCCTATTTCATTCCTGAAATTGGTTTCATTCTGGATAATAAATGGAGGCCTGACATCTTCGAAAAACAGTTCATTGCTGGAGGAATAGAAGTCCCAGCGGTTGTAGGTGAGATGTGAGCTCAGGTAAATGGGAAACTGGCTTGGAAAATCTACCCTGCCACTCAGTTTGAAAGAACTGTAAAACCTTCCGAAGTAGAGATTGGAACTCAGTGTATACGAGCGGTTGTTAAAGTATCGGTAATCCAGGCTAAAAAATCCCTGGTTGATGGGCTTGGTGGAAATGTTGCCTCCGATGTTGATTTCTGCCCGTTTTTCAGGTTCCACGATCAGATGGACATCGAAATATCCGGTTTCATAATTGAACATGGCGATGGGCCGGATCGATTTGATCTGTTCATCGGCAATCAGCTTAAAGTACTCCTTTTTGAAAGCATCAACCGTGACAATATTTTTGTTGTGTTTGATCGAGTTTATTATAAACTTTTGCTGAAGCGGATCAGAAACGCCCTCTAGCTGAATGTTCTGGAACAGCAACGCGGGTTTTCTGGCATTAAAGGCTTCCCGTCTTCTGGCCAGCTCAAGGGGATCTGCTTTCCGCCGGATTCTGGTTTTGATGCTGTCGAGCATAGGGTAGGTGGTTTGCATACCCTTTTCGACTATGTAATCCAGCCGGTGGAAATCGAGGATGCCTACCTCATTTACATTGGTTTCGAGCAGAATTCCGGTTTCAGGAGAAATCTCATAATTGGTAGGCCGCTGGATCATATTGGTTATCTGGCGGATAATATCATCATCAGCGGCAGCACGCGGGTCGCTCGATACCTTGTGCCCGATTAAAATATCGGGATTGAAGGTTTCCATCATCACATCGGTGGGAAAGTTGTTGACAATTCCTCCATCAAATAGCAGCATTCCATCGATGGTAATCGGCCGGAATACAAACGGAAAGGTCATCGATGCCCTGATCGCCTCTCCCACGTCTCCTTTGCCTAATACGATGGGTGTATTGGTATGGACCTCAGTGGCAACACAACGGAACGGTACAAAAAGGCTGTCGAAATTTCCGTGAGAAATGGCCGTGGTGGCGGCCATCAGTTCCATAAAGGCAAAATCCATCTGCCATTGTGGGACGATGTTGGTGGGCGGGAGGATCCGGAGACGGCCGTCGCGCCTTTCCATTTTCAGTTCAATCCAGGCGGGATTTTCCTCCCTTTGTTTGAAAAAATACCTGAAATCTTTCTGGATCTTGCCAGTTGACCAGAAATAAAACTCGTCACTTCTGAACAGTTCTTCCATCTGATCGGTGGTGTAGCCGGCGGCATATAGTCCCCCAACAATGGCCCCCATGGAGGTCCCTGTAATGTAATCAATGGGTATATTGTTGGCTTCCAAAACTTTTATGACACCTATATGGGCCAGTCCCCTGGCGCCTCCGCCGCTAAGAACAAGACCGACCCGCTGCGCTTGTATTAATGCAGGAATCATCAGGAGAAGTAAGATAGTTGCTGGTTTTTTCATGGCTTGTAGAACAAATCTTGGGTGTCCAAATTTATGAAAAGAACCGGATATAAAAAAGTGGTAAACGGTAAACAGTAAACAGTAATCGGTAATCGGACCTGGCCATGAAAAACGGTGTAGGGGCAAGCCATGGCTTGCCCTGGTCCATATTCCGGTAATCGGTAAACAGTAAACAGTAAACGGTTAACGGTAAACAGTAAACGGTTAACGGTAAACAGTAAACAGTAAACAGAGGTTGCTATTGTTCAGTAAGACCGCTATTTACAGCAAATAATAAATAATAAATAATCAATAATCATTCAAAGACTTAAATCCTTCCCCCAAAATTTCCTTGGTGTCCATGATGGTGATAAAGGCACCGGGATCAATTTCGCGGATATAATCCTCCAGGATAGCCAGTTCCCGGCGGCTGACCACTGTGAATATCATCTGCTTCTCCTCGTTGGTGTACATGCCTTTGGCTTTCAGATACGTTCCGCCCCGTTCGAGGTCGACAAGAACTTTTTCCCGTATCGCCTCGTGTTCCTTTGAAATGATGAACAGCGCTTTATTGTAATCAGCGCCTTCCAGGGTAATGTCAATCGCCCGGCCGGTAATGAAAATCACAATCCACGAGTAGAGTGGTATGGCCCAGTCCTGAAAGGCTGCCAGACCGATCAGCACAATTGCAGAATCAACATAAATCATCAGTCTGCCCAGAGGAAGGCGTGTATATTTGGCTGCAATCATGGCGATGATATCAGAACCTCCGGAGGTCGCCCTGGATTTGAAGATTAGTCCTAATCCAAAGCCCAGCAGCACCCCGCCGAAAACACACGACAGCAGTACATCACTGACCAGCGCAGCGTCGCCAACCGGCCTGAGCATGGTTATTCCGTCAATGAACACCGACGTTAGGACAAACCCGGTTATCGTCTTGACCCCGAATTTCGGACCGAGAAGCTTTATCCCGGCCCAGGTAAGCGGGATGTTCAGCACGAGACCGAACAGCCCGATGGGTATCCCTTCAGGCCAGAAAGCAAACATGCCTTTGGTGAGGTAGTGCACGACGATCGCAATGCCATACACGCCTCCCGGCACAATTTTGTGCGGAGTGATGAAATACACAAAACCGGCCGCCAGTATAAAGGAACCCACCAGAATGAGGGAATAGTCATAAAACCATTTGCGGCTGAATAACTTAACTTTGGGAACAAAACTCATGATAATCAGATTTTGGCCCGCAAACCTACAAAATCAACCGGAATTTATTCACCTGATTTTGTCATGGAAAACGGAAAACTTTCAGGCCTGGTCCAAATGGTTTTCACCGGATCCTGACTCATGTGGAATTCAATTTTTCCACCCTTGGAAATTTCACTGTGCGACAGCCATGATTTGTCGAGTGTTTTTCCGTTCAGGACTGCTTTGGCAATATATTCCTTCTGACCGGCCCTGGGTGCGCTGATGTTCAGTTTTCCGCCTGCTGGCAAGGTAATTTCGACATGCTCGAACAGGGGGGAGCCAATAACATATTGGTCTGTACCTGGAGCAACCGGATAGAAGCCCAGCGCGGAGAATACATACCAGGCAGAGGTTTGTCCGTTATCCTCATCGCCGCAATAGCCATCCGGATTGGGATTATAGAGCCGGGTGAGCACCTGCCTGATCCATTTCTGGGTTTTCCAGGGTTCTCCTGCGTAATTGTACAGGTAAATCATATGCTGGATCGGCTGGTTTCCGTGGGCGTAGTTGCCCATGTTCATCACCTGCATTTCCCTGATTTCATGGATCGGGAAACCATAATAGGAATAGTCGAATATGGGGGGAACCACAAATACGGAATCCAGCATCCGTGCAAACATCTCCCGGCCGCCCATCAGCTGCTTGAGTCCTTCCACATCGTGGAACACGCTCCAGGTGTAGTGCCAGCTGTTTCCTTCGGTAAAGGCATCGCCCCATTTGTAAGGGTTGAAAGGCGACTGGAAGGTGCCATCTTCATTCTTGCCCCGCATCAGCAGGGTTTCCTTGTCGAAGACATTCTTATAATTCTGCGAGCGCTTTCTGAACAGTTCAATTTCTTCTGCAGGCCTATTGAGGGCCTTGGCCAGTTCCATGATACAGAAATCAGCGTAGGCGTATTCAAGGGTTCGGGCGGTATTCTCCCGGATACCCACGTTGTAGGGTATGTAACCCAGCTCATTGTAATATTCTGCGCCGTAGCGGCCAACCGAGCTGACCGGTCCTACCGATTCAGTGTTTTTAAGGATGGCCTCGTAGAGGGTCTCAATATCGTAGCCGCGGATTCCTTTGAGGTAGGAATCGGCAATCAGTGAGGCAGAATTGGAACCTATCATGCAGTCGCGGTGTCCGGGACTCGCCCATTCGGGGAGCCATCCGCTTTCCAGATAAGTATTCACGAGCCCCTGCATAATCTCGGCGTTCAGTTCCGGGTACATCCAGGTGAAGAACGGGAATACCGCCCTGAAGGTGTCCCAGAAGCCGTTGTCGGTGTACATCGGTCCGGGGAGTACTTCTCCGTTATAGGGACTGTAATGAACCATTTTGTTATCCGCATCGTATTCATGGAATTTCCTGGGGAAAAGCAGTACACGGTACAAACTGCTGTAGAATGTCCTTACGTGGTCAATATTTTCGGTGGAAACCCTAATCTTGCCGAGTTCCTGGTTCCAGATCTGCCGTCCGTCCTGCTGCACCTGCTCAAATGTCTTGTTGCCGGCTTCGCGGTCGAGGTTGAGCTGCGCCTGCTCGAGGCTGATAAAGGATGACGCCACGCGGGCAATTACCTGGTCGAAGCGTTTGGTGGCAAATCGTACTGCTGCCTGGGCGTGGTATCCGGTTATCTCCGACTGTCCTTCCAGATCCTTCCCGTCGTCCCAAAGGGCAAAATCAGAAAAGGGTGTGTCGAACTGTACCACAAACCAGTTTTTGAAATTGGCCGGTACTCCGCCGCTGTTCCGGGTGGTATAGCCCACCACTTTATTCTCCTCCGGAATCACTTTTACCATCGATCCCCGGTTAAAGGCGTCGATCAGAACAAATGAACTGTCGGACTGCGGAAAAGTAAAACGGAATATGGCAGCCCGGTCGGTAGGGGTGATTTCTACCTTGGTATCGTAATCGGCTAAATAGACACTGTAATAGTATGGTTTTACCGTTTCAGCCTTGTGAGAGAACCAGCTTACCCGTTTGTTTTCGTCGAATTCCAGTTTGTTGGTGGTGGCAAACAGGGAAAACTGGCCATAATCGTTGATCCATGGTGAAGGCTGATGGGTCTGTTTGAACCCGCGGATGGTCTTGGAGCCATAGGTGTACATCCATCCATCGCCCATTTTGCCGGTCTGGGGTGCCCAGAAATTCATGCCCCACGGCCGTGCAATGGCGGGGTAGGTGTTTCCTGTACTGAAACTGAAATCGGAAAGTGTACCCATCAGGGGGTTCACATAATCAACCGGATCGGTTACCAGTTCTGGTGTTTGTTGATGGTTGCTGCAGGATATCAGGGCAGCCAGGGTGAAAAGTAAAACAAATCTCTGAAGCATGTAAAACAGTTTTTTTTGATTTTCTGCGAAAATAGTCAAAATCAGTAAACTTCAATATTTCGTCTGGTTCGGGGAGTCATTCCTGATGGTAATTTAATTCAAAACAAAAAGGCTTCCCTTTGAGAAGCCTTTTTGTATATGGTGCAATGTAATGTTACACTCTTTTTTCTTTGATACGGGCTTTTTTCCCGGTAAGACCACGAAGGTAGAAAAGTCTTTTGCGACGTACACTACCGCGTTTGTTGACTTCGATGCCGGCAATAAACGGTGAGGTAATGGGGAAGATCCTCTCAACACCTACGTTACCGGACATTTTGCGGACGGTGAAGGTTTTGGTTTCACCGGTACCTTTGATCTGAATTACCACACCGCGGTAACTCTGGATACGTTCCTTGTTACCTTCACGGATTTTGTAATTTACCGTGATGGTATCTCCTGCTCCGAATTTGGGCAATTCTGCTTTTTCGGTCTCAAATGCGTTTTGAGCAACTTTTATTAAGTCCATTGTTCAGATATTTTTTAATAAGTTGGCAATATTACCCGGCCTTTCCGGTGTAAGAGATTGCTGAATTTTTCGTGGCGCAAAAGTAATAATATTTTTAGTTTAAACAACCCAGGCCGTTAAATTCTTGGCTAATTGTTACTTTAGGGTGAACTTCCGGGGAAATGTGATCCTGTTTTTGCCACTAAGGCACCAAGATACGAAGCACCACAAAGAATTTTTCACCGCAGAGAAACAAAGACGCAAAGAATTTTTGTCTGATGTCTGACGTTATTTAATCTGCCAAAAAACAACCAGGCACGCCACCACATAAACAGTCCTGTAGGGACTATTCAATAATAACCGTGAGTGCAACGCACGGATTACTCCGGCTGAATTACCTTTAAATGGTCGCCGGTACTGTTGACGATGGCCCTGTACCACCATTCCGGGTATCCGGGGAAATGTGGGGTGGCAGGAAGGCCATATTCATTTCTCTTGAACTTTCCGTCTTCTTCTTTCTTGATATTACCGTCCATATATTTAACCAGCAGGTACTGACCAAGTTCTTTCCATCTTTTCGTCATGTTATTGGCTTCATTGACAGAGTATTCGGTCAGGAATTTCCTGGCCATTTCCGGTCCGGAAGACGCCATCAGATCATTGGCAGCCTTGTCAATGGCCGGAGTCCAGGTAATGTATTTCCCTTCCAGTTCATGTTGAACCTTTCTGACATCCTGAATCATGTCGTTGTACCGCAGGTAGGCGAAATTGGCGACGAAGTTGAAAGCCCAGAATGCCGAGGTCTCGCTGTAGGTGAGCAGGTCACCGTTTCCGACGGCAAAACATTCTGGTATTTCAGTAATTCCGCAGTACATCGGAACGTAGCAAGAGCTGTAGCTGTCATCCACACCAAACCAGAGAATTCCTCCGATCGGATCGGGCAGCCAGTTGCGGCTTTGTGTCACGAAGGAAAAGCCGGTCTGCTGGGTCGAAATGGCCCTTTCGTTACAATAGGTTACATCGTCCACTTTCCAGGTCAGGCCTCTCCAGCGGTAAGGCAACTGGTGCGGTCCTGCACCGAGGTCCTGGGTCATGTCAAGGGGGGTTCCCTGGTAATGGTCACGCATCATTTCCATTACATCCTTGACGGTCAGTTTTTTATCTGGTTTGATCCAGAGGGGTATTCGGTTGACCGGAAAATTGTTCTCACCACCGAATTCAATCAGACCTTTGGCATATTCAGTATATTTTTCCATTCCGGTGGCTACCTTGTTAAACCCGGCCCATACCCTGGCGTCGCAAAAGCGGGCTGCACCAAAATCCATCGGGGCATAAACGTCTGAAAAACTGAAATCGGAATTTTTTCCGTTGAACCATTTTTTCTCCCGTGCGAAAGAGATAACATCTTTCGAATAGATGCAATTGTCAGGATCATCGAGAGGGAACGTGGTAATGCGGGCCTGGTTGGCATGGCCGCTGATGTATCCTTCAGGAATTTTAACCGCTACCCAGACTGCCCCTTTTTCTCCTTCTCCCTTTCCGATCATTTCCATTATCCATACCTCATTGGGATCAGCTATTGAGAATGACTCACCCGAACTGTAGTACCCATATTTTTCAACCAGACTGGTCATTACGGAAATGGCCTCGCGGGCAGTTTTTGCGCGCTGAAGGGTTATATAGATAAGGCTACCGTAATCCATTATTGCTCCGCTCTGGCTACCCAGTTCACTGCGGCCGCCAAAAGTGGTTTCCGCTATCGCCAGCTGGAATTCATTCATATTCCCGATTACGCTGTAGGTTTGAGGAACCTGCTCAATCTTTCCAAGAAACTTACCTGTATCCCATTCATAGACGTCGACCATGGATCCGGCAGGCCATTTGGCGGCAGGCCAGTGGTAGAGCTCCCCGTACAGGTTGTGGGAATCGGCTGCATAGGTTATCATAGTCGAGCCGTCGGCTGAAGCCCCCCTGGTTACCAGGAAATTGGTACATGCACTGGAGATATCTGTGTTAAATACCATCAGTACGGATAAAATACCGCTCAGAATAACAGATTTTCTTATCATGTTTGTATCAGTTTTAATTTTGATGATTCGCAAATATACTCTTTTCAGTTCTACTGCCTGAATTTCAATTATTGATTTTCGTCACTGTTTAGAGATTTATGCTGGTGCCGTTATATCCACAAACCCGGTTCATCACGAAAAATGATTTTCCGGGGCTTCAAATCATTTTTATTTTATTTCCAGAATGTCGCCTCATAAACTGCGGTGTTGTCAACCTGGTCTTTTACAGTCAGGATCAAAGAGTGCCTCTTTCCTGTTGTGAACCGTTCCCTGTCGAATTCATAAGTCAGCAGACGGTTTTTTGCATCATAATCAAAAAGGACCCACTCTCCATTGATAGTGCCTTCGTAACTTTTTATCCCCGAGAGGTTGTCTGAAATGGTAAAACGGATGCGGTTTGACTCAGTAAGGGCATTTTTTTCCCTGATACTTAATGGATTAATTACAGGAGGAATGGTGTCTGTCATCACCGCATAGGTACCGAAAGTCCTTATTTCTGCCTCAAACCATCCGTTAATAAGTTTTCCGCCTGTATAGCTTTTGCTGCCATTATTGTGTATCCTGCCGATAAAAGACTTATCTGCCAGGTGCTCCGGTAAACTTTCGGTCAGGATGCGAAGTTTCACCGGCAGGTGTATTGGTTCACTTTCACTGTGGATCCTGTGCGCTTTCGAAAAAATATCCGGAGTTTGGGGGGTTACCTGATAGGTAAAGTAAAAGTCATCGTAAAAGGCTCCTACAGGGGCGAAAAGTTCCATAAAGGGTGTGCGGAACAGGTTCTCATCGTCATAGGTAAAGAATCCTGCATTCCCGGGAATCTGACGGCTGATATTACGGTCTTTGCCCCGGATTCTGAATTTCAGGCTGGCGCTGTTGCCTGGGAGATCAGTAATGGTAATTTCAATATCGTACAATTTTCCGTCTTCAATATCAATGAGACCCCTGTTTATCTGGGTATGGTATATCCCCAGCCTGTTTCCCGGCTGTCTCCAGAGCCGGTGAACCCGGGTGCCATTCTGGAGCGACAGTTCATAATCGATATGACTGTTCATGTAACGGGTATCTGAAAAAGGCATACGGTCGAAGGCGTATCCAAAGATGACATCGCCGTTTACTTTCAGTTCCGCGGTGTAAATTCCGCAGATATTGTGGCTGCCGTCGTAAAAGTCGTTGGCTCTGATGGCCAGTCCGATTTTTCCGAAAGCCTCAAACTCCTGATTGACCCCCAGAGAATAATTCGTTCCTGATGCGGTCGCCGGAAAAATTCTCCTGGCGGTTGATGAACCGATATGGCTGTTTTCTGAAACTGGCGTAGCAATCAGGCTGTAAAACCTTGGCGGAACCTTATCGGTTACCTGAAATCCAAAATGCAGTGGATTGAGGGCATCCTGGGTTTCAGTATCCCGGATCTCAAAGTGAAGATGTGGTCCACCGGAGCTGCCACTGTTTCCCCCGTAAGCAATAAACTGTTCTCTCTCGACCCGGATTTCATTCTTTTCGGGAGTGAGGTCGACAGCGAAGGATTTTCTCCGGTATTGTTCGGCCCTTACATAGGCCTCAATCTCGTCGGAGAAACGATCGAGATGGGCATATACCGAGCTTTTACCGCCCGGGTGTTCAATGTATAAGGCCTTCCCGTAACCGGTAGGGGATACCACAATCCGGTATATGAATCCTTCTTCAATGGCATATATCGGAAGGCCAATTCGTTGTTGGATTTTTATATCGATGCCGCCATGGAAATGATTAGGCCGTAACTCACAAAAATTTCCACTCAGGAATACCGGAATCTTTACCGGACTGGCAAAATTTTCGTTTTGTCCAAAAACCGATAAGCTGAAAAGAACAAATATCAGAATTAAGCTGTTTCTTATAGGTATCTTCATAAAGCGATGATTCAAAAACGGCAAATATAACGGTTCGGACCGTATTTATTTTGTGAATCGGATCATTGTGGTGGAGGTGATAAACGAAAAATATTAACTTTGCTCTTGAAAAAGCAGCTGAAATGAGTGAAGAAAGCCTTTTGCTTGTTAAAAGTATGAAAGAACGGGTTGGCCGTTTGATCGGCGAATTCGAAAAGGTTGAACAAAGAAATTCTATATTAAGTGAAGAAGTTTCTCATTTGAACAACCGGATCGTACTGCTTGAGAGGCAATTGGAGGAACTCACCAGTAGATATGAGAATCTTAAGCTGGCTAAAGGGTTTGAGTCGGGTTTCGGCGATAACCGGGTGGTCAGGCAAAAGATCAACAAATTAGTGCGGGAGATCGATAAATGTGTGGCATTACTAAACGAGTGATGACAAACAATGAGTGATACGCTTTCAATAAATATAAAGATTGATAACCGGATTTATCCGTTGGTTGTAAACCGTAAGGATGAAGCCAGATACCGGAGTGCTGCAAAGAGACTGAATGAGGTTGTGGCCAGTTTTAAGGTCAATTATCCGGACAAGGATATGCAGGATGTTATGGCCATGTCGGCTTTTCAGTTTGTTTACAGTAACCTGGTGTTGAAGGAAGCGGCCGAACAGGCCACACTCATCAGTGAGATCAGGGATATAAATGATGATATTGACGATTTTCTGGCTTCCAGGGTTGTCTGATATCGGAAACAGAATATTTTACGTACCCGCATTTTTTTCCGGGAGGCCTGTATGAAAGGCCCCTGCAGAAAAAGATTGCGGGATTTTTTTTATTATTAACGAAATAAATTTTTGTACATGGTTAATTTAATAATAGGATTACTTGCAGGTTTCCTCGGTGGAGGCGGATTGTCCTGGTTTCTCTGGGATAAAGCCCTGAAATCAAGGAAACAGAAGATTGTCCGGGAAGCCGAAGCCGAAGGTGAGGTGATCAGGAAGGACAAAATGCTTCAGGCGAAGGAAAAATTCCTTCAATTGAAGGCAGAACACGAAAAACAGGTCAATGAACGAAATCAGCGGGTTGTAGCCCTGGAAAACAAGCTAAAGCAGCAGCAGACGACTGTCCAGCAGCAACGGAATGACTTGCAGCGCGATATCAAGAATTTTGAAACGGAGAAACACGAAGTGGAAGTTATCCGTGACAACCTGAATGCCCAGATGGCTGTGGTTGAACAAAGGACCGAAGAACTTGAGAAACTCCACCGTCAGCAGGTCGAAAAACTGGAGCAGATTTCGGGAATGTCGGCAGAGGAAGCCAAGGCCCAGATGGTTGAGTCTCTTAAGGAGGAGGCCAAGTCAGAAGCCATGTCGTTCATCAGTGAAATCATGGAGGAGGCTAAACAGACCGCAGCCAAGGAGGCTAAAAAGGTAGTGGTCAAGACCATTCAGAGAGTGGCCACTGAAACGGCCATTGAGAATGCCGTGACGACCTTCCATATTGAGAGTGATGAGATCAAAGGCCGTATCATTGGTCGCGAAGGAAGAAATATCCGGGCCCTCGAAGCGGCTACCGGAGTGGAAATTATTGTTGACGACACCCCGGAGGCCATTGTTCTGAGTGCTTTTGACCCGGTACGTCGTGAAATTGCCCGTCTCGCCCTGCATCAGCTGGTAACCGATGGACGAATTCACCCGGCCAGGATCGAGGAGGTAGTACAGAAAGTTAAAAAACAGGTGGAGGAGGAAGTCATCGAAACCGGAAAGCGCACAGCTATTGATCTGGGAGTCCACGGACTCCATCCAGAACTTATCCGCCTGATCGGTAAAATGAAATACCGGTCATCCTACGGTCAGAACCTGTTGCAGCACTCCCGTGAGGTGGCCAACCTCTGTGCCATCATGGCATCGGAACTCGGTCTGAACCCGAAAAAAGCCAAGCGTGCCGGATTGCTACACGATATCGGTAAAGTGCCGGATGATGAGCCTGAAGTACCCCATGCCGTGCTGGGTATGAAACTTGCTGAGAAATTTAAGGAGAAGCCTGAAATATGCAATGCCATCGGTTCTCATCACGATGAAGTGGAGATGCAAACACTGCTGGCACCCATAGTCCAGGTTTGCGACGCCATTTCCGGTGCCCGGCCGGGAGCCCGCCGCGAAGTGGTTGAATCGTATATTAAACGTCTCAAGGAACTTGAAAATCTTGCACTTTCCTATCCAGGTGTCATGAAAACCTATGCCATCCAGGCAGGTCGTGAATTGCGCGTGATTGTGGGCAGCGACAAGCTTAATGATCAGGAGACCGAACAGCTTTCGTATGACATTGCCAAACGGATTCAGGATGAAATGACCTATCCCGGACAGGTTAAGATTACCGTGATACGGGAAACCCGTGCGGTGAACTATGCCAAGTAGGAAATGGCTTAAACGAATGATAAAAAGGATTATACAGCCGCTCCGGAGCACCCGGGGCGGTTTTTATTTTGCAGAATTCAGAATGGCTATCATCTGGTGGATATCGGCAGTTTTATCGCTGAATCCGTTCAATTCGTATGATTTTTCAGTAACTTCAAGTAGCCTCGACAGAAAACATCTGGATGAGGAGGGCTCAAAAAAACGCCTGACCGGCTCGAGGCCCGACCTGCGGAGTTGAAACTCCAGCTCCCTCCGGCCACTGATCGATCCTTTGTTGGAAGTGTTGATATAGAAAAGTACATCTGTGTCGATTCCTTCAGGATGTACTTTTGCTGCAATTTTCCGGTCAACATAGGCCAGCAGTGGGTGCTTGGGAATATCAACAAACTTAACCTGAAGGTCAAGCTGATTTGCAATAATGGTGTACAATAGGGCAATGGAGACCGGATTACCCTGCCCGGTTTCAAGAACATGATTTATAAAACAGTTTTTCGGGGAATAATAATTGCCGTTGTCAACCGAAAAACCAAGATCCTGGAAAAATATATGGTTCAGAACTGTTATCTTTTCAAGTGAGGTGAGTGAATTGTTGAGTTCGACCCATACCTTGCGCCTGATTTCTTCAATTCTCCGGAGTATCCTGTCGGTATTCAAATCGGGAAAATGATATTTGCTGGCTAAAATAAATCCCTCTGCCAAGTCGGGATTTTGCTGTTTTGACCATTTTCTGAAACTTTTATAGTGGTCGTTGAACCTGAGCCGGTGAATCAGGTTTTCTATACGGCTCTGACAGATTTCATCATAGGTAGTTTCCCAGATGAGTTCAAGTTCGGGAATGATTTTCGCGGACTCTTTCATCAGTTCCTGCTCAACGGCTTCATAAACAGCCGGATCCGGATCATCCATCAGGCTGATCAATGCGTTGGTCCTTCTGTTTTTTTCCGTGCGGTTCATGTCTGAATTGTCAGCTTATCCAGTACAATACGAATGAGTTTTTCCATTTCGCCGTGATAACTTTCATTGGCTTCCCTGGTTACCCGGTTGGCAATAATCAGGCACACAGTGAGCGCCTGATGCCCAAGCATGCGCGACAAACCGTAAATGGCTGAACTTTCCATTTCGTAATTGGTGATTTTAAGATCTTCGTGTTCAAAGTCTTCCAGTTTGTCGTTCAGGTCAGGTATGGCCAGCGGCAGACGCAGGATTCTGCCCTGAGGGCCATAAAATCCGGGCGCTGAAATATTAACCCCATGGATGAATTTAAAACCGGTAAAAAGTTGTAATAGTTCGCCGGAGGCATCCACTACATAGGGTGTAGGTAAATCGGCATGCCATTCGGTATATTTTCTGAAAGCTGCCTCGAATCCCATATCACAGGCTTTTTCCCTGCCTTTGTAGAAGGTGATCATTCCGTCGAATCCGATGGATTTTCTGCTGACAAGCCAGGAGTTAACCGGGATATCTGCCTGAAGACTTCCTGATGTGCCGATCCTTACAAACCTCAGCATACGGTGTTCGCTTTTAATCTCCCTGGTAGTCAGGTCAATGTTGGCTAATGCATCCAGCTCATTGATCACTATATCGATATTGTCTGTACCAATTCCGGTTGAAAGTACAGAAATTCTTTGGCCCCGGTAAGAACCGGTAGTCGTGACGAACTCCCGGTTGCGGACCGTGAATTCAATCTGGTCGAACATGCCGGATATGATTTCCACCCGTCCGGGATCTCCTACAAGGATGATGGTATCGGCTATCTGGTCTGGTTTCAGGTGCAGATGGAAAATTGATCCGTCGGGATTCAGTATAAGCTCTGAATTTTTAATCATAACAATTTTTCTGGTATGATTGCCAAAAATATTTAAAAAAAGCTTATGAACCAATTAGTTAGATTGAATTTTATTAACATTTAAGCATGGCGCGTACTAAATAGGGCGTTAATAAACTAAATTCACTTAATTTTGTGATCAAATTATAAATGAAAAAGATATGAATTTCAATTTTAAATCTACTTACCTGGTCATCGCTGCAGCGGCGGTGGTTGTTTTATTACTTTTTGGCAGCCGGATGTTCCTGATTATAGATGCCGGTGAGCGGGGAGTGATCTTCCGTCCCTACACAAGTGGCCTCGACAGGGAAAATATATATGGGGAAGGATTTCATGTGGTAGCACCCTGGAACAAGATGTATGTTTATAACGTAAGGGAGCAGCAGCGTGAGGAAACCATGGATGTGCTGGATAAGAACGGTCTTTCCATTAATATGGATGTAACGGTCAGGTTTAATCCTAACTTTGATCAGATTTCTTCCCTGCATGAACGTTTCGGAACCAATTATATTAATGTTCTGGTGGTTCCTGAAGTCCGTTCCTCTGTCAGGCAGGTCGCCGGCCGGTATACTGCTGAAGAGATCTATTCCACCAAGCGCCAGCAGGTAGAGGGTTCCATTATCGAAGAGACCAGAAAAACTCTGGGCGGTAATTTCATTGATATGCGTGCCCTGCTGATCCGCTCAATTAATCTTCCCCCGCAGATCAAAGGAGCTATTGAAAGTAAGCTTACCCAGGAGCAGGAGGCTCTGGCTTATGAGTTCAGGCTTACACGGGAAACATCAGAAGCTGACAGAAAAAGAATTGAAGCACAGGGTATTGCCGACTATAATAAAATCATCAGTGCAAGTCTGACTGATAATATCCTCAAGCAGAAGGGTATTGATGCCACACTTGAATTATCGCAGTCTAACAATGCAAAGGTTGTTGTAGTAGGAAGCGGTAAAGACGGTCTTCCACTGATCCTGGGCGGCAATTAACCCGACACGGATGCGCAGGATCAGAAATCCATTCAGGGACAGTGAAGACAACGGATACGGTTGTTTTGGGTGTTCTTCTGCAAACAGGTTCGGGTTAAAGCTTGAATTCTGGGATAACGGTGAAGATCTGTTGGCTTTCTGGATCCCTGAACGCAGGTTCGAAGGTTTCAGGGATGTTCTGCACGGGGGTATTCAGGCTACCCTTATGGATGAAATAGCCAGTTGGTATGTTTTTGTAAAATGTGGGACTTCCGGCGTAACCTCAGGGATGGAAATCCAATACAAACGACCACTGCTGATAACCGATGGCGTAATAACAATTTCCGCAAGCCTGAAAGAAAAGGCAAAGCGCATAGCAACCATATCCTGTAAAATATCCGGCAAGGAGGGTGTCGTATATTCTACGGCTGAAGTCAAATATTTCTTATTCCCGGAAGAAATTGCCCGGGAGAAATACCGGTATCCCGGAATTGAAGCTTTTTCAGACGAGTAACATGCGTTGTGTCAATTTAGTGTTGCCAACTTAATCGGGAAATGCAAACGATCATCATTTCCCGATTATTTTTTCATTCTGGAAGGTTTAATTGACCTGGGATCGAAATCATCCATGTCTTCCTCATCGAAATCGTCATAAATTGAAAGTCGCCGTTTTGAACCTTTCTCCTTCTTAACAGCACCAGGAAGGGCAGCTTTTTTATCTACCTTGTCAAGTTTGTCACGGTGCCCATGTTTGGAAAAATCCCGTTTCATTATATGTTTCGAAAATAATGTTGAATAACAGTTATATAAACACCAATATAAAAATATGGTTTAAATTAATTGTAACTGCAATTTAATGCAAAAAATATAATATTTACAAGAACCTGAATCAAGAAAATTCGCTTGTTATGGCACTTTTTGTGTATTCTTACGTTTATTTTGGTAAAATAACAGCGGTTTCTATGGTAAATAATGGTTTTCGGATAATATGTTTTCTGACCATCACCCTGATTGTCTTTTTTCCGGTTATTTCTTACGCTCAGAGCCAGGGTCGAACCGGACGCATGGCAGCTTCTGCAACCGAAGCTTACCGTTCAGGAGATGCAGGAAAGGCATTCAGTCTGGCTTCAAGAGTGCTGGATATTGAAAGTTCGAACCTTGAAATGCTGCTGCTAATGGCGGAAATTTACCGGGACAGGAGAGAGGATGGGAATGAACTGGTTTATCTGGAAAAAGCATCTTTGGTCAAAGGATTCCCTTCACTGCTTAACTTCAGGCTGGGAGAGTCTTTTTTCAGGGCTGGCAGATATCAGGAAGCTTATGAAAGGATGGAAATGTACCTTGCCGGGAATCCGGCTTCCGGACTGGTTGCCAGAGCGGAAAGGATAATGGAGAGCGCCGGATTTGCACGAAGTGCTATACAAAAGCCATCAGGATTTGATCCGGTTACTCTGGGTGATTCGGTTAACTCAATATACGATGAGTACTGGCCTTCACTGACCGTCGACGGTTCCACACTGGTTTTTACCCGGCTCTTGCCTGTTGAGGGACGTACCAACCTGTGGCAGGAGGACTTCTTTATCAGTTCCTTTGCGGGTGATGTATGGTCGGAAGCAGTGCCGCTATCATCCGTTAATTCCCATCTGAATGAGGGGGCGCAGACGATCTCCGCCGATGGGACTCTACTCTTTTTTACCCTTTGTAACCATCCTGACGGATTCGGAAGTTGTGATATTTGGTTCTCAAGGATGCTGAACGGCGCCTGGACACCACCCAGGAATGCAGGCAGGCCGCTGAATACTGCGGCCTGGGAGGGTCAACCTTCTTTATCGGCATTTGGGGATGTACTCTACTTTTCCAGCAACAGGCCGGGAGGAAAGGGCAACAAGGACCTCTGGAAAGCTGAGCTGAAAGGCTGGAGGCCTGACGGTCTGCCCGTTTGGGGTGATCCGGTTAACCTTGGCGACAGTATCAATACTCTTGGTGATGAAATTTCCCCATTTATACATCCCAACGGCCGCGACCTCTTTTTCAGTTCAGATTATTGGCCGGGATTCGGGGGCTTCGACCTGTTCCGGTCATCCATAAAGCCCGATGGTACCATGACAAAGGCTGAGAATATGGGATACCCTGTAAATACCAGGGAGAATGAACAGGGACTGGTTATCGACAGGACCGGCTCCGTGGCGTATCTGGCTTCGAACCGTGAGCCGGAGCGGGGCATGGATATCTACACTTTTGAACTTGATGAATTTCTGAGAACTGAGCCGGTAACCTATATTCGTGGACAGGTAAAGAATGGCAAAACCGGCACACCGGTGCAGGCTTCCGTGCACCTTGCCGGAATTAACCAGGGAAATACCATCGATTTCCGGATTACAGCAGATGTAAAAGGAATGTTTACCGTTACTTTGCCCGTGGGTCAGGAGTTTGCCTTTCATGTGAATGAACCGGGTTTCCTGTTCTATTCAGAATATTTTATGGTTGAAGAGGCTGTAGGTATTCCTGGGCCTGTTTACCGCGAAATTTTACTGACTCCGGTTGAAATCGGAAGTCAGACTCACTTGTATAATGTGTTTTTCGAAACCGGTTCCCATGATCTTCTTGAGCAGTCGGAAACCGAACTCAATACACTGGTCGGATTTCTGGAAAAAAACAGCCGTCTAAAGGTCGAAATTCAGGGACATACCGACAATGTCGGTACCGAATCCTATAACCAGAACCTCTCTGAAAGAAGGGCCGGGTCAGTGGTGAATTACCTTGTAAGTAAAGGGATCGATCACCGCAGGCTCACCTCCAAAGGATATGGCTATACGGTTCCCCTGGATACCAATGATACGGTGGAAGGAAGGGCCCGTAACCGGAGGACAACCCTGCTGATTACCGGAGTTTTGCCACCTCAGCCGGAGTAACCGCTCCGGAGTTGTTGGAAAAACTTTGTCTGATGTAGGTGAGCACATCTGCAATCTGTTTGTCGGTCAGATGGTTGTGTGGAGGCATTATGCCGTTGTATTCCACTCCGTCGATGACCACTTTCCCTGACATGCCTTTCATGGTCACCTCAATCAGCTTATCGGTTTTTCCGTTTACTGTTTTGTTATTGATAAGCGGTGGATGCATACCCCTGAGCCCCGACCCGTCGGCCATGTGACAAGCTTTGCAATACTGCTCGTAAACCCGCTTTCCGGGGTGATCCTGCATGGCTTGCAGTCCAGAGGTTTCGGTATTTCCGACTGCTGTTCCCGTGTTTTGGGTCGACTGCCCCCCGCAGGCTGTCAGAGAAAAAAACAATGCCATTATCACCGGAATGCCGATGGCTTTTGTCCATATCCGGTTACATGCTTTGCCCTGAATGGTTTGATTACCGGTCATTTTTGTAATATTGCCTGGAATATTCATGATAATTACGTTTTTGAACAACAGCGCCAAAAATAAGATAATTTAATTAAAAGAGAGGAATGTCCGAAATAATTCTGTCTTTGTTTAAGTTGCAATTCATCCTTTCTTTTCGGATATTCGCACTGTTTATTTTCAATCCAATGTCGGTATGGAACTATATGAACGGATAAATCCGGAATCGGAGGTACCCAAATACAAGCAGGTGGTCGATCTGATTATTAGCGATATTGAAACCGGCATATTCAAGCAGGGCCAGCGGATTCCTTCCATAAACGAAATCAGTGAAGAACTGCTCCTTTCCAGGGATACGGTCGAGAAAGCTTATGTATGGCTGAAAAATAAAGGCATACTGCTGGCTGTCAAGGGTAAGGGTTATTTTGTCAATCAGGTGAGCGTTTACAAAAAACTGAGGGTAGCCCTGGTTTTTAATAAACTCAGCAATTATAAAAGAAGTATATATTATTCATTGGCCGGAACATTGGGCGCAAAAGCTGGAGTTGATGTTTTTATTTACAATCATGACCTTGCAGAGTTTGCGACCATCATTGACAATAATCTGAGTAATTACGATTATTTTATTATTTTGCCTCATTTCAATGACGATAAGGCTGATTTCGGCAGTGTCATCCGAAGAATACCCAGGGAGAAGGTAATCATTGCCGACCGGTTTCCGGATAATCTTCAACAATATCCTGTTGTTTATCAGGAGTTTGAGAATGATATTCAGTCTGCCCTGACCAAAGGCATCCGCTTGCTCAGAAAATACCGGCAGATAAACCTGGTATTTCCTTCAGATCAGTATTATTCGAGGCGCATTCTCCGGGGTTTCAGGATATTCTGCCAGATTAATGGTTTTCCGTTTTCGGTTATTGACCGTTTACAGCCGGAAAATATCAGGAAGAATGAAGCATACGTAATTGTTTCGGATGATGATCTTTACCAGTTTATCCGGATTATGCGCGCTAATGGCTGGAAAACCGGGACTGATGCCGGTGTGGTTGCTTATAATGATAATCCGGTCAAGGAATTGCTGGAAAATGGCATCACCACCATTTCGACAAATCATGATGAAATAGGCCGGCTGATTGCCCAGATGATTATCCGTCAGGAATTTCGGCAGATCAGAACACCCTTCGAGTTTATCGAAAGGAATTCACTGTAGTTCACGGATCACTCTTTATCGGAGTTTCTGGTCCGGATGACAGTTCCGGCAACTTACAAAATGGATGTTGTTCGGGCTTGATGGTGACAGATAGCTGGTATTCATTGTTTTAACATCCAGGTTGCAGTTGCTGATGGCCGGGTGGCATTTATCGCATGAATTTCGCTGGTTGTTGCTGTGAGGTTCATGGCATGCCCGGCAACTGATCCCCTCGTGAACCCCGACCGGTGTTCGGTCATCTGCCGTTCCGGCCTCATGCCACACAGATGGGGCATGGCACTGGACACAAAGTCTGTAGACCGGGTCTTTAGGCGTTTTTACTGTATCTCCATGTATCAGGATCACTGGTTCCGGCAGATTCTTCAGGGTAAAATGTGTTTTTTCATGCCGGCTGTAAAATGCTATTGATTTCTCAGACATTTTTCTGCCGTAGAAAATGTTTTTCGGTTCGGAATAATCGGGCTGCGGGAGCGGCTCACCGTCGCTGTGAATCTGATGGCAGGCCATACAGGGAATGGCTGGCTGAAGTGCTTTGCCTGGCTCTTTTAGTCGCCAGGGCCCCGCAACCGATAATGGTTCCACAAGGTCGGAAATGGTTTTTTCATAGAACATACCATGGCAACGCAGACAGTCATAATTGAGCTGCTCCCGGCTGTTCTGTGCTTCGTTCAGAAAGATGGCCGAATAATGGGCAGAGTGGCCTCCCGACTGCCATTTGGTGTACTCAGACTGGTGACAGTTCCGGCAGCGGTTCATGGTTTGCAGGATCTGTTCCTCCGACAGCCGGATGTCGTCGCTGTGGATATTGTTGCTGACATGTGTAAGAACCATTCTGGATTTCTCCTTCAGACTGTGAATCCCGTTTCCCAGAGCTGTCCCGTGACATTCCTTACAGCCAATTTCACGGTGTGCTGAGGCATTCCAGCTGTTGAAGGCATGGTTGATTTCGTGGCAGCTGACACAAGTTTTTTCAGGAGAAGCATTGTTCCACCATACATAAAAACCACCTGTAAAGAGTATCAGGAGCGCCAGAATCGACAGCAACATGGCCAGAGGCCCGAAAGTTTTGATATTGACCATGATTTTACGATTTAAGACGTGTTCCTTTCCACATATCTGCAATGTGGTGCCCTACATAAAAACCGAGTGCCATGATGGTAAGGGCCGGATTGAAACCGCCATTGGTGACCACCAGACTTCCGTCGGCCACAAAAACATTATCGATTTCGTGAAGTTGCCCGAACCGGTTGGTTACGGATGTTTTCTTATCATTGCCCATCCTGCAGGTACCAGCCTGGTGCTGGCCTCCGCTAAGTCCGGGACCACCCCCGATTCTTTGCCAGGTAAAATGCGCCCCGGCTTCCAGCAGCCATTCTTCTGCCCTGGCCGACATCATCTCACAGCCTTTCCGGTCATAAGGGTGCCTGCTGCCGCTGAGCCTTGCTACCGGGATCCCCCAGAAATCCTTTACAGCAGGATCTACGCTCACCCTGGATTCAAAGTTTGGAATCTCCTGGAACGGTCCCATTACAGCAATGGTCTTTTTAAACTGATTCCTCTGGAAATCTTTGTGTTCCTTTCCCCATCCTGCGGCTCCCGGAGGCCTGGTACCTGTGTACAGGTATGGCATCGGGATAAATTCGTTGGCTAACAGACCGCCCCCGACAATCCCGTCAACATGGTGGTTGAAATCACAAATCGCAATACATGCGCCGGGGCCAACGTCATCGTAGACCTCATCGTCGAACAGTCCGAAAGCTGCGGTATAGGCATGGCCCTGGAGGTTTCTCCCCACCCAGTCGTAATTATTGCCAGCCCCGGCCGGAAAGAGTTTCGATTTTGAATTGAGCAGAAGGCGTGCCGTTTCTGTGGCTGAGCCTGCCACTACCACCACATCGGCTGTTTGTATCTGAGGTTTGTTGAACCGGTCGAAATACTTTACCCCTGTGGCCCGGCCTTTGTCGTCTAACATGATCTCTGCTACCTGGCAGCGGGTCCTGACTTCACAGTTTCCGGTAGCCATGGCGACAGGGATTACCGTGTTCTGTGTCCCGCATTTGGCATTCACCGGACAGGCAAAGCCTACACAGGTGCGCATCCTGTAGCAGGCAGGGCGACCTGCGTAGGGAATGGAGTTCCTCAGCATGGGAATAGGAAAGGGGTGCCAGCCTTTACGTTTGGCGGCTTCGAATAAAATCCGGCCTTCAAGGTTATACTCAAAGGGTGGCATGGGAAGCGGCTTTTTTCTGTCCGGTACAAACGGATTCTGGGGATCGGCACCGGCAACACCAATTTCCCATTCAGCCTGGGTGTAAAACGGTTCCAGGTCATCATAACTGATCGGCCAGTCTTCGAGAGTCGAGCCCTCAACATGTCCGTATTCCGATTTCATCCTGAAATCCTCGGGCATAAACCTCCAGGCCATCGCACCGTAACTCAATGTGCCTGAGCCAACACAGGCGGCATTGTTGTTATATCCACCCTCATGGGGGTAAACAATTCTTTCGTTTCCGCGGCTGTCGACTACAACTCTCCAGTGCTTGTCCTGATCGGGGCCATATGCATTGCCGAGGACTGTAGTCCGCTGGGAGCAGAGTTCGTCATCATTGTGTTCGTCGAAAGCCTGCCAGTCGCCCCGTTCAAAAAGAACAACCGTCATTCCGTTGTTGGCCAGTTCTTTGGCTGCAGGCCCGCCTCCGGCTCCGGAACCTATTACGACTGCATTGACATGCCGGTTTCTCATGGCTGGTATATGTTTAAGGTTTCAGAACGCGGAGTGTAAATATTTCTTCCTATGACATGCGGATAGTCGATCCGCATCATTTTATAGCTTACATAGTTCTTATTGCCGCCATGTCTGGGCGAGCCATAAAATCCCTGCATCGTATGGTTCCTGATCATGCTGAAAAAACGGGATGCGGTATTCTCCTCCCAGTAGGGATGGTCAATCCGGTTGGCTTCCAGGTCTTTTAAAAGCCCGGTCTGGACATCCCATGCCAACGCCTCAAAATTGGCCCCTGTCTTTTTCCGGCAATAATCCTGAAAAGCTTCCAGACCGTTACGGTAGGAATCCTTTAATCCGGAATAAAATCCGGAAAGTTGTTTGTCGATAAAATTCACTACTCCTGCATCGGTTGCGCCGGGGTCTTCATCAGCCGGGATGATCTGTTCCGTAATTGCTGTCAGCAAGCTCGCCTCCTCTTCTGTCAGGACCCTCCAGAATGAGATGTTTCCCTTACATGCTGGGAAAAATAAAAGGGAGCCTCCTGCCAGGGTAAGTCCTTTGAGGAATTCTCTTCGATTTATGGACATAGCTGGTTTAATTGAAATGATGAGATAAAAATATAACGAATCACTCTTTATGCCATATGAAAAAAACTGTTGTTCAACATATCTGAAGATCAGATATATTTAATATTGGGAACTTTTATCCACGTTTAGGGACAACGGCGTGGGGTTATGCCTAAATTTGGCGCCTTAAATCTGATTGTAAGCGTAGTTTTGATGTATAAATCCGTAAATTCGATATGCGGAATCAGAAAAACCATTCATTATGAGCCGTTTATTTTATCCGAAATTGTGGAGTGTCCTGCGTGCCGGCTATGAAGGCAGGCAATTGCGGAAGGATGTTTTTTCAGGAATAATTGTGGGGATTGTAGCCCTGCCCCTGGCCATTGCCTTTGCTGTGGCATCCGGGGTTTCGCCAGAGAAGGGACTGATAACGGCTGTGGTTGCAGGATTTATCATTTCTGCCCTGGGGGGCAGCCGAGTACAGATAGGGGGGCCTACCGGTGCATTTATCGTAATTGTACTGGGGATCGTTACAGAGTATGGACTCGACGGTCTGCTGATTTCCACCATTATGGCCGGTATATTTCTGATTGGTTTTGGTCTGATGAGGTTGGGTTCCGTTCTCAAGTACATTCCACATCCTCTGGTGGTAGGTTTTACCAGTGGAATTGCATTGGTGATTTTTTCGACTCAGATCAAAGATGCTTTAGGACTTCAGCTCGATATAATTCCAGGTGCTTTTATTGATAAATGGGGTGCCTATATTGGTAACATCGGGACAATAAATTACATTGCCGTTGGCATTACCTTGATTACTATTCTTATCACTTTACTTGCAAGGCATATAACCGGTAAAATCCCGGGATCCTTTATTGCCATTGTGCTGATTACTGCTGTGGTTGCCATTTTTGATCTGCCTGTAACCACCATTGAAACGGTTTTCGGGGAGATACCAGGAAATTTCTCCTTCCAGTTGCCTCAGGTCAACTGGGATAATCTGGCGCTATACGTACAACCGGCCTTCACCATTGCCCTCCTGGGAGCGATAGAATCGCTGCTATCTGCCGTCGTGGCCGACGGGATGATTGGTGGAAACCACCGTTCCAATACAGAGCTTATTGCCCAGGGTGTCGCCAATGTGGTTACACCTCTTTTTGGGGGAATTCCGGCAACAGGGGCAATTGCCCGCACTGCAACCAATGTCAGGAACGGTGGACGGACGCCTGTAGCCGGGATTATTCATGCCCTGACCCTTTTGCTGATCATGCTGTTTTTCGGAAGATGGGCCAAACTGATTCCTATGTCCTGTCTTGCAGGTATACTCATCGTGGTGGCTTATAATATGAGTGAATGGCGATCTTTTATTTCCATTCTTAAAGGTTCCCGTTACGATGTGATCATTCTGCTCACCACCTTTGTCCTGACTGTCCTGGTCGATCTGACCGTGGCCATCCAGATAGGGGTTGTACTGGCTGCATTCCTGTTTATGCAGCGCATGTCAAAGGGGAGCAGCATTATTCCTGTCGACAGTGAATCCGACATGCTGGATAATTACTCGGATATTCCGCCGTGTATCGAAATCTACGAGATCAGTGGTCCTTTCTTTTTTGCCGCTGCAAAGAAGTATCAGGAGGTGCTGAAAAATTTCCAGGTACATACCCAGGTGATGATTATCCGGATGAGGCATGTGCCATTTATAGATGCTACGGGGATTCATAATTTCAGGGAGACCCTGCACGAACTGAAACACCACCGTAAAACAGTCATCCTTTCAGGCGTAAGGCCCGAGGTGCAGGCCGAACTGGAGAAGAGCGGTCTGGCCGACTATATCGGCAGGGAAAATATCTATGCCAGTTTTGATGATGCCTTGCCTGCTGCCAAATCACTGCTCGATCCATGCGCCGCTGGTCCCGTCCGTGAAGATTCATCCAGCCTGAGATGATCATGCCTGTGACCTGTCCGGAACGTATTATTCAGTTCTCCGGATGGCGGCATGTGGGAAGCTAATCTCTCAAAGAATCAGCTTTTGGGTAAAATGAGTATCTTGGTGGCAAAAAACCACCGGTATGCAGAAGTTTCTGGAGAGTTGTGCCCAATATGTTTATCACAGGTATGCCTGTGACCTGAAGGATATTACCATCGTTTTTCCCAACAGAAGGGCAGGGGTGTTCTTCAATGCTTACCTCGGAAGAATTCCAGACAAGCCTGTAATCGGGCCCGGTATTACGACCATCGGCGATATGATGCTCTCCTTGTCACCCCTTGCCGTTGCTGAAAAGTTAATGCTGATTGTTCTTCTGCATGATGTTTTTACGCGCGAAACCGGATCTCAGGAATCGCTGGACGAATTCTATTTCTGGGGAGAAGTGCTGTTAGGTGATTTTGATGATATCGACAAGTATCTGGTAAATGCAGAGGATCTTTTTCAAAATATTGCCGGAATTAAGGAACTGGAACATCAATTCGACTATTTATCGGATGAACAGAAGAAAACCCTGGAGCAGTTCTGGGGCAGCATAAAAAACTGGCAGACCCGCTCACAGCAGAAAGCGTTTGTGAACCTTTGGGACAAGCTTGGGGGCATTTATGAAAACTTCAGGCAGGAACTCCGGAAAAGGCAGGCTGGTTATCCCGGAATGGTTATACGGGATGGTATCAGCCGGCTCGATGAGGAATTATCTGAACTTCAATCCATGAAGTACCTGTTTGTCGGACTGAATGCGCTGAATAATTGTGAAAAACATCTCTTTGCAAGACTAAAGGCTGCCGGAAAGGCCGAGTTTTTCTGGGATTTTGATGAATTTTATCTGAACAACGCGGTAAACGATGCGGGAAAATTTCTCAGGGAGAATCTTCTTTTGTTTCCGGCTCCGGATGATTTTAAACCGGACTGCCAATCATTTTCCACCGGAAAATCGATTCAGCTGATTTCTGTACCCTCTGCAGCCGGTCAGACACAGGTAATAACCGGACTTCTTACACCCAATTCAGGCTGGCTGCCTGCTATAAATGAATTTGACAAAACCGCTGTTGTGCTGGCCGATGAGTCTCTTTTATTTCATGCATTGGGAGCTTTGCCCGAAGACGCCGGGAAAGTGAACGTCACCATGGGTTATCCGGTGAAATATTCTCCGGTGAACAGTTTCCTCTACCTGTTGTCAGCACTGCTTCGTAATGCTCCGGCAGCTGAAGGAAATAAACAGCGGTTCTATTTCAGGCAAGTGACCGATATACTGAGCCATCAGATCCTGGCCGCGGTGGAACCGGATAAGGTGAAGGAATTTCAAAGAAATATTGTTGCCGGTAACCGGATTTACCTCGAACCGGAAGAGCTATCCTTCTCCCGTATTCACAAACTGATTTTTACCGTCCCCGGAAGTGTCGCCGAGTATACCGGTTACTTCCTTCGCATTTTGGAGGAATTGTACGTTCTCGCTTCAGAATCCGGAGGAAATCAGATCGTCAGGGAAATTATCAGTCAGCTTTATCAATCCGTGGAACAGGTCTCCTCGGCCATCAGGGAAACAGGTAAGGAAATCTCTCCGGGAGTTTACTTCAGGTTGCTGAACCAGCATTTGGGGAAAATTTCCGTGCCATTTGAGGGAGAGCCGCTTTCGGGTCTTCAGGTTATGGGAATCCTTGAAACCAGGTGCCTGGATTTTGAAAATCTGGTGATCATCGGACTGAATGAAGAAATCTGGCCGCGCGCATTCACTGCGCCATCCATGATTCCTTACAGCCTCAGAAAAGGTTTCGGATTGCCGGGAATCGACGACCAGGATGCCATGTATGCATACTATTTCTACCGGTTGATACAGCGTTCAAAGAGGATTACGGCCACATGGAATTCGATACGGGAGGGTGTTTCGGGTGGTGAGCTGAGCAGATATGGTTTTCAGCTGATGATGACGTCACCTCACAAAGTAATGACCGGGAGCCACGACTATCCTTTTCTGAACAGGCCCCCGGAACAAATCACCATACCATCCGGTCCCGGTATTTCAGCAAAATTGCTGGAAACCTATACCGGGAGCAGGGCGCTTTCTCCGAGTGCCATAAATACCTGGCTGACTTGCAGCCTGAAGTTTTACTTCAGATATGTGCTGAATATTGAAGAGCCTGACGAAGTTTCGGAGGAGATTGACCGGAGGGTCTTTGGCAATATTTTCCATAAAGCGGTTGAAAACCTGTATTCACCATGGATTGGCGGAACCATTGACGAAAAGTTGCTAAACCGGCTGTTGGCAGATAAGGTGAATATGGAAAACTGCATCAGGAGGGCATTCGCTACTGAATATTTCAAGCTTCCCGAAGACCGTACCGGAGAAATCAGCATGGAAGGTAAAGCCAGGCTTGTGTTTTCTACTATCAGGTCCTATCTGGTCAATCTGCTGGAGTTGGATAAGAAATTTGCCCCGATTCAACTTCATTCTCTTGAGGGAGGCTATTATGCCGGATTCCGGGTGAAGATCGGCGACCGGCCGGTTACCATCAGGGTTGGGGGTAAGATCGACCGGCTGGATGCCACTTATGGTATCATAAGGGTAATCGACTATAAAACCGGTAACCTGCAAAATGCAGATCTGGTGTGCCGCTCACTGGATGATTTGGTAAACCCTTCTGTGAAGAACCTGAAAAAGGAGATTGTACAGGCACTGATTTACAGTCTGGTTATTAAAAAGGGATATTACCCTGACCAGAAAATTTCGGCGGCCATATACGCTGTCCTGAGAATGAATGATGAAGATCTTGATCCCGGAATCAAAATTGGAGGTGAGAAGATGGAGATCGGGAACATTGAACTGGAGTGGGAGTCGGAATTTACAACCTTACTGGAGAATATTTTCAATCCGGATGCCGTTTTCAGGCAGACAGAGTTTAAAGAACGATGTGTATACTGTCCGTACAATCCGATTTGTATGAGATAAAAAAAAACCGGCGTAAGGCCGGTTTTTCCCACTTATATTGTCGATTTTAAAAATTGGCAGAAAAGATAAAATTCAGATTGCAGCTTTTCAGATGGATTCGGTCTCGACTACTTTCGACAGGATTTCATTGTAGGGCAGCAGCAGATAATGCCGGCCGTCAAATTCGATTTCAGTTCCTGCGTATTCTTTGTATAAAACCTCATCTCCGGGTGCAATTTCGGCATTTTCAATCTTGCTGATGGCAATTACCTTTGCAACCTGTTGTTTTTCCTTTGCGGAATCGGGGATAATAATCCCTGAGGCTGTCCTCTGTTCGGCCCGATTTTCAGTGATTTCGAGCAACACATTCTGATTAATTGGCTGTAACTCTTTCATTTTTACCTATCTTAAATTTTTAATTAGTGGATAATAAGATTTTATTGATGTTATCAACAAACATTTTCTTGGTATCCTCTTTTGAACGGGCAATTCCTGAAGTCATTACCGGGCGTCCGTCTTTCGGAATATAAAGGAAGGCAGGGATCCCTCTGATGCCGAAAACGGCAGCCAGCTCTTTTTCTCTTTCCGTATCAATTTTATAGACATCAATTTTTCCTGCAAACTCCTGTGAGATCTCCTCAAGGATGGGAGCTGCTATCTTACATGGCCCGCACCAGTCGGCGTAAAAGTCGATAATGGCCGGCTTGTCACCAAGAAATTTCCACTCCTGAGGGGAGGTTTCGTAATTCCAGACGGTTTTAAGGAAATCTGATTTTACCAAAAGTTTAGTGCCTCCCTTGGCGGAAGGAACGTTAAGGGCAACCTGATCAACCACAGCAGAAAGCTCTGTTGACTGTGTCGTTTTGTTTCCGTCGCTCTTGTCTTCATTGTTGCTGTTAGCCTGACTGTTACCACAGGCAACAAGAAGGAATGCTGCAAGTCCTGATAATACCAATGATTTTTTCATAACTATTCTATTTTTTATTTGATTTCAAGTAACCTGTTTATTCTGTCCCGGTCAAAACCCACGATGATCTGACCGTTGATTTCCGTCTGCGGAACACCCTGCTGCCCGCTTTTACGTACCATGGCCTCCGCTGCTTTCTGGTCTTTGGATACATCTACCTCCCGGTACCTGATCTGATGAATATCCAGATGCCTTTTCAATGTGGTACACCAGGAGCAGGAAGGAGTCGTATACACCGTTACGCTTTTGGCCGGCTTCCCTCCGGTAGCCGTATCAGCTACAAATATAACATTTTCAAAGATCGCCCTGAACTGTTCTGCCTGATGACACCCTTTGATTATATTGGTAAGGGTCCCCGAATGGAATTCCAAAAGGGTTGGTACCGATTGAATTCCGTATTCCGGATGAATATCCCTGACTTCATTGACATTGGCATGCAAAAACTGCTGCCCGTCGAGATTTGCAACAGCGTCTTCATAATTATTAAGCGCACATTCGCTTTGCACAGAACCTTTCTTATGCAACAACAACCAAACCGATCCATTGGTTTGCAGTTCCCTGGTCAAATCATTTAATGAGTGAATCTGTTTCATAAATCAAAAACATATGCAAATATATAGATATTTAAATAACAACTCTTGTGCCATATCGGTTCTCTGTCAAAAATATTCAGAATTCACTCAAAAACCATCAAAAATTTCCCGGTTGACGCAACCTTACGGCGGTAGTTTTAATCTTTCAGGTATATAATAAATATTTTCAAAGCTATGAGAACATTGATGATATGGACTTTCGCCATTATGGCGTTGATTGCGACATCTTGTCAGAAGGATGATGACTCGTATTCCTTAGGGAAGTATTGGGTTGGGTTTGGAATTGTGGAAAAGACTGGTCCGGATAGTTTTACCATCGTGATGGACAATGGCTCCGTGCTATTCCCGGTTGCCGGTATGGTCTATGGCAGCTGGAATGAGGACAAGGGCCGGGTGCTGGTAAATTTTACCATAGTCGGAGACAAGAACGTATCGGGAGATGTTAAGGAGTATTTTGTAAAGCTGAACTCAGTACGAAAAGTTCTCAAGAAGGGGATTATCGATATAACTCCGGCCATTGAGGACAGCATTGGCAATGATCCCATCATCGTGCGCGATGCATGGGTCAGTAAAAACCAGTTGTTGAATTTCGAATTGCGATACTTCGGCAATTATGCCACACATTTCATCAACCTGGTGAAACAACCCGGTGAACTTACTGCTGCTGACCAGCCCATTGAACTGGAACTCCGGCATAATAAAAATGGTGACCGGGAAGATTATCCCTATACCGCGCTGGTATCGTTTGATCTTTCGGCCATAAAAATCGAAGGGCTCGATTCCGTGAGATTTATTGTCAGGTCGACCAATTACGACGGAGTGGAAAAAACATTTGAAGGAACGTATAAATACGGTGATAATTAGGACATTCACCGTACATCCTGAACTGATCTTCCATTTATTTATTCCACAGAAGGCTGTCTCTTTAAAGGGGCAGCTTTTTTTGCATTGATAAGCCTTCAACGTAATATATGGGACGCGGACCAGTGGAACGATAGATGGGAGTATTAGAGTATTAGAATATTAGAATATTAGAATATTAGAATATTAGAATGATTCCGGTTCGCGGCGTTTCAGGATCGTATATGTCTGTCTGGTATCAGGACAAAGATCTTATTGTAAAAGACTAAAAGACTAAAAGACATCAGACATCTGTCCGTCAGTATAAATAAAAGAGTCCGTAAACAAATAACAGGCTAATTCTAATCGGATCACTACGGGTATCAAGTATCAGGTATCAGGTATCAAGAATCAGGACAAATTCTTGCGGCCTGGCGGCTTTGCGGTGAAAAATTCCTTGCGTCCTGGCGGCTTTGCGGTGAAAAATTCTTTGTGTACTGGTGCCTTCGTGCCGGAAGAAGCATGGCGCCGGAATAATAAGGTTGTTTGAATCAAAAAATAATTATTCTTACTTTGCAGGACGAATTAAAGAGAACCACATATGAGAAAATACTTTTTTTTAGTCCTGTTGTCCGGATTGCTCGCCTGCTCGTCCGGAGATAGACCTGTGAGCCAGGGTAGTTACGTGCCATCGATAGCAAAGCTCACGTCTGATGTCATGACTCCGGAAGTGCTCTGGACCTTCGGGCGCTTAGGAGAGCCTTCGGTATCGCCCGATGGTAGCTCGGTGGCCTATACCATTACTTATTTCAACATTGAAGAGGATAAGTCATACAGGGATATTTACCTGCTGAAAACTGGTGACAAGTCGGTCAGCCGCCTTACCGACACCCCGGAACGGGAGTTCAACATTCAGTGGCGGCCGGATGGGAAGAAGATCGGTTTTCTGTCATCCGCCTCCGGAAGTGTCCAGATCTGGGAAATGAATCCCGACGGTTCTGAAAGGAAACAAGTCAGTGATATCTCCGGAGGAATATCCGGATTTGGTTATAGTCCGGACCAGTCTAAAGTATTTTATATACAGAGTGTTAAACTGGATCAGGACATCCATGATCTCTATCCGGACCTCCCCAAAGCCAATGCCCGGCTGGAAACGGACCTGATGTACCGTCACTGGGACAGCTGGCATGATTATACCTATAACCATGTATTTATTTCAGAATATAACAATGGAAAAGTCAGGGCTGGAAAAGATATCCTCGAAGGAGAACGGTTTGATGCACCGATGAAACCATTTGGAGGTATTGAAGAGATCGCATGGAGTCCCGACAGCCGTACCATCGCCTATACATGCAAGAAACTTTCAGGAAAAGCCTATGCGGTATCCACCAATTCTGGTATTTACCTGTATGACCTGGCCAGTGGCAGCACAACCTATTTTACCGAAGGAATGCTGGGTTACGACAAAAATCCGGTGTTCTCTCCGGATGGAAGATATCTGGCCTGGGAAAGTATGGAGCGCGACGGCTACGAAGCAGACAAGAACAGGTTGTTTGTCGCTGATCTTCAAACAGGAGAAAAGCGGGATTATTCAGCTGGTTTCGATCAGAATGCCGATCACCTGACCTGGAGTGCTGATGGCCGGTACATCTGGTTTATCAGTGATATTCATGCCACGGACGAGATTTACCGCTTGACATTGGCCGACGGCAATATTGAAAGAATGACCGACGGCGTTCATAACTATTCCAGCATCGGAATATCCGGCGACCGGCTGGTGGCCACCAAAACCTCGATGTCGAAACCTGCCGAGCTTTACCTCGTCAATCCTGCCAATGGAAGTGATGAAGCACTGACCGCCATCAACAAGCCCCTCCTTGATCAGCTGACCCTGGGGAAAGTGGAGAAAAGATGGATCAAAACCACCGATAACAAGGATATGCTGACCTGGATCATCTATCCTCCTCACTTCGATCCATCTAAAAAATACCCGGCCATTTTATATTGTCAGGGTGGCCCGCAGGGTACAATCAGTCAGTACTGGTCATACCGCTGGAACTTCCAGATGATGGCGGCCAATGGTTATATCGTGGTGGCTCCTAACCGGAGAGGGCTTCCCGGATTCGGTATGGAATGGCTGGAGCAGATCAGCAAGGATTACGGCGGCCAGAACATTAAGGACCAGCTGAGTGCAATTGATGCTATGGCCAAGGAACCCTTCGTGGATGAAACCAAACTGGGTGCAGTGGGGGCCAGCTACGGCGGTTTTGCCGTCAATTACCTCGCCGGAAACCATGATGGAAGGTTCAGTGCGTTTATTTCACACTGCGGAATTTTTAATTTCGAGCAAATGTATGCCACTACCGAGGAGATGTTTTTTGTCGACTGGGATTATGGCGGAGCTTTCTGGGACAAATCCAATGCGGCAGCACAACGGTCGTACAGCTTTTCTCCCCATAAATTTGTGCAGAACTGGGATACCCCGATTCTGGTGATTCATGGCGAGAAAGACTTCCGGATTCCGTATCCGCAGGGAATGGCGGCCTTCAATTCTGCCGTTTTGCAGGATATTCCGGCACAATTTCTCTATTTCCCGGAAGAAAACCACTGGGTTACCGGTGCACAAAACGGAATACTCTGGCAGCGGGTGTTTCGTGGGTGGCTCGACCAGTGGCTGAAGTAATCGGTAATCGGTAAACAGTAATCGGAAACCTGACCTGGAAACCAAGGCAACCTCATTGAAAACATATGCCCTGTAAGGGCATCCTTACAATAACCCGGGGTGAAACCCCGGGGTAAGGGGTAACGCCCTGATAGACCGTACCTTGCAATGAAAAACGGCGTAGGGGCAACCCTGTGTGGTTGCCTTAGCCCCCGTGTCCTGGTCGCCGGATCACAAAATAGGTATCAAGTATCAAGACAAAAAATCTTTGTGTCTTGATTTCTTTGCGGTAAAAAATATCTTTGTGTCTTGATTTCTTTGCGGTAAAAAATCTTTGTGTCCTGGTGCCTTAGTGGCAAAACTATGGTTTTATGAAACAGTATCTTGATTTATTACAGACGGTTCTTGAAAAAGGAACAGAAAAGAAGGACCGGACGGGTACCGGTACGATCAGCATATTTGGTCACCAGATGCGGTTTGACTTGTCGGAGGGTTTTCCGGTACTGACAACCAAAAAGTTGCACCTGAAATCGATTATTCATGAACTGCTTTGGTTCCTGCAGGGGGAGACCAACGTAAAATATCTTCAGGAGAATGGAGTGAGGATCTGGAATGAATGGGCCGGGCCCGATGGAGAACTCGGTCCCATATATGGTTACCAGTGGCGAAGCTGGCCGACACCGGATGGCGGCCATATTGACCAGATCCGCAACGTGGTTGAAAGCCTCAGGAATAATCCGGATTCCCGCCGGCATATTGTCAGCGCCTGGAATGTCGGACAGCTCGACGCCATGCACCTGCCGCCCTGCCATATCCTTTTTCAGTTCTATGTTGCCGGAGGTAAGCTTTCCTGTCAGCTTTACCAGCGAAGTTGCGACGTCTTTTTGGGTGTGCCGTTCAATATTGCCTCCTATGCCTTGCTGACCATGATGATGGCGCAGGTTACCGGGTATGAACCCGGTGATTTTGTCTGGACCGGCGGAGATGTGCATATTTACACCAATCACCTCGAACAGGTAAATCTGCAGCTGACCAGAGAGCCGATGGCTCTTCCGCAAATGAAGATCAATCCGGAAGTCCATGATATATTTGCGTTCAGGTATGAAGATTTTGAGCTGGTGAATTACAACGCACATCCCCATATTCCGGGGAAAGTAGCCGTTTGATTTATGATTTATTATTGATTATTGATGATTGGGAGCGGAAGACAGCGGTCTGGTCTCTGATTTTAAAGACGATAGATATTAGATATCAGACATCAGACAATAGACATCAGACAATAGACATCAGACAAGATGCAGGAATCAAGTATCAAATATCAAGTATCAAATATCAAATATCAAATATCAAGTATCAAGTATCAGGACAAAAAAAGACATCAGGCGTATCTGAGAATTAATGAATGCCTTGATCAGTGTTTTTTACCGATTACCGATTACCGATTACCGATTACCGATTACCGATTACCGATTACCGATTACCGAATACTGTCACTGTTTACTGTTTACTGTTCACTGTTCTCTGTTCACCGTTCACTGTTTATCGTTCACTTAACAAAGGGGGGAATTTTATTGATGAATATTTCGATTATCGTAGCGATTGCTGAGAATTTTGCCATTGGCAGGAATAATGAACTGCTGTTTCATCTGCCGAATGACCTGAAGCGGTTCAGGCAGATAACCACCGGTCATCCGGTGATCATGGGGCGTAATACCCTGTTATCCTTACCCAAATGGCCGTTGCCCAACCGGCGAAATATTGTGATCACGGATAATCCTGAAGATCAGTTCTCAGGATGCGAAGTGGTCTATTCGACCGAAGAGGCGATCGAACTGGTTAAGGATGAGTCCGAATCTTTCATCATTGGCGGGGGCTCCGTGTACCGTCAGTTCTTTCCGGTGGCTAACCGGCTCTATCTCACGGTGGTTAATAAAACCTTTGAGGCGGATACCTTTTTCCCGGAAATTGATTATTCGGCATGGAATGTCATAAGCAGGGAAGACCATTTTGATGAGATAAACGGATTTTCCTACACCTACCTGAATCTGGAAAGGAAAGATTCTCATTATGACCATCTTGCTATAAACATGCAATCCCTCCGGGATTGAACGAATTGCGGTAACGGTCTGGTAATAAGTAATTAAGATTTAAAATATTCAGATGACTCATTTAAGTTGTAAAAAATTTCTGGTTATCCTTTTTTTATTGGTTGCCTTTTCTTTGCTGGCGGACGCAGAAAAGCCTGCTCTTTTAAAGCTGCGGTATAATGAGAATTATTCGCCAACTTACGACGAGGTGATTGAAATGTATAAACAGCTGGATGCCACCTATTCCCAGGCCAGACTTATTGAAGCCGGCCTGACTGATAGCGGGCGGCCGTTGCATACGTTTGTCATCAGCAGGAGCGGAAATTTTGATGCGGAGACTATCCGCAGCGAGGGCAAGACGGTCGTGCTGATTAACAATGGCATCCATCCCGGTGAGCCTGAAGGCATTGATGCCTCGCTCGAATTTGCCGACGACATCCTTCGCAATAAGGATGGTATGGGTGCCTGGCTGGAGCATTCCGTGCTGGTCATCATCCCGGTCTATAATATCGGTGGGGCTTTGAACCGGAGTGCCTATAACCGGTCGGGACAGACCACGCCTTATGAAACCGGCTTCCGGGGAAATTACGGGAACCTTGACCTGAACCGTGATTTTACCAAATGTGATTCAGAAAATGCGCGCAGCTTTACCCGGATTTTTCAGTACTGGAACCCGGATCTTTTCCTCGACACCCATACCACCAACGGTTCCGACCACCAGCATGCGATTACCATGATTCCTCCCCAGCCGGATCAGTTTCCGGGTACCATGAGGGATTTCCTTAGGAAGACCTTCCTCCCCGGTTTATATCGCGAGATGGGAAATGGACAATATCCGCTGATTCCGTATGTCGATTATTTCTATGAGGATGTCAGGGACGGTATCCGTGGAGGTCAGGAGGGCCCGCGCTTCTCGTCGGGTTACGCTGCATTGTTTCATTCCTATGGAATGATGACGGAAAACCTGATTTATGCCAGTTACTCCGACCGCGTCAGATCTACCTATGATTTTATCCGGTCGCTGGTAAAACTTTCGGCGGATCATCAGCAGGAAATCCTTGCATCCCGTAAAAAGGGAATTGAAGAATCAATGACGGCCGGTAAGTTTTCCTTATCCTACGAGATTGATACCACACGCTTCCAGATGATTGAGTTTCATGGTTACGAAGTCGACCGGCAACAGATCAGTCCGGTAACCGGCCTTCCACGGCTGGGTTATGACCGTAACCGGCCATTTACGGCCTCCATCCGCTATTATGATACTTACAAACCTCTTCTGGAAATTGACATTCCGGATTATTTTGTCGTTCCGCAAGCATGGAAACCTGTTCTGGAGCGACTTGCCCTCAATAAGGTGGAATATCGTGTTCTCGAAAGGGATACCATTATCCGGGTTCTGGTGGATTATCTGGATGAGGTTACCAGTCAGAACAGGCCATACAACGGCCACTTTTTCCACAGTCAGGTGCTTACCCGGAGTGAAATCCAGGAAGTCCGGTACTTTGCCGGTGACTGGATTATCCCCGTCAGACAGGAAAGGATCCGTTATATCCTTGAAATGCTGGAACCTAAGGCACGGGATTCTTTTTTGCGCTGGAACTTCTTCGATTCGGTGCTCGATCAGCGGGAATACTTCTCGTCATTTGGATTTGAAGAAAACGCTTTGCGAACCCTGGAAGAATTTCCGGAGCTGAAAAAGGGTCTGGAGGAAAGGCGGAAGACTGATCCGGAGTTTGCGAAAAACCATCGGGCTCAGCTTCAGTACATCTACGAAAATTCGCCATGGCTCGAGAAGAGCTGGAAACGCTATCCGGTGGGAAAAATCATGGGAAGATTAGAATATTAGAATGGGTTACAAGGAAATTGATTTGAAATTACCGACTGATTTCGATGATCAGTTTTTGAGGAATAAAATCGGTAAGGAGTTACGGATTAAAAACTTCAGGTTCAGGATATTGAATAAAAGCCTGGATGCCAGGAAAAGCAGCTTTATTCACTGGCAGACCAGGGTAGGGGTGGTTTCCGACGAAATAAAGGGAGGAATTCAGGATAAGGAACCGGAATTGGTAATTCCGCGAGGCAGGCATGGTAAGAAAGCTATCGTGCTGGGCAGCGGTCCTGCCGGTTTTTTTGCCGCTTTCATCCTGCAGCGGGCCGGGTTCATGACTACCATCCTTGAAAGAGGAGCAGAAGTGGAGAAGCGTGATCGTGGCATTCTTCAGTTTGAAAAGTCCGGTGTATTTGATCCGGTGTGTAATTATGCCTTTGGTGAGGGTGGTGCCGGGACATTCAGCGATGGTAAGCTGACTTCACGGTCCAAACATATATCTGCGGAGAAGAAGTATATCCTCGATAGCTACATCAGAGCGGGAGCTCCAGCGGAAATAGGTTACCTGACACATCCGCATGTGGGTAGTGACAATTTGAAAATCATTGTCAAAAATCTTCGCCGCGATTTTATCCATATGGGAGGTACCATTCTTTTTGAGACCATGCTCGAAGACCTGGTGGTTCAGGATGGTAAGGTCACAGCGGCTGTTACTTCAGCCGGAGTAATGGATGCATCGGTATTTGTGCTGGCGCCCGGCCACTCTTCCTACGAGACCTACCGGATGCTGATCAATCGCGGTGTTCCCTTCAGGACCAAGAACTTTGCATTAGGTTTCAGGGCGGAGCATCCTCAGGAGATCATCAACCGCGGGCAATGGGGCAGGGCAGAGCTGCCTGGCGTGAAGGCCGCAGAATATCGCCTGACCTCCAACCGGGATGGTCGTTTACCGGTTTTCACCTTCTGCATGTGTCCGGGAGGTATGGTGGTACCGGCAACAGCCTATGCCACCGCCAATATTGTAAATGGCATGAGTATGTACCTGCGCGACGGGCAATTTGCCAATGCTGCCTGTGTGGCCGGTATCCACCCCGATCAGCTGGCCGGCAGGGAGACTTCAGCAATGGATGCCCTGGATTTATTGCAGCAGTTGGAAGAGCAGTTTTTTCAATATAGCCAGAGTTATCAGGCACCTTTCGTAACCATATCCGATTTCCTGAAAAGGAGGGTGAGCAGAAAGGCTCCGGAAACAAGTTATCCACTCGGATTGATACCGGCTCCTCTCTGGGAGATGATTCCGGAGGTCGTGGTCAGTTCCATTGCAGAGGGATTACAGGATTTCAGCCGAAAATTGAAAGGGTATGATGAGGGCATCCTGCTCGGACTGGAAAGCAAAACCTCGGCACCTGTTCAGGTGATCAGGGACGAAACCGGACGGTGCGAAGGGTTCAGTAACCTTTACCTGGCCGGTGAAGGAAGCGGTTATGCCGGAGGGATTATCAGCAGCGGTGCTGATGGAATTCGGGTGGCGATGCGGATAGCCGAGTTGGGGTAAAGTTTTAAACTGAGGTTTTTTTCGCCACAAAGGCACCAGGGCAGAAAGCAACACGAAGAATTTTTTACTGCTAAGACGCTGAGACGCAAAGTTTTTTTGTCTGATGTCTGATGTCTAATGTCTCTTGTCTTGATACTTGATACCTGATTCCTGATACCCCTTAAGGCCGTTCAAGCCCCGGAATGACCAACAAACTCCAGTGGTCGTTCAGTTTGCCGGCGAAGGCCTGTTCCCAGATGATCTGGTACTCCGGATTTCCATAATATCTGCCGGCACGCCTGATCAACAAGCCCAGATTGTTTTCCGCCTGTTCCCAGCCATCTATTTGGTCCCAGGACCATTCTGCTGATCGGCCTAAGTATTTGGCTAAAAACTCCAGTGCATTTTTCAAAGAAGCGCCATCCGGGCTGTTGTAGTTGAAAATATTTACGTCGACTTTCAGTCCGGTCTCTCCGGCATCAAAAAAGTTGGCCAGATTGGATACAGAATAGCTGAAAGCTTTGGTGCGGATCAGTTCTTCCGGCTGCCGTCCGTCGGCACGAATCATCCTGTCGATCCGTTTTGCAGGCATGGCTGTGATTTTTTCCGCAACGTACAAGTCGTTTCCAAGGAATCGGGCAATGGCTGTTACCTGGGCATCGTATGCCACTGAATGGTTATTGGGCCAGGCATCCTCGTCTTTCCCATGCTGACTGGTGGTCAGCCATTCAAAAAAAGCAGCGAACCATTCCCTGATCTGCTTTTCCTCTCCGTGACGCAAGGCAGCTGAGGATTCCAGCAAAAGGATGGCATCCACTAAGGTGACGAACTGGCGGGTATCAATAATCCCTATCCCGCGGCCTGCAGTGCGGCCCGGAATCCCCTGTGCAAATTCAAGATGTGGGTTCATTATGGTCTCGGGATCAAGAAACCAGGCACGGAGCAATTCAGCAGCTTTTTCTGCATACTCTTTTTCCCCGGAAAAGTACCACGCCAGTGTCAGATTCCTGACATCTTCTATCAGGCCCCGGAGCTGTTCCTTGTCAATGGAACTTTCCGGATTTACCTCGCCGTCGCGCCGTATGAAAGGCAATCCGTCAGGTTTCGAAGAGTCAGGCCACCAGTAAGGCCCCATGCTCATATAGTCATGGATGGTTCCGCCAGGTGGCACGATGGACTTGAATGTAACGGAATACGGCCCTCTTTTCAAAGCTTCATCCGCTGCAGAAATTAGCTTGTCGTATGCTGGTCTATAAGTACTGTTACCTTTCCTGATTTTCTTCCGCACTTCATGCATGTATTCATAATCCCAAACGGCAAACCGTTTTTTCTCCAGTTTGTGGCCACAGGATGAAACAAGCATGATAAATGATAAAATGAATAGGTATTGGATATGCTTCATACGTAAAATCATGTTGAAAAGATGGAAATAGTAACCATACAGCGTTTTACTGTTTTCTCTAAATGTAAAGATACAATCATATTTGAGGATAGAATCCCCAAAAGGCAGATTTGGGAAAATTAAGCTAAAGCGACTTATTATCCGGCCTGAATTGGTTGAAAGCAACTACAAAATCATTTATTGGAAGTAGGAAAATCTGGTTACCATTGCCTCCGTCTTTGACTGCAGACAAAATCCGGATGAAATTAAGAAAATCAGACCAGGTAATTTATTCTGTCTCCAATGATGTATCAAATGAAAAAGGGCTACAAATTTTTATTTGTAACCCTTTAAATTTCTGTGATCCCGGAGAGACTCGAACCCCCAACCTTCTGATCCGTAGTCAGATGCTCTATCCATTAAGCTACGGGACCCTTGCAAAATGCGGTGCAAATATAGTGGTTTTATCCTTTCATTTCAAGGGGTACGCATTTTTTTATTCATATTTCTCCATTTTATCCTCTATCGTAACATTCCGGGTAAAATCTGACTGGATTTTTATATTCACCAGCATTCGCTGTGTTCCGGCTTTTCTGCAGGCCTCGTGGATCTCATGTATCAGTGAAAGAGCCTCTTCAAGTGTGCATTCCACCACGGTTTCAAACGGGCATACCTTGTACCTGTATCCCGAACGGTCTATTACCCGGATGGCTTCATCTACCATGACGTAACTGATCCCTTCTGCCGTTTCGGGCAGTACCTGTATGGCAAAATTGATTTGTTTTTCCATTCTTGCTCGTGAATTAGTTCGATTTTATGCAGATTTTATTGCGGAAGGAGGAGAACGGTATACAACGAATGCACGTAAAAATTCAGTATCTCCCTAATATTCCGGATCTTCTTCCTCAGGTAATTGACCGGCTTCCTTCTGCTGTTTCAACAAATCCAGGATTTCTATAGGATTGAGCTTCTTGACATTGGTGATCACCATATCTTCCTGAAGAAAATCCCCGTACTGGTTGCATTCGTCGATCACACCCTGAAACAGATCCTTTAAGGGAGAGGTGATAGGAAGCACGACCATGGCCGTGGTGAAATCAATCATGCTGTTCAGCTCCTCCAGCTCACCGTTGGCTTTTTTCAGTGCATAGACCAGTTCATCGTGCAGCAGTTTTCTTTGCATATCGGAGAGTTCGCCACCACTTTTATTTAAAAAGACAACAAAATAGCGTAGTTTCTGGCCTTTGCCGCCCAAACCTGTTGAAATAAATATCTGCTGTTCGTCCAGCAGGGCACTCTGTATCAGCATTCTGCTTTCCTGCAGAGCTAATATCGACCATTCCTTCAGTTCGGGGTCGGGAGCCTTGTGGTACCTTTCTATTGTCCTGAAATCCTCCACTTCGGCACTCGATGCGAGAGCTGCCAGAATCTTTTTCTTGATTTTGATGCTTGTTTCCGGATCAAACAGCTGTTCTTTTTTCCGGATGTAATTGCCAAGTGTTTTTTTTGACCTGAATTTGCGGGAAAACTCAAAATATTCAGCCTGAAGCGCAACGTCAATCTGCTCTTCAAGAATATTAAAATTTTCCGGAATGCCTCTCAGGGCATCCTGGATCTTTTTATAAAGGAATTCATCATCCATCCATTCCGTATTCATAACACACAAAAATAGCGACTTGCCCCGATAAAAAACATTTTTACTTGATTTTTTGGAAAAGTTTAAAAATCTATCTTTGTAGACCAATTTATTTTAATTTATTCTTAATAAATATAGTTCAAGGTGAAGTTAAGTGAAATCAAGAATAACGAGACAGTTGTCATTACTAAAATCTTAGGTCATGGTTCTTTCCGGAAGCGGATCGCCGAAATGGGTTTTGTAAAAGGAAAACAGGTAAAGGTGATCAAAACTGCCCCTTTTAACGGTCCGGTTGAATATAAAATCCTCAATTACAATATTTCACTGAGGCGCTCTGAAGCAGATCGTATCGAGGTGGTCCCTATCGCCGAATTTGTTATACCGGAGCAGGGTGGGTACGAAGGGGTGATCAACCGGAATATCTCAACAGCAGCCGGTGCAGTCAGGGGGAAAATCATTAATGTGGCCCTGGTCGGTAACCCCAATGCGGGAAAGACAACTTTGTACAACCAGCTTTCGGGATCGAGGGAAAAAGTGGGCAACTACAGCGGGGTGACCGTCGACATCAAAAGGACTACTTTTTTTGCACACGGCTATACCTTTAATTTTTTCGACCTGCCGGGTACCTATAGTCTCACCGCCTACAGTACGGAGGAAATCTATGTCAGGAAGTTCATCTATGAGGAAACCCCCGATGTAGTGATTAACGTACTGGATGCCACCAACCTGGAAAGGAACATGTTCCTGACTACCCAGCTGATCGACATGGACCTCAGGGTGGTTGTCGCCCTCAATATGTACGATGAACTCCGGAAGAACAGTCAGGAACTCAATTACGACAACCTGGGCAGGCTGATCGGTATTCCGTTTGTGCCTACCGTAAGCAGCAAGGGCGAAGGGATGGAAGAACTGCTCCGGAAGGTGATCCAGGTGTATGAGGGTAACGATCCGGTGACCAGGCATGTCCACATCAACTATGGACAGGAACTGGAATCTTCCATTTCGGAAATCCGGAAGAAAATCAGGGAAAACAAGCCGATTACGGATAAGATCTCAAGTCGGTTCCTGGCCATCAAGTTATTGGAGAAGGATAAGCAGGTGCTGGAGTTGATGGCAGACTATCCCAATTTTATGGAAATTGCCGCAACCACCCATAAGGAGATTAAGCGAATTGAACTGCTTTATAAAGAAGACAGTGAAACCGTGGTCACCGATGCCAAGTATGCTTTTATCAGCGGAGCCTTGAAGGAGACGCTGCATGAGCCTGTCCCGGTTTTACAGACACTCTCGGAAAAAATTGATAGGTTGATGACCCATCCGCATCTTGCTCTGCCCTTGTTTGGCGCAATTCTGTTTGTGGTTTTTTACACCACCTTTACATTAGGTGCTTATCCGATGGACTGGATCGATGCGGGAGTGGCCTGGCTGAGTGACGGTTTGCGCGCGATAATGCCCGACGGAATGTTTAAAGACCTGCTGATCGACGGAATTATCAGCGGTACGGGAAGCGTCCTGGTCTTTCTCCCAAACATACTGATTCTCTTTTTCTTCATATCCTTGTTGGAGGGAACAGGGTACATGGCAAGGGCTGCCTTTATAATGGACAAGATTATGCACCGCTTCGGACTTCATGGCCGTTCCTTTATTCCGATGATTATGGGATTCGGCTGTAATGTGCCGGCCATTCTGGCGACACGTACGCTCCGGAACCGCGGTGACCGGCTCCTGACCATGATGATTATCCCGTTCATGTCGTGCAGCGCCCGGCTTCCGGTATATATCCTGATTATTTCTGCATTTTTTCAGAAATTTCAGGCCCTGATCCTGATTGGGATATATGCATTCGGCATCATTCTGGCCTTTATTACCGCCCAGATCTTCAACCGGATCCTTTTCCGAAACAAGGAGACACCATTCGTTATGGAACTTCCGGCTTACCGCTTCCCGACCTTCAGGAACATTGTCTTCCATATGTGGGATAAAACCCGGCACTATCTGAAGAAAATCGGAACGGTAATCCTGATCGGAGTCGTGATTATCTGGGCATTGGAGTATTTTCCGCGGGATACCGAAAAATCAGACCATTTTCTTGCAGAAATGGAACGGATAGAACAGTCAGAACTTTCACCCGAGGCAAAGGAGGAAAGTTTGGAGGAACTGGAATTAGCCATGGAAGGCGACAGGCTGGTCAATTCCTATATCGGCCGCCTGGGCCGCGTTATGCAACCTGTTATGGCACCGCTCGGATTCGACTGGAAGATGAGTATTGCCCTTCTGGCCGGGTTGCCTGCAAAGGAGATTATTATCAGTACCATGGGCGTTCTCTACCAGTCGGATGTTGATGAATCCACCGTAAACCTGCAGCATAAGTTGCAGGATGAGGTTCATACACAGGGCCGGCTGGAAGGACAAAAGGTATTTAATACCGCTTCCGCTTTAGCTTTCCTGGTGTTTATCCTGATTTATTTCCCATGTATAGGGGTGGTGGCAACCATCAATAATGAATCCGGAAGCTGGAAATGGGGTATGTTTTCCGTGGTATATACTACAACCCTGGCCTGGGTCATGGCATTTATTACCTATAACCTTTTTATTTTTCTGATATGATACAGGAATTGGTTACTTATCTGATTATCGCTGCAGCACTGCTTCTGGCTCTCCTGAAACTCAAGGAAAGATTCCTGAAAAAGAAAGTTAAGGAGAAATGTGCTGAGCCTGATACTTTAAGCTCTTCAGGATGTGGTGGTTGTGGTGCTGATTGTCCGGTGCGGCAGGCACCCTTCAGGGATATAAAAAGAAAAAAGGACGGATCAACATCCGCCCTTCTAACTAACTAAACTAACTAAACCAATAAAACTAATCAAACCTAAACCTATGAAACTAAAACCACTGCAAAGATAGGGGCAGAATTTGTAAAATCAGTTAAACACATGTTAAAAAGTGTTCAATAAAACATTTTTTAATATTTGCTTAATATTGGTTTGTTTGGCAAAAAATTTCTTTAGTATATTGTAATTAGAAAAAAATTTCATAAGTGTTTATTGTCTTTTAATTGGGCATCTGGTTGTATGATAACAGTTTATCCCTGAATTCAGCATAATCTGCAGGGAGGCTGACAAATTCCCTGTTACCCTTTAAAAATGCCTTTAATTTTTGTGGAATTTCCATGTTTTTGACCTGAAGGATGGTCTCCATGGTATCCCTGAATTTGGCAGGATGGGCAGTCTCCAGGAAAACTCCGGTTTCCTGGCTGCAAAGATTTTCCCTGAGTGCCGCAATGCCGCAGGCTCCATGTGGATCAGTCATATACCCGGTCTCATTAAATACGGTCCTGATCATTTCCCTGATCTCCTGGTCTGAATAACGGTATCCCTTCAGTATGCCGGAAATCCTGTCATAACTGTCGCCATACAGATCCAGTATCCGTGCGAAATTGCTCGGGGTTCCCACGTCCATAGCATTGGCAATGGTCTCTACCGATGGTCTGGGCTGGTATATTCCGGTCTTCAGGTATTCATAAACCACATCGTTCTCATTATTGGCAGCCAAAAATCTTTTAACGGGCAATCCCATTTCCCGGGCAATTAAACCTGCTGTAAGGTTCCCGAAATTTCCTGAAGGAACAGCAAAAATAAGTTCTTTGTCTTTGAGCGCCCCTTTTTCCCTTAACCGTGCATAAGCATTAAAATAGTAGAATGCCTGTGGCAGGAACCTGGCAACGTTGATCGAGTTGGCTGAAGTCAGCATCATCTTATCGTTCAGAGAGCTGTCGAGAAAAGCACTTTTGACCAGATGCTGGCAATCGTCGAAGGTGCCGTCGATTTCGAGGGCTACAATATTCTGTCCTAAGGTGGTAAACTGTTTTTCCTGAATTTCGCTGACTTTTCCCCGTGGATATAAAACAAATACCCTGATCCCTTCAATGCCCAGAAATCCGTTGGCCACTGCGCTCCCGGTATCCCCCGATGTGGCTACAAGTACATTTACCATACGTTTGTTTTCCCTTAGAAAGTGCCTGAGCAGCCTGGCCATGAATCTCGCACCCACATCCTTGAATGCCAGGGTAGGGCCGTGAAAAAGTTCCAATGACCAGATATCCGAATATATCTTTACCACAGGGCAATCGAACGACAAGGTATCGTAAACGAGCTCTTTCAGTTTTTCCTGTCCGATATCCTCACCAAAAAATTTCAATGCCACATCTAAGGCTATTTCCCTGAAACTGAGTGTGTGAATGTTTTCAAAGTATTCATCACTAAAGGAACATATTTTTTCCGGCATAAAGAGGCCATTGTCAGGGGCCAGTCCTTTGATTACCGCTTCACTGAGCGATACAGGTTTTATTTTATGGTTGGTACTGTAATATTGCATATCCGTTTATTCAGCGTTTATTTCATTAACAGGTTTTTCATGAATCCGGGGCCGGAAAGCATGCCATAACTACCCGATACGGCTGAAAATTCATCATATTTCTCAACGGTGTCGGGAGTTTCCCCCGGACGGCAAATAAGAAATGGAACCGGCTCCCTGGTGTGGGTTTTAATCCGGCAGGGGGTGGGGTGGTCGGGCAAAATGGCTATGGTCACCGGCTCTGACATATCTGCAGTCTCTTCAATAAGGGTTCTTACCACCCGGTTGTCTAAATATTCAATGGTTTTAACCTTCAGCTCATGATCTCCTTCGTGCCCGGCCTCATCACTTGCTTCGATATGCAGATAGACCAGGTCATGATCTTTCAGGGCGTCGAGTGCAGCCCTCGTTTTACCCTCATAGTTGGTGGTATGCAGCCCGGTAGCACCTTCTACTTTAATCACCTTCATCCCGGCTAATACACCGATTCCCTGGATCAGGTCTACTGCTGATATGACGGCCGATTTTTCAATACCCCATAACTCCCTGAATGTTGGCATGGCCGGCCGGTAGCCAGGTGACCATGGCCAGATGCAACTTGCGGGGTCCTTTCCCAGCTCTTTTCTTTTCAGATTTACCGGATGGTCTTCAAGAAAATACCGTGACCTGACCACCAGGTAGTTTAATAACCTGGCCGTTTTTTCGGCTTCTACGGTTTCTGGTTTTATCATTACCTCCCTGAAGTCTGTTCCCATTACATCGTGTGGAGGTGTGCAACCAACCTGTTTGTTTCCTCCTTTTACTACCAGCAAGTGGCGGTAGGAGACACCCGGGTAAAACCTGATTTTATCATTCCCCAGTTTCTTGTCCAGGAACATAATCAGTTCTGCGGCCTCCTCGCTGGGAATGTGCCCGGCCGAATGGTTTTTAATTTTCTGGTCTTCCAGGCAGATCAGGTTACACCGAAGGGCAAGGTCACCGGGTTGCAGTTCCACGCCCATGCTGGCTGCCTCTAACACACCTCGGCCTTCAAAAACTTCGGGTACATTATAGCCCAGCACTGCCAGGTTGGCAATTTCGCTGCCCGGGTGAAGCCCTGGAGGAATTGTATCCAGCATCCCGTTTCTGCCTTGCTTTGCCAGCTGGTCTATATAAGGGGTACGGGCTGCCTGGAGCGGAGTCAGTCCCCCCAATTCTGGTATGGGTTCATCGGCCATTCCATCGCCTAATACAATAATGTACTTCATATTTGGTACTTATATGTTGGATACTTTAATGATGTCGGCAAAAACGCCGGCAGCGGTAACTGCCGCACCTGCCCCGTAACCCTTGATCAGCATCGGGAATTCATTATATCGCTCTGTCCGGTATATGATCAGGTTATTACTGCCTTCCAGGTCAAAAAACGGGTGTGCTGAACCGATCTCCCTGAGGCCGACTCTCGCATTTCCTTCTTCGAAAGCGGCTACAAATCTCCACTTCAGACCTTTGCTCTCCAACTCTTTACGGTTGGATTCAAATTCCTCATCAAGTTCAGTGATGGACTGCCAGAATTCTTCCACACTGCCTGCAAAATATTTCTCCGGAATAAATGATTCAATCTTAACATCCTCTTTTTCAATTCGATATCCTGATTCTCTGGCTAAAATAAGCAGCTTCCTGACCACATCCATTCCGCTCAGGTCAATCCGGGGATCGGGTTCGGCATAACCAGCCTCCTTGGCCATACGGATTGCCTTGCTGAGAGGAATTTCCGTGGAGATGGTATTGAATATGTAATTCAGCGTACCCGAAAGTACTGCTTCGATTTTCAGAACTTTATCGCCCGAATTGACCAGGTCATTCAGCGTGTTGATAATCGGCAAACCTGCACCGACATTGGTTTCGAACAAAAATTTTATACCTTTCCGCTTGGCGGTTCTCTTCAGCAGAAGATAGTTGTCGTAAGCTGAAGAGGCGGCTATTTTATTGGCGGTAACCACCGATATGTTGGCATCCAGTATTCGCCGGTAGGCACCTGAGATTTCCTCCGATGCGGTGCAATCCACGAATACGCTGTTGTACAGGTTCATATTTATCATCAGATGGATAAATTCTTCTGTTGACGATGCCATTTGAGCATTTTCAAGCTGCTTCGAATAGTCCGCAACTTCAATCCCATCGCGGTCGAATATCATTTTCCTGGAGTTGGCCAGTCCGGCAATCTTCAGTTTCAGGTGGTTTTCGTTGAGAAGGCGTTCCTGCTGGCTTGCGACCTGCCGCAACAGATGACTGCCTACCAGTCCGGTGCCGATGAGGAAAATATTCAGTTCCGAATTCTCCGACAGGAAGAATGACTCATGCACCACATTAAGTGTTTTTCTGAGGTCTTCGTGTTTTACCACCCAGGAGATGTTGTATTCGGAGGCACCCTGTGCGATGGCGGAAATGTTGATCCCATTGCGGCCGATGGTGGTAAACAGTTTTCCGGCAACCCCTGTCGAGTGTTTCATGTTCTCACCGACGATGGCCACAATGCTTAGTCCGGTTTCCACAAAAACCTTGTTGATCAGATCGTGGCTGATCTCTTTATCAAATTCCCTGCGGATGGCATCCTCGGCTTGTTCTGCCGAATGTTCCTCAATCGCAATACTGATGGTATTTTCAGAAGATGCCTGTGAAATCAGGATAACGTTAATTTTCTCCTGGGCCAGCGCTGAAAACAGCCGCATGGAAATCCCTGCAACTCCAACCATCCCGATACCCTGGACGGTTAGCATGGCGATCCGTGATATCGAGGAGATACCTTTGATCGGTCGCTCCCTGCCGTTTTCTGAACTTCGGGTGATGAGGGTTCCCGGTGCTTCCGGGCGCATCGTGTTTTTTATATGAACGGGAATTCCCTTTTTATAAACCGGCAGGATGGTCGGCGGATAAATCACTTTTGCTCCAAAATTCGACAACTCCATGGCCTCCGTATAGGAGAGCATAGGGATGGTATAGGCTTTCCGGATAACCCTTGGGTCGGCAGTCATAAATCCGTCCACATCGGTCCAGATTTCAAGGGAGGCTGCATCGAGTGCAGCGGCAATGATAGCGGCGGTGTAGTCTGAGCCGCCCCTGCCAAGGGTGGTATATTCTCCTGCCTGGTTTCTGGCAATAAAGCCGGGTGCCACTGCAAGGCCCTTGAAACCATTGAACCTCTCCCTGATCCGGCGGTTGGTTTCTTCGAAAGCGACTACTGCCTTACCGAAATTGCTGTCGGTAACGATAAGCTCTGCCGAATCCATATGAGGTACGCCTAAAAAAGCCGAAACCAATATTGAAGACATGCGCTCGCCCATTCCGGAAAGACGGTCAAGCGTTTTCGGGGTAAGCTCCCCGATCAGGGTAACGCCGGTAAGCACTTGTTCCAGCTCTTTCAGTATATGATTGATCCGGCCAAATACCGGATCCGGGTCATCAAAAAGCGCTTCGGTCACCTCACTGTGCCGGTTCCTGATCTCCGCAAGTTCACCTAAATAGAAATCTGTACCCAGTACAGCCATTCTTGCCGTATTCAGGATCCTGTCCGTAATTCCGCCCAATGCAGACACAACTACTACAATATCATCATCCTGACGGGTAACAATTTCCCTGACTATACGGATATTGGCAGCACTGCCAACCGATGTTCCCCCAAACTTCAATACCTTCATCTTAATTTTCTCGTTTTAATGGAAACAAAATGTTATCGGGTTCTCCAGGCTTTTGTTTTCCTGATTTTGATTATAACACAACAGTTATAAAATTCATAAATCTGGTGTATCCCTATACCGCACAAATTTAAGACTGTAACAGTTGTAGCGGTCGATTTGTAATGGATTGCCCCGCATTTTTAACACAATGTTTCTCTGATTGGTGAAATTCTTGCCTTTTATTGTAATTGAGGCTCTTTGTTAAAACAAAAAGCCGGATGAGCATTCAGTTCCTCATCCGGCCTGTACTCTGCTCAGTGTTGGTTATTCCGTATCGCTGGACGTAGTAATTACCTCCATGATTTTCTTTTCCAGTTCAGCAGACAGTTCAGGATTGTCCCTGATCAGTTTTCTTACTGCATCACGTCCCTGACCCAGTTTCGATTCACCATAACTGAACCACGACCCGCTTTTCTTGATGATACTGTAGTTCACTCCAAGGTCAAGAATCTCACCGGTCTTGGAAATCCCTTCTCCGTAAAGAATATCGAATTCGGCTTTTCTGAAAGGCGGGGCTATCTTGTTTTTGACCACTTTTACGCGGACATTGTTTCCGGTGACCTCTTCTCCTTCCTTGATCTGGCCGATTCTCCGGATATCAAGTCTTACAGATGCATAAAACTTCAGTGCATTACCTCCGGTGGTTGTTTCCGGGTTACCGAACATCACCCCGATTTTTTCGCGTAACTGGTTAATGAAGATACAGCATGTACGGGTTTTGCTGATGTTGGCAGTGAGTTTCCGGAGTGCCTGTGACATGAGCCTGGCCTGGAGTCCCATTTTGGAATCTCCCATATCGCCTTCCAGTTCGGCTTTAGGGGTAAGAGCTGCTACAGAGTCGATCACTACGATGTCGACTGCCCCGGAGCGGATCAGGCTGTCGGCAATTTCAAGCGCCTGCTCACCGTGGTCGGGCTGCGAAATCAGCAATTCGTCGGTATTGACCCCCAGCTTGCGGGCGTAATAAGGGTCAAAGGCATGTTCTGCATCAATGATAGCGGCAATTCCGCCTAACTTTTGTGTTTCGGCAATGGCATGAATGGCCAGGGTAGTCTTACCTGAACTTTCCGGACCATAAATCTCAATGATCCTCCCGCGCGGATACCCGCCGATTCCCAGGGCCACGTCGAGCCCGATAGACCCTGACGAAATGGCAGGGACATCGTCCACAGGCTTATCTCCCATGCGCATGATGGAACCTTTTCCAAAACTTTTTTCAATCTTGTCGAGGGTTAACTGAAGCGCTTTCAGCTTTTCCTTGTTAATTACTGATTGGTCTTCTTTAGTCATGATTTCTGCTAAGTGTTAAATATTGAGTGCTTTGATGATTTGATTCGTGTGATCTTTGGTGTCAACCTTGTCAAATACCCCGGTTATAATCCCGTTTTCGTCGATGACAAATGTTTTGCGGAGTACACCCATATATGATTTTCCGTACATTTTCTTCTCTCCCCAGGCGCCGTATGCCTCCAGGATGGATTTTTCCTCATCGGCTATCAGGTTGAACTTCAGTCCGTATTTGCCTGCAAACTTCAAATGTGATTTAACACTGTCGGGGCTGACACCCACCACATCATAGCCTTTGCCGGTCCACTCCCGGTAGTTGTCGTTGAGGTTGCAGGCTTCGGCTGTACAGCCGGGAGTGTCATCCTTCGGGTAGAAATAAAGAATAAGTTTCCTGCCTGAAAAACCTGACAGCGATACCGATTCGCCATTCTGGTTAACTCCTTCAAAATGAGGCGCCTTGTCCCCAATGTTCAATGTTGTCATTTTTATGATCTTATTACGTTTGACAAATATAATTTAAATTGATGAACCCTTTTGAATCTGACGGGTGATAATTTTGTGAATACCCGAAACAATGTTTCCGGATGTTTGGTTTCCTTCTTTTGCATAATTTTTGTACTTTTAGGTGCTGAATTCTTTATCAGTTATTATCATGAAGCAACCATTCCGGATATTATATTTGCTGTCTCTTGTTATTCTGATGTTTGTTGCGGACAGCGCTCAGGGCGTGCCTGTCGCGGATACACAGCAGGAGGAACGCAACCGGGCCATTGAACTGTTTCATTCCGGAAAATTCAGTGAGGCCCTGCCTCTTTTCAGAAAACTTTCTGATTCCTATCCTTCGGATTACCTGCTGAAGTATTTTACCGGTGCATGTATGATCGAAACCGGCAACTATTCCAAGGAAACGGAAATGAATCTGCTTCTTGCAGGGACAAGGGAGGTGCCGGCCAAGGTTTTCTATTACCTTGCGCGGTATTATCACGCCCGCGAAGACTGGGACAGTGCCGTCAGGTTCTACAACCGCTTCAGGAATAATGCCCAGCCGGCCGACGTAGCCGCACTCCGGACAGAAGAGCTTATACAGCTTGCCTACAGTCATACAAATCCTTATCAGGGAAGTAATATCAATTTCCCCACATCCTCAGAACCTGCGCCAGCCCTGACAGAAACCACACCGCCGGTTTCCACTGAGCCTGCGCCTGTCCGGCCCTCTGCTGAAAGGCAAATACCCGGGGTTGAGCAGGCAGAAGTCACCGTACCGGAACCATTGATAGTAGTCCCCGAACCTGAGGTCATCGCAGAACTTAAGGAAGCGAATGATACCTTGGGCCTGTCTGCTGAGGTGCTCTTGCCGGGAGTGGAAGATGCCCAGGAATATTCAGAACCAGCAGAAACTGTGCCCGCTCAGGTAACGGAGACTGCCGGGAAGCCCGTATTGCCACAGGTCAGTTTCATCCATTTTCAGGTAAATTCCCAGGTTACCTACCTGACAGAGGAGCTGTTCCAGGTGGCTGAAGCCAGGGGTGCATGGCAGGAAGGCAATGCCCGTCAGGCAGAGCTGAACAGTCTTATAGGTACACTCAGTCAATTAAGGGATCAATATCAGCGAACGGTTAATCCGGCAGACCGTGACCAACTGGCTAACCGCATAATATCCCTTGAAAGAGAGTCCCTGACCCTTCGGGCGGAATCGGAACAGCTGATACAGAAAGCCAGAAGCCTGGAACAGGCCTGGTGGGCGGATGCTGATTTTGATACCTACAGCAAGTTCAGACAGGTGACTGATTCGTTGCTTCGGCTCGAAGAAGAGGTACGGCGGGCGGCACTTCCTCCACCTCCGGTAATTGATGAATCCCTGATTTCAGGAGAAACCGAAGAAGAGGATGAAGAAGGAGCAGGGGAACCCGGTCCGGAGACAGTCATTTACATGGTACAGCTTGGTTCTTTCAAAGGGAAGCTGCCTGTCAGAACCCAGGCACTGTTTGATAAAATAGCGAAAATCAGGACCATTGATACCATGGAAAACGAAGACGGTTCGACCGTATATACTACGGGGAATATGAGGACTTTTTCAGACGGGCTTGCACTTCAGAACCAGGTAAGGCTCGAAGGTGTAAAAGATGCCTTTGTAATTGCCATTCAAGACGGAAAAAGAATACCTTTACCAGATGCTAAAAGATTAACGGGAGAAGAATGACAGCAAAAGAGACTAAAAGACAAAATCTGTTTGATGAGGATGCATTGCAAAGTGAGATCAGAAACCTGATTCTTCATAATGACGATGTGCATACCTTTGATTATGTGATTGATGCGCTGATGGAAATCTGTGACCATGAATACATTCAGGCTTCCCAGTGCGCCATTATTACGCATTATAAGGGGAAGTGCGACATTAAACAGGGTGTGTTCAGCAGCCTTAAGGTTATGAAGGACGCACTCACCCAAAAAGAACTTACCACTACAATCGACTGATATGACCATCCTTGCCATTATTGTACTGATCCTGCTTGGACTTTTGCTCCTGCTGCTGGAGTTTGCCGTTGTTCCGGGTGTTACCATTGCCGGAATTGGCGGTTTTTTGCTGCTCGCGTACAGTGTCTATCTGGCCTTTGCCCAGTACGGGACTTTGGCGGGTTTTATCACGCTGGTCATTGTCCTGGTGGCTGCTCCGGCCCTGATTTATTATCTTTTCAGATCCAGGGCAGGACGGAAAATGATCCTGGAAACCAATATCGATGCAAAGGTGGATACCACTGAAACTGAAAATATTCAACCCGGAGATGCGGGTATTACCATCGGCAGGCTCGCCCCGATGGGAAAAGTCAGGGTTAACGGGGTAAGTGTGGAGGCTCAGTCTACAGGTTCTTTTATTGATCAGAACAAGCCGGTCAGGGTGTTAAAAGTTTATCCGGGAAAAATTATTGTTGAACTTATAAAATCTGAATAATTATGGTTGAAGCATTTGGAACCTTCGGGTTATTGATAGGACTGCTGGTCCTGCTGATTATTTTACTCTATTTCATTCCGGTAGGACTATGGTTCTCCGCCCTGGTTTCCGGGGTAAGGATCAGTCTGTTGCAATTATTCCTGATGAGGTTCAGGAAAGTGCCCCCCGGGGTAATTGTCAGGGCAATGATTGAAGGGACTAAAGCCGGTATAGCCCTGAATCGCAACGATCTGGAAGCGCACTATCTTGCCGGCGGACATGTGGCCAATGTAGTGCATGCACTTGTTTCAGCTTCCAAGGCGAATATCCAGCTTACCTTTAACATGGCTACAGCCATTGACCTGGCCGGGCGTGATGTTTTCGAGGCAGTGCAGATGTCGGTTAATCCAAAGGTAATTAATACCCCGCCGGTTACCGCAGTGGCCAAGGATGGTATACAGCTGATCGCCAAAGCCCGTGTTACCGTAAGGGCCAATATCCGTCAGCTGGTGGGAGGTGCAGGAGAAGAAACCGTACTGGCCCGTGTGGGTGAAGGTATTGTCTCTTCGATCGGTTCGGCTCATTCGCACAAGGAAGTGTTGGAAAATCCCGATTTCATTTCACGTACTGTTCTGGAAAAAGGCCTCGATGCCGGAACCGCTTTTGAAATTCTCTCCATCGATATCGCTGATATTGATATAGGGAAAAATATTGGTGCCGGTCTCCAGATTGACCAGGCCGAAGCCGATAAAAATATTGCCCAGGCAAAAGCTGAGGAACGGCGTGCCATGGCCGTGGCCAATGAGCAGGAAATGAAGGCCAAGGCACAGGAAGCAAGAGCCAAGGTTATCGAAGCCGAAGCCCAGATTCCGCTGGCCATTGCAGAATCTTTCAGGTCAGGCAACCTTGGGATTATGGATTACATGAAATACCGCAATATTGAAGCGGATACCTCTATGAGGGAATCCATAGCCAATGAAGAGCAAAACAAAAAGAAGAAATAAACTGTTATAAGGCATAAAGCCTCCTGGTCAGGAGGCTTTATTGTTTTTATAAACCTTTAGTTGAAATGCGATGAAGGTATCGATATTTTTGGCAATACTGCTGGCAGGTGCCGCCTGCACTGCGGAGATTCCCGACAGGGTGATAACCGTCATGGGCGAGATCAGACCCGACAAACTGGGGCCTACCCTCAGTCACGAACATGTTCTGGTTGATTTTATCGGTGCGGAATTTTCTGAACCACCCAGGTACAACCGGGATTCTGCCTATTGGATTATCCTTCCCCATATCCTTGAAATAAGAAACCTTGGGGTTAAAACTTTCGTCGAATGTACTCCGAAATACCTGGGCCGTGATCCGTTGCTTCTGAAGAAACTTTCTGAAGAAACCGGTATGAACTTCATTACCAATACCGGGTTTTATGGCGCTATTGATAACAAATACATTCCGGCACCTGTGCTGAATATGCCTGCCGAAGCCATTGCTGCATTCTGGATTGCAGAGTTCAGGCAGGGCATTGATGGTACCGGCATTATTCCCGGTTTCATTAAAATAGGGGTTAATCCGACAGAACTCTCCGATTTCCATAAGACGCTTGTAAAGGCAGCCGCGCAAGCCCACAAGGCTACCGGACTGACCATTATGTCGCATACAGGACCGGCAGTTCCGGCATTTCAGCAACTCGATATCCTGAAAAGCGAAGGGGTAAAGGCAGATGCTTTAATCTGGACGCATGCCCAAAACGAAAAGGATTGGTCAAAACATGTGGAAGCAGCCAAAGCTGGTGCCTGGATTTCATTGGACGGATTTTGGGGCGGAGCTGAAAAAGCAGCCGAAATCGCTGAAATGGTCGTAAACCTTAAGAAACATAACGTACTGCACAAGCTGTTGCTTTCTCAGGATTCAGGTTGGTATGACCCAGATAAGCCCGACGGAAGCAACTATCAGCCTCATACTCCTTTGTTCACCGAACTTATTCCTGCCCTGAACCAGGCTGGTATCAATGACGCCGACCTGCACCAGATTCTCGAAGTAAATCCTGGAAAGGCACTGACGGTCGGGTTCAGGGTTTATGAAGAATAATCAATAATACCCGCTGTACGGTTAATTTAACCTGAAAATGCATCCTCAGGCTTAGCTGGCAGATATGAATTTATCAGTCAGATATAAATATATTTTTTAGTTTTGTGCAAAATCAACAAAAAAAAACAGAATATGATTCTTGGGCTATTAAAAGAACTGGGCGATGAAACCCGGGTTGCCCTTCTTCCCGACAACGTGAAAACTCTTGTTTCACAGAATGTTGAAGTTCTGGTTGAGGAGGGAGCCGGATTAAGGGCCTTTACTGCTGATTCGGATTATTCCGGAGCAGGAGCAAAAGTAGTTTCCCGTGAGGTAATTTTTGAGAAGGCAGATTTGCTGCTTCAGATACAACCTCCGGCAAAGGGTGACGATAAGAAAATCAGAAAGGGACAGGTCTGGATAAGTGCCATGAATCCCCTTTGGGAAACTGGGCTGGTAGGATTCTTCAAGGACCAGGGAATTACTTCCTTCAGTCTGGACTCGATACCCCGCACGACAAGGGCTCAGGCCATGGATATCTTGTCGAGCCAGGCAACGGTAGCCGGATATGTATCTGTTTTAGACGCAGCTCTTGCTCTACCCACTTTTTTCCCGATGTTCATGACCGCAGCCGGGACCATCCGTCCTGCCAACGTTCTTGTATTGGGTGCAGGCGTGGCCGGATTACAGGCGATTGCAACTGCCCGGAAACTGGGCGCCCAGGTGGAAGCCTTTGATGTGCGCTCTGCAGTAAGGGAAGAAGTGAAGAGTCTTGGTGCCCGTTTTGTGGAGGTTGAAGGTGCTGTGGAAGATAAGGCTGCCGGTGGTTATGCTGTTGAACAGACTGAAGAGTTCAGGCAAAAGCAACAGCAGGCCATTAACGACCATGCCGCAAAATCCAATGTGGTTATCTGTACCGCACAGATACCTGGAAGAAAAGCTCCCTTGCTGCTGCCGGCAAATGCTGTGGAAAGGATGAAGCCTGGTTCTGTGGTAATCGACCTGGCTGCATCATCAGGTGGAAACTGCGAACTTACCAGGGATAATGAAACCGTTGTACATAACGGAGTAACCATAATCGGGCAGTCAAATTATCCGGCCAAAATGCCGCTCGATGCCAGCAGGATGTTTGGGAAGAATGTGATGAACTTCCTGGCCCTGATCATTTCGAAGGAGGGGCAGTTAAACCTGAATTTTGAGGATGATATTGTGAAGGGAACCTGTATAACACATAACGGCGAACTTTTCAATGAACGGGTGAAATCAGTAATGGAAAATATTAAATAAAGCGGATATGGAACAAATATTACAATTCTTCTTCGAGAATAAGGAGGCGATATTTATCATTGCTCTTTCTATATTTCTGGGTATTGAGGTGATCTCCAACGTACCCGCGGTTTTGCATACTCCGCTGATGTCGGGAGCCAATGCCATTTCAGGCGTAATTATCATAGGGGGTATAATTCTGGTTGGTCATGCCGATCTGTCAGGATTCACTATTGATCTTATCCTTGGAGTCCTGGCGTTGATTTTCGGTACCCTCAATGTGGTGGGAGGTTTTGCCGTTACCGATCGCATGTTAGAGATGTTTAAGAAAAAGAAAACCCAAAAAGCCAACTGATCATGAACCCTATATCCGATATTTTTACAGGAAAAGCGGTTTCGTCGGGTGATATCCTGCTGGAACTGAGTTATTTAATTGCAGCCTTGCTTTTTGTGTTCGGTCTGAAGCGGCTGTCACATCCCGAGACTGCCCGAAAAGGGAACCTCTGGGCTGCCGGCGGCATGCTTCTCGCAATGGTCACTACGGCCATTCTTCACCGGAACGATGCCGGTAACGGTATCCCTATGGCCAATCTGATGATTATAATCATTGCCATTGGAATTGGAGCCACCATCGGTTGGATTGTTGCCCGGAAAGTTAAAATGACGGCAATGCCTCAGCTGGTTTCTCTTTATAACGCCACAGGAGGAGCAGCTTCAGCCCTGGTTGCCCTTCTGGAATTCCCGAAGGCGATGGCAGGAAACGTGGGGTCTTTACTGGTCACTATTCTCGGATTGATTATCGGAGCGGTGGCGTTCAGCGGCAGTCTGGTCGCCTATGGAAAGCTGGATGGTAAAGTTGGCGACATACGTGCCGGTTACATGAAATATATTAACCTGGTTTTGATGGCCGTAACCCTGCTTTTCGGGGCCTGGCTGATCTTTTCGGGTGGAAATCCGGTGGAACAGATATGGGCAGTATGGTTGCTATTTGCCCTTGCTTTGCTGTATGGTGTCTTATTTGTAATGCCGATCGGGGGTGCCGATATGCCAGTGGTCATTTCACTGCTTAATGCCCTGACTGGTATTGCAGCGGCCATGGCCGGGTTTATCTACCATAACCAGGCGATGATCCTTGGAGGTATTCTGGTGGGGGCAGCAGGTATGATCCTGACCATCCTCATGTGTAAAGCAATGAACCGCTCGCTGCTTAATGTTATCATCGGCGCATTCGGTGGTGGTGGCGCGGCAATAGACCGTGAAATGGGTATCATGAAAGAGATTACCGTCAGTGATGCGGCCGTGCTGCTAAATTATTCACAGAAAGTGGTGGTTATTCCCGGTTATGGATTAGCCGTTGCCCAGGCCCAGCATATTGCACATGAGCTGGATAACATTCTGGAAAGCAGGGGCGTTGATGTGCGCTACGCAATCCATCCGGTGGCCGGACGTATGCCCGGACATATGAACGTACTGCTCGCAGAGGCCGATGTGCCGTATGAAAAACTGGTCGAGATGGATGACATCAATCCGGATATGCATAACGTGGATGTGGCCATCGTGATCGGTGCCAATGACGTGGTTAACCCTGCCGCCTATGACGATCCATCTTCGCCGATTTATGGCATGCCGATTATAGATGCACACCTGGCCAGGAATATCATCGTGATGAAGCGCGGTGCCGGAAAAGGTTATGCGGGCATCGAGAACTTCCTGTTCTTCAACGATAAAACCAGGATGTTTTACGGAAATGCCAAGGACTCCCTGCAAAAACTCGCCGCAGAAATCAAGAATATGTAGCGCTCCCCAAAAAGGATACGAAACTGGTGCCCGGCTGATCAGCAGCCGGGCACTGCTTTTTTAATAATGCGGAATTAATATAGTGGTGAATCGATTGCCTTTTTAAGGAGTGCTAAATATTTTTATCCAATAATTGCTAAATTTGTTTCGGAAAAATTAAAATAATTGCATTTGGAAAAACAGATTATTTTGGAAGGAATTGACCCGCTGGAGTTTTACGGCGTAAACAATTCAAAAATTAACCTGATCAAGAATTTTTTTCCCAAGATAAAAATTACAGCCCGCGGACACTCCATATACCTACAGGGTGAAGATAAAGAACTGGAGCATTTCGAAAAAAAGTTCAGTTACCTGCTCGATCATTATTATCAGTTCAATATTCTGAGTGAAGAGATTATCACTCAGATCATGGCAAGCAATTTTGAGGGTGTTTCAGGACCTGAGGATGAGCCTGATATACTGGTTTACAGCAATACAGGCAAACCCATCCGGGCAAGGACACCGAACCAGCGGGTTCTCGTGGAGGAAAGCCGGGATCATGACCTGATCTTTGCCATTGGTCCGGCAGGTACCGGAAAAACCTATACGGCGATAGCCCTGGCTGTTAAGGCATTGAAAAACCGAGAAATTAAAAAGATAATCCTCAGCAGGCCTGCAGTGGAAGCCGGTGAAAGGCTCGGATTCCTTCCGGGTGACCTGAAAGAAAAAATCGATCCGTATCTTCAGCCTCTTTATGATGCCCTGCTGGATATGATTCCGGCCAAAAAACTGGAGGAGTTCCTGAAGGACGGTGTAATACAGATTGCGCCGCTGGCGTTCATGCGGGGCCGTACCCTCAGCAATGCTTTTGTAATCCTTGATGAGGCTCAGAATACCACGGTTAATCAGCTGAAGATGTTCCTGACCCGTATGGGACTGAATGCCAAGTTTGTCATAACCGGAGATGTAACCCAGATTGACCTGCCCGACAGGCGTCAGTCGGGCTTGCTGCTGGCTATGAGGATTCTGAACGGCATTGAAGATATCAGTATCGTACGTTTCGATAACCGGGATATCGTCCGTCATAAACTGGTCCGGGATATCGTTGCAGCCTATGACAAGTACTCAGAAGAGAGAGAGAAGGCCAGGGAGGAGAGGAAGGTTGAGCCCGGTGCTGATCAGGGGACGGTGAACGGTAAACAGTGAACGGTAAACGGTAAACAGTGAACGGTAAACAGTGAACAGTGAACAGTAAACGGTGAACGGTAAACGGTGAACAGTAAACGGTGAACGGTAAACCGTAAACAGTGAACAGTAAACGGTGAACAGTAAACGGTAAACCGTAAACGGTGATAGGTGAACGGTGGACGGTCAGGTGACGTAACTGGTTGGATATGATCCGCAGGATCAAAATATGGGTAGCCTTAGGGGTTAATTCACCTCCTTACCCACAATGAACATCAGTAAAGAGTGACCATAGACTGGTATCAGGCGATAAGTGTAGCATAGATCATAGAACAATTTAAATAAAGAGACATGACAACACAGGCATTGACAAAAACAGAATTTAAGTTTCCCGGACAAAAGAGTGTTTACCATGGGAAGGTTAGGGATGTGTATAACATCAGCGATGAGTACCTGGTAATGGTCGTTAGTGACCGGATTTCTGCCTTTGACGTGGTGCTTCCCAAGGGTATTCCGTATAAAGGCCAGGTGCTTAATCAGATTGCTGCCAAATTTCTGGACGCAACGGCCGATATTGTCCCTAACTGGAAAATTGCCGTTCCTGACCCGAACGTTACCGTGGGCCATTTCTGTGAGCCCTTCAAGGTGGAGATGGTAATTCGTGGCTATCTGACCGGACATGCATGGCGGGAATACAAATCAGGCAAGAGGTCGCTTTGCGGTGTGCCAATGCCTGACGGCATGGTGGAGAACCAGAAATTCCCCGAGCCGATCCTCACACCCACCACAAAAGCTTCGGAAGGTCACGATGAGGATATTTCCAGGGAAGAGATTATCTCGAGCGGCCTGGTGTCAAAAGAAGATTATGAGATGCTGGAAGATTACACCCGGAAGGTCTTTGCCAGGGGAACCGAAATGGCCGCTGAAAAAGGGCTGATTCTGGTGGATACGAAATATGAATTTGGGAAAAAAGATGGCCGGATCTATCTGATCGATGAGATCCATACTCCGGACTCATCCCGTTATTTTTATGCCGACGGTTACGAAGAGCGTCTTGGCAGAGGAGAACAACAGAAACAACTTTCCAAGGAGTTTGTAAGGCAATGGCTGATTGAAAATGGTTTCCAGGGTAAGGAAGGGCAGTCGGTACCGTTTATGCCCGATGAATTTGTCGAATCTGTTACCGAAAGGTATATCGAACTGTTCGAGAATATAACAGGCGATGACTTTGTGAAGTCTGATGCCAGTCAGTTGCTGAACCGGATTGAAAATAATGTTACCGGATTTCTCAATAAAACCACATCCAGATAATCCTATGAAGAATATGCTGAAAACCCTTTCCCTGCTGGTAGCCATCCTTTATTCATTGAATTCCTTTGCTCAGGACGAATTTACCCTGGCCAAACTGAACGGCACTGCCCCAGACTTCAGCTTTGAGGTTAAGCCGGGAGAATTCAAGAAGTTGTCTGATTACAAAGGTAAGGTAGTCCTGATTACTTTCTTTGCAACCTGGTGTGGGCCATGCAGGGCTGAGCTGCCACATGTGGAAAAAGATATTTACCAGAAACACAAGGATAACCGTCAGTTTGAACTGCTGATCTTCGGCAGGGAACACGATTGGGCTACCGTCAATAAGTTCAGAAGTGACCAGAAATTCACTATGCCCTTCTACCCTGATCAGGAGAGAAAGATCTTTTCTTTGTATGCTGCACAGAATATTCCCAGGAACTTCGTAATCGATAAGTCCGGAAAGATTGTCTATTCATCAGTGGGTTTTAATGATGCAGATTTTGCCAAAATGAAAGCTGAAATCGAAAAACAGTTAAAACGGTAATTTTGAAGAGCGAGATCATCACGCAGGAACATAAACAGGCCGCCCGGTTTGCCAGGGCGCTCGGCCATCCGGTCAGGATATTCATTTTGAAATACCTCGACCAGCAGGCCTGTTGTTACAGTGGTGACCTGTCTGAAATATTACCCATTGCCAAGTCTACACTTTCGCAGCACCTGAAGGAACTCAAAAAGGCAGGCCTCATCCAGGGAGAAACCGAGGCGCCCCGGATCAGGTATTGTATAAACCGGGAAAACTGGCAGCAAGCAAAGAAATTAATGCAGGATATTCTGGGATAACGATTTTTCTTTATCTTTGTTCGTAATATTACGAACAAAGATAAAGCTATATGGAGATCAAAGTTTTGGGAACAGGTTGCTCCAAATGTGCGAACCTTGAGAAGTTGACCCGGGAAACAGTAGAAAAGGCGGGTATAGATGCCACCATAATAAAAGTGGATGATATAATGGAAATTATAAGTTACGGCGTAATGGCTACACCTGCATTGATTATTGACGGAAAAGTAGTTGTTAAAGGCAGGGTACCCTCTGTTGATGAACTCAGGAAATTAATTGGAATCTGATTATTCAGGCTGACGCAAATTTTCAAAAATCACAGGATATGAAAAAGATTTTATTTTTTGCCATGTTTTTTTTGGTTCCGTTTTTTGCTGCTGTTGCACAGGAAAAGAGCGACATAAAGGGCATAGAGGCCTATTATTTTCACAATACCCGTCGGTGTATGACTTGTAATACGGTTGAAAAAGTTACCAAAGAATCATTGAAGGAATTGTATGGCGACAGGATTGTCCTGAAATCGCTGGAATTTGAAGATAAGAAGAACAAAGCTCTGGTTGACAAATATAAAATTGAGGGGCAATCACTTTTTTTTATAAAAGGAGATAAAAAAGTAGATATCACCGCGGATGCCTTTATGAATGCCGTGAGAAGGCCTGAGAAACTGAAGGAAAAAATCAGGGATACCGTAGAATCGCTTAAGTAGTCTTTCTTTTCGACAGAGATATTCTCCGGGCAGGGCATTTTTACTGTAAAACAGTAAAAAGGTAGGTTGTCATTTTCAAACTATTTTGTTATCTTGTTCCGGTTTTAGCCGAAAGTGCTGAAACATTCCATTATTTACGACTGACCAAAATTATTTGATATGAAAACTCCTTCCATTGGTTTTATCGGAGGCGGCAGGATAACAAGAATCCTTCTTCAGGCTTTTGCCAATAAGAAAATTAACCTTATTCAGGCTACAGTTTACGATATAAATGCTGAAGTAACCGGTAAGCTTAAAGAGCGTTTTCCGGATATTCACATTGGTACGCTTGAGGAAGCGGCTTCAAAGAAGATTGTAATTCTTTGCCTCCATCCGCCGGTAATCATGGAGACATTGGAGAAAATTGCCACGATAGTTAGTTCTGAGACCGTTTTAGGTTCGCTGGCCCCTAAAATTTCCAGTGAAAAGATTTTATCCAGAGTTCCTCAGATAACCCGTCTGGTCAGGATGATCCCGAATGCCACCTCCATAATCAACGAAGGCTATAATCCCATTTGGTTCAAACCCGATTTTCCAAGCGACGAAAAGGAAATTATCCTTCAGATGCTTGATTTTCTGGGTACTTCCCTTGAAGTGGAAGAAAAGGAACTTGAAGCCTATGCCATCATTTCAGCCATGGCGCCAACTTATTTCTGGTTCCAGTGGAAAAAACTGGCCGAGTTGGGACAGGAATTAGGACTCGATCAGCGGCATGCCAACGAAGCTGTACTGCAGTCTATGTATGGTGCCCTGGAAACTTACTATAATGCGCAGATGTCGCCAGAGGAAGTAATGAACCTTATTCCGGTAAAGCCAATCGGAGAGCATGAAAAAGAGATTGAGGCGATTTATGATCAGAAGCTGAAGGAGTTATACCAGAAAATTAAGTCTTGGGATTGATTCTGACTTACTTGTAATAGCGAAGATTTCTCCTGAATCTCCTGAAAAACAGAATTCCGGCTGCACCCAATCCCAGAAGGAAACCGTACCATATCCCTGCCGGTCCGGCATTTAATGGAAAAGCAAAAAACCAGCTGGCTGGCAGTCCGATACCCAGATAAGCCACAAAAGCAATCACCATGGGCATCTTGACGTCTGCCATTCCCCGCAGGTTACCTAACATAACCACCTGAAGTCCGTCGAATACCTGGAAAAACGCTGCCACGATAAGCAATTCTGCGGCAATGATGACTACACTCTCATCGATGGTGAACAAGTAGGGGAGCTGGTGCCTTAATGCCACGAAAGCCAGGCCCATAAGCGACATGAACACCAGTACCAAATGCGATGAGGCCATTGCAGCTTTACGCATGGCAGCAAAATCGCGGATCCCGAACTGATGACTGACACGGATGGTTGCTGCCGACGAAATTCCCAGTGATATCATATAGGTGGTAGCCGCCAGCCCGATGGCCACCTGGTGTGCTGCCAGGGGTACCTCGCCGAGCCAGCCCATCATTATCGCCCCAACGCTAAAAGAGGTCATCTCAACGATTAGTTGAAGCGCTATCGGAATTCCGATTTTGAGGGTTTTCAGGATATCTTTTATTCTTATTGCCTGATGATGGGCCAGTACCAGGTATCTCTTATAACGGCAGTTCCGGGCGATAACCATCAGGAATAAGACCGGCATGGAAATCCTGGAAATGAATGTGCCAACTCCCGCGCCTGTAAGCCCCATTTCAGGGAATCCGAATTTTCCGTATATAAACAGGTAGTTGAAGAGGACGTTGATCAGGTTTGCTGTCAGCGTAATTTTCATGGCTATCCTGGTATTCCCGATCCCTTCGAAAAATTGCTTGAAAGTAAAGAAGGCAATAAAAGGGATCATCGAAGCGCAAAGCCAGAGGTAATATGGCCTGGATGCCTGAAGCACTTCGTCGGTCTGGCCAAGGTAGGGCAGCAGAAAGTAGACCCCCACCATGATCAGGGTAAGTACCACGGCCGCGATCTGGTAGGTCAGAATACCGTTTTTTAACCATCTGGTGGCCTGCCTGAGTTCACCTTTGCCATAAGTTTGTCCTGTAAGGGGCGTAAGTCCGAAGGTAATTCCCATGCCGAATATCATGCCAATCATGAAAATGTTATTGGCAAATGCAGCAGCAGCTAATTCTACCGTACCGACCCTCCCTACCATGGCATTATCAATAAGGGAAACGGAAACCTGTCCTAATTGCGACAGGATGACCGGATAGGCAAGAATCAGATTCCTTTTGTAATATGGGAAATAATCCGAAAATCTCATGGGGTGCAAAGATAGTAACCTTTGCTATAGTGTGAACCAATAACTGAATTTCAGCATAAAAGCGTTCTCTGCCTTAATTTTGGGAATACTTTCAAAGCTTTTAAACAGCTTTGGTTCATATATACTTTCGTAGGAGGAGCGGTTTTGTGTCCAGACAAGATATAAGGTTGAACCGGCCTTATATTCCCACCTTAACACAAAGTTCGACCTCCACTCCCTGAAATTGAAATCAGGAACCGGGATGGAATAATCAGCCATTCCGTTGTTGGATTCATCAATAAATAATCTTCCGTCTGATCCGGAGAGGATAGTGAGCGGCTGATAACGCAAGTCCGGATCAATTGAGAGGCTTTGGTTTACTTTATTGATTCTGACAAACTTTCCCACTGAAGCATAGGGGCTGCCGTACAACTGGAAAGAGAGTTCCGGCGTGGCAAAAAACTCAGCCCTTATAACCGAATAGGCCGTTTTTCTTTGCAGTTTTCCGGTCAGGTACCTGGTTTCATTGTTTAAGGCTCTCCTGGTAATGTACTGGTTATTATCGGTAAGCTTCTCATAATAGTTACGCAACGTAAGGTTAAACCGGTTACTGATTTTCCACTGTATGTGCAGAGTATAATCGATCGATCCCCCTAATTGGTCATCTACCCATTTCTTATCGGCTCCCAGTCCAAAAAACAGCTTACTGGCGCTGTTGGTCTGCAGGAATATTTCCCCGATTGAAAAGGGATCAATACGCAGTGATGGGCCACCCCGCAACTGCCGGGTATCTGTTTTTCCAAGATTCCTGACTGCATCAAGGTGGACCGACCAAAGGTTGCTGAACTTAAGATATCCATGCAGGTTGAGGTTGGTATTCAGGTTTTCCCCGCCAAAGCTCCAGTCATTCCTCTCTTCGAGGGTAATATAATAGTTGCGTACTATTCCTTTGGGCTGGTTGACCTGATACCGGAGGTTAATCCGCTGGCTGATCAGGTCGGCGTCGCGGAGGTAGCCCAGATCATTCAGGTCAACTCCCGGAGAGCGCCAGCTCAGAGACGCGTTTATCCTGAATTTTCCGCTTTGTTTGCCTCCCCTGAGCAAACCGCCCCAACCATCAAGCATGGTTCGGTTTGGGTCGAATTCGAGGTGTTCGGCATCCACTCGCTGGAACAGGTGCCTGTTGGAGGTTTGCAGAGCTGATATCGCCTCTGTGCTGCCCTGCAGGTTGGAGTAGAAGGACTTCAGTTCCACAAAATACTTCCGGTCATGCCAGTTATGCAACAGGTCAAATCCCGCGGTATGGGCAGTTTCAGGAAGAAATCTGAGGTTTTCGGAGCCAATGGACCGTGTGGTCGATGTTAATATGCCCCCAATAATGGTGTTCGAATTGTTGAGGTCCTGTTTGACCCTGCCGATAAAATAATTGGTAAATGGTTCGACCAGTTCTTTCCTGATGTTGTTCCCGTCAGATATTTCAGCAAATTCCCTGGATGTCATGCTGTTAATGATCCCCATTGAAAGGCCTTTACTGTTCTTTCCGGTCAGTTTCAGTGCGTTCAGAATAGTAGTTCCTGCTGGCATCAGGATATCTTCGTGGGCTCCTGCCGAAGGGGTATAGGAGGGCGCGTGGCCGATCCGGCGTGAGTAGAAAAGCATATCGCTGCCGGCACTGTAATCCAGAATGGAATTGCCTTCCAGAAAGAAGGGTCTTTTTTCATCGTAAAAGACTTCGTAAGAGGTAAGGTTCAGTTCCGAAGGATCAGCCTCAACTTGCCCGAAATCCGGTAAAACAGTGAAATCTATAGTAAAATTGGAACTGATGCCAATTTTTCCGTCTATACCATATCCGAACCGCTCACTTTTCAGCCCGCCGGAAAAATGCCGGGCCGCAACAAACGGCATAATTTCGGCACGCCTTTTCTGTTTAATATCCCGTATGCCATGCAATTCGCCAAATATATAGACCATTGCCGGTGCATCGACCGGTATCAGCTTCCATTGTGATTCTTCATCCAGCCGGTCAATCCAACGCCAGACATGCATTCCCCAGACCTGCTCCTCTTTTTCACTGAACCTGAGCTGGCTGAATGGTATGCGCATCTCAGCTGTCCAGAGGGAATCGCCGATGTGCACTTTGCCTTCCCAGACCGCATCCCAGTTAGTATCCCATTGATAAGCCCCAAGGTGGACCAGGTCAATCTTTTGTCCGGCTGCAGTCAGGTTAAATTCAAAGGCGGTCGTTTTATCATAATAAGTATCGAGGGCAATACCGGCAACGTCACCTGAAGTGAAATCGTCACGGCGCCCCAATATCGGGCTGATTTTATCCGGTTCACTATCGTAACACTTTATCGCAACATAAAGGTTATCCTCATCGTACAATATATTTATCATGGTCTTCTGCGACGGCGTTCTTCCCTGTACCGGCTGCTGCTGAATAAATTCACCATCCCAGTAACCTTCTTGTTTCCAGCATATATCATCAAGTTTTCCGTCTATTCTTGGTCTTTCCTGTATTCTCTGTGTGGTGTAAATCCTTTTGTTGCTGGCATGAAAATTTACCAGTGAATCGGTAGATAATTTGTAATTCATCTCCTGGCCGGAGGTTGTGCCGTATGTCAGGAAAATTATAATAAATAGAAATAATAAGTTTAGTCTCATGATCAGGAATTTTCACGTCTCAAATGTATTAAAATTTCAAACCTTGAAACTGTCAGTTCAAAAAAAATGAAAGTTTGTAATTAAATATTTTTCCATAGTTTTGATTTTCAATAGGTATTCCAGAATAAAATTAAGATATCCACATATCTTTTAAACAATTTTCTATTTTCACAGTTTGTAAGTACAACAAAACAAAAAATCTGATATTGTTAATGAAGCAAATTAAGAAGGTTCTTGTTGCTAACCGGGGTGAAATTGCCATCCGGGTTATGCGTACCTGTCGCGAGATGGAAATCCGGACAGTTGCGGTTTATTCTGAAGCCGACCGCACCTCACTGCATGTGAGGTATGCCCACGAGGCATATTACATCGGAGAGGCTCCCTCCTCATCGAGCTATCTCAATATTGAAAGAATCATTGAGGCTGCCAAAAAAAGCAATTCTGATGCTATCCATCCGGGATATGGATTTTTATCGGAAAACCCGGCTTTTGCAAGGCGTTGCAGGGAAGAGGGAATCATTTTCATTGGACCCTCTCCTGAAGTTATGCTTATAATGGGTGATAAAATCAAGGCTCGTGAAGCCATGCTGCTTGCCGGAATTCCTGTTGTTCCTGGAACTGAAGGCAGTATTTCCGATGAAAAGGAAGCTCTGGAAGTCATTCACCAGATAGGATTGCCTGTCATGATAAAAGCCGCTGCCGGTGGTGGTGGAAAAGGTATGAGGCTTGTATCCAGGGAAGAAGACATTGAACAGTCATTGAGGGCCGCACGCTCGGAAGCAATGGCTGCATTCGGGGATGATTCTGTCTACGTAGAAAAATACATAACCTCTCCGCATCATATTGAATTCCAGATCCTGATGGACAGCCACGGCAACGCGGTACACCTTTTCGAAAGGGAATGTTCGGTGCAGAGGCGCCATCAGAAGATGATTGAGGAAACGCCCTCTCCGCTGATGACCCCCGAACTGCGTAAGTTGATGGGCGACACAGCTGTAGCAGCTGCGAAGGCTGTAAATTACCTGGGCGCAGGTACCATCGAATTTCTGGTCGACAATGACCTGAACTACTATTTCCTTGAGATGAATACCCGTCTTCAGGTGGAACATCCCATCACTGAGCGTGTTACGGGAGTCGACCTGGTAAAGCAACAAATCCAGATCGCCGAGGGTATGCAGCTGGCTTTTACGCAGGACGAACTGGTTCAGCGCGGTCATGCCATTGAATGCCGTATCAATGCCGAAGATCCCGACAATAACTTTATGCCGGCGCCCGGAAAGGTCCATAAGATCAAGGAACCATCCGGACTGGGAATCCGGATTGACGGATATGTTTATGAAGGCTATGATATCCCGATCTATTATGACTCCATGATCTCGAAACTGATCGTCTGGGGAAAAACCAGGGAGATTGCTATTCAAAGGATGAGAAGGGCTTTGTATGAATATAAGATTACCGGTGTGAAGACTTCCATCAAGTTTCTTGAACGTATTATGGAAACCAAAGACTTTGCAGAAGGTAAGTATGATACTCATTTTATTGAGAAGAACAGGGATAGTCTTACACAGGAAATAGAAGTAGGAAAGGAAATTGAAGATATGGCCATTATTACAGCTTATATCGATTACCTGGAAAGGCTTTCCAAGGTTTATTCCAATATCAGGGAATTTCAACCGGCCCACAGCCGATGGAAAAAATCACCTCAAATTCTTCATTTTTAATTATTTAATATGTCAGTTGAAATTAAACTCAACAACCGGTATGCCCGTGTTGAATTGCTGCATCAGAATAACAACCTGTTGAAAATCAAGGTTGATGAAACTGTTTATGACATCGATCTCATGCATACCGATGACGGTACATTCTCGATTATTGAGAATAACCGCAGTCACGATATCGAACTCGTGCCGCTTGACCAACCTAAAAAATATCTTGCCTATACACTCTACAAGACATTCGACGTTGAGATTATCGATGCGGAAACCCGCTATCTGTTGGACCGTTTAGGTGGTCACCTGGATTCGGATGAAAAACACATTTCCTCCCCAATGCCGGGAAAAGTAGTGAAGGTGCTCGTAACCGAAGGGCAGGAGGTATCCAAAGGTCAGACGGTAATCATCTTGTCGGCTATGAAAATGGAGAGTGAATATAAATCCAAAGTTGACGGTAAAGTCAGTAAGATTCATGTTACTGACGGAGATACGGTTGAAGGAAATCAGGTATTAATTGAAATAGAATAATTTTCAGGGTATGGATTTGAAACAAAAGTTAACGATGCTGGGCGAGATGAACCGCATGGCGGAAACCGGCGGAGGTCAGGAAAGAATTGACAAACAGCATGCACAGGGAAAGAAGACGGCCCGTGAGCGGATTCTGAGCCTGCTCGATCCGGGTACCTTCAATGAGATTGATAAACTGGTGACTCACCGGAACTATGATTTCGGCATGGAAAAGAAGAAAATCCTTGGCGATGGGGTGGTTACCGGATATGGTAAGATAAACGGCAGGCTGGTTTATGTCTTTGCTCAGGATTTTACCGTTTTTGGCGGTACGCTTAGCCGCGCAAATGCCGATAAAATTGTTAAAATTCAGGATCTTGCCCTGAAAATGGGTGCGCCGGTTATAGGCCTTAACGACTCCGGCGGAGCACGTATCCAGGAAGGGGTGGAAAGCCTTGCCGGATACGCGGATATCTTTTATAATAATGTCATGTCTTCGGGTGTGGTGCCGCAGATTTCGGTCATTTTGGGACCATGTGCCGGGGGAGCGGTTTATTCACCTGCACTGACTGATTTTATTTTTATGGTAAGGGAAACGAGCCATATGTTTGTTACCGGTCCGGAGGTGATCAAAACCGTAACCCACGAGGATGTTACCAAGGAAGATCTGGGCGGTGCAATGACCCACAGTTCGAAAAGTGGTGTAGCCCATTTCGTGGGCAAGGATGAAGACCAGACTTTGCAGATGGTCAGGGAACTGGTAAGCTTCCTGCCTTCCAATAATATGGAGGATCCACCGGTCAAAACCACTATTGATCCGTCTGAACGTGAGGACCCGGCACTGCAGGACGTTGTTCCTGCCGATCCGAACAAGCCCTATGATATGCACGATATTATCCAGAAGGTGATCGATAATAAGCATTTTCTGGAAGTACAGCCCAATTATGCTCAGAATATTATCGTCGGATTTGCCCGTTTCGGAGGCCAGCCGGTCGGGATTGTGGCCAACCAGCCTGCCCACCTTGCGGGGGTTCTGGATATCAACTCGTCAATTAAGGCAGCCCGGTTTGTGCGTTTTTGCGATGCGTTCAACCTGCCGCTGGTGACTTTTGTGGATGTTCCTGGTTTCCTTCCGGGAACCAGCCAGGAATTCGGCGGGATTATCAAGCATGGGGCCAAACTGCTTTACGCCTTTGCCGAGGCAACCGTTCCGAAAATTACGGTGATAACCCGTAAGGCCTATGGCGGTGCCTATGACGTGATGTCGAGCAAGCATATCGGTGCTGATGTCAACCTGGCCTACCCAACAGCCGAAATTGCCGTGATGGGACCCGAAGGTGCCATCAATATTCTCAGGCGGGATATCACTTCCCCCGAAGAAAAAACGAAGGCAGTGGATGAGTACCGGGATACGTTTGCGAATCCCTACAAGGCTGCGGCGCTGGGCTATATCGACGAAATCATCAGTCCTAAGGAGACCAGAAAAAAAATCATAGCCGCGCTGGACATGACCAGGAACAAACGTAAGAACAATCCGGTCAGAAAGCATGGTAATATTCCGCTATAATACTCAACTATAATGTATTTTAGTTTAAGTATTCATATATAGCACGTTACCATTATACTCCAAATCCCGGATTACAGATGGGTAGCATATATGCTGCGGGCGAACATGCGATCCCGGCTGGGATCAAATTCATTTTTGATACCTCTGTACTACCCATATGTCACCCGTACGGGGCTATTGCGGCACATGCAATGTGGGCTTTTTAATCCATCCCACGTTTGCTGTGCCGTAATCGCTTTTATTCATGTCCTTTTGTCGCTTTTCCTTTTAAATCAAAACTCTTTTCTGGTGAGGTCTTCATCTATATGAATTGTTTTGTTCTCCCTTTTTCCGGTTTCCATCATCCGCCATGGATATGGCTGATACAATGAGAATCAGCTTTATCCGGATATAACTGTGCTTAAAGAAGACCAGGTTTATTGCCACCTGATCAAAATTTATTATCCTTGCATTTCAACGGGTTAATAATTAATTTTTTAGGATATGCGTAACTTTAAGTCAGTTTTTCAATTTTTAATTGCATTAATGTTAATCTCCATGCAGGCTAAACCCTGTACAAACTATATGGTAACCAGGGGTGCTTCGTCCGATGGATCGACCATGGTAACCTATGCGGCCGATAGTCATATCCGGTATGGTGAATTATACTGGCGTCCTGCCGGGAAATGGCCCGCAGGTACCATGATAACCTTGTACGACCGGGGTACGGCCAAACCTTTGGGACAAATCCCGCAGGCTCCTGAAACCTATCAGGTCATTGGTTTTATGAACGAACACCAGGTAGCTATCGGGGAATCGACATTTGACGGGAGAAAGGAGTTGCATGATACCACCGGTATCGTCGACTACGGGAGCCTGATGTTCCTGGCCCTTCAGCGGTCGAAGTCTGCCCGTGAGGCTATCCGGGTGATCGCTACCCTTATGGATGAATATGGTTATGCTTCCACAGGTGAGTCGTTTTCCATTGGAGATCCCAACGAGGTCTGGTATATGGAACTGATCGGCAAGGGAGTGGATATCCAGACCGACCGGAAAACCAAAAAAAACTTCAATGCCAATAAAGGGGCTGTTTGGGTTGCCCTCCGGGTACCCGACGGGTACATCACTGCCCATGCCAATGCTGCACGGATTACTCAGTTTCCGTTGGCCGACGGCAGAAAGTCGATCACCAGTAAGGATATGGATAAACTCTCTGATCCTGAAGTTGAGGTAATTTACTCCCACGATATTATTTCTTTTGCCAGGGCACAGGGGTATTTTAACGGCCCCGATCATGAGTTCAGTTTCAGCGACGCCTATGCTCCGCTCGATTTCGGGGCTGCAAGGTTCTGTGACCTCAGGGTATGGGCCATGTTCAATGAAGTGACCAATGATATGGATAAGTACTGGGATTATGCAACCGGCGACCTCTCCAAAGAGCGAATCCCCCTCTTTGTCAAACCGTCGCGCAAGCTTACTCCCCGTGACCTGATGACTTTCAAAAGAAATTATCTGCAGGGGACAGAACTGGACATGTCGAAGGATGCCGGAGCTGGTCCCTTTGGATTACCATACCGCTGGCGGCCGCTTACCTGGGATTACAATGGTAAAACCTATGTGAACGAAAGGGTTACCGTTACCCAGCAAACCGGATTTTCATTTGTGGCCCAGATGAGGAACTGGCTTCCTGATCCGGTTGGTGGAATTTTCTGGTTTGGTGTCGACGATGCAGGATCTACCGTTTATGTTCCCTTTTATTGCGGGATTAACCAGGTCCCCTGGTCTTTTGCCGAAGGGAACGGCGATATGCTTCGCTATTCTGATGATGCCGCTTTCTGGGTGTTCAACCGGGTTGCCCATTTTGCTTACCTTTTCTATGACCGTGTTATGCCTGATGTCAGAAAAGTGCAGGATGAACTGGAAGGCCGCTTTGCCGCTTTCGTGCCTGCCGTGGATGCGGCCGCTCTCAAACTTTATGAAAGCGATCCAGTACTGGCCCGTGAATTTATTACCGATTTCTCGGTTAACGCCGGAAACAATACCGTCAAAAGATGGAAGGAACTCAGTGATTTCCTTCTGGTAAAATTTTTAGACGGAAATGTAAAGCAGGAGAAAGAGGGCGAACTGCTGAGAAATCCTTGGGGATATCCGATGCCGCCGAGATTCCCGGGTTATCCCGACAGCTGGAAAAAAAGAGTGGTGGAAGATACCGGCGATAGATTATTACAACACTAAATACACTCCTGACTGCCTTATAATACTGATCTCATCAAACCGGAAATTATACCTTTGTAATGCGAACAATAAATCAGGAATAATGAGATTAAGCAGAAAACTTTCTATTGCCGCTTTTGCCGGCCTGTTATTTTTTTCTTGTCAGAAGACAACTGCCCCCGGGATTAACTATACCGATTATGTCGACCCGTATATCGGGACTGACTACCATGGGCACGTATTCTTAGGGGCCAATGTACCCTACGGAGCGGTTCAGCTTGGCCCGACCAATTTTGTCAAGGGTTGGGACTGGTGTTCGGGGTATCACTATTCAGACAGTGTAATGCACGGGTTTTCGCATACCCATCTGAGTGGAACCGGTATCGGTGACCTTGGGGATGTGTTGATTATGCCCTATACCGGTAAGCTGCTGACCGATGCCGGACGCCAGGAAGATATTTCGGAAGGATATGCCTCCTATTACTCTCATGAATTTGAAAAAGCCCGGCCGGGCTATTATCAGGTCGACCTGCTCAGCCACGGAATCTCCGTGGAACTGACGGCAACAGAGAGGGTAGGGATGCACCGTTATCAGTATCCGGGGAATAATACTTCCAGGATGATTGTCGACCTGAGGGCCGGTATCGGCTGGGACAATGTCACCCAGGCGCATCTGCGCAAAGTGGATGAAACCACCTATACAGGCTATCGCCATTCGAGGGGTTGGGCCCCCGACCAGCGCTTGTTCTTTGCCATTGTAATGTCTGAGGCTCCTGCTGAACTGAACCTGTTTGCCCGTGATGGCAGCGAGGTGGAAATCAATACCGACGATAAAGTCATGAAGGCTGTGTTTACCTTCTCCGGAAAAGAGAAGAAGGAAGTGCTGCTTAAAGTTGGCATTTCCCCGGTCAGCGAGGAGAATGCCCTGGCCAATATCCGTGCAGAGGTACCGCACTGGGACTTCGACCGGGTAGTTGCTGATGCCAACAGCAAATGGAACCGTGAACTGGCCAAAATTGACATTAAAAGTGATGATATATCCCGGCTTCGCACTTTTTATACCGCCATGTACCACCTGATGATCCATCCTTCATTGTTTAATGATGCCAACGGCGAGTACCGTGGCAGCGACAAAGAGGTTTATCCGTATCCTGGATTCAACAACTATACGGTCTTTTCCCTTTGGGATACATACCGTGCGGCCCATCCGCTTTATACCATTCTCGATCCCGACCGGGTCAATGATTTCGTGAAATCGATGCTGGCCATCCATGACCAACAGGGCAGTCTGCCAGTCTGGCACCTGATGGGATGTGAAACTGGGACCATGGTGGGTAACCACTCCATTCCGGTAATTGCCGATGCCTTCCTGAAAGGTATCGGCGATTTTGATCCCCACAAAGCACTCGATGCCATGATCCACACGGCAACTTATGATGATGGTGATGGTTTGCCCTATGTGGCCGAACTGGGTTATGTGCCTGCCGACAAGACCAGGGAATCAGTGTCAAAAGGCCTTGAATATGCCGTGGATGACTGGGCCGTTGCCAAAATGGCCAAAGAACTGGGAAGGGAAGATGTATACAAAACTTTCATGGAAAGGGCCGGTTATTACCGGAACTATTATGACCCATCTGTTGGCTTTTTCCGGGGTAAAAATTATGACGGAAGCTGGAGTGAGCCGTTTGATCCGGTTTTTACCATTCACGAACAGGGTAATTACACGGAAGGCAATGCCTGGCAGTATCTCTGGCTGGTGCCACAGGATCCTGAAGGTCTGATCGATCTACTGGGCGGGGAAGAAATTTTCAACAGGCGTCTCGACAGCCTGTTTATCATTCCTTCTGAACTTAACGAAGGCGCCTCTCCCGATATCAGCGGGCTTATCGGCCAGTATGCACAGGGCAATGAACCCAGCCACCATACGGTATATTTATATGCCTACGCGGGTGAGCAGTGGAAAACGGCTGAGAAAATCCGTTATATCCTTGAACACCATTATACCGATAAACCGGATGGAATTATCGGAAATGAAGATTGTGGCCAGATGTCTGCATGGTACATCTTCTCTTCCCTGGGATTTTATCCGGTGAATCCGTCTAATTCAGCCTATGTGTTTGGCAGTCCGCTGCATGAAGAGGCAACCATAAACTTGCCAAATGGCAAAAAGTTTACGGTAAAGGCACTGAATAATACCGGAAATAATATGTACATTCAGTCGGTCAGACTGAACGGCAAGCCATATCAGAATTCATTCATTACCCATGGCGATATAATGAAGGGTGGATTACTGGAATTTGAGATGGGACCGGAACCGAACAAGGAGTTCGGACGACAGGCAGAGTTCAGGCCAAGGTCTGTTGTTTATAAATAGACAGCTGGCCTGCCTGTTTAAGGCAAACTGGATCAAACTATTGAAAAATGAAGTATATCATGTTGTTTATGATCTTGTTTTCCTGCAAGGGACAAACCCCTTACAGGGAGGTGGTCAAAGAGGTAGACCTCGAACGGTATGCAGGTACCTGGTATGAAATTGCCAGGTACCCGCACCGGTTTGAGAGGGGCCTTACGGGTGTTACCGCTACCTATACGCTCCGCGCCGATGGTAAGATTGATGTGTTGAACCAGGGTTATAAAGGATCCCTGGATGGTGAGCTGTCAAAAGCCAAGGCAGTGGCCAAAATTCCGGATCCGGATCAGCCGGGCAAGCTGAAAGTTTTCTTCTTTCCTCTTTTCGGCGCAGATTACTATATCCTTGACCTTGACCAGGAAGGCTATCAGTATGCCCTGGTCGGAAGCTCTTCCATGAACTATCTCTGGATACTCAGCAGGACTCCTCAAATGGATGAGATTTCTCTTGATAAGCTCCGGAATAAGGCAAAGGCTCTCGGCTACGATCTGGAGAAGCTCGAAATGGTTCCTCAAAAGATCTGACCAGGTGGGATTGTTAACAAAATGGCTGGTGACTATGCTGTTGGTTACCATGATTACTGCAGTGTCAGGGCAGGCCATTGTTCCTGCTGTCAGGACAGATAAAGCACCTGTCATTAACGGCCTGCTCGATGATGAAGCCTGGTCGGCATCTGTGCCCATTACAGAATTCTATCAGCGGGAGCCTGTTCCCGGTGCACCGGTTTCTGAGAAAACTGAGGTTTATATCCTTTATGATGACGATCATCTCTATTTCGGGTTCCGTTGTTTCGATGATCCTGCAAGGATAACTGCGAAAGAGATGGCCAGGGATATCAGTCTCGGTAACGATGACCGGGTGCAGATCATACTGGATACGCACGGTGACCGGCGTACGGCTTACTGGTTCCAGATTGGTCCGCGTGGTTCCATCGGAGACGCCATAGTGAGCGATAACGGGGCGTTCCTGAATAAGGAGTGGGACGGTTTGTGGATAGGTAGGGCGAAAATTCTGGACTACGGTTGGGAGGCGGAGATTGCCATTCCGTTTAAAACCCTGGGCTTTGACAAATCTAATACGCAATGGGGTCTTAAACTGATCCGCAATATCATCCGGAAGCTGGAAGTATCCTACTGGCCGGAAGCCAATGTCAATACGCACCGTTTTCAGGTTTCCGATTCGGGTATACTCGATGGCATTGAAGGCATCACCCAGGGGGTTGGCCTCGATATTTCACCTTATCTGGTGGGAGGACTTGATACCAAACACGGCGAAAAGGGAAAATCCCGGATCGACGGCGGAGTAGATGTTTTTTACCAGATTACTCCCGGATTAAAAACTTCCCTGACCATCAACACCGATTTTGCTGAAACCGAAGTCGACGACCGGCAGATTAACCTGACCCGGTTTAATCTGCATTTTCCCGAGAAACGCGATTTCTTTCTGGATGGTGCCAATTATTTTCAGTTTGGTGTTGAAACGGAACAGGAAAGCCCGGTTGCAAAACGGATTATCCCATTTTTCTCAAGACGCGTGGGGCTTGATGCCGATGGTCAGCCGGTACCAGTTAATTACGGAGGAAAGCTTACCGGGCAGTTCAGTAACTGGAATGTAGGATTATTGCATATCAATGACGACCGCGGTGATCTCAATAAATCTTTCTCAGTGGCCAGGGTATCCAGAAATCTGGGTAACCAGTCCTCGGTAGGTATTGTCGGCACCCGCGGAAATGCACTCTCTGACCATGACAACCTGCTGGGCGGTATCGATGTAAAACTGGCATCATCAACCTTTGCCGGAAATAAAAATATTTCGCTGCTGCTTTTCGGACTGAAGTCATCTGCTGAGGAGGCAAAGGAAGATGATGCTGCCTGGGGGATACAATTTAATTATCCGAACGATTTCCTGAAACTCAGGCTGGGATACCATGAAATTGGCCGGAATTTCAATGCCGGGGTTGGTTTTGTCCCACGGCGAGGTATCCGGGAATCCTACGGAGAGATCATGGTTGGGCCACGGCCGGGAAAATGGGGCCTCTTACAGGTTCTTTCCGGCGTTTCCTTTGATCATATCCTGAACACGGAGAATATGCCGGAAACGCAGGAGTTTGTTATTACCCCTCTCCGGTTAAGGTTTATATCGGGGGAAGAGCTTTCCTTTAACTCGGGTTACTACTATGAGTATCTCTACCGTGATTTCCCGATCTACAATAAGGTGATCATACCACAGGATGCATACGACTGGTGGGCACAAACGCTTAAGCTTAAAACCAAGGGAAGCCGGAGTGTTTGGGGTGAAGCTAACTACCGCTGGGGAGATTTTTATTCAGGTAGCCGGAAAGATATTACAGGTTCGTTGAACTGGAAAGTTGCTGTTCCGCTTTTTGTCGGCGCCAGGTTTCAGTCCAGTGTAGTCGACCTGCCTCAGGGCAACTTTGTCGCCAATATTTATCAAAGCAGCCTGAATTTTCTGTTTAGTCCTGAGATTACCCTCAATAACTATATACAGTATGACAATGCCTCTGACCTGATCGGGCTGCAGTCGAGGTTTCAGTGGATTGTCAGGCCCGGAAATGAGATTATCCTGGTGTGGACATCCCGATTCGGGAACCACGACGGAGTCAGAAGTATGGACGAGGGTTCGGCAAGAATCAAACTGAAGTATAATATCCGTTTCTGATTTTTTGTCGTGCACAAATGAAAGACTTGTTTACAGATTATTAATAAACCATATACAGATCCCTGTTGTTGTATGCAAATGAATTGACACGGGGTTTTATTTCTAACTTTGTATCTTTAATTTTAAATTAATGACCAACAAGAATTTGCCATTTGGAAAAGAAAAGCTGGAAGCGATTATCAGCCAGCATCCGACACCTTTCCACATATATGATGAAAAGGGCATAAGAGCCTATGCCCGCAGGTTTAATAATGCGTTTGACTGGAACGAAGGATTTAAGGAGTATTATGCCATTAAAGCCGCCCCGAATCCCTATCTGATGAAGATCATGAAGCAGGAACGATTTGGTATTGACTGCAGTTCAATGGCAGAGCTCGAAATGGCCGATAGACTGGGTATGCGTGGTGAGGAGATCATGTTTACCTCCAATGATACGCCTGATTACGAATACCTGAAAGCCAGGGAATTAGGCGCGATCATCAACCTCGACGACATATCCCATATTGAATATCTGGAAAAAACTGCCGGGCTGCCCGAACTGCTTTGTTTCCGGTATAACCCCGGAAACCTTAAGGCCGGAAATCTGATCATCGGTCATCCTGAAGAGGCCAAATATGGCCTTACACGGGAACAGATGTTTGAGGCATACCGGATTGCCCGGTCAAAAGGTGTGAAGCGATTCGGCATCCATACTATGGTGGCCTCCAATGAGCTGGATCCTGAATATTTCGTGGAGACGGCTGAAATCCTATTCACTTTGATAGCTGAGATCTCCGGAGAACTTGGAATTCATATTGAATTTGCCAACCTTGGCGGGGGCATCGGGATACCATACAGACCTGAACAGAAAGAGGTCGATCTGGAATATATGAGCCGCAGAATCAGGGAAAAATATGATGAGATCATTACTGGAAATGGTCTGGCTCCTTTACGGATATACTTTGAATCGGGTAGGGCCATTACAGGGCCTTACGGATTTCTGGTCAGCAAAGTACTTCACCTTAAAGACACCTATAAAAGGTTTGCTGGTCTCGATGCCTGTATGGTCAACCTGATGAGGCCGGCCATGTACGGGGCCTATCATCATATCACGGTAGTCGGCAAGGAAAACGGGACTACCACGCAGAAATATGATGTTACCGGTTCGCTGTGCGAGAACAACGACAAGTTTGCCATCGACCGTGAATTGCCTGTCATGGAACCCGGTGATATCGTTGTTATCCATGATGCCGGAGCCCACGGCCACGCCATGGGGTTTAACTACAACGGTAAACTCAAGTCGGCTGAGCTGCTCCTCCGCGAGGACGGTGAAGTGGTACAGATAAGGAGGGCAGAAACCGTCGAAGACTATTTTGCTACCCTCGATTTTGAAGGTTTAAAACAGTTTGCTGTTTAGCCGGGAGGTTATAATATAATCTTGGCCGGCATTTATGCCGGCTTTTTATTTATACAGAAAAATGAAATGATATGAGAATAGGTTATGATGCAAAGAGAGCGTTTTTAAACCAGGCAGGATTGGGGAATTACAGCCGGAATACTCTTTCTGCCCTTCAAAAATACTTTCCGCAGCATGATTACATTCTCTATACCCCTGAATTGAGAACCGATCTTTTCAAAGAATATCCCTTATTTGAAATCAAAACCCCTGAGAGCTGGTATTCCAGGTTATTTAAATCCTACTGGAGAAATTTCGTAATAAGCCATACCTTAAAAGAGCAGAGGCTGGATCTTTTTCACGGACTCAGCAATGAATTACCATCGGGAATCCATAAAACCGGCGTGCCTTCCGTGGTAACCATACACGACTTGATCTTTATGAATTTCCCGCTTTGGTATAAAAGGATTGACCGGAAAATTTACCTCGAAAAGGTAAAATATGCCTGTGCGGTAGCTAACAAGGTGGTGGCCATATCCAACCATACCCGCGACGACCTCATCCGTCAGCTTGATGTCAGTCCGGACCGGATTGAGGTAATCTACCAGAGCATTTCCGAACGTTATTTCTTTCATTCGGTTAGGGAACAAATGGATGATGTACTTACAAAATATAACCTTCCCTCCCGTTTTATTCTTACCGTCGGAACCATTGAACCAAGGAAAAACCAGCTGTCGGTACTGAAAGCCATCAATCAGCATGATCTGGGGATTCCTTATGTAATAGTGGGAAAATCTACCGCATACAAGCAGCAGATTGTAGAATACATCAATATGAACCGGTTATCCGATCAGGTTTACTTTCTGCACGATGTGCCTGATGCTGACCTGCCTGCGTTATACCAGCTTGCGTTATGTATGGTATACCTTTCACATTACGAGGGTTTCGGGCTGCCAGTGGTCGAGGCGATGGCTTCAGGTTGTCCGGTTATAGCTTCTTCTGTCTCCTGTTTACCTGAAATCGGAGCGGATGCGGCTTTGTATTGCGAGCCAAATGACGAAAAGGCGATCGGTGAAATGATCAGGAAACTTGCTGATGATGAAGAGCTCCAGCAATCTCTTTCCGGCAGGGGTAAACAAAGGTCCCAGTTTTTTCATCCTGAATACCGGGTTAATGCCATGATGGATTTATATAAACAAGTTGCTCAATATGATCGATGATCTGGCCAAATCAGCAGAAGCGCTGAAAAACAATGGTGTAATCCTGTTCCCGGCCGATATTTCCTGGGGACTGGGATGCGATGCCACCAGCAGGGAGGCAATAGGAAAACTGGAGAAACTTTGTTCTCCGGGTATTCGGGAGAATGGAGTAGTTTTAATGGAGAATTCTGCACTGCTCGATCGTTATGTGTCTGATATACCTGATATTGCCTGGGACCTGATTGAAATATCGGTGACTCCGCTGACGCTCCTTTTTACAGGTGTACGTAACCTTGCGCCGGCTCTTATGGAAGTGGACAGCCCGACTGCATTCCGTTTCATCAGGGATTCCTTTGCAGGAAAGCTCCTGCAAAGGTTCCGCAGGCCAATTGCCTTTATGTTACCAGTGCCTGACGGCGGAAGCAAACTGTATGATTTTGAAGACCTTGATTCAAATTTGTTTGCGGAAGTGGATTATGTTGTACAATCCGTAAAAAATGAAGGCCTGACCAAGGTCCTGCCATCGGTGATAAGGTTAGGGGAGGGTGGAAGGATTGATATTATCAGGCCATAAGATTAAGGCTCAAGAAAATCAATTTCCAGCCTGAGGTAAAAAAAGAGGCTGTCTCAAAATCCGGGACAGCCTCTTTTAGCTCGTAAACTTTTATGAGACGGTTTTTAAATATTGAATTCATATTTAAGTGAATTCACTTTTTAGACAGCCTCACTTTTCAGGACATGCTGTTTACTTCTTTGCCAGTAAATCTCTTATTTCCGTTAGTAAAGTTTCTTCTTTGGAAGGTGCCGGTGGTGGAGGAGGTGGCGGCGCAGGCTGTTTTTTCTTCGTGGCATTGATCCCCTTGATGACCATAAAGATTGCAAACGCAACGATCAGGAAATCAATAACGGTATTGATGAAGGCACCATAATTCAGGGTGACCGCCTCGGTTTCGGCAGTTGCTGCCTTTAAAAGTATCTTCAGCTCCGAAAAATCCACCCCGCCCAGCAACAAGCCAATCGGAGGCATGATTACATCATTAACTACAGAAGTAACAATCTTGCCAAATGCACCTCCGATTACTACTGCCACTGCAAGGTCAACCACATTGCCTTTCATGGCAAAATCCTTGAATTCTTTTAACATTCCCATAAAGTCTGATTTTAGATGAATTATTGGATTTCTAACTCGTAACAAATCTAACTTTCTTTTACTTAATAAACAAATGATTATCCAATCAGAATTATGAGAGTTTTAATGTGTTGTTTATAAGTGTGATAGCCGGCTAATTTTTGCTAATAACCTTCCCTGAACCTGCAATGGAAGTGTCGAGGTTGGGATTTCCGCTGTAATATACGCTTCCAGAACCTGCGATCCTGACCATCAGGTTGCCGTTGGTATGGATATTGCAATTTCCTGAACCTGCAATCCGGATACTGACATTGGCTGCCTCATAGTTTGCAGCCTTTATATTACCTGACCCGGAAATACTTGCATTGAATTCTTCGGCTTTATTGCCGTCCTTGATCACAATATCCCCGGAACCGGAAATCGCAGTTTTGACCCTTTCCGCATTCAGCTGGTCCAAAAATATGCTGCCACTGCCACTTACGCTAAGGTCCATAATCCTGGCATTCCAGGCCCCTTCGGCAAAAATATCACCAGATCCGGCCAGATTAAGTGCAGAAATTTCCGGAGCAGTAACATAAATATCTATTTTCCCGGGATTAAAACCGAAGTTGAGTCGGTTGCGTGCCGGGAACCGGATGATCAGGGTACGGCCACCTACTTCCGTGATCAGGTCTTTTAAGGTGGATTCACTGGCTTCGATAACTATTTTCTGTTTTTCACCCTGAACAAGGTGCAGCCTTGCCGGTACCCGGAGACTGATTTCCGTAAATGCAGGAACTTCTCTTGTTTCTGACTGGGCATAAGTCCTGACTCCGAGAACGGTAATTAATAACAGGACGATCAGATTAATTTTTCTGTTCATAGCTTTAAATTTCAATTTTTGTACTAATACCTAAGACGCATGATTTTATCCAACGTTTCAGAATCTATCAAAAATCGTTCAATTATTTTTTTCTGATGCTGAAACCGGATTATTTTCAGCTGTTCATTTAAATATCCGTCAGTCCTTCGGGCAGGTCGAAAGTGATCGTTTTCTTCTTTTCATCGATTTCCCCGATCAGATCCGGGTGGAAGGGTACCAGCCATGTCCTGCCTCCCTTTTCAACGGTCAGGACGATATTTCCGGAGTAGTCATTTAACTCGGTTATTTGTCCCAGCAATCCCTTTCCTGAATCGAAAACCGAGTAACCGGTTAAGGCGCCCGCCAGTCCGGAGAACTCAGCACCGTGGTTTTCCCCTGCAGATTCGATCCATACTTTACTTCCTGAAAGCTTTCTGGCGGCTTTATCATCTTCGATCCAGTCGAGATCGACCAGGGCTGTTTTTGAGGAGGTGATCCGGATCCCGTCTTCGGCCACAAACCAGGGAACCAATATCCCATCGGTTTCTGCAAAGAGCACGGCAGCATCTTCCACCAGATCTTCATAGCCTTCTTCAAAACTTAGCTGGAGTGTGCCAAAAACCCCGTGGGGTTTTATAAAATAACCAACATTGATTTTCTGAATCGTTTCGTTATGCATTTTTTATGGATAATCAGCGGTGTTCAGCAAAGGTAGGTAATAAAAAAGCCATTCGTGTATGAATGGCTTTTTATATTGCGTTGAAAATTACTTCCGGTGCTATGCTTCACCACCTTCTTCAACATTTTCAGCATTTTCGGCCGGAGCTTCTTCCTGAGGCTGTGCTTTGGCGGCAGCGGCCTCTGCGGCCAGTGCGGATGCCTTTGCAGCCAGGGCTGCAGCACGTTCTTCATTTACTTTAGCTTCAGCTTCAAGCATTTTACGGCGATCCTTGTCGGCCTGTGAAGAAAGCATGTTCTTCTTAGCCAGGATCTTACCTTCTTTCTCATTCATCCATGCATCCAGTTTCCTTTCTGCCTCTTCCTGTGTCAGCGCACCTTTCTTTACGCCTCCTGCAAGATGTTTTTTGTAGAGCACACCTTTGTACGACAAAATGGCACGTACGGTGTCGGTGGGTTGTGCGCCTTTTTCAAGCCAGTCATAAGCTTTGTCAAAATCGAGATCTATAGTAGCAGGATTCGTGTTGGGATTGTATGAACCAATCCTTTCAATATACCTGCCATCCCGTGGCGCCCTGCTATTTGCTACCACTATGTGGTAGAATGCATACCTTTTGCGGCCATGCCGCGCTAATCTCATTTTTACTGACATAATTCTAAAAAGTTATTTTCTGAAAATGTGGCGCAAAGATAGTGTTTTTATTTTCTAATCAAACTTCACTGTATGACCATCTTAATTAAATTTAAACTCTTTTTTGGGTTATGGCGCAACTTTTGTCTGTAATTTGCATCTTAAGAGTATGAATCCAATTAACAATTAAGAAATGTTTGATATTATGAATGCAACTTTGAAGTTTTTTAGCACGGTAGTTTTATCCCTGTTTTTACTCAGCTCTTGTATTGATTCGGATATTGATCCGGTAGGGTATGGTGATGCTTTTATCTTTGTGGAGATTGTGGATCAGGATACGCTGACCGGCCTGGGTCTTCATGCCTTTTCCTATTCTGAATTCACTTCCGTGAATGTCCGGTTGAGTGGTGACGACACCAAAAATTATGTACTTCAGCCCTATTTGGGTTACAAACAGGATTTTACCTGGTCGACGCCCATCGCTGAGTATTCCAAAACATTGCCTGCTGCAGGGGATTACATATTTGAAGCAACTTTCAGGGGAGGTCAGTCGCATACATTCTTCGATAAACTCTATTCTACGCTTGTATATCCGCCCAAAATTCTGAAAGCCGAATTTGTGAGTGCCGGTGAGAAGGTGGAAGTAGAGTGGCAGAAAGTATCCAATGCTGATTCCTACAATGTTAAGCTTCTTAATTCCGAAGGTAATATATTGTTTGTTTCCCCAGTGTTTAACCGTTCAACAGATTTTTATTCCTTCAGTAAGAATACAAACGGTTGGCAGTCATCCAGTTATCCAACAGCCGGGCAGACTGTTGTTGTAGAAGTCGCCTCGTATTTGCTGGAACCCGGAACCAATCAGAACGAGCTCCAGAGCATAGGAAAATCAAGGCAACAAATTACCTGGGGGAATTAGGCACCGATGGTATGGCAAAAAGAAATTACCCTGCCTCCTTATAAAAGGGGTTATCATCTGATTACCAGAATGATCATGGAGCAGCTTCCTCAGCTTCCGGCTGCAGGGCTGCTCCATATTCATTTAAAACATACGTCGGCCGGACTGACATTGAACGAAAATGCCGATCCGTCAGTGAGGCATGATTTTGAACGATTTATGAATTATCTGGTACCTGAAAACAGTCCGCTTTACGAACACACCGATGAAGGGAGCGATGATATGCCTGCTCACCTGAAAGCGAGCCTTATCGGTCAGTCGCTTACCGTTCCGGTTACCGCAGGCCGTTTAAACCTGGGAACGTGGCAGGGAATTTACCTGTGTGAGTTCAGAAACTTCAGTACATCCCGGAAAATTGTGCTGACATTGTTCAGCTGAAATTATCTTACCCGGCCCGGATTCTTTTTTATAAAATCTTCCCAGTTCCGGAATTCCTTTTTAGCTGCGGGTTTGGACTGCTGTATGAAGTGACAGATGGCTACGGCCACTGCGTCTGTGGCATCAAGCTCCCTGGGCAGATCGGTTAAATGGAATATATTCTGCAGAAAATAGGATACCTGCTCCTTACTGGCCCTCCCCATTCCGGTGATCGATTGCTTTACCAGGAGCGGGGCGTATTCAAAAATCGGTAATCCCCGGAAAAGGGCTGCTGCCATTATGACACCCTGGGCCCGGCCAAGCTTGAGCATGGATTGGACATTCTTCCCATAAAAAGGGGCTTCAATGGCCAGTACATCGGGTTTAAACTCATCGATTACCTGAAGGGCGCGGGTATGAAGGTAGTGAAGCCGCTGATAATGATCATCAAATTTTCCCGGTTTCATAACACCCATGGTCATTATGGAAGGTTTCTTTCCTGTTACCTGCACGAGCCCGTAGCCGGTAACACTGGTCCCGGGGTCAACACCCAGTATCCGTATGCTTTCGGTCTTGTTCATTCCTTATTTCTGATAAAGAACTGCTGCCAGACGATACCTGATATGATCAGGACCAGTCCCGCAACAGTGGTTAAGTGAATTTTCTCCTTAAGGATCAACGAAATAAAAATCAACGAGATAAACGGTGCAATGTAAATCAGGCTGCCGGTCCTGGCATTGTTGGTGCTCAGCTGCATCGCCTTCATCCACAGCAGATAGGTTATCCCAACCTCAAACAGCCCGACATACAAGGCGGCCCAAAGGGAAGTTCCGCCGGGGAAGGAGAACCCCGACACGAACGGCAGCAGGATCAGCAGATAGATAAATCCAAATACAAAACTCATAAACAGCTTAACGGCTTCATCTCTTTTATCCCTGACATTCAGGATCCAGTAAAGGGCCCAGAAGAGAGAGCTCCCCACTGCCAGGAACACCCCAAAAAGACTGGTTTCCCGGAAGCCTGACAGCCCTCCCTGGGAAGACAGTACAATTATACCTGCGAAACAGATTCCCAAAGCGAGGAAGTGTTTCCAGCCGATCTTTTGTCCTAACATCGGAACCGAAAGCAACGCAAGGGTGATCGGCCATACCATGTTGAGCGGCTGGGCCAGTTGTGCAGGAAGCAGGGAGTATGCCTTGAAAAGGATCAGGTAGTAGCCGAACGGGTTAAGTGCCCCGGTGATGGCCGAATGTAACAGGTCTCTGCGACTGGTTTGCCTCAGCAGGTGAAACTTTCCGGTTCCCCATATATACAGGAAAAGAAAAACTGCCGATACTCCTGCCGCAATAAAAATAAGCTGGCTGAAATGGAGTTCCCTGAGCCCCAGCTTGAAAGCGGTGGCAACAGTCGACCAGATCAGAACGGCTGAAAGGGCATAGATCAGGCTTTTTTTTACCTTTTCCATGGGATTTATGGAATAACCCGGTTAAAGGACTCCTTTTCAGGATCAGGATCAATGCTGACATCATTGCCCGGATCGGATATCTTTATATTCAGCTCCCTGAATTTATCCCTTGCTTCGGATACGAATATGCTTCCCGGGTACTGAAACAATATCTTGCGGTATACTTCAGCGGCCTTTTGCGAATCCCGGAGCCTGTAATGGTATGTGTCTGCGATAAGCATCAAAGCATCGTCGGCCAGAAGGTCATAAGGAAAATCCCTGACAATCCTTTCCAGCAGTTCAATGGCAGGCATCCATTCGTTATTTGCCAGCAGGATCTTTGCCTTTCTGTACAATACATCATCAACTATGGAGTGATAGGGATAAAGCATGTCGATGGAATCCAGCACGGCTAATGCTTCCTGATTTTTATTCATAAAAAAGAGAAGGTCTGCCCTTGAGAAAAGGGATAATGCGTTGTTGGTACTGTCCTGGTCACTGTTATTCCCGATAAATAGAGAAAGCTCCATCGCATCGTTGGCGGTCAGCTTGGACGTGCTGGCTTTTAAAACGTCTAACTGGGCCTTTGCCCAGGAGAAATTCCCCATAAAATAGCCTAATCTCGCTTTTTTTAGCTTCACATCGTCGCCCAAAGTGTTGTTCCGGTTGGCATCAATCACCTGCGAGTACAGCAGAATCGCTTCCCACGGATCGCCGGAATAAACGTAAACGTCAGCCAGTTCGGTTTTAATTTCACCTGTCTCCGCCGGTTTCAGCCCCTGAATGCCAAGGCCCTTTTCTAATATTTCAATCGCCTTCTCCGGCTCACCCAGATAAAAGGCCATCAGGTGGGCATATTCTCTGATCAGGGGTATGGTGTTGATATTATATCCCATTATCTCAAGCCCTTCTTCGAACCGGTTTGCCAACAGATGGCCATTCTCCAGGTCGTCGGGCACTTCGGTGGTATGGTAACGGTAGTCGGCCTGCAACTTGAAAATGAAAGCAGAAAGCCATGCCGGATGCTGTTTCCCTTTCGAAATGATATAATCGAATGCTGCACTGGCGTCCTGATAACTCTGATTGTTGAGCGCCGTTTGGGCCAACATTAAAATCTGCTGGTCTTCAGTGCCGGTGCGGCGGTCGAGCGCAATCGACTGTCTGAGCGCCGCCGGGAACTGCCGTTCCTGCATGAAAAACCAGATCAGCAGACGGTTATAGGCAACCACTTCAGGCTCAGACTGTATTCTTTTTAACAAGGTCGACCTGAATTCATCCCTGAGTCCGTTCTCAATATCAAGATATAAAGCTGAAGTCAGGTTGCTCTGAACCCGGGGAAGATTGGCCTCGTCGGCTTTAACCAGGTACAGCAGCTCCTCAAGCATACGCGGATAGTTACGCTGGTAATTGTAGACGGATGCAAGTTCACTGCTGAATCTTTCACCTGTAACTGCCTTTCTGCCGTGCAGATATGTTTTTTCAGCCCATTCGAACTCCCTCCATTGTATGAAAGAGTTACCCGTGGAGATAATATTGGTCCTGTTCGCAGGGGTTGCCTTTATGGCTTCTTCAAACTTAGCAACCGACTCGCTCTCCCGGTTCTGTAGTTTTAGTAAATATCCCCAGTGTACCAGCATTTCGGGTTGGTTGCTCCTGTTTCTCCGGATTTCATTTTTTATGGCTTCTTCTGCCTCATCAAATCTTTTCAATTCTGAAAGACTGGAAATGTATAACCTGAAATAATAGTAGTTACTGCTTACTTCGAAAATTTCTCTGAGAAGAGGGGCGGCTTTCTCAAAGTCGGCTGAATTATAATAATTGGTCGCCAGCTGTACCATGTTCTGGTCAAGCCTGGCCTGTCCTGATGCTGCCATGAACAGCAGTATGATCAAATGGGTAAGGATGTATCTCATAATGCTCCGGATCGCGAATTGCAAAAATAACACTATCGGCGGAAGAACGTTCAGAAAGTGTGATTTGTTTTACCCCTGACTTAGCGGTGGGTTAATTTAAGGATTTAAAACTCTTATTTATTTCCCAAATAGGCCGGAAAGCTTAATTTTGCAGAAAAATATTCAGCAATGGCACACGAACTTCATGAAAGGCAGAGACTGCCCAAATGGATGAAAATGAAAATGCCCAAAGGCGAGAGTTATTCCAGGGTAAAAAACCTGGTAGAACGCCACGGGCTGCATACCATATGCACCAGCGGTAACTGTCCCAATATCGGGGAATGCTGGAACCGCGGAACCGCAACGTTTATGATCTTAGGCGATATCTGCACCCGCCGGTGCAAATTTTGTGCGGTTAAATCCGGAAGGCCGCTTCCACCGGATGAACTTGAGCCTGAGAAACTGGCTGAAACGGTCAGGCTGATGGGTGTAAAACATTGTGTCATCACCTCGGTCGACCGTGATGATCTGGATGACCAGGGGGCGGCCATCTGGGCACGAACCATCACCGAAGTGAAAAGGCTGAATCCGGAAACCCGGATCGAGGTGCTTATCCCTGATTTCCGCGGAAAAACCGAATTGATCCAACAGGTGATTGATGCCAATCCTGACGTGATCTCCCATAACCTGGAGACCGTCGAGCGCCTGACACCGTTTGTCCGGTTTGCTTCCAAATACCGCCGGAGCCTCGATGTGATCCGGTATATCGCTTCACAGGGCCGGATTGCCAAGTCTGGAATTATGCTTGGATTGGGAGAAACCAGGGAGGAGGTCCTGCAAACCATGGACGACCTTCTGGAAGCCGGTGCCCGGGTGATGACCATCGGGCAGTACCTGGCGCCCACGGCAACCCATATGCCTGTTAAAGAATATTTTCCTCCGGAAGTATTTGCAGAATACCGCAAAATCGGTATTCAGAAAGGATTCCGCTTTGTTGAAAGCAGTCCGCTGGTCCGCTCATCCTATAGGGCCGAAGAACACGTTACGGCCTGAACATTCTCAATGTCAGGAATTATCGTCCCTTTCGGTTTTTATGCCCCTCTAACGGTTGATCTTAAGCAGATCCAGTCCGAAAAAGGCTTTGCCATCGGTCGGGCTCTTCCCGGTGATCATTACCGACAGGGTATTTTCGCCTGAATGGATTCGTTTTCTCCCTAAATAGATTTCTCTGGTGGTCACTTCAGGGTGGTACAGGTTGAAAACGCCCGGAACAGGGCTCCCGTTTATCTGAAGCCTGACGCTCCCATAGTCGGGTGCTGCAGTAAACACAGCGGTTACGTGGGCTTCAAAAGTTTCCGTACTTTCAAATGTGGTCGACAGCGTGTCACCCGGTTCTCCTCCTGTCCAGAAGAGCTGCACATTCTGGCTCCAGCCCCATCGGCTGGAATTCTGATAACTCACATTTCCCCCGGTAAGGCTTTTGATAGTCATGTTTTCACCTTCAATAAGCCCATTGGAAAGTACCGGAGGAATTATGTCACTCCGGCGGAGAGCCACTTTCTGGCTGATGCCGTCGGTGTCTTCTGACTGATTGGTACTTCCTCCGGGAACCATATACCACCAGGTAACCGGGGCAAAGTTAATGGTAGCGCTGGTCCAGTGCCACATCTCCATGTCAAACTTCAGGGAGGAGTTAAACGGAATGCCATCCAGACTGCGCTGGCGGATGTTTACTGTGTATCCCGGCCAGAAGTTTCCACTTCCATCCGGCTGTGAGATAAACGGATGGTTGGTGAACTTTTCAGGCCGGCACCAGGCGTACCCGTAATAGTCTTCAGTGCCGGTTCCTACATGGGACGGGAAATCCTCTCCGTCGACATATATTTTTTCATCCCCTTCGCCCCACCAGGCATATACCGTATTGAACAGCGCAATCGCATCTCCGGCGTATACACCTTTCCCGTTAAGGGTGACATAATTTATGTCGAAAGGTCCCCCACCGCCTTCGTTGTTCTTCATTTCCCCCGTCTGCAAATGACTGTATTGATGCCATGTGCTCCCGAAATACATCGATTTCCTGTCCCATTTCCATGGGGCCAGACCGGTCTCCAGCATTATTCCGGGAACGGGCTCCGTACCGTAGTTGTGCACGGTAATCAGGGCTTCTTCCCTGAAGGGCATCACCCAGTAACATTCAATAGTCCCGTCATCCTTAACTGATGTATACCAGGTGTCCGAGGGCCTTAATTGATAACCTGTTCCAAAGAAATCGCCCAGCGGGCACCAGACGGTGCGCTGACCGTCAAACCTCATTTCAATGACCAGTGAACGAAGCATCTGCGGGGTTATGGAGGGATCAGTTTTTATGCTGAATTTCCGGATGGCGAGACTACCGTCATGCGGAAGGGTAATCGATTTTCCAGGCTCCAGGATAACACTCGCAGAACTGTTTTGCGTCAATGTTTGCTTAATCTCCCGCCCGAATGTTGCAAGCAGCCGGTTGGTCTCTTTTACCAGTTCATCATTTTTCTTCAGATTTTCCATGGTGAAAGTCTGGACTTTTGTTCGTGCAGGATAGGTCCTGTAATTGATGTTGTAATACACCGCTTCCCCTCCCGTTTTTGCACCGGCATCCCTGATGTTGTCCGACTGATAGGTAATTTTACAGTGTTTGGCATAGGGGAGTGGCAGGTACAGGTTGTGCCCGCGGTTCTCATACCTGGTCTCTTCAGAAACGGATGCAGCCATGGGGAATTCTGTCAACAACTGTCCGCTGAGAATGTCAAAGGCGGTTCCTTCAATCTCAGGCTGTGTATTACCGTCGAAATATATCCGGAGAATGCCCAGCCCTGAGTTTTCCCCTGCAAAGGTCATCCAAAACCTCACCACAGATCCGGGACCGTCTGTATCCAGCATAACATACTCCTTTCTCCCCTGATTTTCTTCGGTCCTGATAAACATGGAACGGTCCCAGTTGGCAAACCAGGTGCTGTCGCCGGGTACAATCATCGCGCGGTCATAACTGCTGAATTGTTTAAGGGTAAAACCAGGGTCCGGAAAGCGTGCGATCGATTCACGGTCCGTCATCTCCTTCAGCAGTGTTTCAAGGCTGATTTTTCCCTGAGCGCAGGAAACCAGCAAACCTATGAACAACAGGTAAATGATTCGTCGTTTCATAATAAGGAAGAATTATATTTATTGGTTTCAGGATCATAAAGTTACCATCATTCATGTTAAATTTCCACTTAATCCTTATAAATTTGATGAATTATTGAACCGATTACGGCTTATGAATACTAAATATTTAATAATCAGTATATTATTCGGTATTGCCGGATTTACTTTAATTCCGGATATTGCTTACGGACAGGACCGGGCACACCAAAGGCATGAACGAAGGATCGGGAAGCAGTTGGAGAACTGGACTACCGTATTCCCTGAGTGGAACCACGTGGGCAGGGTTACCCTTGATTCGGTCTCGCTAAATCCCGGAATGAAATCGCTTGACCTGTTCTTCAGTCCATCGCTTTCGTACCTTCCGGTCAGGGAAGAGACCGTTTCCCTGCTGCATGTTTCTGTCAGGGATCATTTGTCACGGAAATACCGTAACCTTGACCTGAAAATTCACACTTCAGGGAAAGTTTTGGAGGATCTGATTCCCAACAGTTACAGACATACCCTGAATCCGGATCCGGCAAGGTTCAGGGGATTATCTGATGATAGAATTCCCCTTGTTAAAAACCGTAATGCTTTCCGATACTCCGGAGGCTTGTATTATAACAACATAGCTGTATGGCCCAGTCATGGCTGGTATTACGAGTCCCGCCAGGACAGATGGAAGTGGCAGAGGCCCAGGTTGTTCAGTACGGTGGAAGACCTTCTGACCCGCGGATTTGTCCTTCCTTATCTGGTACCTATGCTTGAAAACAGCGGGGCGTCAGTGTTTTTGCCGGTAGAGCGGGATACGCAGACCAGGGAGCTGATCGGTGATAATGACGGTTCTGCCCGGGGGGTCAGGTATAGGGTGCCTGATAATGTTCTGTCTGTATCTGAACCTCAAGGGTTTCTTCTGAAGGATACACTCTTTCCGGGAGATAATCCATTTGCCGGGGGAACCTCACTTCGATATGCTGCAATACCGGGAAGTGATGCACGGGTTGGTGTTGAGGCAGACTTTGAACCTGGTTATTACGGGGTGTATGTTTCGTGGCAGACTTCTAAAAACAGCAGCAGCCAGGTGGTTTATGAGGTGGTTCATGCAGCGGGTTCCGATGAGTTTGTTGCAAACCAAAGGATTGGCGGTGGTACGTGGGTTTATCTGGGAACTTTCAGGTTTGACCGGCATAATCCGGATGGGCAATCCCAGGGGGTGTATGTCAGCCTTGCAGGAGAAACAGGTTCGACTATTTCCGTTGATGCCGTGCGGTTTGGAGGCGGGATGGGCAATGTTGCCCGACGCCCTCCCGGATCGGTGGTTTCAAATGTATGGTCACTGCGCGATGGCGGCCAGCCGGCTGAAGAAACCACCATCGGCGGCCATTCCCGCTTTACATGGAAAACCAGCGGCCGGCCGCGGTTCATGGAAGGTGCCAGGTACTATCTTCAGTATGCCGGATTTCCGGATACCCTGGTGTATAGCCTGAACGACGGCAAAAACGACTATAACGATGATTACATGTCGAGGGGAGAGTGGGTGAACTATCTGAAGGGCAGCCCCTCCGGCCCGCAAAAGGACCGGAAAACCAGGGGGCTGGGAGTTCCCGTTGACCTCGCTTTTTCTTTTCATACCGATGCCGGAATCACTCCTGCCGAAAAGGTAATCGGAACGCTGGCCATATACAGCACCTGGCCGGATGAAGGCTCTTTCCCCGATGGTTTTTCCAGGATGGGCAGCCGGGATCTGTCTGATATGATTCAATCCCAGATTGTGGAAGATATCAGGGTATTACATAATCCGGACTGGTCCAGGCGAGGCTTGTGGGACAGGCAGTACTCGGAAGCCTGGCGGCCTAATGTGCCGTCCATGCTGCTGGAACTGCTATCTCATCAAAACCTTGCCGATATGAGATTTGGCCTCGATCCCCGTTTCAGGTTCTCGGTAAGCAGATCTATCTATAAGGGTATGCTGAAATATATCGCTGCGAGCGAGGGGCGCGACTATGTGGTTCAACCCCTGCCACCGGATCACTTTGCCATTGCCAGAAACGGGGAGGAGGAATTAATCCTATCCTGGCGTCCGGTAGTTGATCCGCTGGAATCCTCCGCTAAACCCAATGGGTACAAGATTTACCAAAGTATTCATGACCGTGGTTTTGTTGAAATAAGGAGTGTCGCGGATACTTTTGCCATCATCGGCATCAGGGATAGGTCAGCAATTCACCAATACAGAATAACGGCTTATAACAGTGGGGGTGAGAGTTTTCCTACTGAAGTATTGTCAGCAAGACTGTCCGGGCGAAAAGGTACGGGGCTGGTAGTCAACGGTTTTGATAGAGTAAGTGGGCCTACGTGGTTTGACAATACCATAAAAGCCGGTATTGAATGGTGGAACGATGAGGGTGTTGCCGACAAAGAATCGTATATGTATACGGGAAGGCAGTATAATTATGACCGTGCTTACCCCTGGATGGACGACGACAACCCAGGGTGGGGCAGCAGTCACAGCGACCGGGAGGGGCTACCTGAATACGGAAACCGTTTTGATTACACAGCCATGCACGGCTTGGACCTGTTTGGGGCGAACGGTTATTCCTGGGTCTCGGTCAGTGACGAGGCCTTCTGTCGTCCGGAATTCGATATTTCCCCCTATTTCGCCGTCGATATTTTGATGGGAGAAGAGCTGTCGACCCCTTCAGGTCCTGCTGGCTCTGAGATCTGTTTTCAGATTTACACGCCTGAATTTATGAACAAGGTTACAGAAATCGCCTCCCAAGGGGGGAATATTCTCCTAAGCGGCGCTTATGTGGGTACAGACCTTATGCTGAATGAAGATTCTGCAGCCTTGAAATTTGCCCGTGATATACTCAGGTTTACCTGGCGGACCAATCATGCATCCAATATCGGGAAGTTCGAAGCAACCCATTATGGGAAACCCTGGTTTACCTCGTCCGGATCATTTAACCAGGAGTATCATCCTGAAATTTATACTGTTGAAGCTCCCGATGGAATACTGCCTGCCGGTGACAGTGCCTTTTCGGCGCTACGGTATTCAGGGAACCTGGTGGGAGCAGCGGTTTCCTTTAACGGAAATTATCGTTCGTTTGTGATGGGATTTCCGGTTGAGTCCATTACGGATGCTGAAGAGCGACGGGCCCTGCTGAGAGAAGTGGTCCGTTTTTTTGAACATCGTGAAGTGACGGGGGAACCTTTTCTTTCACCGATGGCGGTACAGGATAACCATGGGGCCGTTATCCGGGGCGACCAGGCAGAAAAAAAGGTATACCTGCTTTTTTCCGGCGATGAATATGCCGATGGTGCAGAACATGTACTAAATGTATTGGGCACTATGAAGGTAAAAGGCTATTTTTTTCTGACCGGTAATTTCCTTAGAAATCCTGATTTCAGGGGTATCGTTGAGCGCATCATAAACGACGGCCATTATCTGGGGCCCCACTCAGATAAGCACCTTCTGTACGTTCCCTGGGAGAAACGGGATTCCCTGCTGATCAGTCATGACGGGTTTATTGAAGATCTTACCCGGAATATGGAGGAGATTGAACGGTTTGGGGTAGATCTGTCGGCAGTAAACCTGTTCCTGGCTCCTTATGAGTGGTATAATCTTCAGATTAGTGAGTGGAGCAGGGAGGCCGGACTGCAGCTCATCAATTTTACACCCGGAACCGGTACGAATGCCGATTATACCACACCCGAAATGAGTAATTACCGTTCGTCGGAGGAATTGACGGAAAGGCTGTGGCAGTTTGAAGAGAAAGATCCCGCTGGGCTCAACGGCGTAATTCTGCTGATACATCCCGGAACTCATCCCGACAGAAACGATAAGTTTTACCACCGGTTGGAGGGACTTATACGGGGATTGAGAGAAAAAGGTTACGATTTGTGAGATTTCTATCAGTCAATTACCATCGATGCTAGTTCAGGCAGACTGAATAATCCCTGCAATGTCCTCCATGGTATAGGAAGGGGTTGCCCCATCGCGGGAGGCTACCAGGCTGCCTGCGGCACAAGCCAGTTCCAGGCATTCATTCGGCATCTTATTCTGTGTAAATGAGAAAATTAGTGCTGCGAGGAATGCGTCTCCCGAACCGACGGTATCTTTAACGGTTACGCTGAAGCCGGGATGTTCGTTGTATTCACCTCCCAACAGAAGTGCGGCGCCCTTTTCTCCCCTGGTAACGCATACTCCGGTCAGACCGAAATGGTCAGCTATCTTTTCCATCGCTGATTTCTCGTCATACCAGGTTAGTTTAAGCCATTTAGCCAGTGCCGATAATTCATGATCATTCATTTTGGCAAAATCGCTCCTGCTGAGGAGCAATTCTACCGTTTCCTGATGGTCATAAGGCGGTCGCAGGTTTACGTCGAAGATCCTGAAAGCCGCAGTATTCAGTAAATTCAGCAGGGTATGCCTGGTGATGTCATTCCGGGCTGCAAGGGAGCCAAAAACAATAATGCCCGCCGATTCTGCCCGATCTGTCAGCTTACGCGTAAGGGCGATATTGTCCCATGCAACGGGTTCGCATATCCTGTACGAAGCATTTCCGGATTTGTCGAGGGTGACAATAACCTCACTTGTTGGCAGGGTTTTACCCTTTTGCACCAGACCGGTTTTCATATGGTTTTCTTTCAGGAATGCAATGAGTTCCCTGCCTGCCTCATCGTCGCCAACCCTGCTGGCAAACGAGGGTGACAACCCGAATCTCTGCAGGTGGAGGGCTACATTCATAGGAGCTCCCCCGGGCTTTGACCCGGAAGGAAGCCTGTCCCACAGGATTTCACCAAAGCAGAGGATTTTGTTGTTTCTCAGTTTCATAATATACTTAATTAGGGTATGCTCCACTCAGAATACCAGCGCAATATGGGTTTGTCACCGTCGAATTCAAGCGGTAACCATATGTATCTGCCGTCGATGGCATTTTTCGGACGCCAGCGGTCTCCCATAAAAATATAATAGTCAGGCTTGCCTGCCACAGGTATGATATACGTACTCTGTGAATCGAAGGTTATTTCAGCACCCTCACCAATACATGGATTTCCCAGTTCCTGCCAGGGACCGAAAATATGACTGGCTATTGCCGATCTGGCCGGATTGGGATCCCATCCGGTGCAACCCGAGGTTATCATGACATATTTGCCATTTCTTTTGATAATTGCCGGCGCTTCATTATGACCAGCAGGAAGTATCCTGACATACCTTCCTGAAAATGCGGTGTAATCTTCATCCAGTTCTGCAATGTGCAGGGTCAGGTTCTCTTCTGATGCATGGATGTGGTAAGCTTTTCCGTCATCATCCACAAAAAGCGTCATATCCCTGGCCATTTGGCCCTTTTTGTGGTCCCTGACCACAAACATTCCATCCTTTACCGCCTGAATCCACTCAGGGGTCCATGACTTCATATTATCAGGATAGGTACTGTTTTTCTGCTCTTCGGTAAAGTTTAGCGGCCATATTCCCGGATTGGGATTTATACTTCCCAGATATTGGAATGGCCCGGTTGGAGAATTACTTACCGCCACTCCCGTTTTGGCTGCGGTATAGCCCATTCCCTTCAGTTCATGGTGAAACCACAGGACAAAATTATTGTTCTTCCGGTTATAGATTACTTTAGGTCTTTCAATTACGCATCCCCTGACTATCAGACTGTTTTCATCATCGACTACTGCCATCGCGACTCCTTCGTTCTTCCAGTTATATAAATCGGTTGATGAATATACCTGTACCCCTACATTGGCCCGGTTGCCTCCCGGACCTTCGGTCTTGTGTTCACCATACCAGTAATAAACTCCGTTGTGGTACAATATTCCTCCTCCGTGTGCATTGATATGGATTCCCTGATCATCAGGCCAGATCTCTCCCGGACGGAATGAGTCCGCTTTTCCGGATTGTGCCTTAATTATAAATGGTGTCAGGATAATTAACATGATAATGGTCAGGTTTTGTTTCATCGTTGTGAAGATTTTGTAAATTCACCGCAAAATACGCAATATATATGAAATTTTGATATATGTTTGCGGCCCGAAATTTGGTCGTATTGGGTCAAGTCAGGATTAAAGGTAATTAGTTAATTTTAAAATATTTTGAACCGTTTAAAAGGGTAACCAGATGACCGGTTCGCAGCTATGAAGTTTAAGGACGTTTTGATAATGGCGTTTTTAGCCGGACTGCTGATCTACGCATTCTGTTACAGGGCAGGTATAGTCGGCAGCCATCCGCAGGTTCTTGTTGAAGCATCAGTAACAGCGCAATCCCTGCAGAAGATTGACACTCTGAAACATGATCAGTGGATATTTACGGCACACCCGGATTTGGGGCTAACCGTTTCCACGCTTTCAGGTGATACCATCCACCAGCTTCCGGAATTCAGGTCGGGTCTGGCCGGAATTGATGCCCGGCCGGATACAACCGGTATTTCATTAGGTATGCTGGTAATCAGGAGTGATTGTGGCTTTGCCAATCCGTGTTTCCGGATTATGAGCAACGGTACTTTAGAGAGTGTTAATATCTGATAAACGCTAAATCTGGATACCGGTGACAGCCTTCATCCAGGCTGCTGCCATCAGGTAAGCACCTGCCATCGAAGGATGTACCCCATCGGGTGCCCACCAGCTTGCCGGGGCATGTTTCAGGGCTTCATCGAATACTTTCTGGAAAGGTACCCATATCGCATCAAATTCCCCGCAGATTTTTTCAGCCGCAGCCTGATACGGGGCAAACGGAGCTACCCATGATTCATCCACTGCCGATGTTCCGGTAAGAATAAACGGCTGGCAAATCACCAGTTTTACACCCGGTAATTTTGCTCTGGTGTCGGTCAGCAGTTTCCTGAAATCTTTTTCATATACTTCAACCGTCCCGTCATACTGGCCGTTTCTCATATGCCAGTAATCGTTCACTCCGATCAGTATACTCAGGATGTCCGGTTTGAGATCCAGACAATCTTTCTGCCACCTGTCGGCTAACTGGAATACCTTGTTGCCGCTGATTCCCCGGTTATAGATCACGGGGCCTTCAGTAGCATAGTTTTTCAGGAGGGAAGATGCGGCTAAAAAGGCATATCCGCCTCCGAATGAACTTCCGGAATTGGGAAGTTCCCTGGTCTTTTCACGTCCGGCATCGGTAATAGAATCGCCCTGAAATAAAATGGTAGTGCCTTCACCGATTTTCAGAGGTTTTTGCTTCGTGGGTGGTGGCACCGAAGCGGAAAGTATCGATGGTACAGCCATGGCTGTAGTTGTAATGGCAGCGGTCTGCAGAAAGTCTCTTCTCTTCATGACAGATTGATGATTAATTACCGGCAAAATTGCGGATTTCTTTTTAAATATCCCGTCTAACGGGTGTGTTGTTTAGCATATTCTTAGGTTCCCCTGCCAAAGGAAGGGGAACCTAAGTGCAATCTATGGCGCCGGTATCAGTTATATTCCTCCCAGCTTTTAATCGAAAGCGTCTCAGGGCTATATTTGCAGATAGCGTAGACAAACGCACTGGCCACCCTGGAGTTGGTGATCAGCGGAATATTGAAATCGATGGCATTTCTGCGGATATTGTAGCCGTTTCTTAATTCCCTCCGGGTAAAATTCTTCGGAATATTGATAACCAGGTCTATCTTCTTTTGCTTCAGGTACTCGAGGGTATTCGGATGCCTGTCTTCCTCGTCGGGCCAATGGAGAAGGGTATTGGGAACACCATTTTCCATAAAGAATTTATGGGTGCCTTCGGTGGCAAAAAGGTTGTAGCCTCTGTCAACCAGCATGCGGGCACTGTTCAGCAATTCAATCTTCGACCTTGATGGTCCTGAAGAGATCAGTATGTTTTTCTTTGGAATGGTATATCCTACCGAAAGCATCGCTTTAAGGATGGCCTCATAGTAGTTTTCGCCGATGCAGCCTACCTCACCGGTCGATGCCATATCGACTCCCAGGACCGGATCGGCATTCAGAAGTCTGGCAAACGAGAACTGGGGTGCCTTCACCCCGACATAATCCAGCTCGAAGAATGATTTGTCGGGTTTTTCTACCGGTATGCCCAGCATCACTTTAGTCGCCAGGTCAATCAGGTTCAGTTTCATTACCTTGGAAACAAACGGGAAGCTGCGTGATGCCCTCAGGTTACACTCGATTACCTTAATGTCATTGTCCTTGGCCAGAAACTGGATATTAAATGGTCCGGTGATTTCCAGCGCCCGGGCAATCTTCCGGGAGATCTTTTTTACCCGGCGGATGGTTTCCACATAGAGCTTCTGCGGTGGGAACACGATGGTGGCATCTCCGGAATGTACGCCGGCAAACTCCACGTGCTCAGAGATGGCGTAAGCGATCAGTTCTCCATTGGAAGCCACCGCATCTACCTCTATCTCCTTGGCATTCTCAATAAATTCGCTGACCACCACGGGGTGTTCCTTAGAAACATCTGCAGCCATTTTCAGAAAATGGTCCAGCTGTTCGTCGTTGGAGACCACATTCATGGCTGCGCCCGATAAAACATAGGAAGGTCTGATGAGCACGGGATAGCCGACCAGGTCTATGAACTTCCTGATTTCATCGATGGTGGACAACTTGGCCCACCTGGGCTGGTCCACGCCGATGCTGTCGAGCAGTGAAGAGAATTTATCCCGGTCTTCTGCATTGTCAATCTTCAGCGGAGAAGTTCCCAATATCGGCACGTTCTGCCGGTGAAGCTTCATGGCCAGGTTGTTGGGGATCTGTCCGCCCATGGAGACCACCACTCCGTGCGGCTGCTCCAGATCAATAATGTCGAGGGTTCTTTCCAGGGTAAGTTCATCGAAATACAGCCGGTCGCAAGTGTCGTAATCGGTACTGACGGTCTCCGGATTGTAGTTGATCATTACCGACCGGTAACCCTGCTGCTGGATGGTTTTAACGGCATTCACCGAACACCAGTCAAATTCTACCGAGCTGCCGATTCGGTAAGCTCCCGATCCCAATACAATCACCGATTGGTTGTCGTGATTGAAAGAGACGTCATTTTCTGTTCCATTGTAGGTTAAATAGAGGTAATTGGTTTGTGCGGGGTATTCGCCGGCAAGGGTGTCTATCTGCTTGACCACAGGGAGGATGCCCATGTTTTTCCGGAAGGCCCTGACCTTTAGTACACCCTCTTCCATCCTGTTTGACGGGAGTTTTAACACCAGCCGGGCAATCTGGAAGTCAGAGAAACCAGCTTTCTTGGAAATTTTCAGGAGATCTTCGGGCAGGGATTCGAGTGACCCGTAATTTTGCAAGGTATTTCTGAGTACAAAAATATTCTGAAGTTTCTGAAGGAACCAGCGGTCGATTTTTGTTTTCTGGTAAACTTCTTCAATGGTATAGCCCCTGTGGAAAGCCTCGGCTATGGCAAATATCCTCCTGTCTGTCGGGTTTGCAAGTTCTTCTTCGACCGCTTCGATCGTAATTTCCTCTCGGTTTCCGACAAATCCGTGCATCCCTTGTCCAACCATACGGATCCCTTTTTGAATCGCTTCTTCAAAAGACCTTCCGATGGCCATAATTTCCCCAACGCTTTTCATGGCACTGCCAATGATTTTGTTTACGCCCGTGAATTTGCTCAGGTCCCAGCGTGGGATCTTCACTACGCAGTAGTCCAGGGCCGGCTCAAAGGCTGCTGTGGTGACCCTTGTAACTGAGTTATGCAGCTGGTGCAATCCATAACCAAGTCCGAGTTTCGCAGCCACAAAGGCCAGCGGATAGCCGGTGGCTTTCGAAGCCAGCGCAGATGATCTTGAAAGCCTGGCGTTTACTTCAATTACCCGGTAGTCTTCGCTGTGGGGATCAAGTGCGAATTGTACGTTGCATTCTCCAACCACACCCACTCTCCGGATGATTTTGATGGATACGGCGCGAAGTTTATGATATTCTGTGTTGGAAAGGGTCTGTGAGGGAGCTACCACAATACTCTCCCCTGTATGGATCCCCAGAGGATCAAAATTCTCCATGTTACAGACCGTTATGCAGTTGTCGAAACGGTCGCGGACTACCTCATACTCCACCTCTTTCCAGCCTTTAAGGGATTCTTCCACCAGGATCTGAGGACTGTAGCTGAATGCCTTCGATGCCAGGGCGGTAAGTTCAGGCTCGTTGTTGCAGAATCCGCTCCCTAATCCGCCAAGGGTATAGGCAGCCCGGATAATCAGCGGGTAGCCCAGCTTGTTGGCCGCAGCCAGGGCTTCATCCATGTTGGTGGCGGCAATGCTCTGGGGTGTTTTTACACCGATCTCACCGAGCATATTGGCAAACAGTTCGCGGTCTTCGGTTTCCATAATCGCCTGGACCGGCGTACCCACCACCTTGAGATTATATTTTTCAAGCACTCCGCTTTTGTAAAGCGCCACACCACAGTTCAGGGCGGTCTGGCCTCCAAAAGCAAGCAGGATGCCCTGTGGCTGCTCCTTCTTGATCACTTCTTCCACGAAAAAGGGTGTTACCGGAAGAAAATAAATCTTGTCCGCAATTTCTCCGGATGTCTGGATGGTTGCAATGTTGGGATTGATCAGGATGGTTTCTACTCCCTCTTCCTTCAGGGCCTTCAGGGCCTGCGAACCGCTGTAGTCGAATTCTCCGGCCTCACCGATTTTCAGTGCTCCTGAACCGAGAATCAATGCTTTCTTTATGGTTATATCTGTCATTTTCTTTGAATTTCGGATGATTGTTGCGATAAACTTGTTTTCATTCTGACTTTCAGCCCAGTTGTCTGCTTTTATGTTCGACAATGCTGGCAATGAAATCGTCGAAGAGATACTCGGTATCTACCGGGCCACTGGTGGCTTCCGGGTGAAACTGAGTGGAAAAGAAGGGCTTGGTTTTATGCCGGATCCCTTCGTTGGTGCCATCATTCGCATTGACAAACAATGCTTCCCACTCATCGCCTAATGTTTCGGGGGCAACCGCGTACCCATGGTTCTGAGGGGTTATGAAACACCGGTCAGTTCCGGTAAGAATGACCGGCTGGTTGTGGCTGCGGTGTCCGTATTTCAGCTTGAAGGTGTCGGCACCAGCAGCCCTGGCTAATAACTGGTTGCCCAGGCATATGCCCATCAATGGCTTGTCGTCGTCCAGGATTTTCCGGATATGGCCCACAGTTACCCCGCACATGGCCGGGTCGCCCGGCCCATTGGTCAGGAAAATGCCATCGTATTCCATCCCGGTGAAGTCATGGTCCCAAGGAACCCTTACCACAGTTGAATCTCTGCTGATCAGGCACCTGATGATGTTGTGCTTGACCCCGCAGTCAACCAGTACGATTTTGTGCTGCCCGTTTCCATGGGTGCTAATTTCCCGGCAACTTACCCTGGCAACCAGGTTTTCCAGGTTCGGATCGTAAAATTCTACCGGATCCCCTGAAAATTCAATCTTACCCTTCAGGGATCCCTTTTCCCTGAGAATCTTGGTAAGTGCCCGGGTGTCGATATCATACAGACCAGGCACCTGGTTCTCCTTCAGCCATTCACCAAGGCTCTTCTCTGCGTTCCAGTGACTGAATTCAAACGAATAATCGGATATGATCAGTCCTGTGATATGAACCTTCTCCGATTCAAAAAACCGGCTGATCCCGTCTTCCGTCTCGTCTTTGGGTACTCCGTAGTTCCCGATCATCGGATAGGAGGATACCAGAATCTGTCCCGAATAGGACGGATCGGTCAGGCTTTCGGGATAACCGGTCATGCCCGTATAAAAAACTACTTCACCTGCAGCCGATTTTTCATACCCGAACGACTTGCCCTCGAAAACAGTCCCGTCTTCCAGAATCAATTTTGCTTTTGTTGCCTCTAACATGCCCATCTTGTTTTTATGGTTAAAAAAAACGCCTTATCTACACTGGTAGTTCAAGCGTCACGTCCTTCCTGATTTAACTTTTAGTTTTGTCTTGTTCTGCATTCTCCTACAGAATTGATGTTAAAAATTAATCCTTGGCAAAAATATGCATTTTTTGGATAAAAATTAGTCTTGTGTGAATAATAATGCATAAATTTGCAAAAAAATAGCATAAATATACATTTGTGAAAAATAAGTCTGAGAGACACCAGACCATCCGGCAGATCATCACAACGGACAGGATTGCCAGCCAGGAAAGACTTCTTGAACTATTAAAGGAGAGAGGATTTAACCTGACACAGGCTACCTTGTCGCGTGATCTCAAACTGATGCAGGTCGCCAAAGTAGCGGACGCCAGTGAAGGTTATGTTTATGTTATGCCCGGGATGGTGAATAATCCGGAACCCAATAGGGATCCTGACCGGATCAACTTTCTGGCCGATGGTTTCAGGGGCATCCGTTTTTCGGGAAACCTGAGCGTGATCAGGACTCTTCCGGGCTACGCAAGCAGTATTGCAGCCGTGATCGACAATGCCAATCCGTGGGAGATTCTGGGAACCATTGCCGGAGACGACACCATACTCGTAATCATCAAGGAAGGAGTATCCCGGCCTGAGTTTGTATCGGCATTAAAGAGAATAATGCCGTATCTGAAAGATAAAATCTGAAAACATATATTATTAAAGTAAAGAAATTGATGTCAACGGGCGATGAGAGAACTTAAAAATATACGGATAGAAGTTGCAGGTGCACAGCACCTTAAATATGTAGATACCATCAATGACCACATTGATGTGGCATCCAAACAGCGCGGGACAGGTATTGCCCGGCGTACTTATGAATATCTGGCGACCAAGATGGAAGAGGGCAAGGCGATCATTGCCCTCGACGGGGAAGAGTTCGCAGGGTTCTGTTATATTGAAACCTGGGGAACCTCCAAATATGTGGCCAATTCCGGTCTTATCGTAAATCCTGATTACCGTGGGATTGGACTGGCCAAAGCCATAAAAATGAAAGCTTTTGAGCTTAGCCGGACAAAGTTTCCTGAGGCAAAAATCTTTGGTCTGACTACCGGCCTGGCCGTGATGAAGATTAATCATCAGCTGGGTTACCGGCCGGTTACCTATTCTGAACTGACCGATGACGAATCCTTCTGGAAGGGATGCCAGGGATGTGTGAATTATGATATCCTTCAGCGGACCAACCGGACCAAGTGCCTGTGTACAGGGATGCTCTATGATCCTGCGTGGGAAACGGAAAAGAACGGGAACGGAAGTGAAATTAAAAAAAGGTCTTTGCTGGATTATATGCGAAAGCTGAGTCCGAAGTATGCACTGAATTTGCTCCGTAAGTTCAGGGAAAAGAAGGCTTCCGGCCAGACTGATAAGACTGTTGAACAGACATCAATGAATAAATAAAAAGATATGAGAGAAAAATTGGTTTTGGCCTTCAGTGGCGGTTTGGATACCTCCTTTTGTGTGAAGTATCTGACAGAAGAAAAAGGTTTTGACGTTTATACTGCAATCGCCAATACCGGTGGCTTTACCGACGCCGACCTGGCAAGAATCGAGGAGAAAGCCTACCGTCTTGGGGCAAAAGAGCATGTTTCGGTTGATATTACCGAAGAGTATTACAATAAATGTATCCGCTACATGGTGTATGGTAATGTGCTGCGGAACAATACCTATCCGATTTCTGTAAGTTCGGAAAGGGTATTCCAGGCTATTGCTACCATTGAATATGCCAGAAAAATCGGGGCCCGCTATGTCGCCCACGGCAGTACCGGTGCAGGAAATGACCAGGTCCGCTTTGACCTGACTTTCCAGGTTTTGTCGCCCGGAATCCAGATTATTACCCCGATTCGTGACCTGGCCCTCAGCCGGGAGCAGGAGATTGACTATCTTAGGAAGCACGGCGTGGAAGATGATTTTATCAAGATGCAGTACAGTATTAACCAGGGCCTTTGGGGTACCAGCATCGGGGGTAAGGAGACCCTTACCTCAGATAAGCCTCTTCCGGAGAGTGCCTATCCAACACAGCTTTCTGCGGAAGATTCCAGAGAGGTTGAGCTGCTGTTTGAGAAAGGCGAACTGAAAGCCATCGACGGAAAACGTTATGAAAGCGGTCCGGCGGCCATCCAGGCCCTGGAAGCGATTGCTTTGCCATTCGCCATTGGCAGGGACATCCACGTTGGTGATACTATTATAGGAATAAAGGGAAGGGTTGGTTTTGAAGCCGCCGCCCCGCTGATGATCATCAAGGCCCACCATCTGCTTGAAAAACATACCCTCAGCAAATGGCAGCTATACTGGAAGGATCAGATTGCCAACTGGTACGGCATGTTCCTTCATGAAGCACTCTACCTCGATCCGGTGATGCGCAACATGGAGACTTTCCTCGAAAGTACCCAGACAACCGTGAACGGTAAGGTTTTCGTGGCACTCAAACCTTACCGGTTTGAACTGATGGGCGTGGATTCTCCCAATGACCTGATGAGTTCGGTGTTCGGAAAATATGGTGAGGAAAGCAAAGCCTGGACAGGTGAGGATGTGAAAGGCTTTACCGCTATCCTGGGCAATGCCCTGAAGATATATCATACCGTAAATCCGGATGCCCGGGACTGACATTTAAGCGATAATTTTGTACGGCTGTATTTCACTGCCTGCTGGTTGCCCTGACAATCAGATTACTATTTTCATTTGATACCATTGACATGATAAAAGTTGGCATAATAGGCGCCGCCGGATATACGGCCGGCGAACTGATCCGGATACTGATCCATCATCCGGAGGCAGAATTGGTTTTTGTACAAAGCTCCAGTAACGCCGGAAATCTGGTATCCGACGTTCATCAGGATTTACTGGGTGAAACCGAAATGCGGTTTACCGCTCAAGCCTGGCCTGACCAGGTTGAAGTGTTGTTTCTTTGCCAGGGGCATGGAAAATCAAAAGCCTGGTTAGCCAGCCATCCGATTTCCGCCAATACCAAAGTAATCGACCTCAGTACCGACTTCCGGAAGAGCGATCCTGCGCATCCGTTTATTTATGGCTTGCCCGAACTGAACCGTGAGCAGATCCGTACCGCCCGTTTTGTGGCCAACCCGGGTTGTTTCGCTACCGGCATACAGCTGGCGTTGCTGCCGCTGGCCGCCGCCGGGTTGCTTCTTTCGGAGGTCCATGTTAACGCCATCACCGGGTCGACCGGGGCCGGACAGCAGGCTACCGAAACCACCCATTTCAGCTGGAGAAGCAATAACCTGAGTGCCTATAAGATCTTTGAACATCAGCATGAAGGGGAAATCCTGCAAAGTCTGAAACAATTGCAACCGGGTTTTAACACCGGATTCAACTTTGTTCCCATCCGTGGAAATCATACCCGCGGAATCTTTGTTACTGCCTACACCGATTATTCAGGAACCCTGGAAGATGCCAGTGATCTCTATGATGAATATTACACAGGACACCCATTCGTTTCCTTGTCAACGGTTAATCCGTCCCTGAAACAGGTGGTGAATACCAATAAAGCAGTTCTCTATCTTGAAAAACACGGCAATAAGCTGGTTGTTATCAGCTGTACCGATAATCTGTTGAAAGGTGCCTCCGGTCAGGCTGTCCAGAATATGAACCTGATGTTCGGCCTGGATGAAAGTACCGGACTGAAACTGAAAGCCATGGCTTTCTAATAAAAAATGAACTATGAATCTTTTTGATGTATATCCGCTGCTCCCCGTTACGCCTGTTAAAGCATTGGGCTGCACGGTCTGGGACGACAAAGGGACCAGCTATCTCGACTTGTATGGTGGTCATGCCGTGATTTCCATCGGCCATACCCATCCGCATTATGTGCAAAAAATTACTGAACAATTAGGTAAAATCGGATTTTACAGCAATTCGGTACAGAATCCGCTTCAGGTTGAACTGGCCGAAAAGCTGGGCGATCTGTCAGGATACCCGGATTATCAGCTTTTTTTGTGCAACTCGGGAGCCGAAGCCAATGAGAATGCGATCAAGCTGGCATCCTTTATCACCGGCAGAAAGAAATTTATCAGCTTCAGAAAGGGATTTCACGGCCGGACATCGGCTGCGGTGGCTCTGACCGATAATCCGAAAATTGTAGCCCCGGTAAATGAAACCGACAATGCGGTCATTCTTCCGCTGAATGACCTGGTGGCCGTGGAAAATGCCCTCTCCGGGGGTGAAATTGCCGGCATCCTTGTCGAGGGTATTCAAGGGGTAGGGGGTATTCATATACCTGATCAGCAATTTCTTAAAACACTCGGGTTTTTGTGCCTGAAGTATAATGCCCTGCTGATCCTGGATGAGATACAGAGCGGTTATGGCCGTTCTGGAAAGTTCTTTTCACACCAGCACGACGATATTAAACCGGATATCATAACGGTGGCCAAAGGCATGGGCAACGGTTTTCCTGTTGGTGGTGTTCTGATCCACCCGGACATCAAGCCCTGGCATGGCATGTTGGGAACCACATTCGGTGGTAACCATCTTGCCGTTGCGGCCTCCATTGCTGTCCTCGATGTTATGAAATCAGAAAATCTGATCGGTAATGCCGGTAGTATAGGCCGTTATTTAATGAATGAACTTGCAAATTTACCGGGTGACAAAAAAGTCAGGGGCCGCGGTTTGATGATCGGTGTGGAATTCACATATCCGGTTAAAGAAATCAGGACCCGTTTATTAAATGAATTTCATATTTTTACGGGATTCAGCGGTACCCATACTTTAAGACTGCTTCCTCCACTCTGTCTGACGGAAAAGGAGGCTGTATATTTTATGGATTCCCTGAAAAAAGTCCTGATTCATTAAATGAAGATAGCTGATCATGCAGAATAAAAAAATTGCCATCATTGGCGGTGGTAACCTGGGGACCGCCATAACCGAGGGGCTCCTCCAGTCGGGAGAGATAATGGCGTCTAACCTCTATGTAACCAGAAGACGTACGGAGTTATTGTCGCGGCTCAAAAGCCAGGGGGTAAATACCGGCTCTGATAACCTGGAGGCTGTCAGGGAGGCCGATATTGTCATTCTTGCGGTGAAGCCTTATCAGGTAATGGAAATCCTGAAAAGTCTGACGGTTGTCCTTTCACCGGAAAAGATACTGATTTCCCTGGTGGCCGGTGTCGACCTCAGGGAGTTGGGTGAAATCACCGGGAAAAATCTGCCGTTATTCAGGGCCATGCCCAATACAGCCATTGCCCTCAGGGAGTCAATGACATTGATTTCTACCAACGGAAGCGGCGAGGAACATAAACAAACGGTTATCGATCTGTTCAACAAAATGGGGAAAACGGCCATCATTCCTGATGAACTGATGGCAGCCGCAACCGTTCTGGCAGCCTGTGGTATAGCCTATGCATTAAGGTATATCCGCGCAGCCATGCAAGGTGGGGTAGAGATTGGCTTTGGAGCAGAACTGGCCCAGTTTATAACCGCCCAGACGGTTATGGGTGCTGCCAAGCTGGTGCTTGAGACCGGTAACCATCCTGAAAAGGAGATCGATAAGGTAACCACTCCAAGGGGAATCACCATTACGGGCCTCAATGAAATGGAAAACAAGGGATTCAGCGCAAGCCTGATACAGGGACTGCTGGCCTCGTACAAGAAAGTGGAGAAACTGGAAAATCCGGGTTAATGGATCTGAGATACAGGAGGATAACGGTTAAGGTGGGCAGTAACGTGCTGACAAAGCCCGATGGTATGCTGAATACGGCGCGGATCGCCCATCTGGTCGACCAGCTGGCTGTTTTGCACCGGGAGGGTGTGGAAATTATTCTGGTTTCATCCGGGGCAGTGGCATCCGGAAAGTCTGTACTGATGCCCTCCAAAAAGTATGATTCGGTTTCGTCGAGGCAGCTATGGGCAGCACTCGGACAGGTTAAGCTGATCAACCGGTATTCCGATTTTTTCAGGGAGCATAGTATGATCTGTGCCCAGGTACTTACCACAAAGGAGAACTTTTCCAGCCGGGCGCATTACCTGAATATGAAGAACTGTATAGGAACACTGTTGGAGAACCGCGTGATTCCTATTGTCAATGAGAATGATACGATCTCGATAACCGAACTCATGTTCACAGATAACGATGAGCTTTCGGGACTTATGGCCACCATGGCCAACTCTGAGGCACTTATCATCCTTTCCAATGTGGATGGGGTCTATACGGGCGATCCGGCTGACCCGGAGTCTACAATCGTTACGGAAATCCGGAGTGACCTGGACGATGAGGAAATCCATGTTTCCGGACAAATGTCGGGTTTTGGCCGTGGGGGCATGATGACCAAACTCAGGATTGCCCGCAAAGTGGCCAGCAGCGGTATACCCGTTCATGTGGCCAATGGCGGCAGGGAAAATATCCTGCTGGATATAATGGATAGAGGAAAGACTGTTCCGCATACCTTGTTTGTTCCCGAACAACGTCCGGTATCGGGTGTAAAGAACTGGATTGCCTACTCTGGCAGTTTTGCCAAGGCCGTTCTCGTCGTTAATGAAGGCGCTGCCAGGGCTTTACAGTCCGATAAGGCCGTCAGCCTGCTTCCGGTAGGTGTGGTGAAAACGTATGGAGAATTCAAAACCGGGGATCTGTTGAAGATAACCGATGAGAATAACCATTATATAGGTATTGGAAAAGCACAGTTCGGATCTGACAAGCTGGAACGGGAGAAACTTGCCGACCGGCAGAAACCTCTCATTCATTATGACTATTTGTATCTTGAAAATGGGAAGTAATGGTTATGGTAATCAGGGAACAACTTGAAAATACGTTAAAAGCTTCACGTCTGATGAACCTGGTAAGCGGGCAGACCATCAACCGGGTATTATCAGAACTGGCTGAAACAGCCGTGAGGGAAACCGGTTATATCCTTCTGGAGAACAGGAAAGACCTGGAGCGGATGGATCCATCTGATCCCAAATTCGACCGGCTGAAGCTAACCGAAGAGCGTATAGCCGGAATTGCCGCCGATATCCGCAATGTGGCTGAGCTTCCGGATCCCACCGGCAGGGTCCTGATGGAAAAGGTTATGGATAACGGGTTAAGAATAAGCAAAATAACGGTACCTTTCGGCGTAATCGGGGTGATCTACGAAGCCCGGCCCAATGTTACCTTCGATGTCTTTGCACTCTGTCTGAAATCGGGCAATGCCTGCGTGCTGAAGGGGGGATCTGACGCCATCAGTTCCAATACCGCCATCACAGGAATAATTAAAAGCGTTCTTCGGAAATATGATGTGCCAGAAGATATGGTCGCCCTTTTACCTGCAGGAAGGGAGGAAACTATGGAAATGTTGAATGCCCGGGGCTATATCGACCTGATTATACCAAGAGGGAGCCAGGGACTGATCGATTTTGTAAGATCAAACGCATCCATCCCGGTAATCGAAACCGGCGCCGGTATTTGCCATACCTATTTTGATGCTGCTGGTGATGTTGTTAAAGGCGCCGAAATTGTATTCAATGCCAAAACCCGCAGACCATCGGTCTGCAATGCCCTCGACTGTCTGATTGTTCATAAAAGCCGTCTGGAAGAACTTCCGCAACTCACTTCAAAACTTTTACACAAGGAAGTAATAATTTATGCAGATGAAGCCTCCTATCAAGTTTTGAAAAAGAGTTATCCGGAAGAATTATTGCACCCGGCCACCGAAGAATCTTTTGGTACAGAATTCCTTTCGCTGAAAATGTCAGTTAAGACTGTGGGATCCCTGGAAGAGGCCCTCGGGCAGATTGCCAGATACAGTTCGAAACATAGTGAGGCGATCATTTCCGAAGATACTGAGGCCATCGGAATATTCAGGAAAATGGTTGACGCGGCAGCTGTTTACAGCAATGCATCTACCGCATTTACCGACGGGGGACAGTTCGGTCTGGGCGCAGAAATTGGCATAAGTACCCAGAAGCTGCACGCCCGCGGGCCTATGGCTCTTGAAGAACTGACCAGCTATAAGTGGATCGTGGAGGGAGCCGGACAGGTTAGGAAAGCCTGATCTGGTATCGGCAATGTAGTCTTATTGTCTGAAGATAGCTTCGCGTCATCCTTTCTTTGCGAAAAAAAAACTTTATTTCAGTAAACAGAAAAACAAAATAAAATGAGACATTTTACTTCAGTTAATGATATTCCCGATCTCCGGAAGGCCCTCGATGTGGCTTTTGATGTCAGGAACAATCCTTTTGCATACAGCCACCTGGGCAAAAACAAAACCATGGTGCTGATCTTTTTCAATTCCAGCCTGCGTACCCGACTGAGTACTCAGAAGGCAGCCATGAACCTTGGGATGAACACGATGGTGCTCAATGTGAATGAGGATGGTTGGAAGATGGAGTCGGAACTTGGTGTGGTAATGGACGGTGACAAGCCGGAACACCTCAGGGAGGCTATTCCGGTGATCGGCGAGTATTGCGATATTATAGGCGTCCGCTCATTTGCCCGTTTTGAGAGCAGGGAGGATGACTACCAGGAAAAGATCCTGAACCAGTTCATCCAGTATTCCGGGGTACCGGTAGTGAGTATGGAAGCGGCTACACGCCACCCGCTCCAGAGTTTTGCCGACCTGATGACCATCGAAGAGCTGAAGTCCAGGCCGAGGCCCAAAGTGGTCCTAACCTGGGCCCCGCATCCGAGGGCATTGCCGCAGGCAGTCCCCAATTCCTTTGTGGAATGGATGAGGAAGGCGGACTATGATCTGGTCGTGACCCATCCGGAAGGATATGAGCTTGCTCCGGAATTTATGGATGGACTTCAGGTCGAATACGATCAGCGAAAAGCTTTTGAAGGAGCCGAATTTATCTATGCCAAAAACTGGGCTTCCTATACCCATTACGGTCAGATTCTGAGCAAAGACAGGAGCTGGACCGTCGACCAGGCCAAGATGGACCTTACCGATAATGCAAAATTTATGCATTGTCTGCCCGTCAGAAGAAACATGATCGTTACGGATGAGGTGATTGACAGTCCGGCCTCTGTGGTCATTCGCGAAGCCGCTAACCGGGAATGGTCCGCCCAGGCTGTACTCAAAATGATCCTGGAGGGTTTATAATGGCAAAGATTGAAATTATTCCGGCAATCGACATTATTGGTGGAAAATGCGTGCGGCTCAGCCAGGGAGATTACGAGCGGAAGACCGTTTACAATGAAGACCCGCTGGAAGTAGCCCGGATGTTTGAAGATGCCGGTCTGGGAAGGCTCCACCTGGTAGACCTGGACGGGGCTCGTGCCAAACGGATCATAAACCATAAGGTGCTGGAGACTATTGCTTCCAGGACGCAATTGGTAATTGATTTTGGCGGCGGACTGAAAAGTGATGAAGACCTGAGGATCGCTTTCAACAGCGGGGCGGCCATGGTGACGGGCGGCAGCATCGCCGTAAGGGACCGGGAAGTCTTTCTTTCCTGGATAGAATCCTATGGCCCGGAGAAAATTATTTTAGGGGCTGATGTCAGGGATGGTAAAATTTCCATTGCAGGCTGGCAGGAGGAATCATCCATTGAGCTTATTCCATTTATTGAATCCTACACGAAAGAGGGTATCCGTAAAGTAATTTCCACTGATATCAGTAAGGACGGGATGTTGCAGGGACCCTCGTTTGGTTTGTATAATGAAGTGCTGAAGACATTTCCGGATCTTTACCTTATTGCCAGCGGCGGCATTGCATCCATGGAGGACATTTATCAACTGGCTGACGCCGGTGTTCCAGGCGTAATTACCGGAAAAGCGATTTATGAAGGCAAAATTAGTCTTCAGGAAATTGAAAAATACAATCAATAGCGTTTAATTTGCATGCTATATCCCGCAAAAGGGATTTATACCATTATTAATATGCTTGCAAAAAGAATTATTCCCTGCCTGGATATCAGGGATGGCCACACCGTTAAAGGGGTAAATTTTGTGAATATCCGGAATGTGGGAGATCCTGTTGAACTGGGAGCTCTTTATGCCTCTCAGGGCGCAGATGAATTGGTTTTTCTGGATATTACCGCTACACATGAGGGCCGTAAAACCTTTGTTGACCTGGTAAAACGGATAGCCCGTGAAATCAATATACCTTTTACGGTAGGAGGTGGGATTAGCGAACTCAGGGATGCTGATGCCCTGCTGAGTGCCGGTGCGGACAAGATCAGTGTAAACTCCTCTGCAGTGCGTAATCCGGGCTTCATCGACGATCTGGCTAAAAATTTCGGAAGCCAGTTTGTAGTTCTTGCGATTGACGCCAGGGGTGATGAGTCGGGTCATTGGGCGGTAACAATTAACGGGGGCCGGATACAAACCGAGAAAGAGTTGTTTTCATGGGCTCTGGAAGGTGAAAGCCGGGGGGCAGGAGAAATCCTGTTTACTTCTATGAACCATGACGGCACCAAAAACGGTTTTGCCTGTCAGGAGCTGGCCAGGATGTCTGAAATGCTCAAAATCCCTGTAATAGCTTCAGGCGGAGCCGGTACCATGGAGCATTTCGCTGAGGTATTTACTGCAGGAAAAGCAGATGCCGGACTGGCTGCCAGTATTTTTCATTTTCGTGAAATTGCCATACCCGACCTGAAAGACTATTTACGAAATCAGGGCATCACCGTCCGTTGATAATTGTCAATTATGAAAATTAAGTCATTAATTATAAAAGTGAACCGGTCGATTCGGTTTACTGAACGTTAAGATACATTTCAATATGGAAAATCTCGATTTCACGAAATCAGGCGGTCTGATTCCCGCCATTATACAGGATAATACCACCCAGGTAGTGCTGATGCTGGGCTATATGAACGAGGAGGCGGTAAGGGTAACAGAAGAAACAGGCCGGGTAACCTTTTTCAGCCGGTCGAAAAACCGTTTGTGGACCAAAGGCGAGGAGAGCGGTAACTTTCTGGAAGTGGTCAGCATGGTAGAAGACTGTGATCAGGATACCCTGTTGATAAAGGTCAATCCGGTTGGTCCGGTATGCCATACCGGTGCCGACACTTGCTGGGATGAAGTGAATGAAGAAAATGAACTCAGTTTTCTTGAATATCTCCAGGATTTGATTGATGAGCGGAAAAGGGATATGCCTGAGGGATCCTATACCACCAGACTCTTTCAGGGTGGTACCCGAAAAATCGCACAGAAAGTAGGGGAGGAAGCGGTTGAGACGGTCATAGGTGTAATGGCGGGTGATGATGAGAACCTGATTTACGAGGGCGCCGACCTGTTGTACCATCTTATGGTACTTTTATCGCATAAAGGCTACCGAATTGAAGATCTGGCTGCAGAGTTAAAAAAGCGTCACAAGTAACGCCATATGTTTATATCACGTTAATTATCCGACTGTTGTAGTGAGATTTATGGTTGTATAACATAGCTGCACAACATATAAAAACTGGTTGTGCAACATAAAATACCCGGTTTTAAATTTCTATTTTTCGATAGTAAAACTGAAAAACCGTATTTCTATGCAACAAAAGAACCTTTGCCTTGCAAGTACAGCAACTTTGCTGGCTTGCAGATCGATAGCCCAGGCTTTCGCAGAAAACATCTTTGAGCTTGCGCATCTGAGGAGCAGTTGGGATGTTGAGTATGCAGAATCGCTGAAGAACAGGGTAGCAGGGATACTGGAGGGCCACCTTGCTGAAGGCAAAAACCAGATTCAGCCGGAAAAGGTCAATGCATGGCGTGAACTGATGATTTCTGCCCTTACCGACCTTGCCATTGTCCGGGCTAGTGTAAAGGTCGATTTTAAAGATGACAAGGAATTTCAAAAAGAGTTTTTTGCTCAAACCGGATATTCCGCCTATTTCAGCGATGCCAAAAATGGTGATCATGTCAGTATGTTTAATTTTATCAAATCATTCGCAGAAAACATCAATGATGAGTTAATTGCCAAAATTACGGAAGGCGGACTGGACAAAAACGTGGTAGCCAGGTTAATGGAAGATGCCAGGTCACTTGAAAACTTCAGAGAGTGTTTTGCGGTAGTAACCGACACTTCACTTGTCGATGATTCGGGCAGACGGAAGCTTGAACAGGTCTATGCCGAAATTCAGAATATTTGCAGGGTTTCTACTGCCTATTACTATTTTGATCCTGTTAAACGTGAATCATTTAATTTCTTTAAGGCTTTAAGAAATATACAACAATAAAACCAGATATCAATCGATTGAAAAACTGCTTTTATACATCCCGGAACTGTATGTTCCGGGATTTTTTAATATTGTAATAGCTTGTCTGTCATTATTATATGGAAAAAGTGAATTAAATATTTTATGGTATGAATCTATTTTATTGTCATTATTTTTTATCTTTACAAGCAAAATTATATAACCTTATAAGTCTGGAGAGTTTTGGTATTTGTAAAGGAAAATTTTACGGAGCAACAGCTTGATAAACAATGTCTTTTTTGTAAAGATGATTGTTGTGTTTCCTGCTTTGGGCGGGATGGGGGACTTCTTTTCAGGAAACTGTCCCGGCCCGATCTCGATCAGCTGGTAAGCAGCAAGTACAGCGTCAGATTTAAGCCTGGCGAAACCATCCTGAAACAGAATACCATTTCCTCCAATATCGTGTGTTTCAGAAAGGGAATTGCCAAGGTATATGTAGAGGGTATTAATGATAAGAATCTGATACTTAAGGTTATTAAGGATACGGGCATCATTACGTCCGGTATCCTGATCAATAACAGTATAAGACCCTACACAGTATCTGCCGTTACTGAGGTAGAGTGCTGTTTTATCAGTTCAGACAAGATTATGGAGCTTTTTTCTGCTGACAGGCAGTTTGCCATATCTCTTATTGAACACTATCACGATATGTCGAACCATATGTTCAACACACTGGTTAACCTGACGGTGAAATATATGCCCGGAAGAGTGGCCGATACCATCCTTTACCTGAAGAATGACATTTTCCGGGAAAACCCGTTTATGGTGCCGTTCAGCCGCCAGGAACTAGCAGAAATGTCGGCCATGACAAAAGAGAGTTTTGTCCGGATTTTAAAGGAATTTAAGACTTCGAAGTTGATTAAATCTGATGGAAAATATATCGAAATACTTGATGAGGAGGCACTTATCGAAATAAGCATCAATGGATGATTGATATATGTCAATCTATTCTTTGCGCCTGTCGTTATGAATCAATGATATATTACCTCTTAAACGTTCTCAAATATCATATTGATTTAATAGGAGTTGATATTTGCTAAATATATTTTTGAAACCGTAAAATATTATGTGTTTTTAAAATATCAAATTGATCCTTTTTATGAATATTAACAAACCTAATCAATTGGTTATGGAAGCAAAGAATTTAATCAGATTTTTCTTTCTCTTATCATTCGGTGCATTTATGATTTTTACCTCCTGTGTTAAGGAGGGGCCGATGGGATTGCCCGGTGTCGACGGTGTGGACGGAGTTAACGGCAAGGATGGGAAAGATGGTAAGGACGGTACGGCTTCTTGTCTTGCATGTCATAACAAAACCACCAAAACCTTGGTAAGCACACAATTTGCCGGATCAGCGCACGGTACCATGCCCAACAAGCAGACTGGTGCCAACTGTGTAGCATGCCATTCTGCAGAAGGATTTATTGAGTCATTGACAAATGTCACTACCAAGACATTTACTGCACTGACTTCAGCATCACCATTGAATTGCGAATCGTGTCATACTTCACACAAAACATTCGATTTTGCAAACGATGGGCCTGATTACGCCCTGCGTACTACAGCACCTGTCAAATTGTTCATGGATCAGACCGTTACCCTTGATTTAGGTACTTCCAACCTTTGCGTGAATTGCCATCAGCCCCGGTCAACCAAGCCCGCTGCAAATACTGAAGGAAATTTTGTGGTAGCAAACAACCGCTTCGGCCCGCATTATGGCACTCAGGCAGTAGTTCTTGATGGTCGTTGGGGGTATCACCATGACGGTTCAACTGCCATTCCCGGTGTAGGTTCCCATGCCCACAGGAAAAACGCCAGCTGTACATCCTGCCATATGCACGATGGCAGCAGCACCACCGGCGGACATTCCTGGAAAGTTAATCCTGCGTCTTGCACCTCATGCCATCCTTCTATTAACAGCAAAGAAGCCATCACTGCCTCGAAGACTGAGTTTTACACCCTGTTTAACCAGTTGGGCGAAAAGCTTCTGCAGGCCGGTGCTCTCCGCACGACTACAGCCGGTGGACTTGAACCCAATCCGGGAACTTACCCGATTGCAGTTGCAGGAGCCCTGTTTAATTACAGAATGCTGTACGGTGACCATAGCGGGGGTATTCACAACCCTGCCTATGCAAAAGCTTTGCTGAGAAATTCAATTGAAGCACTGAATTAAATATCAATAAAACCATATAAGGAATATCCGGTGATTTCCTTATATGGTTTTGACAGATTATAATCATGCTTCGGTTCATTTAGAATAATATGAATCGTTATTTGACAACAGCTAAAAATAAATATTAGGTTTGAAAAAGCATCCTTTGCCCGGACTTTCTGGCACAAGTATTGATTCAACCTGTAAATCACTTAATTGATATGAAAAAATCGCTGTTTTTATCTCTTGTAACCGTAATGATGTTAGCGATGTCTGGCTGCTATTACGACTGGATTGTCCCGGAAACTATCCCGGAAATTCCGGTTGATGAGGAGATCAGCTTCTCAGTACAGATTCTTCCCATCTTTACCACCGGAAATAACTGTACTTCCTGTCACCGTACCGGCGGAACCTCCCCTGACTTATCTGCCGGAAATGCCTTTGCCGTAATAACTGGTAATTATATCAACCAGGCAAATCCTGAGCAGAGTAAAATATATACCGTTCCTTCACCGCTGGCCGCAAAGCAACATTTTAAGGTATATACAGGTGAACAGGCTGCCCTTGTTTTAGCATGGATCAAGCAGGGGGCCAAGAATAACTAACGCATTAACCAACAGTTTCGTTATGAAAAGATTTCTATCCATATTTATATGCTCACTGTTCTTTGCAATTCCGGTATTCGGACAGGATGAGACCGAAGAGGCCCCGGTAAAACAAAAACCACGGCCGGTCAGGTCTCCCTGGTCAAGCGGATTGCTGATCGACAACCAGACATCGGTTATCTATTCTCCTAAAACCCTGGAATTTGTTATCCAGCATAAATTCGGCAGTGTCGAAAACGGACGATCTGATCTTTTCGGTTTGTATGCTCCGGCGCATGATATCCGGCTGGGCCTGAATTATGTCATCATGAGAAATGTACAGGCAGGGTGGGGTATCAGCAAAACCAAAATGTACAATGATTTTAACCTGAAATGGACCGTTTTTGAACAAACCCGTGAAGAAACCATGCCTGTTTCGGTTACCCTTTTCGGAAATATGGCCATTGATGGCAGGAGCAAGGAGTTTTTTGAGTCAAGGAAATACAACCATTCATCGGATCCTGATGGTCCTTTTACCGAACATCCATACCGGTTCGGACAACGAATGTCGTATTTCTCGCAGCTTATTATCGGTCGTAAGTTCAATGAGTGGCTGAGCGTTCAGGCTGCAGCCAGTTTTACCCATTACAACCTCACCGAACGTAATGTTGACCATGACAAAATTGGCGCACATGTGAGCGGTAGAGTGAAACTGTCGCCTCAAAGTTCTATCGTATTTAATTATGACGCCCCTCTTAAGATTAAAGACATTTCTGAGCAGCGTGAGTTCATCAACCATCCGAAACCTAATCTTGCACTCGGTTGGGAGGTGGCTACCAGCACGCATGCCTTTCAGATGTATATAGGTTCAGCTGGGAGTATAATTCCACAGGAAAATATGCTGTATAACCAGAATGACTGGCAGGACGGCGGACTGGCTGTGGGGTTTGTTATAACCAGGCTCTGGAATTTTTAGTAACTCTTAAATTTTTTAATTATGAAAACAAAAAATGTTGTTGTAATTCTTGCTTCATTAATTCTCGGTGTAGTATTTATGTCTTTTATGAACATGCAGGAGCAGAAAAAAGGCGCTCCCTGGAATGTTCCGGCTGAATACAAGAGTATGAAGAACCCTCATAAGGGCGATGCCAGCCTTGAAAAACTGGGTAAAGCAGCATGGGCAAAACATTGTCGTTCATGCCATGGCAATATGGGTTTAGGCGATGGCCCAAAAGCTGCCAGCATGAAAACCTTTCCTGGCAACTTCAAAGATGCCAAATTCCAGGCTCAGACCGATGGTGAAATTTATTACCAGTCGTTTGTAGGCCGTGATGAAATGCCCAATTTCGAAAAGAAAATCACTGACGAGGAAGAACGTTGGGCTATCGTAAATCTGATTCGGACAATGAAGTAATAAATTCAATTGGACTCAGGGGGGCGCAGTTTATTTTTTCTGTGCTCCCCTTTTTTAAATCTTTATAATGGTTTACTTGTATAGGAAAATTTCGATAATCCTTCTGTTTGCAGGGATTTGTGTCGGTGCGACTGCACAAATGGCTGCAATGAAAGAGGATAATAAAACCTGTCTGGATTGTCACAGCCGGCAGACTTACACATTACATAACGACTGGACGGGGCAGGATGAACGAAGATTAATGAATCCATACTTCGTCATTGACACGATGCAGTATTTAAGCGGTGTCCACAATGGTTTCTCATGTATCGACTGTCATTCCATGGACTATGAGACCTATCCGCACAACAATGAATTAAAGTTTGAGCCGATGGCAACTTGTCTGGATTGCCATGGGGGTGATCCTCATTATGAACATTTTCAATTCGAGCTGATCGAAGAAGAATTTCAGAAAAGTATTCATTTCCAGAGAGCGGGTGATCTTTTTACCTGCAACAAATGTCACAATCAGCATTATTACAGGACTACAGCGCGCTCCAGTAGCCGGGTTGCCGATATTGTAGCATCTGATAATGCCATGTGTTTAGCTTGTCATTCCAATGCCGCCAAATTCAGTCTTGCCGGCTCTCGTGATATTCCCGTAATCAATGAAGTACACTCCTGGTTGCCCAATCATGAGCTCCATTTCAGAAGCGTAAGATGTATCGATTGTCATACTGCATTTAATGATGATCTGATGGTATCCCATAATATTCAGGCTAAAGAACATGCAGTTAAAAACTGTGCTGAATGCCATTCTGCGAATTCTATGCTCAGGGCCTCACTGTATAAATATGAGAATATCCAATCGAGGCAGGACAAGGGTTTTCTTTCGGTTTTTCAGACCAATCAGGCATATGTAATCGGTGCCAATCAAGTTCCTGCTTTCAAATTTATTACCATTGGAATCCTTCTGATGGCTTTTGCCGGAATAATTGTTCATGTTGCGTTCAGGATAATTCATAAAAAGTAGTAAAAATGTCTGAATCAAAAATATACTTCTATCCATTGTGGTTAAGAATCTGGCATTCTGTGAATGCATTATGCATCATCGTGCTGATAATAACCGGATTCCTGATGCATTACGGAATACATGGGAAATTTATTAACTTTTACCTGATAGTCAGGTTTCATAATTATACCGGAGTTATTCTGGCTCTGAATTACCTGGTGTTCTTTTCAGGAAATATTGTTTTTGGTAACAAAAAGTTTTACAGACTTAAAATTAAAGGCTGGCTGCAACGGATCATCAGGCAGTCAGAATATTATGCTTTTGGCATGTTTAAAGGTCAGCAACCACCCTTTCCTTTAAATGAGAAACGGAAATTCAATCCATTACAAAAATTTTCCTATTTCTTCTCTATGTACCTGATTCTTCCTCTCGTAATTATTTCAGGAATTGCCTTGCTTTACCCCGAAATTATCGTTGAGGAAGTTTATGATGTCAGTGGTGTGTTTCTTACAGCTCTTTTTCACGCCGGACTTGGGTTCATTATTCTGATGTTTTTGATTGTACATGTATATGCAGCGTCAATCGGGAAGAATCCGATTCAGAATTTCAAAAGCATTATAAATGGCTGGCATGAATTGAGTCACTGAGTTTTCAGTGAAGATGTAGGCAGAGAGTATTAATTAGGGGAACTGTAGTTTGTAATGTTTCCTGGTAAATCAATAAATCAAACTCTTAATTATGAAATTGCCACATTCTCTTCGAAACTGGACCTCCTTTCTGGGGGCACTTCTTGCCACTTTTAGCCTTACGCTGATCCTCTTCCTGTTTGTATTGAATCTTGTTTTTGATGCAGGTAGTTCCTATCTCGGACTTTTTATCTACATCATTCTCCCGGTTTTTCTTGTTATCGGACTGGTCCTTATCCCGGTAGGGATGTTGTTTAAACAAAAGAAAAAGGAGATAACCGATGTCAGCCAGGAAAAGGATTGGCCGGTAGTCGATTTTAATGATAAAGGTATCCGGAATGCCTCAATTATTTTTTTATTAGGTACTGTTGTTATTGTGATTCTTTCTGCGGTTGGAAGCTATGAGGCATTCCACTATACTGAATCTGTCCAGTTCTGTGGAACACTTTGCCACAAAGTGATGGAACCCGAGTATGTTGCATACCACCAATCGTCTCATGAAAGAGTAAAGTGTGTTGAATGTCATGTCGGTAGCGGTGCCGACTGGTATGTAAAAAGTAAACTCTCGGGATTATATCAGGTTTATTCTGTTACTTTCAATAAGTATTCCCGTCCTATCGAAACCCCTATCCACAACCTTCGTCCTGCCAGGGAAACCTGTGAGGAATGTCACTGGCCACAAAAATTCTACGACCATAAGGTCAAAATGAAGAGATCCTATCTGGCCAATGAGGAAACCACCGAATGGGATATCCAAATGCTGATGAAGACCAGTGCATCATACAATGCACACGGCTTGGCTGAGGGTATTCACTGGCATATCAATCCGGAGGTAAAAATTGAATATATTGCCGGATCTGCTAATCTGGAATCCATTCCCTGGGTCAGATACACCAACCTGAAAACTGGAGAAGTTTATACTTATATAGATACTGATTCCGATAATGGGAGTGTGGTTTGGGATGAATCGAAGGCGAAGGTCATGGACTGCATTGATTGTCACAACCGTCCTTCTCACAACTACCAGCCTCCCCAGAATTTTATTGATGACGCCATCACTGCAGGCAAAATTTCGCGGGATATACCCGACATTAAGATGGCGTTGATGCAAGTACTTGTGCAGGATTTCGAATCAAAGGACAGTGCATTTGCCCAAATAGATTTTCAGGTACGTGATTATTACGACCTGATGTACCCTGAGGTTCTTGAAGAAAAGGAGGAACTGCTAAAATTGGCCATTGCAGCAGCCCAGGAGGGTTACAGCCGTAATATCTTCCCGTATATGAAAGTTAAATGGAGTGCATATCCCAATCATCTGGGACACCTCGAAACACCGGGATGTTACCGCTGTCATAATGATAGGCACAAGACTACCGCAGGCCGGGTGATATCCAGGGATTGTAATTTATGCCACGAGATTAAAGCGCAGGGAATTCCCGGGATGATGGAATATGCTTACGGAAACGGATCCCTTGAGTTTATTCATCCGGAGGACATCGGTGATGCATGGAAAACCAGGTTCTGTTCAGATTGTCATTACACTCTCTACTGAAAAATAAATTGATACACTAACGGTTCGCCTAAAATTCAAACTTTATACGCGAATCGTTTTTTTTTTTTTTTATGGTTAAAGGTGTAAATGGTGTTTTCAGGAAACATAAACTACCTGTTACATCAAATAAAATAATATGCTTTCTTTACACCTTCAATAAACCATATTATGCAGGAATATACAGAACTTCTGACAAGACTGATTTCGACTCCTTCGCTAAGCAGGGAAGAAGAGAATGCTGCCTTGCTTATAAGGAATTTTCTTGCTGAAAAGCGTATTCCTTATCAACAGTTTAAGCATAATACATGGGCTGTAAACCGGTATTTTAACATAGAAAAGCCCACAATTCTGCTCAATTCACATATTGATACCGTTAAACCGGTTGCCGGCTGGACCTGTTTACCCTATAAGGCTACCGTTGAGGGAGACAAGATAACCGGCCTTGGAAGCAACGATGCCGGAGGGCCTCTGGTATCCCTTCTTGCCGCCTTTATTCATTTCTATAATCAGGATGAACTTCCCTACAATCTTGTCTTTGCAGCTTCGGCCGAAGAAGAAAACTCAGGGGCTGATGGTTTTGAATCCATAATTCCTTTGTTGCCAAAGATTGATTTCGCCATTGTGGGAGAACCCACAAGAATGGAACTTGCTATAGCTGAAAAGGGTCTACTCGTTCTGGATTGCACAGCACACGGCAAATCTGGCCATGCCGCACGAGAGGAGGGAGAGAATGCCCTTTACAAGGCGTTGGATGACATACAGGTTCTGAGGAATTTTTCCTTCGATCGGGTTTCCGATGTCCTTGGGAAGGTGAAAATTACGGTGACCCAGATTAATGCAGGCAGCCAGCATAATGTGGTACCCGGTGAATGTCAGTTTGTAGTGGATGTACGGACAAATGAGTTTTACTCCAACCGGCAGGTATTCGAAATCATCTCCGGGTTGATTAACTCGTCCGTTAAACCTCGATCGTTCAGGCTGAACTCTTCAGGAATCCCCTGGGACCATCCATTTGCCGATAAGGCACGTAGCATGGGGATTCCGGCGTATGGCTCCCCGACAACTTCCGATCAGGCCATCATGCCCTGGCCATCGGTGAAGATTGGACCCGGAGATTCGGCAAGATCGCATACCGCAGATGAATATATCCTGAAATCCGAAATATCTCATGGTATAAGACGCTATATAGATCTGCTAAGTGATCTTCGCCTGTAATTTCCTGTTAAAGGACAGGTAGGCAAATGACAGAGAACGTCACTGATATCGACTAATATTGCTAATTTTACACAACTGACTTGGAATTATGAAAGCGCTAATTGGACTAATTTTAATTGCCACGCTGACTGCATCCTGCCACAGTGGCTCATCCAACGCACAGGTGAATGACAACTCTGTGGTATACGATGTCAGGGACCGGGCAATAGCCGATTCCCTTCTGGACATTATGGGCCGGCATAAGAAACTTCCCGCGGGGGAAATAATGGTGAAAATCGGCAGTTATTTTCTGAATACTCCTTATGTGGCCCATACACTGGAATCAGGGAAGGAGGAAAAACTGGTTATCAATCTTCGCGAAATGGATTGTACCACATTTGCCGAAAATGTTCTGGCCCTGACCAATACTGTCCGGTCAAAGGATCCCGGATTTGACCGTTTCATAAAGGAAATCGAGAGGATCAGGTACCGTAATGGTGTCAGGGATGGTTACCTGTCCAGGTTGCATTATTTCAGTGACTGGATCTATGATAATCACCAAAAAAAGATCGTCAGGGATATGTCGAGGGACATTGCCCATATTTTATATCCGAACAAAACCGACTTTATGAGTACGCATCCGCAGAGTTATAAGGTGCTTGGTGAAAATCCCGGACTTATTGACGGCTTAAAGGCTTTCGAAATGGAAATATCTGAAAGAAAAGCCTGGTTTATTCCCAAAAAGAATCTCCCCGAGTTTGAAGATCAGCTTACGGATGGGGATATTATTGCCATCACCACCAATATTGACGGACTGGATGTTGTCCATGTCGGTATGGTTATCAGGGCTGAAGGGGGTAAGGTAAGGATGCTCCATGCGAGCTCCCGCGAAATGAAGGTTGTTGTAACGGAAGAAACCCTGAATGAATATCTCCAGGGTAGCAAAACCGCAACCGGAATTATGGTTGCCCGGCCATTATAAAAATTACTCCAAAATTATGCTTTCACAATCTGATCAGGTAGTGATCATTTTTGTTCAGGCTTCACGCGGGTCCCACGGAATGGCATATTCCCGTCGGGTGTTCTTGCCTGTCCGCTGATGCTGTCACCTGCAACTTTCAGGGTGACCGGAATATTCTCATATTCAATTTCTACCACAAATTTGTATTGACCGTCGACGAACTCAATATTTTTCGCGGGAATAGAATAACCCTGGATTTGCAGTGCTCCGGTAACTTTGCCCTCTTTTTCAGAAAAGATCATCTGTCCCTGTTCATATCCCTGAGGAGCATAATCCACCTTGTATTTCCAGGTTCCGATAAGTTTTGAAAAGTCATTGCCGGTGGCCATTGCCGAAATGATGGCAAAAATGAAAAGAATAGTTAATTTCTTCATAGTGATATTAATTTAGGTATATGCCGTAAATATGCATTTTTTTTGGAAACCGGCAAAGCCTGAAAGGTCATTTCCAGATCAGAAAATATCTCTCATCTTTTCGAAGAAGCTCTTCTCTGAATCACTCGGGCCCGATTGAAAACTGGAGGATTCCTGAAGTTTTTCAAGCGTTTTTCTCTCTTCCGGGGTAAGTTTCTGAGGTATCCATACATGAACCTTGACCAGCAGGTCCCCCTTGCCATAGCCATTAACGTCCGGGAGTCCTTTGCCCCTGAGTCTCAGTATCTTTTCCGGTTGTGTTCCTGCATCGATTTTGACCTTTACTTTACCTTCGATGGTCGGAATTTCGGCAGTTGTCCCTAATGTAATCTGGGGAAATGAAAGGTAGAGATTGTAGATCAGATTGGTATTGTCCCTGATCAATTCAGGATGCTCTTCTTCTTCAATGAGAATGAGCAGGTCGCCGTTAACGCCGCCACGCCTGCCCGTATTGCCTTTGCCTGAAACATTGAGCTGCATGCCTTCGCCTACGCCGGCAGGTATCCTGATGGAGATAACTTCTTCGTCGCGGAGAACGCCTTCTCCGCCGCAGTAGGTACATTTATCAGTTATGGACTGACCGTCACCCTGACAGGTTGGGCATGTTGATGTCGTCTGCATTTGTCCGAGGAGCGTATTGGCCACCCGGGTGACATGTCCGCTTCCCCGGCAGGTATTACAGGTGGTGAAGGAGGATCCGTCTTTTGCCCCTGTTCCGCTGCAATGGGTACAGGCTACATATTTTTTTACCTTGATTTTCTTTTCCACTCCGGAGGCGATCTCTTTGAGTGTCAGTTTTACCTTTACACGCAGATCAGAGCCGCGGTTAACCCTGCGTGACCTGCCACCACGGCTCCCGCCGAATCCGCTGAATCCGCCAAAACTACCGAAGCCCCCGAAAGCGTCTCCAAAGACATCTCCAAACATGGAAAAGATATCGTCCATTGACATATTCCCGCCACCGCTGAAGCCTCCGGATCCACCCATTCCTGCATGACCGAACTGGTCATACCGCTGACGCTTCTCCGGATTGCTCAGTACCTCATAGGCTTCTGCAGCTTCCTTGAATTTCTCTTCAGCTTCCTTGTTGCCCGGGTTTTTATCCGGATGAAACTGGATGGCCTTCTTACGGTATGCTTTTTTTAATTCCTCATGTGTCGCATTCTTTCCGACTTCAAGAATTTCGTAGTAATCTCTTTTTGACATTTTTTCTGGTTTAATCCCCGATTATCACTTTTGCATACCGGATAACCTTGCCATTAAGCATGTATCCTTTCTGGATCACATCTACTACCTTTCCTTTCAGATCTTCCGAAGGAGCGGGAATTTTTGTGATGGCATCGTGCATGTCCACATCAAAATCCTTTCCGGTTGCCTCAATTTCTGTCACCTGGTTAACCTTCAGGAAATCCCTGAACTTGCTGAATATAAGCAGTAAACCTTTCTTGGTGGGATCATCTTCGGGCACTTCGGTCATGGTATCCAGGGCCCTGTCGAAATCATCAATGACAGGAAGAATGGCGGTTAACACCGATTCGCCTCCCGACTTGATCAGTTCAGCCTTTTCTTTCAGTGTCCTTTTTCTGAAATTGTCAAACTCTGCCTGAAGTCTCAGGTGACGATCATTAAGATCAGCCAGTTTCTCGCCAAGTTCCTGTATGATTTCTGCGTTTTTGTCTTTTTTATGCTTTTTCTGTGATTTTGATTTGTGGTCCTGGTCAGAAGTATCTCCGCTGTGATCTGTTGCTTCAGATACCGGAATATTTTCTTCCTGCCCGACTTTATCTTTAAAATCACTATCTATTTCATTAGGATTTATCTTTTCTGCCATTTCTACAAAATTTTAAATTTGCTGAACTTACATACCAAAAACATTGCCATCTGATAAAAAAGGACAATTTGACACTCTTTAAAGCGAGGTAAGTGTCAGTTTGTTATTTTTTATTAACCAAAGCCTGGATACTATTCTTTGGCGAAATGACTTTAGTTCTGATTATGGTTTGAGATATTTGTTGAGTGCCGCTTCCAGTGCCGGGCCTCTCAGATCTTTTTCAATAATTATCCCTTTTTCATCGATAAGGAAATTGGAGGGGATCTGTCTGACTCCATAAACAGCGGCGTGTTTGCTGTACCAGCCTTTCAGGTCACTTACATGATAAGGCCAGTTCAGCTTGTCGGTTTCAATCCCCTTTTTCCAGGATGCTTCATCTCTGTCAAGGGATACATTGAACACGACAAATCCCTTTCCATTGACAAACTTCTTGTCCTTGAACTTCTGGTATACGGCAACAACCGCCGGATTCTCCCTCCGGCATGGGCCGCACCACGAAGCCCAGAAATCAAGAAGTACGAGCTTTCCCCGGGTGTCCGACAGTTTAATCTGTTTCCCTGTATGGGATTTTTCCGTAATCTCAGGCGCAAGATTGCCAAGACCAGTCCCCAGTTCAGGTTTTGAAGGCTGGGCATAGCTTATCATTATTGCGATTGATAGACTGATTGTAAACAGGATACTCTTCTTCATATGATCTTATGTTTGTTATTAACCTTTTTGCTTGTCATTAAATGGTTATGACCTTTGAATATGTGCGCCGATGTTGTTCAGCCTGAGATCGATGTTCTCATAGCCCCGGTCGATCTGGTCAATATTCTCAATAATACTAGTGCCTTTTGCGGTCATGGCCGCAATAAGCAGTGCAATCCCTGCACGGATATCGGGCGATGTCATCTTGGTTGCCCTTAGCGGATGGGTTCTGTCCAGACCGATTACCGTGGCCCGGTGCGGGTCGCAAAGTATAATCTGTGCTCCCATATCGATCAGTTTGTCCACAAAGAATAACCTGCTTTCAAACATTTTCTGATGGATGAGCACACTCCCTTTGGCCTGGGTCGCTACCACCAGAAATACACTCAGCAGGTCGGGTGTAAGTCCCGGCCAGGGCGCATCGGCAATGGTCATGATCGAACCGTCGATGTAATTTTCAATCTCGTAATGCTCATTCGCAGGCACAATGAGATCATCACCGTTTTGTACCAGTTTAATGCCCAGTCTTCTGAAACTTTCAGGGATGATTCCCAAATGTTCAGTTCCCGCATTTTTTATAGTAATTTCAGAGGCGGTCATTGCAGCCAGTCCAATAAAACTTCCCACCTCAATCATGTCGGGAAGTACCTGGTGGGAGCAGCCCAGGAGTTGGTCCACACCATTTATGGTCAGCAGATTGGAGCCGATACCGGAGATCCGGGCCCCCATGCTGTTGAGCATTTTACACAATTGCTGCACATAGGGTTCACAGGCTGCATTATAGATGGTGGTTTCCCCGTCGGCAAGTACAGCTGCCATAATAATATTGGCTGTACCGGTTACCGAAGCTTCATCGAGAAGCATATAAGCTCCCTTAAGCTTATTAGCGGAAACTTTGTACCACTTTTTTTCAGGATTGAATTCAAACCGGGCACCCAGCTTTTCAAAACCCAGAAAGTGGGTATCCACTCTTCTTCTGCCAATTTTATCGCCTCCCGGTTGCGGAATGTAGCCTGTTCCGAAACGTGAGAGCATAGGTCCGATAATCATGATGGAGCCGCGTAACGCGGATGCACGGGTTGAAAATTCTGGCGTTTCCAGTCTGCCGGGGGTTACTCCGGAAGCGTTAAAAATGTATTCACCCCTGCCAGTACGGTTAATGATTACCCCGATGCTTCTGAGCAGTTCAATCAGGTTGATCACATCCCTGATCTCAGGAATATTCCGGATGGTCACATCTTCTTTTGTCAGCAGTGTGGCACATATCACCTGCAGCGCTTCATTTTTTGCCCCCTGTGGTTCAAGGATGCCGGAGAGCCTGTGCCCGCCTTCGACAGTAAACGTAGCCATAAATGGTTATCAGTGATGTTTTTTCTGGTTCCCCTTCTTCGAAGATTTCTGTTTCTGATACTGCTGCTTGGGTTGTGTTACTTTCACATCCGCAAGCTCCATACTTGACGGTTTGAGAAGACCCTTTGACATGTTTGACAGATCTTCGAATATCAAAGAATCGTCGACCGAATCTTTATTCCAGGTAAGGTAACACTTTTTCATGTGGTTCGCTATCTGGTATATCAGCACATCTTTTTCCGGTCCTTCGTCATATTCCATGGCTTTTTTTATCATGAGCTCCATGGTTTTACCGTAATAACGGTATTTCTGGAGGCTCTGCTGATAAGGTACCCTTTTGGGTTTTTCCGTTAATATCTCAGGGGATGGCGGCTCATAAGGGTAATCAATATCGAGCTTGAACTCAGCCATAATGGCGAGGTGGTCCCATAACTTGTGCTTGAAATCCGGAACATCCCTCAGGTAAGGATAGAGATTTCCCATCACATCAACGATGGCTTTGGCTGCTTTGTTCCTGGTATCCCTGTCTTCGATTTTCAGGATCAGGTCTACCATATTCTGGACATTGCGGCCGTATTCGGGCAATGCCAGTTTTTTCCGGCTGGTATTGTAATCTTTTGACTCTGGTTGCATAATCTTTTATATTAACTTTAAGTTCCTGTGTGGGTTAACCTGCTGCAAAGTTAGTGATTTCCAACTTTACACCAACAAATATATAACAATTCCGCATAATGCATTTAAGATTGGTATGGTATATCCGGAACCTTTGGCGGGATGCAACTGAAACGGTTGTCGTCAGGGCACGATCCGCAGTTTGGCAAACCGGAGGAGCAGTTGTTTCTGCCCGGTATTATGGAAAAAAATGGTCGCCTTAAGGTCAGGGGCGATGCCTTCTACCTGAAGGACTTTTCCAAGCCCGAACCGCTGATGTTCGACTTTCATTCCGGGTAATATCTTTTCAGGATCATCTCCTTGAAATTCACTGGATCTGGCTGCCATTTCGTTAAGTCTGGTCAGCTTCTGCCGGAAGTTGGATTGCAGCGCAGGGGCCGGCAGGTCAGGGATATTATTTTTAACAGTGCCTGCTGAAGGCCATTGCCTGTCCCTGGACCCGGTAGGGAAATGGTTCCCTGCTGAAATGGACTGTGCCTGGTTCTCCAGATAGGAGGGATTTATTTCACTGATGAATGAACTTGGCCTGCAAAACTCCAGTTTTCCCCATTTGTAACGCTGCCCGGCAAAGCAGAGGTAAACCTGAAGGCGTGCACGGGTTATGGCTACATAAAACAGCCGGCGTTCTTCCTCAAGTGCTTCCCTGGGCAGTGACCCGTTGCCCGACTGGTTCGACGGAAACAGGTTTTCTTCCAGTCCGACTACAAATACATATTTGAATTCCAGTCCTTTGGCGGAGTGGACCGTCATCAGGGTTACCTTGTTCCTGTCCTCTTCCTTTTCATTGTCCTGATCGGTCAGTAATGCCACATCCTGCAGATAATCACCCAATTGTCCGGGCCTTCCTTCCTCCCTGGCCGTCAGGGTAAACTCCTGGATGGCATTAAGCATCTCCTCGATGTTCTGGTACCTGCTGACGCCTTCAGGAGATTTGTCGTTGTAAAGGTCCTTAAGAATGCCGGTCTGGGCAGCCACCTTTCGCGCCAGTTCAAATGCCTCATCGGTCTCTGCATCCTTCCTGAACTGATCAGTCAGTTGTTGAAATGCCTTCAGTTTTTCTGTCGTACCCTTGTTCAGTTCAGCGTAATTCTCACCGGGGAGTTTTCTGATGATGCTGAAGATATCGGTTTCCTGGTCAAGGGCAGCTTTTTCCAGCCTGGCAAGCGTGGTGGAGCCGATCCCTCTGGCCGGATAGTTGATAATCCTTTTTAAAGCTTCATTGTCTGATGGATTGATGATTATTCTGAAGTAGGCAAGCAGGTCCTTTATCTCTTTCCTCTGGTAGAACGACAGTCCACCATAAATTTTATAGGGGATATTCCTTTTCCTTAGGGATTCTTCAAATATCCTCGACTGGGCGTTGGTCCGGTATAAAATGGCAAAATCCATAAATCCGGAATGTTCTCTCAACTGCTGTTCGGCTATGGTATTAGCCACCAGAAAACCTTCTTCGTTATCGGTTAGTGCCTCAATCAGCTTTAGCCTTGGGCCAGGTTCATTTTCGGAAAAAACTTCCTTACGCAGCTGCCTTGTATTATGGGCAATTACACTGTTGGCAGCATTTACTATGTTCTGGGTCGACCGGTAATTCTGTTCAAGCTTGAATACTTTGTGGCCGGGATAATCTTTTCTGAAATTGAGAATGTTTTCAATTCTTGCCCCCCTGAAAGAATAAATGCTCTGGGCATCATCCCCGACTACACAAATATTGAGGTGCTTTTCAGCCAGTTTCTTGATAATCAGATATTGGGCATAGTTGGTGTCCTGGTATTCATCTACAAGAACATAATCAAAACGGGTCTGGTATTTTTCCAGTATCTCCGGGTGGTCCCTGAACAACAGGTTTGTTCTGAGGAGCAAATCGTCAAAATCCATGGCATTACTCAGATTGCACCTTTTTACATATTCCCGGTAAATTTCAGTTATCCTGGGCATATGGATACTTCTGTCGAATTCCCTGATATCATTGGATGCCGCATAGGCCTGCGGAGGAATCAGATTATTCTTGGCCATGGAAATCCTTCCCGACACAACCCCGGGTTTATAAATTTTATCATCCAGCTGGAAATCTTTAATGATGGTTTTGATCAGGTTTTTGGAATCGGCGGCGTCATAAATGGTAAAGTCGGAGGGAAATCCGAATGCCTCGTGCTCGAATCTCAGGATCCGGGCGAAGATTGAATGAAAAGTACCCATCCAGAGGTGCCTCGACAGGTTTGGCCCCACTACTGAGGCTATCCGTTCCTTCATTTCCCGTGCAGCCTTGTTGGTAAAGGTCAGTGCAAGAATGGTCGAAGGCCTGACGCCCTGCTTCAGCAGATGGGCTATCCGGTAGGTAAGCACGCGGGTTTTTCCTGAGCCGGCACCGGCAATGATCAGGGAAGGGCCCTCTGTCCGGATTACTGCCTCCCTTTGTGCGTTATTCAGATTTTCAAGATAATCAAACACGGTTGGTATAATGAATGAGTGAGCAAAAATACAAAAGAGAACAGAGTGGCAAAACCTGACAGAACATTTTTCCTCAGGCATAAATTCTGCGCCCCGGTATATTACAGGGGCAGTCCTGAAAGCGCTGAATTTTTATCTTTGCCGGACAATTAAATCGATTTTATACGTTAATATTGTAATCTGAAAATGTTGAATGTTGTGTTCATGATCCATAAGGTCCGTACAGTCATAATTCTCCTGATGCTGTTTTGTTTAACGGGGCCGGAAGAAATTGCCGCCCAGATCACCGCACCGGGTGCTTCAGCCGGTGAGATGACCAGTTATCCGGTCTACCCTCAGAATGACCCTGTTTTTTTCTTCTGTGTAGCTCCCGGAGAAGTATCCGCAGCGCTTACAGTTACCTCCACTCTTGAAGGCCGAAAAACGTTCAGCTGGGAAAGATATAATCCCGGAAGTGGTTCATTCGAGGCGTATTTCAGCGAATCCGGCGAGGTAGACCAGGCTACGATTTCCGGACTGGAGAATGGTGGTTACCGGGTAACCATTACTTCGGAAACCGGACAGCAGGTCTTCAGGGCCTGGGTATTCAATTTCTGGAGGACTATTGAAGCAACAGTATCTGAAAGTACCTGCGACTTTTTCACTCTTTCCTCTGATTATGAACAGCCGGCATTGATTTATTATGACTTGTCGGACGGTAGGTCACTGGAACTATCCCTTGAACCGGAATTTACCTGGAAGGAGGGAGAGACGATAATTTCCCGTTTTGCTTCACCGGTTATTTTTGATCCCCCGACCAGGGATACCGACTATACGCTCATGGTTTCTGACCGTCTGGGTTGTGATGCGGTGGCACAAGTCACCTATGTTTCCATTGTGACCAAGGCATTGTTTACGGCCGATCCCATGTCTGGTGAAGCACCACTTACCGTAGAATTCAATAATGAATCTGAGAATGGTGATCCATTGGGTTTTGAGTGGTTTTTTTTCAAGGACCTCGATGAAATCAAAAAACTATCCGGGGGTACTACACAACCGGTCGACAGTATCATGTTCACGGCATACGACTTCAGTCCGGTCTACACTTTTGAAAACTCCGGAACATACATGGTGAAGCTGGTTTCGAAAAAAACCTCAGAATTCTATACCTGTACAGATACGGTATATCTGGAAAATTATATCGTTGCGGATACTTCTTATATTCAGGCACCCAATGTATTTACTCCGAATGACGACGGGACCAACGATCAGTTTGTAGTGAAATTCTGGTCGATGCAGGAGGTAAAGATCTCGGTCTTTAACCGGTGGGGAAGGACTGTACATGTTTTTGAAAGCAAGAATGTAAGGGGATTTACGAATACCTGGGAGGTTGCTGCATGGGATGGCCGGATCGGTGGCCGCGATGCCAGTCCCGGAGTATATTATTACGTTATTGAAGGAACCGGACGCGACGGCAAAAAACGATGGCACAAGGGATTTGTGCATTTGTTCCGGTAAGTGGGGTTTCATTCAGATCTTCTAATCCCTGCACTTCATCCTCTGCAGAGTTTATTCTAATCTTCTAATATTCTAATCTTCTGATATTCTAATCTTCTAATATTCTCATCTTCTAACCCTGCACATCATCCTCTGCAGAGTTTATTCTCATCTTCTGATATTCTCATCTTCTAACCCTAAAAAAAAGCTCCGGGCCTCACGGACCAGAGCTTTCAGAATTTAGTTTTATAGAAAATGGATTAGAAAATACTATTCATCATCTTGTTCAGCTTCGTATGCTTTCAGCAATTCCTCCTGAACATCGGCAGGCACTTTTTCATATGAGTTAAATGCCATTTTGAACAGTCCGCGACCACCGGTTACAGAACTCAGCGATGTGGCATACCTGTTCATTTCCTTGAGCGGAACACGGGCAGAAATCTTTTCAAAACCTTTCTCAGATCCCATACCCATAATAAGGGCACGGCGTCCCTGCAGGTCACTCATCACATCACCCATTCTTTCGGAAGGTACCCAAACTTCAAGATCGTAGATCGGCTCAAGAATTTTTGGATTTGACTTTTTGAAGGCCATGCTGAATGCATTACGCCCTGCCAGTTTGAATGAAATTTCATTGGAGTCGACCGGGTGCATTTTACCATCATACACATAAACAATGATATCACGGGCATAGGAACCGGTGAGTGGTCCCTGTTCAATCTTTTCCATAATCCCCTTCAGAATGGCAGGCATGAAACGGGCATCAATGGAACCTCCGACAATACAGTTAATATAGAGTAGTTTTCCGCCCCATGGCAACACATGTTCCTGGGTGTCGCGGAGAGACAGCTTATATTCCTTGCCGTCGAGCACGAAAGTACCCTTGGGGGCAACACCTTCTTCATAAGGCTCGATAATCATGTGAACCTCACCGAATTGTCCGGCACCGCCTGATTGCTTTTTATGACGGTAGTCAGCCTGGGCCGATTTGGTAATGGTCTCGCGGTAAGGAATGCGTGGCTCATTAAAATTCACTTCAATCTTATGGACGTTATCGAAGAACCATTTGAGAATGTTCATGTGGTATTCGCCCTGGTTGTGCACGATAAGCTGGCGCAGTTCCTTGGAATATTCAATGACATACGACGGATCTTCAAATTTGATACGGCTGAGGACTTCACCTACTTTTTCATCATCAGTTTCATTCACTGCCTTGACCGCAACACGGTGGCGTGAACTCGGGAATACCATTGGCGCGTATTTGGTGCCGGCTTCCTTGGTGGAAAGGGTCTGGTTGTACTTGGTCTCTTTCAGTTTTACGCTGCAACCGATGTCACCTGCGACCATTTCAGGAACTTTTACCCTGTTTTTACCAGCGGAAACAAATAACTGAGATAATCTTTCCTTTGATCCGTTATTGGCATTGATCAGGTCAATACTTTCAGTCAGTTTTCCTGACATTACCTTGAAATAGGTAATTTCACCCACATGTGATTCAATGGAAGTCTTAAACACAAAAAGGCTCACAGGCTCATTTTCGTTCATTTTGACTTCTTTGCCCGATTCGATGGCACGCATCGGCAGACAGTCAGGCGACGGTCCAACGTTGGCAATAAATTCCATCAGACGGTTTACGCCGATATTTTTCTTGGCACAGGTACAGAAGACCGGGTACAAATCGCGCTGTACTATACCGATCCTCATCCCTTTGCGGATTTCATCCTCGGAGAGAGATCCCTGTTCGAAATAGAGCTCCATGAGGGATTCCTCATTCTCGGCTGCCATTTCGATGAGGGCGTTGTGCAGTTCATCTGCTTTGTCCTTTTCAGATGCAGGAATGTCGAGGATCTGCGGCTGACCGCCATCCTTGCCGTACTTGTAAAGTTTCATTTTAAGTACGTCGATGATGGAATCGAATCCCGGGCCGGTTTCAACCGGATATTGAACAATGGTTACTTTATTTCCAAAACTGCCCCTGACCTGGTCGACAGCAGCGTCGAAGTTGGCATTTTCATGGTCCAGTTCATTAAAAACGAACATCATCGGGGTATTTTTCGATTCGGTATGACGGCCGGCAGCTTCAGTACCTGCCTCAACACCGTTGGATGTATTGATCATCATAACCGCCAGGTCCGCAACTTCGAGGGAGGAAACTACATGGCCGTTGAGATCATCCATACCGGGTGTATCCAGGATGTTGATTTTTCTATCGTTATACTCAGCATACAATACCGTTGAGTATACCGAGTTGCCATATTCCTGCTCAATAGGGGTGTGGTCTGATACGGTATTTTTTGAAGTTACTTCCCCGCGGCGGTTTATTACTCCACCCTCCAGCAGCATGGCCTCTGCGAGGGTGGTTTTCCCACTGCCGGCATTTCCGACCAGGGCAATGTTGCGAATCTGTTCAGTTTTATAAACTTTCATCTTATTATTGGTTTTTAATGAATAATTTGCTTTCGAAAATCGATTTTTCCGAAGGTGCCCAAAAATAGTAATAATTTATTAACAGGCAACTGAATTGAAAATTCAAAGTAATATATAACACCATAAAAAGGAAGGGCGTTATCCTCCGTAATAGATACCCGCACCAGGCCCCAGAGGCAGTCCGATCAGTGTCCAGATAATCAGTAATGCTGACCATGCAACAAAGAAGACTATGGTATACGGGATCATTGTTGATATCAGCGTTCCGATCCCGGCTTTGGAGTCATATTTCTCCAGATAGACCAGAATGAGGGCAAAGAAACTCATCATGGGCGATATGATGTTGGTTACACTGTCGCCGACGCGGTAAACCGCCTGTGACAATTCCGGCGAATATCCCAGGAGCATAAACATGGGGATGAACACAGGCCCTAAAATTGCCCATTTTGCAGATGCACTCCCCATGAAAAGGTTTATAATCCCGGAAAGGATGACAAACATGATCAGCAGCGGGATCATCCCGATTTCCATTTCCTGAAGGATATGGGCACCGTCTATGGCAATAATCAGTCCGAGGTTACTCCACCTGAAATAAGCCACAAACTGGGCGGCAAAGAATACCAGTACCAGAAAGGAGGCCAATGTTTTAAAATTACTGACCATGCCCTTGATTACGTCTGAATCGTTTTTGAATTTTCCGGTAATGAACCCGTAAATGATCCCCAATGAGGCAGCCATCAGGAACAATAAACCGATGAACCCTTTCAGCACCGGCGATGTAAGTACGGAATTGCCGGGTCCCCTCAGAAAACCGTTGTCGGGGGCAAGGCCTGCAATCAGAATACCTATCCAGACGAGACCGGCAATGATAACCCATTTCAGCCCTTTGCGCTCTTCGGGCTTGAGTTTTTCAATGGGTTCCTGTGGCACGTCGCCTGTATATTTGCCCAGCCGGGGCTCAACAAACCTGGTGGTAACCCAGGTTCCGGAGAAAGCTATTACAAAGGTCGATACCGCCATAAAATAGTAATTGGCAGTTGGCAGCACATAATACTCCGGGTCGATAATCCTGGCGGCTTCTGTGGAGAGACCTGCCAGTAAAGGATCAATGGTTCCGATCATAAGATTGGCGCTGAATCCTCCGGATACCCCGGCAAAAGCAGCCGCCATACCGGCAATGGGGTGGCGTCCGATCGAATGGTAGATCAGTCCGCCCATGGGAATTACCAGTACATAACCCAGGTCGGAAGCTGTATTGGATGCAATTCCGGCAAAAACAATCACGAAAGTAATGATCTTCTGAGGGGATTTTATGATCAGCAACCGGATGGCGGTACTGATCAGCCCACTGCTTTCTGCAATGCCGATGCCCAAAAGCGCCACCATTACGATACCCAGCGGTGCAAATCCGGTGTAGTTTTCTACCATCTGCAGTAAGATCCTGTGCAAGCCCTCCTTCGACAAGAGGTTGACCGCATGGATAGTTTCTCCGGTGGCCGGATGAACGGCTGTCCAATCAAACAGATAACCCCCGATCCACGATAAAACCAGTATTAAAAACGCCAGAATGGCAAAAAGAGTTGCCGGATGAGGAAGGGCATTGCCTCCCTTTTCAATCCAGTATAACATTCGGGCAGTAAATCCGATCTTTTTTTTCTCCATTGAATATTTTGTTCTTAATTTTTAGTGAGTTACCAGGTCTGAAAAATAAATGCCTGTTTCAGCTGGCCGCGCAATATATAAAAAAACTGAGAAATCAGGAGATTGTTTACAGGTTCATTTTGGAATTCACCCCGTGATGGTCAAATGGTTTTTCAACAACTTAATTTTAATCCGGGTGTGGTAATGTGAATAAAAACTTGTCATGTAATCGTTTTTTAATCAGTTTAATAGCGTTTGTATGGATCAGAGGGGTTGTAATTTTCCCTATCTTTCCGGCCATTTTAAATTGTCAGATGGCGAAGTTTCCGTTTTATCAGCAGCCTGATGTCATGGATTGCGGGCCTGCCTGTCTGAGGATGGTGGCTAAATTCCATGGAAAGCATTTTAGTATGAACATGCTGCGTGATCTTACCTTTCAGACCAGGGAGGGCGTCTCTCTTCTGACCCTGAGTGATGCTGCTGAGAGGGTTGGATTCCGGACCATGGGAGCGCGGATTACGCTCAGTCAGCTGGACGATATCCATCTTCCCGCCATTCTGCACTGGAACCAGAACCATTTTGTTGTTCTCTACAAGATATCAAAAAAGGGGAAAAAAGGCCGGATTTACCATGTGGCCGATCCTGCTGAAGGTTTGCTGGAGGTTGGAGAAGACGTGATCAAAAGATTCTGGGCTACTACAGTCAGTGGTGGAGAACCTGCCGGCGTGGCGCTTCTTATTGAACCGACCCCTGAATTTTACAGAGAAGAAGGTGATACAGAGAACCGAACCGGACTTGGATTCCTGCTGAAATACCTCCGCCCATACCGGAGCCTGATCTATCAGCTTATGCTGGGATTCCTGACCGGCAGCTTGCTCAGCCTGCTTTTTCCTTTTCTTACACAGGCTATTGTAGATGTGGGGATAACCACCAATAACCTGAGTTTTATCACGCTGGTGCTTGTCGCACAGCTGGTTCTGATGGTTAGTCAGACTGCAGTTGGGTTTATCCGGAGCTGGATAATGCTGCATGTAAGCGCCCGCGTCAGCATTTCCCTGGTTTCCGATTTCCTGATCAAACTAATGAAGCTGCCGGTCAGGTTCTTCGATACCAAAATGATCGGTGACCTTCGGCAGCGAATCGACGACAACCAGCGAATCCAGTCGTTTCTGACGACCAATCTGGTCAATATGTCATTCGGTATATTTATATTTATCATTTATAGTATAGTTTTAGCGTTTTACAGCTGGACCATATTAGGCATTTTTTATGCGGGGAGTACACTCTATGTTGCCTGGATTTTGCTCTTTCTAAAGAGGAGAAAGGAGCTTGACAACAGACGGTTTGAAGAGGCTGCTGCCAACCAGAGCAATGTATATCAGCTGATTACCGGAATGCAGGAGATTAAGCTGAATAATTGCGAGAAACAGAAGAGGTGGGAGTGGGAACGGATTCAGGCACGGCTTTTCAGGGTAAGTGTGAAAGCCCTGATGCTCCATCAGAACCAACAGGCAGGATCTGTTTTTATTAACCAGGCAAAGAACATCCTGATTATTTTTGTGGCAGCCAGTTCGGTGCTTGAGGGTTCGATGACCCTTGGTATGCTGGTGGCAGCCCAGTTTATCATCGGCCAGCTGAACGGGCCGCTTCAGGACTTTATTTCATTTGTCGCCTCTGCACAGGATGCCCGGATCAGTCTGGACAGGCTTGGTGAGATTCATCAAAAGGATGACGAGGAGGAGAAACATCTTCTGCTGAATCGTGAGTTACCACAGGTCAGGGAGCTGACTCTTAAAAATGTTGTATTTCAATATGAGGGTCCAAGGTCTCCCAAAGTCATAGACCATATCAGCCTCGGGATTCCGGCCGGAAAAGTGACGGCCATAGTCGGTCCGAGCGGAAGCGGCAAGACTACACTGATCAAATTGCTGCTGGGCTTCTACCCGCCGGTTGAAGGTTCGGTTCTTTTAGGTGAAATTGGTCTCGGGCAATATTCGATGGAGTGGTGGAGAAGCCAGTGCGGTGTGGTCATGCAGGATGGGTTCATCTTTTCGGATACCATTGCAAACAATATTGCAGTGGGTGATTCTTCTCCCGACAAGGCCAGGCTTTTGCGGGCCGTGGAAGTGGCCAATATCAGGGAAACCATTGAATGTTTGCCGCTCAGGTATAATACACGGATCGGACAGGAGGGCACCGGACTAAGCCAGGGACAGAAACAGCGAATCCTGATCGCCAGGGCTGTATACAAGGATCCGGCATTTTTGTTTTTTGATGAGGCAACCAACGCCCTTGATGCCAATAATGAGAAGGTTATCACCGAAAACCTTGCTGACTTCTACCAGGGGAAAACCGTGGTAGTTGTTGCCCATCGTTTAAGTACAGTTCGTGATGCGGGGCAGATTATCGTGCTTCATGAAGGTAAAATTGCCGAAACGGGTACTCATAATGAACTGGTTGCACGCAGGGGGGCATATTACAACCTGGTGAAAAACCAGCTGGAACTTGGAAACTGATTGGAGAGCGGGGCGTAGTATAATATATTGTAATAACCAGGCAGCAGAATGAACGAACATGAAAGAATAGAACTTCGCAGCGAGGAGGTGCAGGAAATATTGGGCACTCCTCCCGGCTGGATTACCAGGAGGGGAATTACGCTCATATCAGTGGTTATTCTGGTGTTGGTAGCCGGAAGTTATTTTTTTAAATATCCCGACCTGATCAGAGGGAGGATCACGGTTATCTCCAGGAATCCCCCGGTTACCCTGGTCGCGAAAGCCAGTGGAAAGATTGATCATCTGTTTGTAACAGATAAACAGCAGGTTAAGCCGGGAGATGTACTTGCCATTCTGGAAAATCCTGCGTTTTACAGTGATGTGTTCAGTCTGGAGGTATGGCTCGATTCCATAAGGCAATCATTTGAATCTCCTGAAAAGCTAATCAGGACCGGACCAGATGATAACCTGATTTTAGGGCAGATACACCCTTATTATACCGCGTTTATTAGCCATTTGAGCGAATATACCGGTTTTATGCGTTTCGATTTGTACCGCGAACGGATGGAGAGTTTACGGCGACAGGTGAATGATCAGGAAAAATATCTGCAGCAGCTGGTCAACCAGTCCCGGATACTGGATGATAAACTTCAGCTCAGCAGGCGGCAATTCGGACGGGACAAGGAGCTGGCAGGTCAGGGAGTGATATCGGCAAGCGATCTTGAAAAATCGGAAGCTGAATATCTCAGTAATGAACTGAATCACCGGAACTCCATAGCCAATCTGACCAGCACCAGGAATCAGATTAACCATATGCAGCGGCAGATTTCAGAGTTGCAGGCCGAAAGGGGAGAACAGGCCAGCCGCCTGTTGGCCGGATTGAGGGAGAAGTACGACAACCTTGCCGCGCAGATCAAGGCCTGGGAGCAGACCTATGTATTTAAGACCCCGGTTGAAGGGACGGTTACCTTTACCAGTATCTGGAGCGAGAACCAGCAGGTAGTTACCGGAGCACCGGTTTTTTCCGTCGTGCCTGATGAACGTATGCAGATTATCGGCAGGATCGAGATCCCGTTATCCGGATCAGGTAAGGTGGCAGCAGGCCAGAAAGTTAAGATTAAGCTCGATAACTATCCTCATCTCGAATACGGGATGCTGGAAGGAAACATTACTTCGATATCATTGGTGCCGGTAACGGTGCCCGGAGGTGTCTTTTATACAGCCGAGACTGAGCTGCCCCGCGGAATGGTTACCAATTACGGTAAGGAACTGCCTTTTAATCAGGAGATGATGGGCACGGCTGAAGTGGTAACCAACGACCGGCGCCTCATTGAGCGCTTATTCCAACCGCTTGCCTCATTGATCCGTGACAGAATCTTAACTCATTGATATCATTTGCTTTTTAACCCCAAAAAAACACCATTTTTTGCCCGGGTTGATTGGGGTTATTGCATTTTTTGTACTTTTGCGTGCCGTTTTTAGGGGATAAATATGTTTTTCAGGTGTGAAAGACATTGAAATTCAATAAAAATGAATACTTTTGCAATCCATTTTTAAAAAGTAATATTAACAAAGAAGAAAAAAAACAGGTATTTATGCCAACGATTCAACAGTTAGTTAGGAAAGGAAGACAAAGTAAAGTCGACAAGAGTAAATCTCCGGCTTTGGATTCATGTCCGCAACGTCGTGGTGTATGTGTGCGTGTTTATACTACTACGCCGAAGAAGCCGAATTCCGCTATGCGTAAAGTAGCAAGGGTTCGTCTTACCAACGGTAAGGAAGTCAACGCATACATCCCGGGTGAAGGACATAATCTTCAGGAACACTCTATTGTACTTGTCCGTGGCGGCAGGGTAAAAGACCTTCCCGGTGTCCGTTACCACTTAATCCGTGGTGCTCTGGATACCGCTGGTGTTGAAGGACGTTTACAGCGTCGTTCAAAATATGGGGCAAAAAGGCCGAAAGCCGGTAAAGCAGCAACTCCTGCTAAAAAGAAGTAATTAACACGTTCATTTAAGTTATTTGCTAAGTGGTTTGGTTGAGTAAGCAGCATCAATTTAAATTGTCTTCCGTTGATGCGCTGAAGACACCGCCTGTGGGCAGCCAATTTAAATAACACTAAAAAGTTTAAAAATGAGAAAAACAAAACCAAAGAAGAGGCATTTGTTGCCCGACCCCCGGTTCAATGATGTATTGGTGACAAGGTTCGTTAACGACCTTATGAAAGATGGCAAGAAATCGATTGCCTACACCATCTTCTACGACACACTCGATCTCGTAGGGAAAAGAATGAAAAACGATGAAGTTGCTCCCCTCGACGTCTGGAAAAAAGCACTTGAGAATGTTACTCCGCAGGTTGAGGTTAAGAGCCGCCGCGTAGGTGGTGCAAACTTCCAGGTTCCCATGGAAATCCGTAACGAAAGAAAAGTAGCCATCAGTATTAAAAACCTGATTCTTTATGCTGCCAAACGTTCCGGTAAATCCATGGCTGATAAACTGGCTGCCGAAATTGTCGCAGCGTTTAACCAGGAAGGCGGAGCCTACAAGAAAAAAGAGGATACACACCGTATGGCCGAAGCCAACCGTGCTTTTGCCCATTTCAGGTTCTGATTGTCATCGGGTTCAAATACACATTAATAGAAAACAGGATTAGAAATTTTTTTTTGTAAGATGGCAAAACAAGATCTGAGATATACACGCAATATTGGTATAATGGCGCACATTGACGCCGGAAAGACAACCACTTCCGAGCGCATCCTTTATTACACCGGTCTGACGCACAGGCTCGGAGAGGTGCACGATGGCGCAGCAACAATGGACTGGATGGAGCAGGAGCAGGAAAGGGGCATTACCATTACCTCAGCTGCAACCACCACTTTCTGGAAATATCTTGACCAGGAACATAAAATTAACGTAATTGATACACCCGGACACGTTGACTTCACGGTTGAGGTGGAAAGGTCCCTCAGGGTATTGGACGGTGCCGTGGCCCTTTTTTGTGCTGTGGCAGGTGTAGAAGCCCAGTCTGAAACAGTTTGGAGACAGGCCGGTAAGTATGGAGTCCCGATTATTGCGTTTGTCAATAAAATGGACCGTCAGGGTGCTGATTTTTTCAGGGTTTACAATGATATCCGCGAGAAGCTGAAGGCCAATCCGGTGCCGATTGTCATTCCCATTGGAGCCGAGGAGACTTTCTCCGGTGTGATCGACCTCATTGAGATGAGGGCCATCCGCTGGCTGGAAGATGAGGCAACCGGAACGCAATTCGTGTTTGAAGAGATCCCTGCTGATCTGATGGACCAGGCCATTGAATGGCGTGATAAACTTATGGAAGAAGCAGCCCAGCAGGACGATGCCCTTCTGGAAAGATACTTCGAGGATCCGGATTCAATTACTCCGGAAGAGATTCATGCAGTAATCCGTAAAGCGACCATTGGCGGGACTATCGTTCCCATGATGTGCGGTTCAGCTTTTAAGAATAAAGGTATCCAGCGCCTGCTGAATGCCATCTGTGCTTATCTGCCGAGCCCGCTGGATATTGATGCCGTTGTGGGTAACGAGCCGGGTGATAAGGATGTCAGGATTGAACGACTGCCGGATGCAGGTGAACCTCTTGCCGCCCTCGCATTCAAAATTGCTACCGACCCGTTCGTAGGCCGTCTGTGCTACATTCGTGTTTACTCCGGAAGAATCGATTCTGGAATGCAGGTTTTAAATACCCGGACAGGGAAGAAGGAACGAATTTCGCGCCTCTACCAGATGCATTCCAATAAACAGAACCCGAAAGATTTTATCGAAGCGGGTGATATTTGTGCTGCTGTTGGTTTTAAGGATATCCGTACTGGTGACACTTTGTGTGCAGTCGACCATCCTATTGAACTGGAGAGCATGGTTTTCCCGGAACCGGTTATTGGTATTGCCGTGGAACCCAAGTCACAGAAAGATCTCGACAAGCTGAGCAATGGTCTGTCCAAGTTAGCTGAAGAGGATCCGACCTTCAGGGTCAATACCGATCCGGATTCTGGACAAACGGTTATCAGGGGTATGGGTGAACTTCACCTGGAGATTATTGTCGACCGCCTGAAGAGGGAATTCAAGGTTGAATGTAACCAGGGAGCCCCGCAGGTGGCTTATAAGGAAGCCATCACCAAAGCGGTTGACCTTCGTGAAGTCTTCAAAAAACAGACTGGTGGCCGCGGTAAGTTTGCCGATATCAGTGTAAGAATTGAACCGGCTGATGAAGGTGTTACCGGATTGCAGTTTATCGATATGGTAAAAGGTGGTAATATTCCGCGTGAGTATATTCCTTCGGTAGAAAAGGGCTTTAAGGAATCATTGTCGAACGGACCGTTAGCCGGTTATCCGTTAGACAGTCTGAAAGTCACCCTGCTGGATGGTTCATTCCATGCGGTTGACTCCGACCAGCTTTCATTTGAAATCTGTGCCAAGCAGGCTTTCCGCTCGGCTGCACCAAAAGCGGCACCCAAACTGCTTGAACCCATTATGAAACTGGAGATAGTTACTCCGGAAGAGTATATGGGCGATATCATAGGTGACCTTAACCGCCGCAGGGGACATGTCAACGACATGGAGTCGAAGGCCGGAGCAAGGGTAATTCATGCCAAAGTACCGCTCTCTGAGCAGTTTGGATATGTAACCGTACTGCGTACACTTTCTTCAGGCAGGGCCACTTCTTCTATGGAATTCAGCCATTATGAAGAAGTTCCGCGTAACCTGGCAGAGAAAGTATTATCGGAAATTAAAGGAAGAACAGACTTATTATAAAAAATTAATCATTTCTCATTATGAGTCAAAAAATCAGGATCAAACTGAAATCGTACGATCACAATCTTGTTGACAAGTCTGCTGAGAAGATCGTTAAAACGGTTAAATCCACCGGAGCTGTTGTAAGTGGTCCCATTCCACTTCCAACCCATCGCAGGGTATTTACTGTTTTGCGTTCCACCTTTGTAAACAAAAAGTCAAGGGAACAGTTTCAGCTTTCTTCATACAAGAGGCTGATCGACATTTACAGTTCAACGGCAAAAACCATCGACGCCCTTATGAAACTGGAATTACCCAGTGGTGTTGAGGTAGAAATTAAAGTTTGATAATTATTAAAAAAGTAGTCGAAAATGGCTGGTATTATTGGAAGAAAAATCGGAATGACATCCGTATTCAGTGTTGAGGGGAAAAACATCCCATGCACTGTGATTGAAGCCGGTCCCTGTGTGGTTACACAGGTCAAGACCGTAGAGAAAGACGGCTACCATGCGTTGCAGTTAGGCTTTGGCGACAAGCGCGAAAAAAGCGCAAACAAAGCAGAATTTGGCCATTTCAAAAAGGCCGGTACCGTACCAAAAATTGAAGTTCTTGAGTTTAAGGACACTTTCAGGGAGCATTATGAACTGGGAGATGTAATCAAGGTTGACATTTTTCATGAGAATGATTATGTCGATGTTGACGGCGTTTCCAAGGGAAAAGGTTTCCAGGGTGTTGTAAAACGTCACGGCTTCGGTGGTGTGGGACAGAGAACGCACGGTCAGCACAACAGGCTGAGGGCACCCGGTTCACTTGGTGCATCCTCCTATCCTTCGCGGGTTTTTAAGGGTTTGCGTATGGCAGGCCGTATGGGTGGTGATAAGGTAACCATCGAAAACCTGCTGGTATTAAAAGTAATTCCCGAGCAAAACCTTATCATTCTGAAAGGTTCAATTCCGGGTCCTAAAGGTTCTTACATTTCAATCAGGAAACAATGGAATTAAGTGTATTAAATATTAACGGAACAGAGACCGGAAGAACTGTTACGCTAAATGAGCAGATCTTCGGTATTGAACCCAACGACCATGCCATTTACCTCGACGTAAAACAATATCTGGCAAACCAGCGTCAGGGTACCCACAAGAGCAAGGAGCGCGGTGAGATTGCAGGAAGTACCAAGAAGATTAAGAAGCAGAAAGGTACAGGTACAGCCAGGGCTGGTGCGATCACTTCACCTGTTTTTGTAGGAGGAGGTCGTGTTTTTGGTCCCCGCCCGCGGAACTATGGTTTCAAACTTAACAAAAAAGTAAAACAGCTGGCAAGAAAATCAGCATTGTCCTATAAGGCACAGGACAACGACATTTTCGTGGTTGAAAATTTTGAGTTGGCGGCTCCAAAGACGAAGGAGCTGATCAATATAGCCAACAACCTGAAAATAAATGATAAAAAGTCGGTTTTCGTTTTACCGGAAGAAAATAAAAATCTATATTTGTCCTCCAGAAATTTACCGGGTGTTTCAGTTGTAACTGCTTCAGAATTAACAACTTACCAGATACTCAACGCAAATTCCCTGGTGATATTGGAAGGTTCAATTGCGAAGATTGAAGAATTATTTAAGATATAAGACCATATAATACGATGAATATATTAGTAAAACCCATTGTAACCGAAAAGATGACAGCCCAGACTGAGCGGTATAACCGCTACGGGTTTGTTGTTGACAGGAGGGCATCCAAGGACCAGATCAAGAAGGCCGTGGAGAGTCTCTACAATGTTTCGGTAGATACGGTCAATACCATGATTTACGGTGGAAAGAAGAAATCGAGGTACACCAAATCTGGAGTAATAACCGGGAGAACCAATTCCTACAAGAAAGCGATTGTTACGCTTGCTGAAGGAGATACTATTGATTTTTACAGTAATATTTAATAACAAATGGCAGTAAGAAAATTTAATCCAGTAACACCGGGTCAGAGGCACAAGATTATCAGTGCTTTTGACACCATTACTGCTTCTACGCCTGAGAAATCATTGTTGGAGCCCCTGCGGAGGACTGGTGGTCGCAATAACCAGGGCCGCATGACGATGAGGTATATAGGTGGGGGACACAAGCGGAAGTACCGTATTATTGATTTCAAAAGAAACAAAGACGGAATTTCTGCGACTGTCGATTCCATTCAGTACGATCCGAACCGTACAGCCAACATTGCTCTTCTGGTGTATGAGGACAGTGAAAAACGTTACATTCTGGCCCCAAACGGGTTGCAGGTAGGTCAGAAAGTAATCAGTGGCAGCGGTATTGATCCTGAAATCGGGAATACATTGCCCTTATCAGAAATACCACTCGGCACCCTTGTTCACAACATTGAGCTACAGCCCGGACAAGGGGGTGTTATGGCACGTAGTGCAGGAACCTATGCTCAGTTGACCTCACGGGAAGGCAAATATGCTACTTTAAAGCTTCCTTCCGGCGAAATTCGTATGGTACTTGGTACATGCCGTGCAACGGTAGGTATCGTTGGTAATTCTGACCATGTTCTGGAGAAATCCGGAAAAGCTGGTCGCAACCGTTGGATGGGACGTCGTCCGCGTACAAGAGGTGTTGCCATGAACCCGGTTGATCACCCGATGGGTGGTGGCGAAGGCCGTGCTTCAGGAGGACATCCGCGCTCGCGTAAAGGTTTGTTGGCCAAAGGCTACAAAACCAGGTCGCCGAAAAAGGCATCCAATAAGTACATTGTAGAACGCAGGAAGAAATAATTAAAAGGAGTTTAACATGAGTCGTTCGTTAAAAAAAGGCCCGTTTATCGCCTATAAGCTGGAAAAAAAGATTCTGGCCATGAATGAAAGCGGTAAGAAAACTGTGGTTAAGACCTGGGCCAGAGCATCAGTTATTTCACCTGACTTTGTTGGTCACACTGTGGCGGTACATAACGGGAATAAATTCATCCCGGTCTATATTACCGAGAATATGGTAGGTCACCGTTTAGGTGAATTTGCACCAACCCGTACGTTCAGGGGACATGCTGGTAACAGGAAATAGGCATTTAGCCATTAGAAATTTTAAAATTAAAGGACAATGGGTGCCAGAAAAAGATTAGCAGCTGAAAAACGTAAAGAAGAGAAAAAGCAACAATATTTTGCTATTTTGAGAGATTGCCCGACTTCTCCGCGGAAAATGAGGCTTGTAGCCGATTTGATCCGTGGTATGGAAGTAAACAGGGCATTGGATGTACTGAAATTTTCGTCCAAAGAAGCTTCACGGAAGGTAGAAAAACTGCTCCTTTCCGCCATCGCCAACTGGCAGGCAAAGAATGAAGGAGTGCGGCTTGAAGAGAATACCCTCTATGTAAGCAGGATCATGGTTGATTCAGGCAGGATTTTGAAAAGATTGCGGCCGGCTCCCCAGGGACGTGCTCACCGGATCAAAAAACGCTCGAACCACGTGACCATCTATGTGGACAAAAAGAATGAAGATGTTATCGAAAATCTTAATTAATAATACATGGGACAGAAAGTAAATCCGATTTCAAATCGTCTGGGTTTCATCAAAGGATGGGATTCCAACTGGTTTGGTGGTGATAATTATGGCGATAAACTGGTTGAAGATCAGAAAATACGTGAGTATCTCAATGCACGTCTTGCCAAAGCCAGTATCTCCAAGATTATCATTGAGCGTACGCTCAAGCTGATCACCATCACGGTGCACACATCGCGCCCGGGTATTATTATTGGTAAAGGCGGCCAGGAAGTTGACAAACTGAAGGAAGAGCTTAAAAAGATTACCAATAAGGAGGTTCAGATCAACATTTTTGAGATCAAAAGGCCGGAACTCGATGCCCGTATTGTAGCCAGCAATATCGCCCGCCAGATCGAAGGTAAGATTGCTTACCGCCGTGCGGTGAAAATGGCCATTGCTTCTACCATGCGTATGGGAGCAGAGGGAATAAAAGTGTTGGTGTCAGGCCGTCTGAACGGCGCCGAAATGGCCCGTTCCGAAATGTATAAAGATGGCCGTACGCCATTGCATACGCTTCGTGCCGACATTGATTATGCCCTTGCAGAAGGACTTACCAAAACCGGTCTTATCGGTGTCAAGGTCTGGATCTGTAAAGGTATGGTCTATGGAAACCGCGATCTTTCGCCTAATGTTGGTGCTGGCAAACAGCAGCGCAGCGGGGCACCGAAAGGAAATGCCGGTGGTGATAGGAGAAGAAGAAGAAAATAGTGGGTTAACATACTAGAAAATAAAGAGATGTTACAGCCGAAAAGAGTAAAGTTCAGAAGAGTCCAGAAAGGCAAAATGAAGGGTAACGCCCAGCGCGGAAACCAGTTGGCTTTCGGCTCTTTCGGAATCAAATCATTGGAAGAATCATGGATTACCGGTCGCCAGTTAGAATCGGCGAGGGTTGCGGTAACCCGTCATATGCAGCGTCAGGGACAGATCTGGATCAGAATTTTCCCCGACAAACCGATTACCAAGAAACCAGCAGAAGTGCGTATGGGTAAAGGTAAAGGTGCACCTGAAGCTTTTGTTGCCCCAGTCACTCCGGGCCGTATTATTATCGAAGCCGACGGAGTTCCGTTCGAGCTGGCAAAAGAAGCTTTGCGTCTGGCAGCACAGAAACTGCCTGTTACAACCAAGTTCGTCGTAAGGCGTGATTATGTCGAATAAATTAATTACTGAATTATGAAGACGTCTGAAATTAGAGAGTTGACGAGCAAGGAAATTGTTGAACGTTTACAAACCGAGCAGGAGAACTTAGTTCGTCTGAGATTGAACCACAGTGTGTCAGCCCTCGATAATCCGATGAAAATCAGAGAATCGAGAAGGAACATTGCCAGGATGCAAACTATTCTTCGCAGCAGGGAGTTAAATGAAAATCAGAAGTAATTTCATCAATGGAAGAGAATAACGTAAGAAACCTGAGAAAAGAGCGTGTTGGCGTAGTGGTCAGCAACAAGATGGAAAAAACCATCGTAGTTGCCGAGAAACGCAAGGTAAAACACCCGGTTTATGGCAAGTTTGTCAACAAAACCACCAAGTTTTATGCACACGACGACACCAATACTTGCAACATCGGCGATACCGTAAGGATTATGGAAACCCGTCCGCTGAGCAAGAAGAAATGTTGGAGATTAGTTGAAATCATTGAAAGGGCCAAGTAATCATGATACAGCAAGAAACAAGATGTATAGTAGCTGACAACAGCGGTGCCAAAGAAGTGCTTTGTATCCGTGTGCTGGGTGGTACCCGCAAACGGTATGCTCGCATCGGCGATACCATTGTTGTCTCCGTGAAAAGTGCGATCCCTGGCAGCGACGTTAAAAAAGGCGCTGTTTCAAAGGCAATTGTGGTTCGTACAAAGAAAGAAGTTCGCCGTAACGATGGTTCGTATATCCGTTTTGATGACAACGCTGTCGTTTTATTGAACAATGCCGGTGAAATGAGAGGTACCCGTATTTTTGGACCCGTAGCCCGTGAGCTCCGCGACCATAATATGAAGATTATTTCTCTTGCACCTGAAGTACTTTAATACTTTTTAGAACCATGCAAAAGAAGTTAAATATCAAAAAAGGTGACACCGTCCAGGTAATATCCGGTGAAGACGTCGGAAAAAAAGGACGGGTGTTGGAAATTATCCGTAAAACCGACCGCGCAATTGTGGAGGGTGTGAATATCATTAAAAAACATACAAAACCCAATACGGAACATCCGAACGGGGGTATTGTAGAAAAGGAAGCACCCATCCATATTTCTAACCTGATGCTGGTAGATCCGAAAACCGGAAAAGCTACCCGAGTTGGCAGGCGGTTGAATGAAGATGGAAAATTAGTTCGTTATTCCAAAAAATCTGGAGAGGAGATCAAGTAATGGCTTACGTACCCACCCTTAAAAAGAAATATAAGGAAGAAATTGTAGCTGCATTAATGAAAGAGTTTGATTATAAAACCGTAATGCAGGTACCGAGGTTGGAGAAAATTATCCTGAACCAGGGTGTTGGCTCTTCGATTGCTGATAAAAAAATCATCGAAGTAGCTACTGAAGAGATGACCATGATTTCTGGTCAGAAAGCAGTTCAGACCCGTTCAAAAAAGGATATTTCCAATTTCAAACTGAGGAAAAAGATGCCCATCGGCGTGCGTGTTACATTGCGTCGCGACCGGATGTATGAATTTCTCGATCGTCTGATCTCCGTGGCCCTGCCACGTATCCGCGACTTCCGCGGTATTGAGAGCAAAATGGACGGAAGAGGCAATTATACTTTAGGCGTCCCGGAACAGATCATTTTCCCCGAAATCAATATTGACAAGGTGAACAAGATCAACGGGATGAATATTACATTCGTTACTTCTGCAAATTCTGACGAAGAAGGTTTTGCCTTACTCAGAGAGATAGGTTTACCATTCAAAAATTTAAAAAAGAATTAGTCTATGGCAAAAGAATCAATGAAAGCGCGTGAAGTGAAACGCGCCCGACTGGTTGAGAAATATGCCGAAAAGAGGGCAAAACTGAAAGAGGAAGGTGACTTTATCGGGTTACAGAAACTTCCTAAGAATTCGTCTAAGGTTCGTTTGCACAACCGTTGCAAACTGACCGGCCGTCCCAAAGGATATATGCGCCAGTTTGGAATCAGCAGGATCAACTTCCGTGAGATGGCTTCTTCCGGTTTGATTCCGGGTGTTAAAAAAGCAAGTTGGTAATCGGTAAAATTTTAGTAGAAAAATGAGTAAAGTAACAGATCCTATAGCAGATTATCTCACACGGTTAAGAAATGCCATCAAGGCCAATCACCGTGTTGTGGATATCCCTGCCTCAAATATAAAAAAGGAAATCACCCGAATCCTTAAGGAGAAAGGCTATATCCTGAATTACAAATTTGAGGATGATGTAAACTACCAGGGTAATATTAAAATTGCTTTGAAATATAATCCTGAGACTAAGGTTTCGGCAATTAAGGAACTCAAGAGAGTCAGTAAACCAGGCTTACGCCAGTATTGTGATTCGGAAAACATTCCACGCGTACTGAACGGACTGGGAGTGGCGATAATCTCCACCTCAAAGGGCGTTGTGACCGATAAGGAAGCACGTGACCTTGGTGTTGGTGGCGAAGTTTTGTGTTACGTATATTAATAAGGAGAAAAACTATGTCAAGGATAGGAAAACTACCCATTGAAATTCCTGCCGGGGTGCAGGTTAAAGTAGGTGATGACAATACCGTAACGGTAAAAGGTCCACTCGGTGAATTGAGCCAGAATGTCAATAAGGATATTACAGTATCGATTGAGAACAATACACTTTCGGTTACCCGTCCGAGCGATCAGAAGGAACACCGTTCCATGCACGGTCTCTACCGCGCCCTGATCAACAATATGATTGTGGGTGTAACCAAAGGATACGAACTGAATATGGAACTGGTTGGTGTTGGTTTCAGGGCAGAACTTTTGCCCAATAATGTAATCGACCTGGTTTTGGGTTATTCACACCATACCTACATTCAGTTGCCTGAGGAAGTTAAAGTCGAAGTAAAGGCAGAGAAAAGGAGCAACCCTTTCATTAAACTGCAATCCATCGACAAACAGCTTATCGGACAGGTTGCTGCCAAGATCCGTTCATTCCGTGCACCTGAACCTTACAAAGGTAAAGGGATTAAGTTTGTTGGCGAACAGCTCAGACGTAAAGCTGGTAAAGCCGCTGGTGTTAAAAAGTAAAAATGTAAAGCTATGTCTTTAACGAAGTTAGAAAGACGATACAGGATAAAAAGTCGTATTCGCAAAATAGTTTCCGGAACTGCCGAGCGCCCGCGGATGAATGTTTTCCGCAGCAATAAGCAGATCAGTGTACAACTTATCGATGATCTTAACGGGGTTACCCTGGTAGCTGCATCATCAAAAGATAAATCACTCACTGATGCTGCCGGAACAAAAACAGATAAAGCCGGACTGGTTGGAAAACTTATTGCTGAGAAAGCCCTCGCCGCAGGGATATCTAACGTTGTTTTCGACCGCAACGGTTATTTGTATCATGGAAGAGTTAAAAAATTAGCTGACGCTGCCCGTGAAGGTGGCCTTAAATTCTAATCAATATGGCAGGAAATATCAGAAATATTAAAACAAGTGATCTGGATCTGAAAGACAGATTGGTTGCCATTAACCGTGTAACAAAGGTTACCAAGGGGGGCCGTACTTTTACCTTTTCAGCCATTGTTGTAGTGGGCAATGAGAACGGAATCGTCGGCTGGGGCCTTGGAAAGGCCAGTGAAGTTACTGCGGCTATTGCAAAAGGAGTCGATGCTGCCAAGAAGAACCTGGTTAAAGTCCCGGTTATTAAAGGTACCATTCCTCATGAGCAGGTTGCCAAATTCGGCGGTGCCAGAGTGTTGCTGAAACCGGCTCGTTCCGGTACAGGTGTTAAGGCAGGTGGTGCTATGCGTGCCGTACTCGAAAGTGTAGGTATTCACGACATTTTGGCCAAAGCACAAGGTTCTTCAAATCCGCATAACCTGGTTAAGGCAACTATGGCAGCACTTCTCGAACTGAGAGACGCTTACACGGTTGCAGAGCAGCGTGGAGTAACATTGGAAAAAGTTTTTAAAGGATAACAGTTATGGCAAAGATAAAAATTACCCAGGTAAGAAGCAGTATTGGTACCACCAAGCAGCAGAAAGCTATTCTGGCTGCTCTTGGACTGCGTAAAAGGCTGCAGACGGTTGAGCATGACAATTCCCCTGAAATTATGGGTATGGTCACCAAAATGCGTCATTTAATAACTGTTGAAGAAGTAAAATAACCTAAAAATTTCGATGATTATGAATTTAAGTAACATAAAACCTGCTCAGGGATCAACCAAAGCGAATAAACGGTTGGGAAGAGGCCAAGGTTCTGGTGGTGGCGGTACAGCCACCCGCGGGCACAAAGGGGCCAAATCGAGATCGGGTTATTCCAGAAAGATTGGTTTTGAAGGCGGTCAGATGCCTCTCCAGCGCGTTGTACCCAAATTCGGGTTCAAAAACATCAACCGCGTTGAATACAAAGCTGTCAACCTGGATGTTCTTCAGCAGTTAGCCGAAAACAGGAATCTGACAACTATTGATCATCAGACGCTCGTTGAAGCAGGTGTTGCCTCTAAAAACCACAAAGTAAAAATTCTTGGTGGCGGTGCACTGACACTCAAACTGAATGTCAAGGCACATGCATTTTCAAAAAGTGCAAAAGAAGCGATCGAAAAAGTTGAAGGAACCACTGAAATAATCTGAACCCGATGAAACGATTTATAGAAACCTTAAAAAATATCTATAAAATTGAAGACCTGCGTTCCCGTATCGGTACTACTCTGTTCTTTATACTGATATACCGGCTGGGTTCGTATGTTTCTTTACCGGGTATTGATCCTGCCCAGTTAGGGCAGTTGAAAAGCCAGACGTCCGATGGGTTGTTAGGACTGCTGGACATGTTCTCCGGAGGTGCTTTCTCCAATGCATCCATTTTTGCATTGGGGATCATGCCCTACATTTCTGCTTCCATTGTAATCCAGCTGTTGGGAATCGCTGTTCCCTACTTCCAGAGATTACAGAAAGAAGGCGAGTCGGGCAGGCGTAAGATCAATCAGATCACACGCTACCTTACTGTGGCAATTCTGATTTTCCAGTCACCGGCATACCTGGCCAACCTGCGGTATCAACTTCCCGATTCTGCATTTGCCATTACCGGTACCATGTTTACCCTTACCTCAACCATCATCCTTACTGCCGGTTCCATGTTTGTCATGTGGCTTGGTGAAAGGATTACCGATAAAGGTATTGGAAACGGAATCTCGCTGATCATTATGATCGGTATTATTGCCCGTCTGCCATTCTCTGTTTTTGCAGAGTTTGCATCCCGTCTGAACCAGCAGGGTGGTGGAATGGTTATGTTCCTCGTGGAGTTCGTACTGCTGTTCCTTGTTTTTGCCGGAACTATCCTGCTTGTTCAGGGAACCCGCCGGATCCCCGTGCAGTATGCCAAACGTATTGTCGGTAACAAACAATACGGTGGAGTGCGTCAGTACATCCCGCTGAAAGTAAATGCCGCCGGTGTAATGCCCATCATTTTTGCCCAGGCAATTATGTTTGTGCCGATTACCCTGGTGGGATTCACAAGCTCGGAAGGTCTTGGTAAATTCGCGGCTGCTTTTACCAACCATACCGGTTTCTGGTATAACTTTACACAGTTTTTACTTGTAATTGCTTTTACCTATTTTTATACCGCAATTACGGTAAACCCGGTCCAGATGGCGGAGGATATGAAGAAAAACGGAGGATTTATTCCTGGTGTGAAACCTGGTAAAAAAACCGTGGAGTACCTTGACACCATCATGTCGAGAATTACTCTGCCCGGTTCCATTTTCCTGGGTATCGTTACCATTCTTCCCGCTTTCGCCATGCTGATGGGGATCAATACGCAGTTTGCCTATTTTTTCGGCGGTACTTCATTGTTGATTCTTGTCGGGGTAGTCCTCGATACGCTGCAGCAAATTGAAAGTCATCTGCTTATGCGCCACTACGATGGTCTGATGAAGTCGGGCAGGATCAAGGGACGTTCAGGCGGTGGTCAAACTATGATTTAATAAAAGGAGATATTTATGGCAAAACAGCCTTCCATAGAACAAGACGGAACAATTTTGGAAGCTTTATCCAATGCAATGTTCCGGGTCGAACTGGAAAACGGGCATGTGATTACTGCACATATCTCCGGCAAAATGCGTATGCATTACATTAAAATTTTGCCTGGCGATAAGGTCAAGCTGGAGATGTCTCCGTATGACCTGACCAAAGGAAGGATAACATTCAGGTACAAAAATTAAAGAATTATACAATGAAAACGCGGACATCGATTAAAAAAAGAAGCGCTGACTGTAAAATTGTTCGCAGGAAGGGGCGCTTATATGTGATAAATAAAAAGAACCCAAAGTTCAAACAACGTCAAGGATAAACATTAACAAAAGAAATTACTATGGCACGATTAGTAGGTGTTGATATTCCTGACAATAAAAGGGGTGAAGTTGCACTGACCTACATATTTGGTATTGGTCGGAGCAGCGCTAGCAAGATCCTTGAAAAAGCTGGAGTTGACAAAAACCTTAAAGTAAAAGACTGGAATGACGACCAATTTGGTAACATTCGTCAAATTATAACAGATAACATCAAAGTTGAAGGTGAACTTCGCAGTGAGGTTCAGCTGAACATAAAACGTCTGATGGATATTGGTTGCTACCGTGGTATCCGCCACCGTATCGGATTGCCTGTGAGAGGCCAATCAACCAAAAATAATGCACGTACCCGCAAGGGCAGGAAAAAAACTGTTGCTAACAAGAAAAAAGCCACTAAATAAGGATTTTAAGTTATGGCAAAAAAGGCTGGAACAAGTAAAAAAAGAGTTGTTGTTGTTGAAGCTAACGGCATGCTTCATGTCCATTCCTCATTCAACAATATCATTGTAACACTTACCAATATGAATGGTGAAGTGATCAGCTGGTCATCGGCTGGAAAAAAAGGATTTCGTGGCTCTAAGAAGAATACTCCTTATGCTGCCCAGGTGGCCGCAGAAGAGTGTGCGAAAACAGCGTTCGATCTTGGCTTGCGTAAGGTAAAAGCATTTGTTAAAGGTCCGGGGAACGGAAGGGAATCTGCCATCAGGGCAGTTGCCAATTCCGGTATCCAGGTTACTGAAATTGTTGACGTAACGCCTATGCCGCACAACGGTTGCAGGCCTCCGAAAAGAAGACGTGTATAATATTAAATTGAACAGGTAATGGCAAGATACAGAGGACCAAAGTCCAAAATTGCACGAAAATTCGGTGAACCTATTTTCGGTCCCGACAAAGTTTTCGAACACAAAAACTATCCTCCCGGAATGCATGGATTGAATTCCAAGAGGAGGAAAAAATCTGAATATGGTTTACAGCTGAAAGAAAAACAGAAAGCCAAATATACGTATGGCGTCCTGGAGCGGCAGTTCCGCGGACTTTTCAAGAAAGCTGCAGCCAGTACAGGAAAAACCGGTGAGGTTTTGCTTCAGTTACTCGAATCGAGACTCGACAACGTGGTATTCCGGATGGGCATCGCCAAATCAAGGGCAGGTGCTCGACAGCTGGTAACCCATCGTCACGTTCTGGTGAATGGTGAGGTGGTCAGCATACCGTCTTATATACTTAAACCTGGTGATACAGTAGCTGTACGGGAAAAATCAAAATCTCTCGAAATCATCAATGAATCACTCCACTCTCGCCGTCACAATCGCTACGGTTGGATTGAATGGGAAGATACCCAGATGATGGGCAAATTCCTCAATCGTCCCGAACGCGAGGAAATTCCTGAAAACATTAAAGAACAACTTATCGTTGAGTTGTATTCGAAATAATATTTATTACAAAAGGTTATTATGGCAATATTAGCGTTCCAAAAACCTGACAAGGTTGTAATGATTGAATCCGGTGAGAAATACGGGAAGTTTGAATTCCGTCCGCTGGAACCAGGCTATGGTATTACCATCGGTAACGCCCTGCGAAGAATCCTTTTGTCTTCACTCGAAGGTTTCGCAATTGCAACTGTCAAGATTGATGGTGTTGATCATGAATTTTCTACGATCAAAGGGGTTATCGAAGATGTTACCGACATTATCCTGAATCTGAAACAGGTGCGTTTTAAACGCGAAGTTGAAGATGTTGAAACTGAAAAAGTATCCATTACAATTTCAGGTCAGGAAGAGTTTACTGCCGGAGATATCAATAAGTTCATGACCGGATTCCGGGTTCTTAATCCGAACCTCGTTATCTGCAAAATGGAACCGGATGTTAAACTCGTGATGGAAATCACCATCGTAAAAGGTCGCGGGTATGTGCCGGCTGTTGAAAATCGTCCGGCTGAAGCTGAATTCGGGATCGTTCCGATTGATTCAATTTTTACACCTATCGAAAAGGTGAAGTATACCGTTGAAAATTTCAGGGTAGAACAGAAAACCGACTACGAAAAACTGGTGATTGAAATCCATACCGACGGTTCCATACAGCCCAAGGATGCCCTGAAAGAGGCAGCAAAGATTCTGATTTATCATTTCCTGCTCTTCTCCGATGAAAAAATTACCATCGATGCTGAAGAGAAATTTACCAACGAGGAATTTGATGAAGAAGTACTGCATATGCGTCAGCTTCTGAAAACCAAACTGGTCGACCTCGACCTGTCTGTCAGGGCACTGAACTGCCTGAAGGCTGCCGATGTGGAAACTCTCGGAGAACTGGTTCAGTATAATCGTAATGACCTTTTGAAGTTCCGGAATTTTGGTAAAAAATCCCTCACTGAACTTGATGACCTTCTGGTGGGTATGGGATTGAATTTCGGGATGGATATTGTGAAGTATAAATTAGACAAGGATTAATTACAATGAGACACAATAAGAAATTTAACCATTTAGGAAGAAAAAGTGCTCACCGGAAGGCTATGCTTTCCAATATGGCCAGTTCGCTGATCCTCCATAAACGGATCAGTACAACGGTTGCAAAGGCTAAAGCCCTGAAAATTTACGTCGAGCCTTTGATTACCAAATCAAAAGATGACACGACGCATGCCCGCAGGGTGGTGTTCAGTTACCTGCAGAACAAAGAAGCCGTTTCTGAACTTTTCCGTGAAGTCTCCGTCAAAATCGCCGATCGTCCAGGGGGGTACACCCGTATCCTGAGAACCGGTAACCGTCTTGGCGACAATGCCGATATGTGTATCATGGAACTGGTCGACTTCAATGAAGCGATGCTTGCATCTGCCGAAGACAGCAAAAAGGCCAAAAAGAAACGTTCAAGAAGGGGCGGATCCAAAAAAGCCGAAGAGACCGCACCTGCAGCAAAAACTGCTCCTGCCGCTAAAGCTGCTCCTGCCGCTAAAGCTGCCAAAGCTCCTGAAGTCGTTGAAGAAAAAACCGAGGTGGAAAAGGCTCCTGAAGCTGAATCAACCAACCCGGTTGACGCTCCGACTGAAAATGAAGAGAAGAAAGAAGAATAGTCTATGTTCTTATGATATCAAAAGGCCGGTAATACCGGCCTTTTGTGTTTTATAATCACTTGTCCACCAGTGTCAGAATCTTCTCCAGCCAGCGGGCATCCACCTCGTCAAATGATCCCTTTTCCTTGCTGTCCACATCCAATACCCCGAGGATCTCTCCGGATTTACTACGGAAAGGTACCACAATTTCCGAATTTGAACGGGAATCACAGGCAATATGGCCGGGAAACTGGTGTACATCTTCCACAACAATGGTCTCCTGCCTGTTAATCCCTGCCCAGCATACTCCCTTGTCCTTCTCAAGAACCTGGCAGGCTACAGGCCCCTGGTATGTTCTGACGACCAGCTCACCGTCATTTAGCATATAGAATCCTGTCCAGAAAAAATAATCCATCTTGTGGTGCAGTACCGCAATTATGGTGGCCATTCTGGCCTGACTGTCATTACTTTTCGTGACCAGCTGACTTAGCTGGCCGTATATCCGCTCGTAGCGGCCCTCTTTTTTGCTCTTTTCCATGGATAATGAATTTAAGGTGCGAATATCATAAAAATAGCCCTGACCTCCAATAACCAGGAAACGATATTCAAGCTGGGTTGAATTTTTTGAAGATGGTTCATTTCAATGGAAAATTGTACTTTTGCATTCCTTAATATAACCGTTAATACATTTAACCATAATGGCACAGAAACCATCGATACCCAAAGGTACCCGTGACTTTTCACCTGTAGAAATGGCACGGCGGAACTATATTTTTGATACCATACGGCAAGTTTTCCGACTTTATGGTTTTCAACCGATCGAAACGCCTGCGATGGAAAATTTATCCTCTCTGCTGGGTAAGTATGGTGAAGAAGGTGATAAGTTGTTGTTCCGGATTCTCAATTCAGGTGACTTTGTTTCCAAAGTGCCTGAAGATGCTCTCGGACGGAAGGAATCGAATGAGCTGTCGGGACTTATTTGCGAGAAAGGGCTCCGTTATGACCTGACCGTGCCTTTTGCCCGTTTTGTCGTTCAGCACCGCAACGAGATTACTTTTCCTTTCAGGCGATATCAGATACAGCCTGTATGGCGTGCCGACAGACCCCAGAAAGGAAGATACCGCGAGTTTTATCAGTGCGACGTCGATGTAATCGGAAGCAGCAGTCTGCTTAATGAAGCAGAGCTGGTACAGATTATTGACGATGTGTTCACCAGACTTAAAATCCGTACGGTAGTGAAAATAAACAACCGCAAGGTATTAGCCGGTATCGCTGAAATCATCGGGGAGTCGGAACGGATGACGGATATCACCGTTGCCATCGATAAGATGGAAAAGATCGGCCTTGAAAAAGTTACTGAAGAATTGCAGGAACGAGGACTCTCTTCTGAAGCGGTTGAAAAACTTAAACCGATCCTGCTCCTTGAAGGAGATACCGCCGGTAAAATTGAACAGCTCAGTGTTATTCTCTCAGATTCTGAAACCGGTATGAAGGGTGTGGAAGAACTCAGCACCCTGTTTGCCTACATAAGCCGTTTTAACCTGAATACAACAGCTGAGCTCGACCTTACCCTGGCCCGTGGTCTGAATTATTACACCGGTGCCATTTTTGAAGTCAAGGCCCTTGATGAAAATATCGGGAGTATTTGTGGCGGTGGAAGGTATGATGACCTTACCGGGATATTCGGAATGCCCGGGGTTTCCGGGGTAGGGGTGTCATTCGGTGCGGAAAGGATTTACGACGTATTGTTGCACCTTGGCTTGTTTCCAAAGGAAAATGCAGAAGCTTCGAAGGCATTGTTTGTCAACTTTGGTCCCGTTGAAGAGGATTATGCATTGAAAATCCTTGCAAAACTGAGGGATGCCGGGGTCAATGCAGAGATCTATCCCGAATCTGACAAAGTCAAGAAACAGTTGGTATATGCCAATAAAAAGGAAATTCCTTATGTAGTTATGGCCGGCACTTCGGAAATCGAATCCGGAAAGCTGGCTCTGAAGAATATGACCACGGGTGAACAAATGGTGGTTTCTTCTGAAGAACTGATAAAAATCCTTTTGGGGACCAATTAAATGAGTGACTTTTGATCCATTAACGGAAACAGGTCCAATGAAGCAGAAGGTTTTTAAAATTTCCCCGGTAAATCTCTCATTTGAGGTTATTGAAGAGATCCTTGAGAAGGATTTCAGGCTTGAATTATCTGACGAATCGGTTGCCCTTATTGAGAAGAGCAAGGCTTATTTGGATAAAAAAATTGCTGAAACGGCTGGCCCGATATATGGAATAACCACTGGTTTTGGAGCTTTATGCGACATTGAGATTTCGCGGGATGACCTGAGCCGGCTCCAGGAGAACCTGGTATTATCACACGCCTGTAATCTTGGGCCCGAGGTACCCGGGGATGTGGTTCGGCTTATGCTGTTACTGAAGGCACATGCCCTTTCGAAGGGGAATTCCGCAGTTCAGCTGAAGACAGTGGAACGAATTATAGATCTGTTTAACAACCGGGTGACTCCTGTGGTCTGTGAACAGGGGTCACTGGGTGCAAGCGGTGACCTTGCGCCATTAGCCATGTTGTTCCTGCCGCTCCTGGGCCATGGTGAGGTCTGGTTCGAGGGTAAAAAACAACACGCTTCCGAAGTTTTGCAACATTTTGGATGGAATCCTGTGAAGCTTGAGGCCAAGGAGGGGCTTGCCCTGTTGAACGGGACACAGTTTATGAGCGCCCATGCCGTTTATACCTTGTTAAAAGCGTTCAGGATAATAAAGCAATCGGATATTATCGGAGCACTTTCTCTTGATGTTTTCGACGGACTGATTGAACCTTTTCTGGAGAATATCCAGCTTATCAGGCCACATCCCGGACAGGCACAGACTGCTGCCAACTTCAGGTACCTGCTGGAAGGGAGCCAGCTTATCTCCAGGGAGAAAAGCCATATCCAGGATCCGTACTCTTTCCGTTGCATCCCGCAGGTTCATGGCGCTGTCAAGGATGCCGTGAAATATGTTGCGGGTGTTGTTGAGGTTGAGATCAACTCCGTAACCGATAATCCTACGGTTTTTCCGGATGAAGATAAAATAGTTTCAGGCGGGAACTTTCATGGAGAACCCCTGGCCTTGTCGCTTGATTTTCTCGCCATAGCGCTATCCGAGTTGGGAAGCATTTCCGAAAGGCGTACCTATCGGCTTATTTCCGGAGAACGTGGCCTTCCTGAATTTCTGGTGGCCAATCCGGGCCTGAATTCCGGATTTATGATCCCGCAATATGCCGCAGCATCCATCGTCAGCCAGAATAAACAGCTTTGTACGCCGGCATCTGTCGATTCCATACCCTCTTCCAACGAACAGGAGGACCATGTAAGCATGGGGGCCAATGCGGCTACCAAAGCCTTAAAAGTGGCCGACAATGTCCAGAAGATCCTTGCTGTTGAATTGTATAATGCAGCCCAGGCCCTTGATTTCAGGAAGCCTCTGCAGACCTCTCCTTACCTGGAGGATTTTGTCGCCCAATACCGGACACGGGTGGCATTTGTCAGCGAAGATACACTGATGTATGAAGGAATAAATGAAACCATAGATTTCCTTGAAAAGGGGAGGTTTATCATGTAAAAAAAAAGCCGGAATAACACCGGCTTCTTGGTTACTTCATTATTCTTGTCTCCGTTTCCTGTATTGTTCAAACATATGTGCCCTGAACTGGTTTTCGGCACGATAAAGCAAAAGGACTTTCTGTGGTGGAAGGATCTTCAGGAACCTCTCATTGTAATTACCGGTCAGATCTGCCTCCTTCCTGAAAGTCTCCGCAATGCTGCGGGTAGTTTTTATGATCTCCTGGTCGGACATCCTAACGTTCTCATTCCGTGTTTTTTCCTCCAACTCGCGTCTTGTCATCTGAAGCTCCATGCGTTCTTTCTCGAATTGATTGTATACGGGCCAGAACTCCTGGGCTTCTTTGGGGGTCAGATTGAGTTTTTCCGTAATAAAGGCAATTTTCTGACTTTTAAATTTTTCAAAATCAATCTCAGGATTGCCTCGTTGGGCAAATGATGCAAAAGATATAAAACATATCAGTGCGCTTGTTAAAACACTCTTTTTCATTTAATTGTGGTGTTGTGTTTCCAAAAATACATCGTAATCGCTGTAGTTAGCTGCCAGATAAGCGACCAGCAGATCGTTCTCCGGAACATAAGACTCAGCTTCTTTCTCCAGGAGTGCATAGAAGGTTTGTTCATCGATATGTTCAAACAGGCTGATCATTTCGACGGCAATTGACTGCACTGAAGGTTGAGTTTCAATTTTGACCGTCTGGCGGTTATTAAGTGTATTTACCGGCCAGTAAACAATCATGAAAATTGCCGCAAATGCAGCCGCCAACCCGAGAATGGGTTTAACCAAATCAATAAACCTGCTTTTTTTCCTGCTCTCACCGGCTTCCTCCATTTCAATCCGGTGTTTCATGCGTGCAGGAAAATCATCAAAATAACCCGACGGAACCCTGTAAGGATTCTCTTTCTTTAGGCTGGCAAGTCTCGGTGATATGTGATCCTGATTGTTCATTTTATTCATATATGACCATTTGACATTACAAATTATAAAAGGTTTAATGAAAAGTATTTATTCTAAACTACTTAAATAATCTTCGATCTTTCTGGCAGCATGGTGATAAGAGGCTTTAAGCGCTCCGACAGAGGTTTCCAGGATTTCTGATATCTCCTGGTAAGGCATTTCGTCAAAGTATCTCATATTAAACACCAGCCGCTGCTTGTCGGGCAGTTTCAATATGGCCTGCTGCAATTTTTTCTGTATATCATCCCCGTCAAAATATTCGTCTGCTTCCAGATTTTGCTGCAGAAAATCACTGACTTCGTTCATCGGGGCAAGGGAGTGTCTTTTTTTCTGGTTGAGAAAAGTAAGCGATTCATTGGTGGCAATGCGGTATAACCAGGTAAACAGGGTAGATTCTTCCCTGAAGTTGTCGACATTTTTCCAGACTTTCATGAAGGTATTCTGCAGTACATCGTCGGTATCATCGTGGTTGATCACGATTTTGCGGATATGCCAGTAAAGTCTTTCCTGATATTTCATGACCAGTTCATTAAATGCCAGATCCTTCCGGTTGCCGGATTTCAGTGCATCAATTAATTCCTGGTCAGAAACCTGCATATATTTTTTTGCATTAAGACTTCCTGAAGAAGGAAAAGTTTAAACGCAGGCAATTTTTATATCCTGAATGTTAGTCCCTCTTTTACCAGTTTTTCGTAATTTTCCTGATCAAACCTGTAGAGACGGGCAGCCCTGTGCGGAACATTTGCTTGTTTTTCGCCGGTTTCTTCAATCAGTTCCATTTTCAGGATTTTTTTTCTGAAATTCCTGATGTCCAGTTTTTCTCCCAGGATTACCTCATACATGGTCTGCAGTTCGGTCAGGGTAAACTTCTCGGGCAGCAGGTGGAATCCAACAGGATGATACTGTACCGATTCGCGCAGGTGACTCAGCGCATTGCTGATGATCTCCCTGTGGTCGAAACACAAGGCCGGCAGCGCATTAATATCGAACCATTGCATTTTTTTGGTCAGTGCCGATTGCCTGATGTTGTGGTAACGGGGATTGATCAGTGCATAATACCCGACGGTTATGACCCTGTAGTAAGGTACGCGCATGGCTGATCCGAAGGTATGGAACTGTTTCAGGTAAACGTCATTCAATCCGGTGCTCGAGATGGTAATTTCCTGCGCAAACTGATCCAGATCCGTCTCTGCCGGTGCATGTGCCCCAATCAATCCCCAGGTATGGTCGTTCGACAGGGAGGGATGGGTGTCGTACAGAAAGCGTATCTGCTCAAATTCTTCCTTTTGCTGCAAGACACCAATCAGAAGTTTAGGGTCGGCCTGCCACAGCAGCACATTCAGCCTTTCTCCGTCAAAGCCGAAAATCACACAATCTACGGAAATATTCTTTAATAACATTTGATTTAGTCTTTGAACAAAAATAGTCAAATCCGGTTACGATGCACAAAAATATTGACATTTTTTGTGTCTGGTTAAACATATGTTATTTGAATTAAATTACCGGACAGTGAAATCGAAAATATTTGGAACTTGCATATTAAGCGGCTGAAAGGTTTAACTTTGCGCCACAAATCTGAAAATAGTTAAAAATGGCATTGAAATGCGGAATCGTGGGACTTCCAAACGTTGGCAAGTCGACCCTGTTCAATTGTTTGTCGAGTGCCCGTGCACAGTCGGCTAACTTTCCTTTTTGCACCATAGAGCCTAATGTCGGGATCATTACCGTCCCCGATGAACGGCTGATCAGGCTGGCCGAAATTGATAAGCCTGCTAAAGTGATCCCAACCACGGTGGAGATTGTGGATATTGCCGGCCTGGTAAAAGGTGCCTCGAAGGGAGAGGGACTTGGTAATCAATTTTTGGCCAATATCCGTGAAACCGACGCAATTATTCATGTATTGCGCTGCTTCGACAACGACAATATTGTGCATGTGGACGGTTCAATTGATCCGGTCCGTGATAAGGAGATCATAGATATAGAACTTCAGCTGAAAGATCTGGAGACCATCGAGAACCGGATGGACAAGTTTGAGAAGCAGGCACGCCACGGCGGGGACCACAAAGCGAAACGGCTGTTTGAGCTGGTTCAGCAGATCAGGGAGGTACTTCTGCAGGGTAAATCAGTTCGTACCATTCCGTTTCATGATGAAGACGCCCGGCTGGTAAAAGAGTTATACCTGCTAACCAATAAGCCCGTATTGTATGCCTGCAATGTGGATGAAACCTCTGCAAAGACCGGCAATAAATATGTTGAGGCCGTCAGGGAAGCCATTGCGGGCGAAGATGCCCAGATGCTCGTGATCGCTGCCGCTACGGAGGCCGATATTGCCGAGTTGGAAACGTACGAGGAGAAACAGCTCTTTCTTGACGAGCTCGGCCTCGATGAACCGGGTGTCAACAAGCTTATCCATTCTGCATACCGGCTGCTGAACCTGCAGACCTTCTTCACTACCGGCAAGGACGAAAGCCGAGCCTGGACTTTCAGAAAAGGGATGAAGGCACCCCAGACTGCCGGGATCATTCACTCCGACTTTGAACGTGGATTCATCAGGGCTGAGGTTATCAAATATGAGGAGTATGTCAGGCTCGGATCTGAAGCTGCCTGTCGCGAGGCTGGCAAAATTGCCATCGAAGGCAAGGATTACCTGGTGAAAGATGGCGATATCATGCATTTTCGGTTTAATGTCTGATGCTTGAGCCAGAAATAGTGGCAGAAATTAAGGTGCAGTTGAAGGCGGATTGGTTTTCCGCATAATGAAAGCCTGTGCTGCGGTAAGCAAAGCATATGAACAGAGAGGGCATCCTGAAAAGGGTGCCCTCTCTGTTTGTGTAAAATCTGCCCATATTGCCGCAATTTTGGGTTATTTGTTATCTTTAAGTAAATATAAAATATAAATATAAAGAAAAAAGATAGATTAATGTGTTTTTGGATATCAAAATGATTATAATTGTATCAGGAATTAAATAAAAAGACAAAACTATGTGTGGAATCGTATGTGCATTTGATTTAAAGAGCGAATCGGGTAGTCTCCGACAACAGGTATTGAAGATGTCGAAAAAAGTAAGGCACCGTGGTCCCGACTGGTCGGGAATCTTTTGCGGCGAAAAGGCGGTGATGGCTCATGAACGCTTGTCGATTGTGGATCCTGCATCCGGAGGGCAACCTCTGTATAGTGAAGACCGCAGGCAGGTACTTGCCGTAAACGGGGAGATCTATAATCATCGTGAGATCCGGCAGAATTTTGAAGGCAGGTATACATTTACCACGCAGTCGGATTGTGAAGTAATCCTTCCCTTATACCGTGAAAAGGGGGTTGATTTTCTGGACGACCTTAACGGGATATTTGCCTTCGCCCTTTATGATGAAGCTGAGGATGCCTATCTGATTGCCCGTGACCACATAGGGATTATCCCGCTTTATATTGGATGGGACCAGTTCGGGCAGTTCTATGTCGCCTCTGAACTGAAGGCATTGGAGGGTTATTGCCGGACCATTCAGGAATTTCCTCCGGCTCATTATTTGTGGAGCAAAGATGGTGAAATGAAGCGCTGGTATCACCGGGAGTGGACCGAGTATGAGAATGTGAAGGACAATTCAGCCAGTATTGAGGAACTTCATGATGCACTGAAGGCCGCGGTCCACCGTCAGCTGATGTCCGATGTTCCCTATGGGGTTTTGCTTTCGGGCGGACTTGACTCCTCCATTACCTCGGCGGTGGCAAAGCAGTATGCTGCCATGCGCATAGAGTCGGGTGACCAGCAGCCTGCCTGGTGGCCGCAACTCCATTCCTTTGCTATCGGGCTCGATGGTTCGCCCGACCTGGCTGCTGCCCGAAAAGCGGCTGATCAGATCGGTACCATTCACCATGAGATACATTATACCATTCAGGAAGGATTGGACGCCATCCGGGATGTTATTTACCACCTGGAAACCTATGATGTGACCACTGTTCGGGCTTCCACCCCGATGTACCTGATCGCCAGGGTTATCCGGTCGATGGGTATAAAAATGGTGCTTACAGGTGAGGGGGCTGATGAGATATTCGGAGGTTATCTCTATTTCCACAAAGCTCCAAGTCCCGAAGAATTTCATAAAGAGACGGTACGGAAACTATCCCGCCTCCACCTATACGACTGCCTGCGTGCCAATAAGTCATTAGCCGCCTGGGGGGTTGAAGGCCGCGTGCCTTTCCTCGATAAAGAATTCCTGGATGTGGCTATGCGGCTGAATCCTGAGGAAAAAATGGCCCGGAACGGAAGGATTGAAAAGTGGGTGCTCCGTAAGGCGTTTGAAGATTACCTTCCTGAAAGCATCGCCTGGCGCCAGAAAGAACAGTTTTCAGATGGAGTGGGGTATGGCTGGATTGACACCCTTAAGAAAATGGCAAATGAACAGGTTACCGATGAAATGATGGCTAATGCCGCCTACCGTTTTCCGGTAAATCCGCCGCTTTCCAAAGAAGAGTATGTGTACCGTGCCATTTTTGCCGAGCACTTTCCCTCCGATGCCGCAGCGGCGTGTGTACCCTCTGTACCGTCAATCGCATGCAGTACCGGTGAGGCACTTGCCTGGGATGCCTCTTTCAGGAATAATGCGGATCCCTCCGGGCGGGCAGTGGTTTCTGTGCATGAGCAGGGAACTGTTTTCTCCCGAACAGCCTGATCCGGATTTCTATGAACAAAGGATTTTTTTCTCTGTTTTAAAGGGTAGTAGATTAATTAACAAAAAGGATTTACTACTTTCGCATTCAAATTAACTGCATAAAAAAGAGAAAATGAGAAATTTAATTATCGCTGGCCTGTTGGTGTTGGGATTTGCCTGTTCACAACAAAAAGGGTATAAAATAGAGGTCTCCCTCGAAGGCGCAGAAGGAGTTCTCGTGCTTGAGCAAAGGGATGGAAACCGCTTTGTAGTGAGGGATTCAGCCCGGTTTACCGATGGTAAGGCCATTCTTCAGGGTAAAGTGGATTTTCCTGAAGTCTATTTCATGTCCATTCAGGGCACCAATCAACGGGGCCTGATTTTCGTCGAGAATGTCAAAATGAAAGTTTCCGGTAGTGCAGATTCCCTGCGTTTCGTCCGTGTGTCGGGTTCACCGGTCAACGACGAATACCAGGCTATCAGGGCTGAACTGGATGCCGACAGCGAACGTGGCATGGCCAGATACCAGGAATATCAGCTGGCTGTGCAGCAGGGAAATCCTGATGCCGGGAAAATAATGGAAGAGGTTCGTGCTATTTTCGACCAGCAGGAAGAGAAAATGGTTCAGTTTATACAGAACAACCCCAAATCATGGGTTAATCCTATTCTGTTGGAACAGGTTCAGCAAGGACGAGAGCCCGGGGAGCTTGAGGCACTTATTCAGTCTCTCGATCCCGCGGTAAGGGAAGTTGCTGCTGTCAAGGCTATTGTTGAACGGCTGGAAAAACTCAAAGCTGTAGCCATAGGTCAGGTTGCCCCCGATTTTGTACAGAATGATCCTGAAGGAAATCCGGTAAGGCTATCAGAAGTATATGCCAAAAATGCCTATACCCTGATTGATTTCTGGGCTGCCTGGTGTGGACCATGCCGCATGGAGAATCCGAATATCGTGGCGGTTTATAACGATTATAAAGATAAAGGTTTCAGTGTGTTCGGGGTGTCACTCGACCGTTCCAGGGAAGACTGGCTCAAGGCTATTGAGGACGACAAGCTTACCTGGGACCATGTTTCCGATCTGCAATACTGGCAGAATGAAGCGGCCGCCCTTTACTCGGTGAACTCTATCCCGGCCAGTTTTCTGGTCGACCGTGAAGGGAAAATAGTGGCTAAGAACCTCAGGGATGAGGCTTTACGTGAAAAAATTGCAGAGTTGCTTCCTTAAGGAAAACAAATAAAAAAAAGAGGGTGTCCCAAATGGTCACCCTCTTTTTTTTCGGGATCAGATAAAAAGTCAGATCTTGTTCTTCCGTTTGAGATGAATGATTCTGGCTTTCTTCTCAATATTTTCCTGGATTCCGGCGATGGGCAGCCTGCTGTCTGCCGATTGCGGATTGCCGGTCCGGTTTCCTTTGGACCTCGGCTTAAACCTTAGTTTGTCTTTTAACGGGGCAGGTGCAGTTTTTCTGATCTGCACAATGGCTTCTTCGGGTAGATGAGGATGCGCGTGCGCCTGATCCTGTTTATACGGATGGTCACTGATTATCGGGACGGCTTGTTTGATAAGCTTTTCAATATCCCTGAGGTATACTCTTTCTTCCGGGTCACACAGAGAAACAGCCTTCCCGCCTGCTCCGGCACGACCGGTTCTGCCGATTCGGTGGACATAGGTTTCAGGTATGTTGGGCAGATCAAAATTGACCACAAGTTTCAGGTCGTCAATATCAATCCCTCTTGCTGCTATATCAGTAGCAACGAGAACCAGCGTGTGCCCGCGTTTTATATCGGCCAATGCCTGTTGCCTGGATCCCTGCGATTTGTTGCCATGAATGGCATTTGCCTGAATTCCGGCCTTTTTAAGAAACCTGACAATCTTATCGGCTCCATGTTTCGTTCTTGAGAAAACGAGTGTGGAATCTTCCGGATTCTGTCTGACGAGATGGACAAGCAAGGCTGGCTTATCTTTTTTACCAACAAAAAAGACCTCTTGCTGAACCCTCTCCGCAGTAGTCTGCTCTGGTTTTACATGGATTTTTTCCGGATTCCCGAGGATTTTCTTAGAGAGTTCTACAATCTCGGGCGGCATGGTTGCCGAAAAAAAGAGTGATTGCCTTTTTGCCGGTAAGCGGTCAATTATCTTGCGAATATCGTGGATAAAGCCCATGTCAAGCATTCTGTCGGCCTCATCCAGAACGGAGTAGCCAACATCACTGAGTGAGACATATCCCTGGTCCATCAGGTCTAACAGCCTCCCGGGAGTGGCAATTAGCACATCAGTTCCGTGTTTTAGTTCATCTACCTGTTTCCCCTGTTTGACCCCGCCAAAAATGACCGTATTTCTGATTCCGGTATACCTGCCATAGGCGGAATAACTTTCTCCGATCTGAAGTGCCAGCTCCCTGGTAGGGGTAACGATCAGGGCTCTGATCTTTCGGATGCCTCTGCTTCTTTGTTTTTCGGTATAAATGTGTTGCAGGATGGGAATTGCAAAGGCTGCAGTTTTTCCTGTTCCGGTCTGGGCAATGCCCAATAAATCTCTTCCTTTCAGCAGGATAGGTATAGCTTGTTGCTGAATGGGGGTTGGTATCTGATACCCTTCAGCCTCAAGGGCGTCTATAATGGGTTCAATAATTCCTAATTCTCTGAATGTCATTTAATGTATTTAAAGACGCAAAGGTAAGGTAATAATTTGTAATATCGCCGGATATTTCCGCACTTATCAATCCGACTGGAATTATGGAAGAATTGACATTAACCACACCAGCCCTGCTGTTTTCGGCTATTTCGCTGATACTGCTGGCTTATACCAACCGTTTCCTGGCCTACGCAACAGTAGTGCGCAATCTTCATGCACAATTTAAGCTTGATCCGAACAAACTTTTGTTGGGGCAGATCAATAACCTCCGGAAGAGGCTGTACCTGACCCGCTCCATGCAGATTCTTGGAATTACCAGCCTGCTGCTTTGCGTTCTTTGCATGTTTCTGGTTTATGTGGAATGGCAGACATCGGCCGAGGTAATTTTTGGCATTGCCCTGGTCCTGTTGATAACTTCACTGGCCTTGTCGGTCAGGGAAATACAAATCTCCGTGAGGGCCTTAGACCTGCACCTGAGTGATATGGAGGTGATCAAATGAGTTATCTGGGAGAGATTTCCGCGTTGCTGACGGCCGTTTTCTGGACGGTTACCAGCATGTCTTTTGAATCGGCAGGTAAAAAAGTTGGATCCCTGGCGGTCAACCTGATCAGGCTGGTCATCGCATTCGTTATATATGCAGTTTACCTGAAATTTACCAGGGGAATGTTTATTCCCTTGGACGCCGGACTGGAACGTTGGCTTTGGTTGAGCCTCTCTGGCCTTGTGGGTTTTGTGATTGGTGATTTGCTTCTTTTTCAGGCGTTTGTGGTGGTTGGTGCCCGGATTTCCATGCTGATCATGTCGTTTGCCCCTCCCATTACCGCACTCATTGGCTGGATAATATTAGGTGAAGTGTTAAGTCTGATGAACTGGCTGGGTATGGCCGTAACCATAACCGGCATAAGTATGGTCATCCTGAAAAGGCAGAAATCCAACGGGAGCACACGGTTGCCAATCCTTACGTCGGCCTATTCGTGGCAGGGAATTCTGCTGGCATTCGGTGGGGCAGTGGGGCAGGGGGCCGGACTGGTGCTCAGCAAAAAGGGAATGGGCGATTATGATGCCTTCGCGTCCTCGCAGATCAGGGTATTGACCGGAATCGCTGGGTTTACCATACTGTTTTTCTTCATGAAACGATGGAAAAGGGTGGCAGGCGCCCTGAAAAACGGCCCGGCTATGAAAAGGATTGCACTGGGATCGGTTTTTGGACCCTTTCTGGGCGTATCTTTCAGCCTCCTTGCCGTACAGCATACCCAGGCAGGTATTGCCGCGACCATAATGGCCATCGTTCCTGTTCTGATTATACCCCCCGCGATCATTATTTTCAAGGAAAAGCCAGGATGGAAGGAAATAGCAGGTGCTTTTATCACTGTTTGCGGGGTGGCCCTTTTCTTTTTATAATGTCTGTCAGACAGCGTTCCATTTTTTAAAATATTTCTCATTTAACAATATCTCCTCGTTTTATTTTACTGTTGATTTTCGTATATTTGGTATTTCAACACAACAATAATAAAATCAATCAAATGAACGAAAAAGTAAAAGCCATCATCTCTCATTTCTGGTGGATAGGTTGGATTATCGCGCTGGTAGTCAATATGAACGAAAAAGAAGAATACGCCAGTTTCTACATCAGGCAGACTTTGGGGCTTTGGATTGCCAGTGTAGCCCTGGGTATTGTGGGCTGGATCCCGCTGCTCGGCTGGCTGGTTGCCATAATCGGCGGTATTGTTCTATTTGTTTTCTGGCTCATGAGCCTGATCTGGTCTATTAGTGGCGAGAAAAAGGAAGTACCCTGGATCGGTCACTATTTTCAGGAATGGTTCCGCACTTTGTGATCCGTATCTGTGACTGATTTCTGCTGAAATTTTTTAATCCTTTTGTTAACCTTTTACAGCATGGATTCCTGATCCGTACGGTTGGTTCTTTCCGGGATCAAAATGCTGATTGTACAGCACTTTATTCCGAAGATTTGTGGAACCATGCAGGTGTGGATGCTTTCTCTGCCGCGGAAATTGCTACTTTTGTGGCTTAATGATTAAGGTATGCAGAAGAATAAACTGATTCTTTCTATCGAAATTGCCGCTTTTGTCCTTCTGGCGGTTGTGTCTGTAACCGGATTTGTCATGGCTTCAAGGGGTCAGGTGGCTTTTATGTATTTTCTCAGGGAGGATGCATGGGTTGAAAACCTGACAGTCGTATTTCTTTTGATTTCTTCGGGTATTGCCATTTACCGGGCTATAGCTTATGTGGGCATGAAGGCACCTTGGGCTGTGTTTTTCTGGGCAATGACCGCTTTTTTGTTTTTTTTCGCTGCAGGAGAGGAGATCAGTTGGGGACAACGGATTTTTGGCATCGAAACACCTGAATTTTTTATGGATAAAAACCTGCAGAATGAAACCAATCTGCACAATCTGGAGATCAAGGGATTTAAAGTAAATAAATGGATCTTTTCCCGATTGCTTTTCGCAGTGATGGGTTTCTATCTCCTGCTCCTCAGGCCTCTTGCCAACTGGTCAGGGTTTTTCAGGCGGCTTGTTGCGAAGTTTCAGGTTCCTCTGGCGAGATGGTATTATGTAATGGTCCTGGTCGGTGCCGCATTGGTTTTTTCGCCAATTAATCTTCTGAAAAAAAGCGAACTGATCGAATTTGCATTTTCACTTATCTTTTTACTGATTTTCCTTAATCCTGTTATGATCAGAAAGGACGATATTAACATTGGACAAAAAAAATAACCGCAGAGAATATTTGCAGGCACCACAACTTTGGTTTCTGATCTTTAGAAGCTCAGATCCCCGGTGATGAATGAAAATTCTCAGCGGTAATTTTTCATTTTACCTTCCGGGATGCAAATCAGGCGGAAATCCAGGCAGCAATCCAGTCTCCGACTTCCGAAGTCCTGAATGATTTCTCCCCTGCGATATCCACGGTAACAACACCTTCTTCCAGTGAAGCAGCTACAGCCTTTCTGATGATGTTGCCTTCCTCTGTAAGATTGAGCGCATATTCAAAAAGCATGGCCGCCGAGAGTATGGTCGCAATAGGATTGGCGATATCCTTACCGGCAGCCTGGGGATAGCTTCCATGAATGGGTTCAAATACAGAGGTATGGATTCCGATCGATGCTGACGGGAGCAGTCCGAGCGAACCGGTAATCACGCTGGCTTCGTCGGTCAGGATATCACCAAACATATTTTCGGTTACCAGTACATCAAACTTCCTGGGCCACTGGATGATTTGCATGGCAGCATTATCTACGAACATATAATCGGTTTCAATGTCCGGGTAAGAGGGAGCCATTTCCTGGGCAACTTCACGCCACAGCCTTGAACTTTCGAGTACGTTGGCTTTGTCAACCACCGTAAGCCGTTTGTTGCGTTTTCCGGCGAATTCATAGGCCAGTTTCAGGATTCTTTCGATTTCCGGACGGGTATAGGTACAGGTGTCGAAAGCAGTATTTCCGTTATCCTTCCGGCCTTTCTCACCGAAATAGATCCCTCCGGTAAGTTCCCGGATACAAACAAAATCGGCACCTTCTACCAGGTCGCGGCGGAGAGGTGACTTGTGCAGCAATGACGGGAAGGTTTCCACCGGACGGATGTTGGCGTAAAGACCAAGCTGTTTCCGCATTCTCAGCAGTCCCTGTTCCGGCCTGACCGGCGCCTTTGGGTTGTTGTCGAAACGCGGGTCGCCAATGGCTCCAAAGAGCACGGCATCAGACTCCATACATAGAGCATGGGTTTCCGGAGGATAGGGGTCTCCGACTGCATCGATGGCAGAGGCGCCTGTCAATGCATAATTGTAAGCCAGGTTATGTCCGAATTTCCGGCATACCGCTTTAATTACCTTCATTGCCTGTTCGGTAATCTCAGGTCCGATTCCGTCGCCGGGCAATACTGCAAGTTTAATATCCATTTTGATTTATTATTTATAATTTATTATTTATAATTGGTGTAATTGGCTGGCTTCGTGCTCGTTGACTAAGCGTTCCCCTATGCCGTATTTTATAGCGAGGTCCGGTCTCCGGTTACACCAATCGGGCAAAAAATTTTTCGCCCTTACACAGCATTTCAAAGCCAGGTTCTGTCTCCGGTCTCCGTAATCATATTCAACCAGTTATGTCACCTGACCGTTTACCGTTTACCGTTTACCGTTCACCGCTTCCGATCACTGATTACCGATTACCGTTTACCGAACCGTGTTTACGGATTGCCAATTCTTGCTAACGGAGAGGTGAGTATTCCCTTTTCGGCTACCAATATATTGATCCTACGGATCATA
>JAUWAB010000155.1 GCA_030602265.1 Prolixibacteraceae bacterium | reverse complement strand
TTTCCTGGTTCAGTGCGAAAGGTTTTTCGCCCTTACGGTGTATTTCATAGCCATTTACTGATTACCGTTTACTGATTACTGATTACCGTTTACCGGATGGCGTTTCAGGGCAAGCGCGAGGCTTGCCCCTACACCGTTTTTCATGGCAAGGTCCGGTCTCCGATTACCGTTCCCCGGCCATCAACCGGTCGATATAACGGCTGATACTTTCCGCGCCCACCGACGGCTTTATGGAAATATACCGGTGCTTCCCGGGCGAGCTGACGGTCCAGGTATTGCTGCCATCTGGTGCCACCACACAAGTGCCTTCCACATAGTCGAAAAATGAACGGCCTTCCTCCAAAAGGAGTAAAACGGCCAGCTGGTCCCAGCTCTGGCGGCCGGCAAAACCATTGTAGAGTTCGTAACCCCGGTAAACCGGATGGCCCGGAGCAAGGGTTTCTTTAAGCCATTCACCGCCGGTGATTACCGGATTCCCGGCCTCCCAGCCACAAAAGACGACGTCCTTCTCCCAATTTTCGACACAATAGACCGTGGAGGCAGGATCAGGCCGGTAGAAATTGGCCTCCTTGCCTGATGGATACTGCCCTCCCATACAAAGCCACTCCTTCACTTTCTGACTTACCAGGGAGGAACCATCAAGCCGACTGGCACCATCGGGTCCCGATTGCATTAAGCGCTGAAGACTGGAAAGATGTCCAACAGTTACTATATAGACCGACTCACCGGGACTCTCAGCCAGCAATTTCCTGTACAATGCGACAGCATCTTCGGCTTCCTCCCAGCTTGAAATACCCGCCGGAAACTCTTCCGAAATCTGCCGTGTGTAGCGGGAATGGTTGTTCAGTTTTGCTTGGTCTTTCAAAAATCCGACCGGAATATCCGGAAATCCGTAAAAGGCATGGATAGCAGCCGCACAAACCGGTGCAAAAGGATCATCGCTGGTCACCACCACCCCGATCAGGTCAATGGTACCAGCCCGGTGCAGGTTCAGCAGCATGGCCAGGGCACCCACATCATCGACATCTGAATCGAGGTCTGTATCGAATATTACCCTGACTGGAGAGTCAGTACGACTGTTCCCCGATGAAACCAGATTCAGGCTGAATGCCAACAGCAGGATCAGCAGAAAGCTAAAGCATTTTGATCCGGACATTTCTGAATGATATGGAAGCATCGCCATGTTTTCCCTGCAATCCTATGGTACCTTTGGTCGGAAGCTCTGCGAATGGTGTCGGTAACCACGATGGAATTTCACTGCCATCGGGATTTACTTTTCCTGAAGTCCATAGGCTCATATCCATACTGGTTACTTTTTTCCCGTTCAAAACCACATCAATCTTCTGGCCTTTACAGGTGACTACCAAAGTGTTCCATTCGCCAGGCTTTTTAACAACCTTCTGCTTTTTTGCCGGCAGATGCCCGAAAATGGCCCCGCACTGATAATCCTTCCGGGCATCGCCCCATTTCGGGTCGTGATCATCGGCAATCTGAATCTCCACCGAATTGGGAATCCAGTTGTTGTTATTGGTGCAATAAACGATTATGCCACTGTTGGTACCCGGTTCATTCCTGAATTCAAGGCTCAAAACAAAATTCCCGTACTCACCCAAGGCCCAGATGACCTCATCCTCGGTGGCCGTCAGTACGCCGTTTTCGTGATACCAGGCGTTCTTGTCATATGTGGCTTTACTGTAGTTTTCCCCGAAAAGGGGTTTCCATTTGCCTTTTGTGGCGGCAAACGACACCTGGCCGGCTGTCACCAGGATAATTAACAACAAAGGAAAGACTCTTCTCATCTGATTTTGATTTAAATTTTAAGGTAGATTTTATCTTTCCTGCTAAAATAGGATTTTTTTAAAACAACCTTAACCATCCGGGGGCACAAAGGGATATTTTGATTTTTTTCGTGAGCACGACAACCTTTTATTCATTTATCCGTTCTGTTGTCGAAAAAAATCAAAAAGGATATTCAGATGAAGTTTCTCTTTTCAACAAAATCGAATGCCGCCATGAACGATATCTGGCTGCTAATATACCGGGTGTCCTTATCCGCGTTTATGCTGACCCACGGATTGCCCAAACTCAACCGGCTGCTTTCCGGCGAGGGTAGCAACTTTCCCGACCCCCTGGGTGTGGGCAATGAATTATCACTTATCCTGACCGTCTTGGGTGAGGTGGTTGCCCCGGTGCTGGTTATGATTGGATTAAGCACAAGACTTGCTGCCCTGCCTGTAGCCTTTGCCATGGGCGTTGCCGCCTTTGTGATCCATGGTTCCGACCCGTTTGCCCGGAAGGAAATGGCCCTGCTGTTTTTATTAGGATTTCTGACCATCGTGATCATGGGCAGTGGCAAATATGCACTCGATTCCCTATTGGGAAAAAGAAGATAAATAACCCGAAATGGTTACATTTGCCGTCAAAGTGAATTTTTATCCATGACGGTTGACGAACGATTACTGGTCCGGAAGCGTAAAAAAGCCAGGACCATCAGGCTTTTCAGGAAGATTCACCGCCAGACGGCGGTTTTTCTTTTTGTGGCATTTTTTATCATGGCCGGAACGGGATTGCTCCTGGGCTGGAAAAAAAACAGCGGCGGCATTCTGTTAGCTCCCACAGAAAAGGGAACTTCCTCCAACATGGCAGAATGGCTGCCCCTGGATAGCCTCACAAACCTCGCGGTAACTTTTCTGCACGATTCAGTATCGGCGTCTCTTTCTCCTGAAATCGACCGGATCGACGTAAGACCCGACAAGGGGATTGTCAAGTTCACCTTTACCAACCATTACAAAGGCCTTCAGGTTGATGGTGCCACCGGAAAAATCCTGAGGGTGGAACAACGGGTCGCCGACCTGATTGAACATATGCACGACGGAACCATCCTCGACCGGATTTTCAGAACCGGAAACGGCATTTTCAAACTGATATACTCCACCGTCACCGGACTTGCCCTCCTGATATTTACCATCACCGGGGTATGGCTCTGGCTGGGGCCGAAAAGGTTACACAGCATGAAACAACCAGGTAAACGGTAAACGGTAAACGGAGAACGGAGAACGGAGAACGGAGACCGAAGACCGAAGACCGGAGACTGGAGACTGGAGACTGGAGACCGGAGAATGGAGACCGAAGACCGGAGAACGGAGACTGAAGACTGAAGACCGAAGACCGGAGACTGGAGACTGGAGACCGGACCTGGAGACCGGACCTGGATATCATGGCAGCCTCCCTGCGGACATACGCCCTGTAAGGGCGGCCTTACAATAACCCGGGGTGTAACCCCGAGGACCGGAGACCGGAGACATCGATATACGTCAAACAGTTACCTCAAAGAGAAAAATAATCAATAATCAATCACTAAAGTTTCGCACTTAATTTTTTATTCTTAAAATCAATAAATTGCATTTTGCAGCTTATTGTATGTTACTGTATTTCATTATTAAATGTTTTTCCAT
>JAUWAB010000162.1 GCA_030602265.1 Prolixibacteraceae bacterium | reverse complement strand
GCACCCGAAATGACCACAGTATCGAAACCGAAAAGAAACCCCGCCAATGAGGCCACCACGGCGCTCCTGTACAAAAACAGCCTGCTTCCCATACTAATGATTTTGTTCTATTTTTCAGGTTATGCGTGCAAAAATTACTTAAATCAATTGCCTGGCTTCCCGGTCCGGGTCATTCTTTAGTTCACTTACATCGTTGAGCACCATGGTTTCGCCAGTTTCGGCAGTATAGGGTTTCCACTGCGGGAGACCGCCACCATTGGGATCTCCTGTGCGCATAAACTGCAGAAGCGAGGCGCTCATTTTGTCTGAAAGGAGCCGTGGCCGTTTCCCTCCTCCCGTGTGGGTGAGCATCAGATCGGTATTAGCAAACCAGAAACAGATATCGAGACAGTGGAATGCCCGCATCCGGTTGTTGAACAGAGGAGGTTCCCAGCCAAACCAGGCCATATAGACGGGTGCCTTCTGCACCGTTTTGGCATCGGCGGTTGCCACGGCAGATTTCCGGTTACTGCTGACCAGGGTCATGATCTCCACGGGTTTTGCTCCCGGAAATACTTTGGCATAGGCTTCATACACCTCTGCAGCCTTGTCGCCCAGGCCACCCTGGAATCCGGCCCTTTCCCGCAGCATTTCAATTGCCTTTTCTGCGGTGATGGCTTCAATCTCAGGATTTGTCCGGGCTGCCCCCCATTCATGGAATGTTGTGCATATAAGCATGGGAACATCTGAAGAAAGTCCGTCCGGTTCTGCGAAAAATTTCCCTTTGGGAAGATTCACGCCATCGGCAACCGGGGCAAAACCACCCCTCATACCGGTCGGGGCAAGTTCTGAGGCTGCCTTTCGGGCGGCGGCGTTGGCCAGCTGAAGATAATCCTTCCAGGGAATCTCCTGAAGTTTATCTACCTCAGCGGCTGACAGTCCGGCCTCTTTCAGAATATATTCGCCCAGCTTCCTGGAATAATCCTGGTTCAATGCCTCGATGGAAGAACCACTCAGCGGCACCGCCTTATGGATCAAGCCTTTGGCCTTGGGCATGGCTGCCAGCACACACACTTTGGCCCCTCCACCAGATTGTCCCATGATGGTGACATTACCGGGGTCTCCTCCAAAGTTGGTGATATTGTCGCGAACCCATTCCAGGGCGGCGACCATATCCAACACACCCACATTGCCCGAATCGGCGTACTTCTCGCCCCCGACACCCGACAGGTCACTGAAACCAATCGGACCTAAGCGGTGGTTGATCGACACAAAGACTATATCCCCCTTCTGGCTCAGATTCTCCCCGTCGTAGCCATCCTGCTCGATTCCGTTTCCGTTGGTGTATCCTCCGCCATGCAACCACACAAGCACCGGACGTTTCTTATCATCCGTTGCGGGGGTCCAGACGTTCAGTTTCAGGCAATCCTCACTTACATCGTCATAATTCCAGGCATCCACAAAGGAAGCCCAGGCATTGGCGTACCGGTTATCCATATTCTGGGGGGCAGAGTTGCCCCACCAAACGGCTGGTCTTACACCTTCCCATGCCTCCGGTGGCTTTGGCGGCATAAACCGGTTCTTCCCGGAAGTATCAGCACCATAGGGAATTCCACGGTAATGATAAATTCCGCGCAGGATAAATCCCTGCACTTTCCCGTAGCGGGTATGGGCAATGGCGATGTCGTCACCAACAAACAGCTGCTGCTCATCAGACAGGCTACTTTTTTCACCCGTTCCGGCAGCACATCCTGATATCGGCAGGACAGATGCCAGTCCAACGCCTGCGGCACCGGCACCTATTGTTTGGAAAAAGTTTCTACGGCTGGTCATATATCAATTTTTTATAATTCTGTTTAATTATGCTTTATCCTGAATGAATCATTGAACCAAGAGTCAGATTTACACAAGCAAATCCAGCCTGGCAAAATATTTCAAGGCTATCTCCTGATTACTCATTTGCAGTGAACTTCCAGGCCAATATGTACACTCAATCAAGCAATGTTTGGCTGGCTCCTTACCTGAAAAGCTTTGGCGCCAGTTCCGCCAGGTAAATTCTCCACTCCGGCCAGGTATGCCCGCCAGCGGTTTCGAAATACTCATACGGAAACTTGTTTTCATCCAGAAACTTGCACAGATCCAGCGCGCTTTGGTAGAGAAAATCGGTTTTGCCGCAGGCAACCCAGTATAGTTTCGGACTGCTTTTGCGCAGATTCTCCAGGTTTTTCACGCGGGTTGAGGGATCTTCATTGCCGCCGAAACGACTCCGGTCGACCAGTCCCATGCTCATAATCCCATACCACGAAAACACTTCCGGGAAGGTATTGGCTAAGTTCATGGTCTGCATGCCGCCCATCGACAAACCGGTGACCGCCCGGCTGTCCTTCGACGGGATCGCCCTGTAATTGGCTTCAATAAACGGGATGACATCCTTGACTAAGCTCTCTTCGAAAAGACCCTGTCCCATAGCACCCGGATTCTGCGGAGCGGCATCCCTCCTTGGTGGAGCAGCGCCCGGAGCGGCAGCCTGACCCGGGTTTCCGTTGGTCATTACCACAATCATGGGCTTTGCCTTACCCGCAGCGATCAGGTTATCGAGGATATGCGGCGCCCTCCCCAGGGTGGTCCAGGCGTCCTCATCCCCACCACCGCCATGAAGCAGGTAGAGCACAGGATATTGTGATGTACCCTGTTGGTATCCCGGAGGGGTATACACATACATCAATCGGTCGAGGCCCAGACTGGGCGACGGATACCATACTTTGGCCAGTGTCCCGTGGGGAACGTTGCCCGGACTGTAAAGC
>JAUWAB010000030.1 GCA_030602265.1 Prolixibacteraceae bacterium | reverse complement strand
GCCCTGACCAAACGGTGACAAACTCCCCGCCGCTTGCCTTCTTCATCTTTCGCAGCTATGTTGTCGAGATAATGATATACATCCTTGTCCCATTTATACTGATAACCTTTCTCGAAAAAATCGGGGTAATATATCATCTCTATCTTGCCGATACCGATCAGTTTCAGGGTATCCCTGAGCAGTTCCAGCATAAAAGTATTGGTCACAGCCGTAAATCCCGAAGTTAACACCGAGAAATGCATTTCATTGGTGGCTTCGCGGCTTTGCCTGTTGGTTACCGGCATGATACCCAGCATAATATCGTCGTGATGAGGCCCGGTATGGTAGAATACCTCATGGGTTTCCTTAGCCATTCCTCTTCTGATTTTGGCGGTAACAGAGTCAATTACCGACTGTACTGTGTTTTCGTTTAGGCCGGGTATATGACTGCAGTACTTATCCTGCCTCAGATCCTCCACCTCAACCTTGTGTCCGAACTTATTGATGCGTTTGCATAACTCAATAACGGCCCTTTCTGTTTTCTGATGGCTCCACGGGGTATCGAAATAATAGCGGTCGATGCTGTCGGACAGCTTGACCGCCGCCCCTTGTGTGAGGTAGAACCTGGCATTGGGCAGTTTCTGCAATGCGGTAGCCGGCAGGCAGTTAACCGGTTCACTCTCCACTGAATCACGGATGATGTCTGCAATGGCCTCACCGGCAGCATATACAATGGCCTTATTCTCCGGATTAAAGGTGAGGGTACCCAGCCCGATGGTAATGACCAGACGGTTGCGGGAAACCTCGATACCCCCTAAATCTCCGGCCGTCACAGCCTGGGTTTCGAAGTTTGTGCCGGTCAGCCGGGTTTGGGAGTAATGATTGGTTCCCCGGGTATTGAATGCAATATGCCCGTCGGGGCCCATTCCTCCAAGGAAAAATCCGATACCCCCTTTTTCCCTTATGGCAGCTTCGTAATTATCGCACCAGTGGTCTATCAGGAATATCGATTTCTGCTGACACTTCTCCATCTGGGACCTTGCCTCCCTGAAGCGCAGTGAAAGATCAATCCGGTAATCAGGAAATACTTCGGTAAAATGTTTACCCCCTGACAAAGGGATTTGGTCGGAATTGATCAGCAATGCCCTGCTTTCATCAAAACCAAATCCTTTGATATAATAGTTATAAATATAATTCCAGAGACTATTGTGCTGCTCCGAACGGATTGGATAAAATTCTCCCGCCTGCACGAGCTGAATGCCACTAAGATCAGGCTTCTTCATTCCGTCAAGTCCGTACCTCTCCCGGATCTCCTTCCCCTTTCCGCTGTCCCAGTTGTCTAACAGCATATGGGTATTGTTCAGAAAATGCAGGGCTGTTTTCCCGATCGGGAGCGAAGCGACCCCTTCAGGATGTCCAGAGGCCCATTCAAGGAAACTGAGTGCCGACAACAAACCCAGCTTAGGAAAGTTATCGACCAGCACGTATGGCGTAACCGAAGAAATATGATAGCTCCCCGACTCATTATAAAACGCCCTTTCGACATTTGTAAAATCTCTCTTCATATCTATCGTATTTTTTAAGATGCCAGTTTATCTATCGCGAATGCAGCCGCACCGATGGTTCCTGCCCGGACACCCATAGCCGAAAATACCAGCTCGGTATCATTCGATATATCAGGATTGGAGTAGGTGAACAAGGCCTGGTAGAGCGGAGCCTGAAGGAACTGTCCGGCTTCGGCTAATTTACCGCCGATAATGATCAGTTCCGGATTAAAAACCTGCAACAGAAAAGTGATTCCCTTACCCAGCCACTGACCTGCTTCGGTAAGCAGCGAGATGGAGAACTGATCTCCGGAACGGGCTGCCTGGATAACCAGGTTGGTGTCTATTTTCTGCAAATCACCTCCTACCAGGTTGAGCAAAAGAGAGGCATGCCCCGCCTCAATACCTCTCCGGGCATTACGTGCAATAGCGGCTACCGACGCTATGGCTTCCAGGCATCCCCGCTTGCCGCAATGACAAAGTTCACCGTTCTCTAACATGGGAATATGTCCAAATTCACCTGAAAAACCAGATTTCCCGAAATAAAGCTGCCCGTTGACAATCAGTCCGAGACCAATGCCCCAGTCGGCATGCACCATAAGCACATTCTGCCGGTCACGGGCCAACCCGAACTGCTGTTCGGCAAATGCCCTGATACGCGCATCATTGTCAAAAAATACCGGATAACCAAAAATTTCCGAAATACGAGAATTCAGGTCCATGACTCCCGGGAAATACGTTTTATTGACGCCGTGTTCCCTGTTCACCAGACCAGGCATCTCCATTCCCACTGCAATAATCTTATGGGCTGGTATGGTCAAAGAAGTCAATATCTCCTTCAATTTCTCATTTATCCTTGAAAACATGTCGAAGTCACGCTGCATAGGCACCGCTACGGAATGCGGCCCGCTGATCTCCTTGTTGGTTGCGTTGAAAACAGAAATGACCGTACGGTAAACATTAATGGTTATCCCAACCACATAAAAACCTTCTTCCACCAGGCCATAAATGGCCGGCCTCCGGCCTCCGCTGCTGTCGCCCGGTCCCAATTCCCTGATCAGGCCATCGCTGATCAACTCCTGCAACAGACTGTTGATCTTCGGCGTACTCAGAGGCAGATTTCTGGTCAGCTCAGCACTGGAAACCGGACCCTTAAAATATATTATGCGGATAATCTGTTTCTTGTGGCCAACTTTTTTCTGTTCCACACCGATACTCTGACCGCTATTTCTGAATAGGCTATCCATAACATTTTTATATTGCTTCCAAAGTTGCAAATATTTTTTCGGATAAACAATATCCTTTTTAATTTTTTAAAAAAGTAATTGTGCTTTTAACAAACTAATGTTTCTTTTTATTGTTTTATTTTTGAATAATCATAAATAAAGTAAAAAACCATTTACATGAACAGGAATATCCGGCCATCAGAAAATTCGCCAGTAAGGGTAAAAATTACCTCCAACCAGGAGATATCCCCCGGAGTACATCTGATTTCTTACCGGCGCAATGCGGATTTTATTCCCGGACAGGTGGTCCGTATTTCCATGAATGAAGAGGACCCACCCAGAATTTACAGTGTTTGCAGCGGGAATCACGAGCCCGAAATCAGGATACTGTTCAATATAAAGGATGGTGGCTTGCTGACACCCAGGTTGTCGGGGGTGGTCCCCGGCGATACCATTTGGGATTCCCGACCTTATGGAGGGTTTACGGATCAGGGGGGACCGGCCTGGTGGATAGCCACGGGTACGGGTATTGCCCCGTTTTTCAGTATGTTCAGCTCGGGTATAAGCGACGGGAAACGGCTGATTCACGGGGTAAGGCATCTTAACCAGTTCTATTTTGAGGACGAACTGGAATGGGCAATGGGTAAAAACTATATAAGATGCTGTTCGGCAGAGCATTCATGTGATACCTTTCCGGGCAGGGTGACCGATTTTCTGCTGCAGGAAAGTGAATTTCCTCCCGGAATAAAATACTACCTTTGCGGCAAGGCACTTATGGTGGTCGAGGTACGTGACCTGCTGATCGCCAAAGGCGTCCCGTTTGAAAACATACTTGCAGAAATATATTTTTAAATCATGAAGGAGCCTCTTTTTGGCAAAACGCTTCCGGAGCTGAAGGAAATAGTTGCAGGGAATGGTCTTCCCGCATACACCGCCAGTCAGGTTGCCGACTGGCTATACAAGAAAAACGTCTCATCCATTGCGGAAATGACCAATCTTTCCCTGAAAGCCAGGGAGCATCTGTCATCAAAATATGAAACCGGAACAACCGGTCCGGTAAAGGTGCAGGTCAGTACCGACGGGACCAAAAAATATCTGTTCCCTGCCGGCGGAAGCCAATTTGTCGAAACGGCCATGATCCCCGAAAATGACCGGATAACCGTATGTGTGAGTTCACAGGTCGGTTGCAAAATGGGTTGTCTGTTCTGCATGACCGGAAAACAGGGATTCCAGGGGCAGCTTACTGCCGGGGAGATTGTTAACCAGGTCAGAAGTATCGAAGAGGCCGGCAGTGTGACCAATATCGTCTATATGGGGATGGGTGAACCCTTCGACAACCTGGACGAAGTATTAAAAAGCCTGGAAATCCTTACTTCGGAATGGGGATATGCGATGAGTCCGAGACGCATTACCGTTTCCACCATCGGCATAATACCCGGCATGTCCACCTTCCTTGAAAAGAGTGAAGCCCACCTCGCCGTGAGCCTTCATACCCCTTTTGACGATGAACGCAGGAAACTGATGCCGGTACAGGTAGCCTACCCGATCAGCGAGGTAATTCAGGAAATCAGAAAATGGGATTTGGGAAAGCAGCGCAGGGTTTCTTTCGAATACATTATGTTCAAGGGCCTAAACGACACCAACCGGCATGTGACAGAAATAGCCAGGCTTTTAAACGGGCTGAGTTGCAGGATCAACCTGATCAGGTTTCACCCGATACCCGGTACCCCGCTACAGGGAAGTGATGACGAGACCCTGTTTGATTTCAAGGACAAACTGAACGCCAAGGGAATACTTACCACCATACGGGCATCCCGCGGACAGGATATATACGCGGCATGTGGTTTGCTCTCCACCAGGGAGATGGTTAAAAACGTACGTTATTAGCTGGTTTTTTGATACAAAATATTAATTTTATGACCATATCAACACAAATTGGCAGATATGGAACGGCTCGAATGGTATAAAGGCATACTGGGAACCTATCTGGAAATAACCAGGGGAGAAGAGCGGGTAGGCTCAGTTCGCTGGCAAAACCTTTTCAGCAATAAAGCCGTTGCCGAATTCCGGGGCAAGGTTTTTTACCTGAACAGGGATATCTTTTTGTCCCGCCTCGAGATTTCTGATGAAAAAACACTTCTGGGACGACTGACCATCAATCTTTTCAATCCACGCAGTGATGTGGTAATCAATGGAAAACGCTTTGAGCTGGTAATAAAAAACTTCTGGCAATCCCGCTGGTCGTGGAATTTCAATGGTGCTGAAATCATCACTTTTACCAGCAACGAGTTTATTACCAGGGACAAGGGTGATATTGAACTGTTCAGCGCCTGTAATGAGGAAGTGGAAATCCTGATATTGTTAGGACTGGTTTTGCGCAATCAGTTCGTCCTGGTCATTCTCCTGATCCTCATATTACTTCTGCTGGTCATTCTGTAAGGAAACCCCAGCGTATCCTGACCGGAAATATCCCCGGAATATCAGAAAAAGTCCTCTTCGCTGCCCTCGGATCTCCGGTAAGTATCCTCATCGTCACAGTTCAGGTTGATATTGAAATTGGCGGGTCTTTCAAACTGTACATTTTCAGTGAACCCGAGCGAAGGATCAGCCAGCACCTTTTTCATGAAATATCCCCAGATGGGCAGCGCCATATTGGCACCCTGTCCGGTGGCAATATCGGTAAAATGAATACTTCTGAGGTCGGCTCCAGTCCAGACTCCGGCGGTTAACTGGGGAGTAGAACCGATAAACCATCCATCGGAATGGTTCTGTGTTGTTCCGGTTTTTCCGGCAATCGGCATGGTAAACCGGCCATAGCCTTCCCTGCTTCTCAGGCGTCCTCCGGTACCGGCGTCGACCACACCCTGCATCAGATTCAGCATCAGGAAAGCGGTATTCTCATCGATGGCTTCATGCCGCTGCGGAACGAAATTGGCCACCAGGTTGCCATGCCGGTCTTCAATATGGGTAACAAACCATGGTTTGACATAAATCCCTTTGTTGGCATAAGTGGCAAACGCCCCAACCATTTCATACAGGGTTATATCCGAAGTACCCAGGAACATGGAGGGAACGGGATCAATTGGCGAATACACCCCTAATTTTTTCATCACTTCGGTCACTGCCTGCGGATTGAATTGTTTCATGACCCAGGCGGAGATCATATTCTTGGAATTGGCAAGTCCCCATTTCAGGGTAACCATCCTGCCAAAATTTTCATCATCGATACTGGCATCCCTGGGTTCCCATATGGTGCCGTCCCAAAGCACGAACTGCTGCCTCACATAAGGAACTTTCGTGCAGGGAGTGAAACCATTCTGCATGGCCAGGGTATACAGAAAAGGTTTGACGGTTGAACCGACCTGTCTTTTACCTCCTTTGACCATATCGTACATGAAATGCTCATAACTCGGGCCTCCGACATAAGCCCTGACCATTCCGGTACCGTTTTCCATGGCCATAAACGAGGACCTGAAAAACCGAAGGTACCATTTTATGGAGTCGATGGGCGACATAATGGTATCAATCTCTCCTTTCCATGAGAAAAGCGACATTTCCACGGGCTTACTGAATTCCTCCCTTATTTCGGCTGCAGATTTTCCCTGCTCACGAAGGACCCGGTAACGTTCTGTCTGTCTCATAGACCTGTCCAGGATATCGTCAATCTCAGTTCCGGTCATATTGTTTGAAAAAGGAGGATTTCTCAGGGAGCCCAGACGCCTGTCGAACAAAGGCTGCAGGTTTTCCCGGAGGTGCTGGGCAAGAGACTCTTCACCGTAGCGCTGCATCCTGGAGTCGATGGTGGTATAAATTTTCAACCCGTCGCGGTAAAGGTCGTATGCCGAACCGTCGGCTTTCCTGTTCTTTCTGGCCCAGCCATATAATGGATTGGTCGCCCATTCAGTTGAATCTTCCTTAAACTTCTGATATTGCCAGGAGGCATATCTTTCCCTTACCGGCTCCGGGGCATTCATCGTAACCCGCAGATATTCCCTGAAGTAGGTAGCCAGTCCGCGTTTGAAATCCACCCTGTGAAAATCCAGGTCAAGCGGCAGGGTTTTAACGGAATCAAATTCATGACGTGAAATATACCCGTATTTGCGCATCTGCGAAAGAACGACGTTCCTTCTTTGAAGGGTAAGCTCCTCTCTCCTCAGGGGATTGTAGAGTGCACTGTTCTTGGCCATACCCACCAGCATTGCGGCATGATGAAGGTGAAGCGAATCGGGTTCACAGTTGAAATAAACCTGAGAGGCCGTTTTAATTCCAACGGCCAGATTGAGAAAATCGTACTTATTCAGGTACATGGTAAGGATCTCTTCCTTGGTATAACTGCGTTCAAGCTTAACCGCAATAATCCATTCCCTGAACTTCCGGATCATCATGCGTACCGGGCCGGAAAAATTCTCCCTTGGGAAAAGCATTTTGGCAAGCTGTTGAGAAATGGTACTGCCGCCGCCCGAACTGGTGTCCCCGGTAACAATACCCTTCACCACCCTGAGAAGACCGCGGAAATCTATTCCCGAATGCCTGAAAAACCGCACATCCTCAGTAGATATCAGCGCCTTGATCAAATGAGGCGGGATTTCGTCATATCCCACGTATGTTCTGTTCTCACTAAAAAAGGTACCCATAAGTTTCCCATCTGCGGAAATCACCTGGGAAGCCAGAATACTTTCCGGGTTTTCCAGCTCCTCAAACGTAGGCATAAAACCCAGCCAGCCTTTGGCAATGCCGAAAAACAACAGCAATACTGAAAGTACCAGAGCCATATACACCGACCAGAAAATCCTGATATACTTTGAAAAATCCCTTTTTTCGCTTGTCATGAACGGACAGTTTTATTAAGCCTGCAAATATACCAGTAATATCCCTCCGTGGCAATTTATCAGCCTAAGATTAAACCAATTAAGATAAGATTTCAAAACAAATACATCATTTTCAATAAAATAGAAAACGAAAAATATAAACGGAAATTTTGAACTTAGCTTAGCATTTTCTTTACTTTGCACAAATTTTTTTAAAGCATCTGGCTTATGCAGGAAAATCTGGTTATCGTTGAGTCGCCCGCAAAGGCAAAAACCATTGAGAAATTTTTAGGTGAAAATTTCAGGGTGGCCTCCAGTATGGGGCACATCCGGGATCTGGTCAAGAAGGATTTTGGAATCGATATAGAGAATAATTTCAAGCCCCAGTATGTAGTATCTGAAGACAAGAAAAAGGTTGTTGCCGAACTGAAGAAACTGGCCAAGTCGGCAACGGAAATCTGGCTTGCATCAGACGAGGACCGGGAAGGGGAAGCGATTGCCTGGCATCTTCAGGAGGTATTGGGTCTTGACAAGAACAAAACCAAACGCATTGTATTTCATGAAATTACAAAAGATGCCATTCTGGAAGCCATTAAAAGCCCGAGAAGTGTTGATGAGAATCTGGTAAATGCACAACAGGCCCGACGAATTCTGGACCGTATTGTTGGTTTTGAGATTTCACCGGTTTTATGGAAAAAGGTAAAACCGTCCCTTTCTGCAGGAAGGGTGCAGTCGGTAGCGGTCCGGCTCATTGTAGAACGCGAAAGGGAAATTATCGGGTTTGAAACCGTATCATCTTACAGGGTTACCGGTAATTTCGAGGTCAGACTTCCCGACGGGCAGATAACTGAACTTAAGGCAGAGCTCTCCAAAAGATTTGAAACCCGTGAAGAAGCGGTCGCATTTCTTGAGAAGTGCAAAAAAGCCGGTTACACGGTCGGCAATGTCACCAAAAAGCCAACCCGGAGATCTCCGGCGATGCCGTTTACCACCTCAACGCTTCAGCAGGAAGCGAGCAGGAAACTGGGGTTTTCGGTATCGCAGACCATGTCGGTTGCCCAGAAACTTTATGAAGCCGGAAAGATTACCTACATGCGTACCGATTCGGTAAACCTCTCGTCGCTGGCAATGAATACGGCAGCTAAGAAAATAAGGGAGTTACATGGCGACAAGTATGTAAAAACCAGGCAATACAAAACCAAATCCAAAGGAGCCCAGGAAGCCCATGAAGCCATCAGGCCAACCTACATGGACCATGAAACCATTCCCGGAACAGCGCAGGAGAAAAAACTCTATGACCTGATCTGGAAACGGACCATTGCTTCACAAATGGCTGATGCAGAGCTTGAGAAAACTACCGTTACCATTGATATATCCACCACTTCCGAAAAATTCACCGCATCCGGGGAAGTGATCATTTTCGACGGATTTCTGAAAGTGTATATGGAATCCACTGATGATGATGCCGGAAACCAGAACGGACAGGAAATTATACCGCCTTTAAAAGTCAACGATATATTGAAGAACCGGATAATTCAGGCTACTGAAAGGTTCTCCCAAAGGCCTCCGCGCTTTACCGAAGCCTCCCTGGTAAAACGGCTGGAAGAGCTCGGCATTGGCAGGCCATCGACCTATGCACCAACCATTTCCACCATTCAGAACAGAAATTATGTGGTAAAGGAAGACCGGCCGGGAACCGAGAGGAGTTATTACCTGGTCGAGCTGTCCGATGGCAAAATCAGGGAATCTGTTAAAACAGAAGTAACGGGAACTGAAAAATCGAAACTGTTCCCAACCGATATAGGCATGGTGGTAACCGATTTCCTGATGGAGCATTTCGGACAGATCATGGATTACAACTTTACTGCCAGGGTAGAGGAAGAATTTGATGAGATTGCGGAAGGGAAAATAGTCTGGAGCAAAATGATCGGAGAATTTTACCATCCCTTTCACGAAAAGATTGAAAAAGCGATTAAAAACTCCGATAAGACCAGGGGCGAACGTATCCTGGGCGCCGATCCGGTATCGGGGAAGCAGGTATCCGTTAAGATCGGCAGGTATGGTCCGATTGCCCAGCTTGGTGAAAGTATTCCGGGGAATGATGAAATAAAACCACAGTTTGCGAGCCTGCGGCCCGGCCAGCATATTGAAACCATTACCCTTGGAGAAGCACTCGAACTGTTTAAAATGCCCAGGGAACTCGGCGAGTACGAAAGCAAGAAAGTTACGGTCGGAATTGGTCGCTTTGGCCCCTATGTAAGGCACAACAACCAATTCGTATCGCTTACCAAAAGTGATGATCCCTATGCGCTCTCCCTGGAAAGGGCAGTTGAACTGATCGAGGCTAAGCGGGAAAAGGAGAAGAATGCCATTATCAGGATCTTTGAGGAAGATGAGGACATGAGGATCCTGAACGGCCGGTGGGGTCCTTACATTGCCTGGAAAAAAACGAACCACAAAATTCCAAAAGGCACAAAAGCGGAAGAACTGACTTACGAAGAATGCCTGAAAATTACTACGGAAGGCGGAAAAGCCCCCAAAAGAAAAAAGAAATAGATCCGTTATAAGTACATCACACATCATTAGATTCAGCCCGCATGGACCTTCAGTTATATTTTGATCCTGTTGATTTTGAATATTTCCAGAACCGGAAAAAATTCAGCAGGCAGGTGTTGGGATATTACATAGAGAGAGCGACCAGGGGTATAAAAGACGGAGGTACGGGCAAGGCAGTGGCTGCCCTGGTGGGTGTTCCCCACGAAACCGGCAGCCATAACAAGGGAACTTCACGGGCACCACAGGAAATCAGGCGATATCTGTATGGTTTGGCTAATTTCGACACCAGTCTGAAGATCATTGACCTTGGTGACCTTAAACCCGGAAAGAATCCGCAGGATCTCTATTTTGCCCTTCGCGACGTCACCGATTACCTCAGTGAATCAGGAATAGTCACCATGGTATTGGGGGGAAGTCAGGACCTAAGCATAGGAATAGCCAGGGCATTCAGCCATCATGAAGAATTTACGATGACCATTGCCGATGCGCGTGTTGACCTGAAAAGTCACCGGGAGCCTTCGGGAGCGAACAATTTCATAACCAAGATCCTGCGTGAAAATCCAGCCCTTTTTCACCTTAGTATGCTTGGTATCCAGCAGCACTATGTATCTCCTTCCGTATTTGAATTTCTGAAGCAAAATACCTTCGACAGCATACAGCTTGGAGATTTCAGGGAAGATCACTATCTGGCCGAGCCATTGCTTAGGAACAGCCATTTTCTGAGTTTCGACATATCATCGGTAAAGAAGTCAGATGCCCCTGGTCACACAAATCCATCCCCAAACGGGTTCTATTCGGAAGAAGCATGTCTGATTGCCAGGTATGCGGGCTTAAGTCACCGGCTTATGGCCTTTGGCCTCTTCGAGGTAAACCCCTCGGCAGACAAGACAGGGGCCACGGGTGAGCTGGCAGCACAAATGGTATGGTATTTTTTGGATGGTGTCATTCGACGGAGAAAGGAGGATCCGGCCGGAAACAAAGCGGCATTTACACGTTATTTTGTTGAAATAGAAGAACATGGAGAACCTCTGGTATTTTATTACCAACCCCCGACCAACCGCTGGTGGCTTGAAATTTTCCCGGAGGAAGGAAAAAGCTGGATAGTAGCTTGTCGGGAAAGCGATTACAAACAGGCAATATCCAAAGAAATTCCCGATATTTGCTGGAAATATGTCAGAAAAACAAACCGTTTATCAAAATAATAAAAAAATTAATGCGTTCTTTGCTAAACCTGGTGAAGTGTGTCTGAACAACAGAAACAGTAAAACTGACAGGTGTTCTTTTCAAGAGATTAGAGATTGCCGAGAAGATTATTTATGAGAAAGATAATTTCTTTTTTATTTTTTATATTTACCGCTAATTTAGCAACACTTGGGCAGCAGGACCCACAGTACACCAACAACATGTTTTACAGGTTGGGGGTGAATCCGGGTTATGCGGGCAGTGAAGAGGCAATCAGTGGTATCATCCTGAACCGTTATCAGTGGTCGGGCCTGAAAGGAGCTCCCAAAACACTGGTGTTCAGTGCAGATGCAGCTGTTGATCTTTTTGGTGTACCTGGTGGTTTAGGACTCAACATCATCAGTGATGAGTTGGGTTTTGAAGAAAACGTTCTTGTCAATTTCAGCTATGCCTACAAAGCCAGACTCTCTTTCGGGGTACTCGGAGTCGGAGCATCGGCAGGTTTTTTCAGTAAAAGCATAAACGGGGATTGGTATATACCCGATGATAACCTGAATATTTACACTCCGCCGGGATCCGATCCTGCGATTCCCCAGGGAGAATCCAGCCAGGTTGCGTTCGACGCCGGAATCGGGCTCTATCTGAAAGGGCTGAATTATTATCTGGGCCTTTCAGTGACCCATGTCAATGAAGCAGCCATAAAGTATGCCGATCTGGCCAGTGTGAACCTTAAAAGACATTATTATCTTTCGGGCGGATACAATATCAAATTAGCTGATCCGTTATTTGAGTTACGGCCTTCTGTATTGGTCAAGAGTGACCTGGCAGGCTGGCAGGTAGATTTGAATACGAACCTGGTCTTTAACGACAGGCTTTGGGGCGGGGTAACCTATCGGACACAGGATGCCATTGCATTACTGATGGGACTTGAGCTTCTGAATGGCTTGAAAGTAGGCTACTCATTCGATCTTACCACTTCGGCGATCGGACGGTACGGGTACGGGTCGCACGAACTCTTTATCGGGTATTCGCTGGACCTTGACCGGAACCGGAACCGGAAATATAAAAGTGTGCGGTTTTTGTAAAAAAACGATATTTACTGAACTATGAAAAGATTTTTTCTTGTTTCGCTTGTACTGCTGACTGCATTTGGCTTCCAGGGTTGTTTTGGCCCCGGCAGCGGAAGTGGTTACGGCAATGGAGAGCTGGTTGGCGTTAAACGCCAGGGCAAATGGAAAGAACCCTCCCCTTACGGGATGGTATTTGTTCGCCGCGGGACCCTGAACATCGGGCCAAGCGACCAGGATCCGGCTGCGGCCACCCTGCCTTCGCGGACGGTCTCCGTTGATGCATTCTGGATGGATGATACCGAAATTACCAACAACGAATACAGGCAGTTTGTACATTGGGTCAGGGACTCGATTGCCCGTCAGCTGTTAGGTCAACAATATCCTGAATTTCTGATCATGGAAGACCGCGACGGAAACCCCATCGACCCGCCAAGAGTATCGTGGAGGGAGCGGATCCGATGGACAGATCCGGATTACCTCCAGGCCCTGGAAGAAATGTATATTCCTGAAAATGAAAGATTCTTAGGAAGAAGGGAAATTGATCCCAGAAAACTTTTCTATGAATACTGGTGGATTGATTATCAGCAGGCAGCCCGCAGGGCCAACAGTTACAACTTTGAAACCCAGCGTTATGAGGGATCCGTTTTCGATCCTGCCGGCAACCAGATCCCGATTGAAAACCGTTCAGCATTCATTTTCAGGGACAGGGTAAACGTTTATCCCGATACCCTTACCTGGATACGTGATTTCACCTATTCATACAATGAACCCTGGGCTACCCGTTATTTCTGGCACCCGGGCTTCGATGAATATCCGGTAGTCGGGGTAACCTGGAAGCAGGCCCGCGCCTTCTGTAACTGGAGAACCAAAATCCAGGATGATTATCTGAACAGCAGGGGGCAACCGGGGCTCATGGAGTATAGGCTGCCAACAGAAACTGAATGGGAATATGCTGCCCGGGGCGGCAAAAAATTCTCCATGTACCCATGGGGCGGATATTATACCCGTGACAAACAAGGCGTATTTCTGGCTAACTTCAAGCCACTAAGAGGCAATTACGTGGAAGACGGCGGCATCGGCACCATGCGTGTAGCGAGTTATCACCCCAATGACTTCGGGCTGTACGACATGTCGGGTAACGTGGCAGAATGGACCATCACCGCCTACGACGAATCCGGATATATGCTGATCAATGACCTCAATCCCAATTACGAATACAATGCACTCCCCGAAGACCCGCCGGTTATGAAACGCAAGGTAGTCAGGGGAGGATCCTATAAGGATGTTGCCTATTTTACACAGGTATCGACCAGAAGTTATGAATATCAGGATACTACCAAATCCTTTATCGGATTCAGGTGTGTCCGTTCCACCTTCGGGAACGAATTTTAGAAACCTAATTTTTATCCACAATGAATATCGGAGATCTCTTAAAAACAAAGCGTGCGAAAACCATCACCGGCTATATATACAGCTGGGGAGCCTCGGTTGTTCTGGTAGGAGCGTTGTTTAAGCTGCAGCACTGGCCCTATTCCGGAGTAATTCTGGCTGTTGGTCTTCTTACTGAAGCAGTGATTTTCTTTGTTTCAGCATTTGAGCCTCCTCTTGAAATTCCGGACTGGTCAAAAGTTTACCCGGAACTTAAGGAAGATTTTGAGATACAGGATTTTGATGAAGTTACCCGTTCAGGCAAGAATAATCTGGAAGATTTGCTGAAGAACTCTGAACTTACACCCGATCTTCTGAAAAAAGTCAGTTTCAGCCTGAGCGAACTAAGCAACACGGCCAAGGGAATCAGTGATATATCTTCTGCCACCCTGGCTACCGACATGTATGTAAAAAATCTTACACAAGCCGGTGAGGTTATGGGTACCTTTGGCGAAACGAATGCCAAAGCAAGCCAGCATATTCACCATTCCGTGAGCCAGCTTCTTGAAACTTACGAGAATACGACCAGGCAGTTAAGTACCTCCAGCCAGTCGGTCATTGAGAAGCTTAACCGTTCGGGAGATGACATCACCAACAAAATTTCCGAATCGGGAAGCATGCTGGCCAACTCTTACAAACAGGCGGCAGAGAAGATGCAGGAAAGCGTGAAAAACATCAACCATTCCGGCGAATATGCCGAGAACATGGCAAAACTGAATAAAAACCTGGCCAGTCTTAATATGACCGTGGAAAGTCAGCTGAAAGGCGCCGAAGACCAGTTCAAGGCTGGACAGCGTTTCAATTCAGACCTTGGGAAAATGAATGAAATCCTGAGTTCATCGGTTGAAGAGCTGAAACGATATCAGGAAAATGCCATGAAACTGAATCAACACCTCGAAGCACTCAACACCATTTACGGGAACATGCTGGGTGCCCTGAACTATAAAAAATAAGCGAACCATATAACTTACTGCTATGGGTGTTAAAAATTGCCCGGAAACCCCGAGGCAAAAGATGATAAACATGATGTACATTGTTCTGACGGCAATGTTGGCACTGAACGTAGCGGCCCAGGTGCTCGAAGCATACCGTGTGGTCGACAGCAGTCTTATGCAGACGCTCAATGCCATTGCCAACAAGAACAATCAGATATATGCATCATTTGAACAAGCCTACGCAGAAAATCCTGCCAAAGTGCAGGAATGGAAAAGCAAGGCCGACGAGGTTAAGGCCAAATCCGAAGCAATGATCAGCTATATTTCCGGACTGAAGGAGAAGCTGGTAATTGCATCGGGAACAAAGCCCTATACCTCAGGAACCCGGCTACAGGGCAATGAATTTACCTTTGTAACCGCACAAAAAGATACACTTATCCTGAAAAAGGAAGATGACCTGAATACGCCTTCAGAAATCATGATCACCCGGAAAGGGGCGGCGGAACTCAGAAATAGCCTGAACGAATACAAAGATTTTCTGGTTTCCCTGGTCCCTGAAGATGATGACCAGCTGATCGCAGCTATTGAACAGGAACTTGAAACCTCAGACTCAAGGTTTACCCTGAGGGGAGGTGAAAGACGTTCCTGGGAGAGTCTCTATTTCGAGGACAAACCTTTGGCAGCTATCCTGGCGCTTCTTTCCAAACTGCAGATCGACGTTAAAAACTCGGAGGCCAACATTCTGAACTACCTGTACGGTCAGATCGACGCTTCATCCTTTAAGTTCAACAAATTAGGAGCACAGGTTATTGCCAACTCAAGCATAGTCCTTCAGGGTGAAGAATACGTAGCTGAAATATTCCTGGCAGCCATAGACACCACCGTTGATCCGGTTATCTATGTCAACGACAGGCCGTTGCCCATACAGGATGGCAAAGGGGTTTACAGGTTACGGGCAAACGAAACCGGTACTTTCCGCTGGAGTGGGGTTTTGAACTACCGGACCCCCGACGGAATCATGCAGAGATATCCTTTCAGCAAGGAATACCAGGTCACTGCGCCAAGCGTGACCATCTCGCCAACCAAAATGAACGTATTCTACCGTGGGATTGCCAATCCTATCGACGTATCTGTGCCAGGTATTGCCAAAGAGAACCTGGATATAAGAATAACCAATGGCCGGATTACCCAGCAGGGTAATGAGTATATGGTCGAGCCTATTGATCTGGATGAGCAGGGCCGCAGGACAACCGTTTCTGTTTATGCAAGGGTCGCCGGTGCCGAAAGGTTAATGGGAAGTATGAATTTCAGGGTTAAAAGAGTACCGGACCCCATCGCACAGATCGGGAACCAGTCGGGAGGTAATATCCGCAAGGAGGACCTGGAAGTAGAAGATGGTATTATGGCCGTGCTGCCCGATTTTGATTTCAACCTCCGTTTTACGGTGACCCAGTTCGACATCAATATTACTGCAGCCGGTGGCTATATAAACACTTACAAATCAAATAACAACCGTTTTACACCGGAGCAAAAGGCCCAGTTCAGGAATCTGGCCACCGGGAGTATTATTTATATTGATAACATTAAGGCAAAAGGGGATGACGGGACCAATCGCGACCTCGACCCGATTAGCTTCAAAATACGATAAAACATGAAAAGGATTGCAATCTGTTTGGGCGTGGTTTTATTGCTGATTTCTGCTGTAGGCATCAGGAGTGCCAGCAGCCAGATCATTAATGGGGCATACAAGCGGTCTGATACATTCCAGAAGAAACCCATGCCGCTTCCCATGGTCAGGGAAGCCGATGTTTTCTGGTCAAAAATGGTATGGCGGATTATCGACCTCCGCGAAAAGATGAATCAGCCGCTCTATTATCCCACTGCTCCGGTAGACGGGCTTACCAGCCTTCCTGCTCTGCTGCTCAGGGGTATCCAGACTGGTCAGCTTACCGCCTATGATGCCCGTAACGATGACGATTTTAAAACACCTCTTACGTTAGCAGAAGTCAAGGAAGCCTTTGGTGCAGAGACCAGAACAAGAGAAGTCCGGAATTTTGAAACCGGTGAGATGGAACTTCGCACTATTGAAGGGGAAATCCGCCTCGAAGAGGTAAAACAGTTTATGATTAAGGAGGAATGGTATTTCGACAAGCAGAATTCCCGGCTCCAGGTGCGTATTGTGGGGATTTGTCCGATACAGGAGTTTTACCGCGAAGAGATTGAAGACAGTCCGGTTCAAAGGCGCAGGGTTTTCTGGATCTATTATCCCGAAGCCCGCGAATTGTTAGCCGCACATGAAGTATTCAACCCATACAATGATTCACGCAGGATGTCTTTTGACGACTTATTCATCAAAAGATATTTCAACAGCTATATAGTACAGGAATCAAACGTTCAAAACAACCGTCTGATCAGCCAGTATCTACAGGGCAAAAATGCCATGCTCGAATCTAAAAGGATTGAAGAGAAAATTTTCAATTTCGAACAGGATCTCTGGGAGTATTAATCATTGCACTGAAGGACAAAGGCCTTATGGGTAAACCTCTCATAAGGCCTTTTTGATGTAACTGCAAAATTTTCCAAAACCCGTTCCGTTTATTAGTTACCATAGAAACAACTTTCAGGATGAGATTTTTCTGGTACATAATGATATCACTTCTGTTTCTTGCGACTTCATGCAAGAACGGTGATATATACAGTGCCGACCGGATCAGGGCCCGTGGTTCCTGGTTCGAACCCTCACCCTATGGTATGGTATACATTCAGCGGGGATCTTATCAGGTAGGGGCCTCCGACGATGAACTGAACGATCCGGCAACTGTCCGTTCTGTATCGGTAGATGCATTCTGGATGGACGATACGGAGATTACCAACAGTGAATACCGCCAGTTTGTATTCTGGGTACGTGATTCCATTGCAAGGAATATCCTCGGACAGGTCTATCCCGAGTTTCTGGTCACAGAAAACGCCTTCGGGGTACCGCTCGACCAGCCAATCCTCAACTGGAGACAACGGATCCCATGGAATAACCCGGATATCAGAACTTCCCTGGATGAAATGTTTGTCCCCGAAGTTGAAAGATTCTCTTTCAGAAGGGAGATCGATACACGTAAACTGGTATACGAATATTACTGGCTTGATCTGCAGCAGGCAGCCAGAAGGGCAAACAGCTATAATTTTGAAACCCAGAGTTACACAGGTACCGTGATCAACATGGATGGGGAGGAAGTGCCGGTAACTAACCGCAGTACATTTATTATGCAGGAGACGGTACCTGTATATCCCGACACCCTGGTTTGGATACGTGATTTCACCTATTCCTATAATGAACCCATGACCTACAAATATTTTTCGCATGTAGGGTTCGATGAATATCCCGTAGTCGGGGTTTCCTGGAACCAGGCGAGGGCTTTCTGTGACTGGAGAACCAAGTTGCAGCGTGATTACCGGTCGAGGATGAATGATACACCGGCCCATGATTACCGGCTTCCAACCGAATCGGAATGGGAACTGGCCGCAAGGGGTGGACATCAGGCTACCATTTATGCCTGGGGGAGTTACTACACCAGAAATACCCAGGGATGTTTCATGGCCAATTTTAAACCCATGAGGGGCAATTATGTAGCCGACAGCGACACACGGGTGACAACAACCAAAACCGGTTCGTTTGATCCTAACGACTACGGTCTTTATGATATGGCTGGGAATGTTGCCGAATGGACCAGCTCCGCTTACTTCGAATCGGGATATGACCTGATGAACGACCTGAATCCACAGGTTGAATATTATGCCCGGCCCGACGAGCCCATCGTCATGAAACGAAAAGTGGTCAGGGGAGGATCCTTTAAAGATGCCGCCTATTTTATACGGAATTCAACCAGAAGCTTTGAATACCAGGACACCACGAAGTCCTATATCGGATTCAGGTGTGTCAGGAGTTCGTTCAGGAATGAACTTCAGAACAGATAAATTAACTTTCCTCCGCTTCCCGGTCATGGCTCTTCCTCCGCGGATCTCCGATAGGCCTGATGACCATCTCATTATCACAATTCGGACATAAGTAAATTTCGCATCCGGTACATGCAAAACAGTTACTGCACTGCTTGTCCAGGTTTCCCCTTCTGAACGAAAATCCGCAGTTTCCGCAGGTAATCAATTTGTCTTTCGCGGAAATCATTTCAGCGATTTATAAACCCGGATCAGACCAAATACAATGACCAGTACAAAAATAATGGTTGCCCCGGAGGGTATATTCAGGAAATAGGAAATAACCAGTCCGGATAACGTACCCAATAATGCGAACATCGATGAAAGGAACATCATGGTCCGGAAGTCTTTGGTAAACAGATTGGCAGTCGCCTGAGGAATGGTGAGCAGGGAAAGAATCAAAATGATACCCACCACCCTGATATTGAGCACAACGGTAAGCGCTATCAGTATGGCCACAAGGTAATTGAAAGATTTCACCGGAAGTCCGGATGCCCTGGCGAATTCCTCATCAAAGGCAATATACAGGATATTCCTGAACCAGTATCCAAAAACGAGTGCCAGAAGAACGTTCAGCAGGAACATAGCCAGAATTTCGCCGTTGCTGACGGTCAGTATACTGCCAAAAAGATAACTCATCAGATTGGGAGTATACCCAGGGGTCAGAAATACGAATATCACCCCAAGGGCCATACCCAGCGACCACCAGATGGCGATGGAGGAGTCTTCCCTCACTCCGCCCTTTTCGGCAAAAAACTGAATGCCAACAGCTGAAAATACGGAAAAAATTGCGGCACCCAACAAAGGATTAAATCCGAGGAGAAAGGCAAGTCCGATGCCCCCGAAAGAGGCATGGGTTATCCCTCCGCTGATGAAAACGATCCGGCGCGAAACGATATACGTCCCGATAATACCGCAGGAAATACTGGCAAACAGTGAAGCCAGGAGCGCTTTCCGGAAAAAGGCAAAACTGAGTAATTCAAGAAAATCATTCATGCTGACCGTGGGTTTTCAGTATGGTATGAGGTACTTCTCCGTGTGTTACAATCTGCAACGGGCAGTTATAAACGGCCAAATCTTCGGCCGATATCCGGTTCGAGGGGTGGTAATGCAGAAACCGGTTGACACAGGCTATCGTTTTAATATAAGCCGATATGGTACCTACATCATGAGAAACCAGCACGATAGCCATTCTTTCATTTAATATCCTGAGCTTTTCATATAATTCACCCTCAAACCGGTTGTCCACGAAGGTATCCGGCTCATCCAGAATCAGTACTTTGGGATCACTGATCAGCGCTCTGCAAAGGAATACCCGCTGCATCTGCCCTCCGGAAAGCTCCCCGATAGCATTTTTCTGCAGGTTTAAAACCCCCATCTCTTCCAGAAGGTCAAGAGCAGCCTTCTTTTCTGCTGCTGAATTCCGGAACGGAAACGGCCGCATTAACGACCCCGACCGTACAACATCGAGCACCGTTATTGGAAACTTCCGGTCAAGATGCTTCACCTGGGGAAGGTATCCGATAGGCCGTTTGTGTCTCGGAAGATCTTCCCTGAAATAAATCTTTCCCTTCTGAGGCTGAATAAGACCCAGTATAGCCTTCAAAAGAGTGGTTTTCCCACCTCCGTTCGGACCGATCACACCGATAAAATCGCCGTCAAAAATTTTCAGGTCGACCTCTTCAAGAACCGGCTCCGAAGTATAGGCGTAAGTCAGATGGTTAATATGGATTAAAGGCTTCATCAGAAATTATCTCTCAGCAACCGGGTTATGGTCAACAGGTTCTCACTCCATTCCGGATTAAGAGGCCACACCTGGATAGCCTCTCCATTGATCTCCTGGGCGAACATGCGTGCATTTTCCCGGTCGAAATCACTCTGAATGAAAATTACCCTGATGTTCTCTTCCCTGGCCAGTTTTACCAGTCCGGCAATATGCCCCGGAGTGGGCTCCTTACCTCTCTGCTGGAGAGAAAACTGCTCAAGCCCGTATTCACGGGCAAAGTACGACAGCGAAGGATGAAAGGAGATGAATTTCCGTCCATGGTATTCGCTTAGTATTTTCCTGATTTCCGTATCCGTTTCATCGATTTCCCTTAGAAACTGCTGATAGCCCAGCTGATAAGCTTCACTTCGGTCGGGACGGAGAGCAATCAGTTCATCCCTGATCACACGGGCCATTTTCTTCACCAGAGAGGGAGAGAGCCAGGTATGGGGATCCGCACCAGTACGGGCCCCGGTTTCGGGATTGGTTCCAGCCGAAATCAGGTCAAGGCCTTCCGACAAATCAACCACCTTCATCGATGGGTTGGTCTGAAGGATTTTGTCGGCCCAGGAGAGTTCAAAACCGACATATCCCATCCGAAACCAGGTTTCCGCCCGCGCGATTTCAGCCATTTGTGCAGGCAGCAGTGAATAGGTAGTAGGATTTGCTCCATGCGGAATCAGCAGGGAAATGGTAAAGTCATCTCCGGCAATTTTCTCCACAAAAGTAACCTGTGGAAGAATACTTACCAGAATAACCGGCTTGTCTTTAACAGCAGACGATTGTCCGCTGCGGGATCCGCACCCGGAGAATATGGAAATCAGCACAAATAAAATGATCAGATATCTCAAACGCATATTGAAAAATTTGATGTTTAACATTACAGAAATCGCCTGAACCCTATTACATTCAGAGATCATCCGGAAATCAGACAATAACTATGGCCTGAACCGGCAACTCATGTATCCCTGACTTATTTGATGACCCCTGGTCAGCAAAGGTAACAAAATGAATCCATGTGTGTAAACAACGGAAAATCAAATTGTAAATAACCGGGAAGCATATCCGTCAGCGAAAAATGCGGAGGTCCATGTACCAAAACTATGGAATAAAGTTCCAGATCAAACCGACCCGGGATTTCTTTCAACGAACCTTATATCACCATTTTTTGTCAACTGCTTTCGGTTTCCTGGGAGGTACCGGGTCATAACCGCTCGTCCCCCATGGGTGGCAATGGGCAATCCTCTTGGTAGCCAGCCAGAATCCCCTGAAGGGACCATGAATCTTTACGGCTTCAACGGCATAGGTCGAACAGGTGGGAACGTGCCGGCAGGATGCCGGGGTATAAGGGGAAATGGCATATTTATAGATATAAACCGGAACAAGAATAATCCAGCTTAATATTTTAATGATCCAACGGTATAAATCCCTCATCTTACTTGATATCAATATGTTTTAGCACTGCAAAGGTAAGAAAAATCCAAACCTGTACTTGTAATACAGGATTTAGGAAAACTCTGCAGGGCAGCCTCTGAAAATTTTACACCGAAATGGTAACTTTGCTGCCGGTAAGTGATTAAAAAGAAAGGCAAAATATGAAGAAGTTATTGTTATCGGCATGGCTATTGACAGCCTTGATGGCTTGTGAGCAGAAAAAGGATTTTAACGCGTTTCAATATGCTGATCCACAGATCGGATCGGTACATGGCAGATGGTTTTTCTACACCCCTGCAGCGGTTCCCTTCGGAATGGTAAAACCAGCGCCTCACACCAATGCCTATGGCAGCTTCGGAAGCTGGCTCCCGGCGGGTTATGACGACCGGCACACTTCGATCGAAGGTTTTGGCAACTTTCATGAATTCCAGATCGGAGGTGTGGTTAATATGCCCATTACCGGCGAACTCAAAACCGTTCCCGGAACACTGGAGGACCCGGACGGCGGTTACCGGTCGCGTTTCGACAAGGAAACAGAGCATGCCGAGCCGGGTTACTACAGCGTTTTTCTGAAAGATTATGGCGTAAAAGCTGAACTTACAGCCACCACAAGGGTGGGTTATCACCGGTATACCTTTCCCGAATCAGACCAATCGCATATTCTGTTCGATATCGGTCACAAGCAGGGAGAAAGCAGCGATGTAACCGAGGCATATGCCGAGCTGACCGGCGACCGTGAGGTTCAGGGTTACGTGGTTACTTATCCTGAATACGTCAAATTCTGCGATGAGGGCAAAAGGGTAAAAATGTTCTTCCATGCCAGACTTTCCAGGACACCGGAAGCCTGGGGCACCTTTGTGGATTCCCTGGTTATGGCAGGAGAAAGAAAAACCACCGGTATCAACAATGGGATGTATCTCACCTTCAGCACTAGTAAGGACGAAGTGATCGAAATGCAGGTCGGGGTTTCCTTTACCAGCCTCGAAAATGCAAAGCTTAACCTTGAAACCGAATCAAAGGGAGTGACCTTTGATATGGCCAGGAACACCGCCAGGCAGAGATGGAATGAGATGCTGTCGAAGATCGAAGTGGAAGACAGCAACACAGAAAACTTACGCAAGTTTTACACCGGGCTGTATCATGTCCTTGCAGGCCGGGGAATTGCCAGCGATGTCAATGGAGCCTATCCGCTGAACAATGGTGGCATCGGACAGCTTCCTCTGGACAGTAACGGACAGCCAACCAGGCATTTCTTCAACACCGACGGCATGTGGGGCGGCTTCTGGAACCTGAGCCAGATATGGGCGTTGGTCTATCCTGACCATTTTATGGAATACCTGCAGGCCAACCTTGATTTTGCAGAAGAGACCGGCTGGATGCACGACGGATTAGCCGCCGGAATCCATACCAACGGCGTGCAGACCAACTTTTTCGGCTTGTTGCTGGCCTCAGCCCATAACTGCGGATTGGAGTTTGAGAATGTCAACCAGGCCTGGGAAGCAGCCTACAGGAATGAAACCGGTTATAACGGCCGGCCCTTTGGTTCGGGCAAGTATGACCTTCGCTTTCTGGTGAACAACGGGTATATCCCCGACAGGGATACCGTATTGTCGAATGGCTGGATATTCAACTTCGGGGCTTCCCATACCCTGGAATATTCATTCAGTTCCTATGCCGTCGCGCAGATGGCAAAAGCCCTTGGCAAAGACCAGGAGTATTCCCAATTGATGAAACAGGCCGAAGGCTGGAAATACCTCCTGGATCCGGAAACCAGGTATATCAGGCCAAGACATGAAGATGGCAGGTTTGTCGACCAATTCGATCCGATGCAGGCATGGCGGGGATTTCAGGAAGGAAATGCCGTACAATATACCTGGTATGTGCCCCATGATCCGGCCGGACTGATCGACAAACTGGGAATTGACCTGTTTAATGAACGACTTGAAAGCACCTTTAAGGAAAGTGCCAAATCAAGGTTTGGCGGCGGTGAGGAAATTGATTCCTTCTCAGGTGTGGAGATGCTCTACAACCACGGCAACCAACCCTGTCTGCACCAGGCCTGGCTGTTCAATTATTCGGGCAAGCCGTGGCTGACCCAGAAATGGACCCGTAACATCTGTGATGAGTTTTACGGGACTACCCCGACCCACGGTTATGGCTTCGGACAGGATGAAGACCAGGGCCAGTTGGGCGGCTGGTTTGTTCTGGCTTCTATGGGATTGTTTGATGTTCAGGGTCATGCCCATGCAGAGCCGACTTTTCAGTTTGGAAGTCCGCTGTTTGACAAGGTGACGGTTCACCTTCCCAATCAGAAGAAATTGGTCATTGAAACCGTAAATAACTCAAAAGAGAATAAATACATCCAATCCCTGAGTTTCAACGGCAAACCTGTAGAAAATGCCTGGTTACCCAGAAAAGAGCTGGCTGCCGGTGGCCGGCTGGTATTTGAGATGGGGCCGGAGCCCAACACCGGCTGGGGCATTAAGACACCTCCGCCTTCAATGAGCGGGCAGCTTTAACTCCAGTTCTGTAAGGCAAATATTTGAGAAAGACGGTATTCTCAGGAATTTCATTGAGTCATCTTTTCAGATCCATGCGGAGTTGGTACGACTGAAACCAATAAAGCAGACTCCTCCATATTGATCTGTGAGATCCGCGGGAGAAACAAGATTCTGCCAAGAATAATTAAATCCATGCCGGAACCCAGTAAATTGATGAGGGCAACTCTGGCTAAAAACGGATGAGGATTTACTAATAAGCAGATTAGCGGAAGGAAAGTCAGTATTAACACCGGCCCTGATGCAGCCAGGATAAATCTTGATTTGGACATTACTGTCGAAGTAAATGCAAAGAAGGAAAATCTTTTAAAGGAGAATCCGATTTTGGTATTTTTCAGATCAGGAAACAGAATGTAATGGATTAACTCGTGTACAGGTATGAGCAAAATCAGCAGGGGCAGGCTTTTCACCACTGAAAAATCAAAATTTCCATCAAAAAAAACCAGGGAAACCACCCCGCTTAAGGCAAAAGCTAAAATCAATCCTAAAAGAATACTAAAGGCTTGACTTTTCCAGGTAAAGGAGATTATCATAATTTTTTTGTTTAAGATTAACTCCTACTCTTGTGGGGTTTTTCGGAATACACCCGGTTTTGTGCACCAAACCTGTTCTCAAAATTAATTGGCCTGAGTGCATAAAAAAAGCACTGAACCCTGATTATTACCAAATCCTCCGATTATTTTCCGGACCTCGCTGTCGGTAATGATGCGTATGGAGATGCGAATTTCCAACTCCTCCCCATCCACATAATAAAAGGTTTGCATCTGTTTGGAATACCCGATACTTAATCCGAGATCACGGCAATAGTCCAGATCACAATAGAGCTGACGTTTGCTGATTCCCAGTGTACCTGACAGTTGAACCGGTGTTCCTGTCTTTCTTGACCTGATGAGATCATTCATTCTTTGAAGCCTGTAAAGTTGCTCAATTGATTTCATATCGTACATTTTAATCTTTCCATTCTTCTGCCGGAAACTGTTTCTGCCAGGCTGAGTAATATAATCCTTTTAAACTCAGCAGGGTTTTGTGGTCACCTTCTTCTGCCACCTGCCCATTCTTAACCACTATTATCTTATCGGCATTTACAATACTACTTAACCTGTGCGCTATTAGAACCACCGTTTTGCCATTAAGCCTTAACTGCCTGATAATCGCATGGACATACGATTCAGATTCAGAATCCAAAGATGATGTCGCCTCGTCCAACACAAAAATTTCCGGCTCCCGGTATAATATTCTGGCAATAGCCAGTCTCTGCTGCTGGCCGCCGGAAAGTGCTGCTCCCTGCTCCCCGATGTAGGTGTTGTAACCTGAAGGCAGACTCTCCACAAAGCCCTTCAGCCCAAGTTGCTCCGATATGGTCAGTATTTTACCCATATCCGGATAATTTTCACCGATAGCGATGTTCGATGCAATCGTACCACTGAAAAGATCCGGATTTTGGGATACCATGCCAATCAGTCTTCTCAGGCTTTCTGTCCCGATATGCCCGATATTGGTTTCGCCTATACAGATAGTACCTTTATTCAGAGGGTAGAGTTTAAGCAACAAGGAGGCAATGGTCGATTTTCCCGAACCACTTTCTCCAATCAGGGCAGTAACTTCCCCTTTTCTGAATACTGCGCTGAAATCATTTAAAACATTCTCTCTCGTACCATATCCGAAACAGACATTCCGGAATACGACATCTCCCGGACTGATCTCAGAAGCTTCAACCATATGTTCCTTCTCATCGTCAGAAAGATCCATGATCTCAAACAATCTGTCTGCGGCAATCCGGGCATTCTGATATACCTTATTCAATCCTATTACTCCCGAAACAGGCCCGGTGAAATATCCGACCAAAGCATAGAAGGACATTAATTCTCCAGGGGTGATTTCCTTATCCATGACATAATAACTGCCAACCCAGAGTAAAATAATGGTAAACAACCTGCTGACAGTGAGTGAGGCATTGCTCGAGAACAGACTGTTTATCCCTGACCGGTATGCTGACAATAACAGAGGAATAAACCGGATTTCCGTTTTGATATTGGCAAAATCCTCAATCGCAAGCTGCTTAATGGTTTTGATTGAATTGACAGACTCGATCAGCTGTGATTCCAGTTCAGCCGCCTGCTCCATGATCTTTCTTTCCTGTTTCCGGTTTAACTTGTCGGTAACCCAATAGATAATCGCATACAGAGGAATAACCATGACCATAATAAAGGCCAGTTTCCAACTGTAAATAAACATCAGGATAAAGGCGAACAATAGGATGAAAAAGTTAACCACAAAATTCACCAAAGCATCGTTGATAAATGCACGGATCTTAATGGCATCATTAATTCTGGAAACAATTTCCCCTGTCCGCATGGAATCAAAGAAACTTTGGGGAAGTCTCAGCAAATGCCTGTAGTATCCGGTAATTAACCGCGCATCGATCAACTGCCCCGTTTTTAATACCATCACCGTCTGAAGGGTTCCGATCAGAATCTGGAAAAGCAAAATGACCAGCATGGCAAGACTAAGCAAATTCAGCAGGTTCCGGTTTCCGTTCAGCAATACATAATCAGTAATTTTCTGAATATAAACAGAAGTGGATAATCCCAGGACCGTGAAAACCACCGACCCTAAAAGTGCCTGCATTAATATAAACCGGTGCGGATACAACAAAAAATAAAACCTGCTGAAATGGGATACCTTCTGATTTCCTGATATGAATGTCCGGGTAGGCGCTAAAAGAATTACTATGCCGGTCCATTCGCGTAAAAAATCATCCTTGCTTCTTTTTTCCAGAGTGCCATTGGCGGGATCCATTATTTCCAGATGCTCAGGAGAGACTCTGTATACCACCACATAATGGTGCAGTTTCTCATTCACTATTACATGAGCAATCGCTGGCAATGGGATCTCATTTAATGCCCCGGGCATGGCTTTAACCCCCTTCCCGCTCATTCCCAACCGCTCAGCGGCCTTGATTAATCCCCAGGCAGAAGTACCTTTTCTGTCGGTACCAGCCCATTGTCTTAATTTTGCAATACTGATAGAAAGTTCATAATATGCAGCCACAGAGGCCAGACAAGCTGCTCCGCAGTCGGTGACATCCCTCTGCTTTACTTTTACTTTCGCCGGGGTTTTCATTTATGGTAAGGATTTAACCAATTTTCTGCTTTGTCAAAAACAAGCTGTGCCAGTGATCTTTCTGTTACACGGAACCTAACCGTGGCAGTGTATCCCTTTCTCAATTCTCCCTGATACCCGTTCTTTAAGGCAAGAAATGTATTATCCAGGCTGGAACGGACCTTGAAAAAAGGTTCATCCCGGATCATATAAATCTCTCCCGGTAAATCAAGAATTTGCCCGCAGGCGAGACCCCACTGAAAATGGTTGAATGCATCTATCTGATATAGTGCTTTCATTCCCTGCGAAAGGAAACCCATATCTGAAGGGCTGACCAGTGATTCTACGATAAGCTGGTCATCAGGACTGATTATGGCAATCAGTTGTCCACCATGCACAAAACTGGCTCTTTCGAGCTGATTTAATTGCTGAATATGACCGGAGACGGGTGCCGTAATATACATATTGCCGATATCTTTTTTCAGCTCATTCACCGAAGACTCCAGTTTTCTGATTTCTTCCTGATAATAGACAATCATCTTCTGCCATTCCTGATAAGTCATCTCCATAAAAGAATTCCGGTCCTCCCTGGCTTTCTTCAACCGGTAACCCGCCTCTTCGAAATCGGTCTCTGAAACGACCCGGAGGAGAAATAAGTGGTCGATTCGTTGGTAAGAGGCCAGGTTGTATTCAATATTCAGGTCAAGGTCTTTTATTTTCTGACGGAAAGTATGCCCTGCAGCGGTGATCAGTCCAGTATTCACCTGATCGGATTTACCATCCGCAAGAGATTTCAGATCTGCAACATAGCCCTTATATTCCACAATAACCGAATTCATATAATCCACTTTTCCGGTCAGCTTTTCCACTTTAAGGATCAATAAAGTATCACCCCGGGCTACCAGCCTGTTCTCCTGTAAAGCCGAAAATTCAACCTCACCTGAAACAGGAACCGTCACATGGACAGGATCGGACATTGACCTTACCATTCCTCTTGCCAGAACGGTAATTTCTGTTTTGACAATAAAGCTGGCACCAAAGAAAACGAGGATCATTACCAGTATGGTCAGATACAGGGTACCGGATTTCCGGCTGAACCTTGTAAAATGTGCTTCGGCAGTAAACCGGATGATATCCGGGGGAAATAAACCATTCATAAACCGGGTGTTAGGGGTTAATCCAACGTGTCTCCGGATTGCTCCGGGACGCCATACAATTTTATGAAAACATCTCCACAAAAACAATATTCCGGACAGATTTACTGATTTTTTCAGGAAACATGGGTTGGCGTATGTGCCTCTATTTAAAAGCGTTATACACTCATGTACAACAAATTCAAATCTGGTTTGTCCCCCATTTGTCCATATTTACCATTCGAAATGGCTGAACCCGGGGAGTAAAAAAAATCGCCACCCGTTGAAACAGGTGACGATTTCAACATCATTAATATAATAATATCTATACGATTCCCTGGGTGATCATGGCGTTGGCCACTTTGATAAAGCCGCCGATATTGGCCCCTTTTACATAGTTGACATACCCGTCGCTGTCCTTGCCATAATTGACACAGGTTTCGTGGATATTGCTCATGATGGAATGAAGTTTGGCATCCACTTCTTCGCGTGTCCAGCTTAAGCGCATGGAATTCTGGGTCATTTCAAGTCCGGATGTAGCCACTCCGCCGGCATTGGCAGCCTTTCCGGGGGCATACAACACCTTGCTCCCCTGGAAAACATGGATTGCTTCGGGCGTAGATGGCATATTAGCACCTTCGGAAACGCACATACAGCCATTGGCCACCAGCGTGCGGGCATCCAGCTCATTAAGTTCGTTCTGGGTAGCGCAAGGCATGGCAATATCGCAAGGAACCGACCACGGACGTTCGTTCTCAAAGTATTTCGCTCCCGGAAATTCCTTCGCATATTCAAATATCCTTCCGCGGAATACATTCTTCAGTTCCTTCACATACTCCAGCTTCTCGGCATCAATACCCGCCGGATCGTAGATATACCCGTTGGAATCCGACAGGGTAACCACTTTCCCGCCTAACTGGGTAACCTTCTCTACGGCAAACTGGGAAACGTTTCCGGATCCTGAGATAACGACCGTCTTGCCGGCAATCTCGTCACCACGGGTGGCTAACATTTCCTGGGCAAAGTAGGTAGTACCGTAGCCAGTGGCTTCAGGGCGCAGCGGACTTCCACCCCATCCCAGGCCTTTTCCGGTAAATGTACCGGTAAACTCATTGCTCAGCCTCTTATACTGCCCGTACATATATCCGACCTCCCGGCCGCCTACTCCGATATCACCTGCAGGCACATCGGTATTCGGACCGATATGGCGGTACAGCTCTGTAATAAACGACTGGCAGAAACGCATTACCTCATTGTCGGATTTTCCTTTCGGGTTAAAATCGGAACCCCCTTTTCCGCCCCCCATGGGCAGTGTGGTAAGGCTATTCTTGAATACCTGCTCATAGGCAAGGAATTTCAATATACTCAGGTTAACCGATGCATGGAAACGGATGCCCCCTTTGTAAGGGCCAATGGCGCTGCTCATCTGAACCCTGTATCCACGGTTGATCTCAACCTCACCCTTGTCGTTCATCCAGGGAACCCTGAACATGATGACACGCTCAGGTTCGGCCATGCGCTCAAGGATCTTCGACTTCATGTAAACCGGGTTCTGGATCACAAAAGGGGCAAGGCTTTCAACCACCTCATGAACGGCCTGGTGAAACTCCTTTTCCAGCGGATCCTTGGCAATTACGTTCGCCATAAATTGCTCAATAAATTCAGCAGCTCTTCTTTCCATATGAAAAAATGTTAAATAGAGATTTTTGGTCCTAATTGATAAAAATTTAATTCTTTGAGAGTAAAAAAACAAAAATATTCACGAATATGACGTGTTTTATTATAAAATGACAGATTTTTTGACAAATAATTTACATTTTACCGAGAATGGTGAGTTTTTACTGAAATTATGGCGCTTCGTTGGGCCCCGGGCCGATTATCAGATTTCCGGATAAAAACGGGGGATAAACCACCCTGGTCTATCCCCCGCTTGCAATTTACCGGTCTGTTTATATAATAAATTTCATTCCGTTACTCGTGGATTTCCTGCTCCATAACCAGGTTGGTAAACTCCCTGGTCACCTGATAGTCATACTCCGGATATCCATACATGGCCATCCGGGGCTCTGTCTGCCCGATCGAATAACCATAGATTCCTTCATATTCTGTAATGTCCTCTCCCATTTCCTGCAGCTGCTCAAGGTATTCACTGATGGATTTTGACTCAATGATAATTACCTTTTCCATTTCTTTAACCGCCGGACTGTGCCGCCTGGTATTGTCGTGGTCGAATTCAAGAATCCTGCGCCCGTATCGGGTAATCCCGATAACGCGGAAGGTAAGGCTTTTACCTACCCCCGGAAGATTCAGCACATTCCGGTCAGTGGCAAGGAACGGAAGTTCAAAATAGTTCCTCATGGTATTGATCTTTTCCACGATAAGGTCCGGATGCTCCGTGAGGTCTTTGATCTCATCATGCAATACCTCCGGAATCCGGCCCAGTTGTTTTTCCTCCAACTGTTCCTGCACGGCCCTCGAATTGGGTGCAAAGTTGAAACTGTTCTCCATATAGCCTTTCACCGTAAAGGTATAATAGGTGAGTACGCCAATATCGTTCAGCACCTTGCGCAGCTTGGCAGAATGGCCCCTGCGGGATGAAGCTACGGTAAACACCAGCTGGTTGGTGACCGCCCAGCCGGCAGACAGGAGCAGTTTTATACCGCGGGCTGCTTCCGGGGTGACTTCCATGGGCGACTGGAAATGGGTTTGTACGACAAACTGCCTGATGCCGATCTGGTAGGCTTTTTCGCGGAATTCCCGCAACACGGCCACCAGTTCGGGGGTTATCCGCTGTGGCAGATATACCGGCAGCCGGGTACCCAGGCGAACCCTGACGATCTCAGCATATTTCTCACCTTCAGGCCTGTTCCTGTTTGCCTCCATCTTTCTGACAGCCATATCGTACACAGCATTCAGGATATCGCGCAACTGGCTGTCGGAACTCATCAGGGCATCGCCGCCGGTAATCAGGATATCCCTGAGCTGAGAATCATTTTCAAAGTAATCCATCAGCTCCTTCAGTTTATCCTTCCAGGTAACCTTGGGCTCCAGTTTATCAAGGTTGAAGTTGAGGTTCCCTCGCTGAAAGTCATACATCCGCTGGCAGCTGGTACAGAGTCCGCCGCATGCCCGGCCTGTGGTGTCGGGTATCAGGATGGCCACTTCGGGGTAGCGGCGGTGGATATTATTGTAGGGTGGAAGAAACCAGCCGGCCGCATTGGGCTTTCCGGGTTCCACCTTATCTTCCTTCTCCCAGGCCTCAATCTTCCCGAATTCATCCACCAACTGCTGGCTGTAAAGGATGTAGTAACGGATGGCCAGGTCGGCGCCAATGGCAAAATAGGGTACCCTGACATGCAACAGCGACAGGTAATAGGGATTTACAAAGAAGGGAATACCTGCCTCATAGGCATTGTGAAGGACCTTCATGGTATCGGGGTCGAGGGAATTGCCCAACATCTCATTCAGCAGTTCCGGAGACCTGACAGCCATGCGCAGGTGGAAATGGCTGGTTTTCCACCATTCCAGCATCTGTGCAAAACGCTCGCTCCGGGGAATATCGGCTGCAAACTGGTAACGGGGGTCAGAAATCTCGCCGGTTTCCATTTTATCCAGAAATACATGTATGATCCGGTCGCGGTTCTCCTCCCGCAGACGGATGATGCGGGGATCCAGTCCGGCCGGAAAACGGGCCATCCATTCGGCAGTTTTCTGCGGATTGGGCTCGTTCTTGCGGGTACGCCCGGTAAATTGCCGGAAAAGCTGGAGCATATCCTTGAAAAAACCCGGCTTGGCACCCCCGGTTCCGAAATTAACCGCCAGCCAGATCATTTTTATGGGATTGGTGACAGCAATCTCGCCGCCAATATTCTGGTCGACATACTTCTCCCCGGCATGGTCAATATAGTCCAGAAGCCTTATCGCCGCATAATCCTTCCACTTCAGTTGCTGAAAGGTCTGGTGGTCATGTTTCTTTCCCGTATAAAACTGCCAGGCAGCCGGATTCCTGCGCAACTCGGGCTCTACCCATTCCCTGACGCCATGAATGGCCTCTGTTTCATTCCTTGAGGACCGCATAATCTCTTCCAGCCGCGGATTCTCCTTCAGCAATTCCTTCAGGAGTTTGTGTGCCCTCACGGTGATGGCAATCTGATCGAGGTAGGATAACTTATTCATCTGCATACTTTCGTTTTAGGTGCAGAAAAATTCACGCATTCAACTCATAAAATCAGCGTCAATTTTACATACATTATTATTGTTAAATAGAAAAACACTGTGAATATAGCAAATTATCAGGGTTTTACCAAGGAAAAAATAGAAAATCGTATGTTAAACTATCATTTTGCTACATTCCCTTAATCAACCGGAATGCTCGCAACGGAGCATTTTTTTCTATCTTTGCGCTGATTTTTAGGAATTTAAAATTATGGCACATAAATCAGGTTTTGTAAACATCATCGGGAACCCGAATGTCGGAAAATCGACCATCATGAATGCACTGGTCGGGGAGCGCCTGTCGATCATTACCTCCAAGATGCAGACCACCCGTCACCGGATCAAGGGAATTGTCAATGGCGATGATTTTCAGATCGTTTACTCCGACACCCCCGGAATCCTCAAGCCCAATTACAAGTTGCAGGAAACCATGATGAAGTTCGTGGATACAGCCCTGATTGATGCGGACATTATTTTATATGTGACCGATGTGGTTGAGGATGCAGGCAAAAATGCTGATTATATTGAACGGATCCGCAAATCCAATATCCCGGTAATTGTGCTGATCAACAAAATTGACCTGTCGAACCAGGAAGCAGTGATCGGCCTGTATAATCATTGGACGGCCACTTTCCCGGGAGCAGCCGTATTCCCGGTATCCGCCACCGAAAAATTTAACCTGACGCCCATCTTTGACCGGATCCTGGAATTACTTCCCGAAGGAGAGCCGTTTTTCCCGAAGGATGAACTGACCGACCGGAATGAGCGTTTCTTTATGCAGGAGATCATCCGGGAAAAAATCCTGCTGAATTACCAGAAAGAGATCCCCTACTCTACAGAGGTAGAAGTGGAGGAATTCAGGGAAGAAGGGAACCTGATCCGGATCAGGGCGGTAATTTTTGTAGAAAGAGACTCCCAGAAAGGGATCATCATAGGCAACAAGGGAGCAGCCCTGAAGAAGGTGGGTACCGAAGCCCGCCAGGAGGCAGAAGAGTTTTTCGGCAAGAAAATATTCCTGGAATTGTATGTAAAAATCGCCAAAGAGTGGCGTGAAAAAGAAAACACCCTGCGCAGATTCGGTTACAACGCAGAATAATTATTTAAAAAGAAAGTCATTATGAGCAAGATAGTAGCCATTGTTGGCCGTCCGAACGTTGGAAAGTCCACTCTTTTCAACCGGTTTGTTGAATCCAGGAAAGCCATTGTTGACGATGTTTCCGGGGTAACCCGCGACCGGATTTACGGTAAGTGCCTCTGGAACGGGGTTGAATTTTCAGTGATCGATACCGGCGGTTATGTGGCCAACTCCGATGATGTTTTTGAGGAGCAGATCCGCAAGCAGGTGCATCTCGCGCTCGAGGAGGCAGATGTCGTATTGTTCGTGGTAGATGTGGAAGCCGGCATTACCGACCTGGATGCTGATATGGCCATCCTGATGCGCCGCACAAAGAAACCGGTGCTGGTGGTGGTCAACAAGGTGGATAACCACCAGCGGCAACCCGATGCACAGGAGTTCTATGCCCTCGGATTAGGTGAAATCTACACCATCAGCTCCATGAGTGGCAGCGGAACCGGCGACCTGTTAGACGAAGTGGTTAAATTACTGCCCGACACCCCCCATGTGGAGGAAGAAGAACAGCTGCCTAAATTTACCGTGGTAGGACGTCCCAATGTAGGAAAATCATCGTTCATCAATGCCCTGATCGGGGAAGACCGGAATATTGTCACCGATATTGCCGGAACCACCCGGGACGCCATCCATACCCGTTACAATAAATTTGGCTATGATTTTATTATCATCGACACGGCCGGATTGCGGAAAAAGGCCAAGGTAAAGGAAGACCTGGAATTTTATTCGGTACTTCGCTCAGTCAGAACAATTGAAGAAGCCGATGTTAGTTTGCTCATGATTGATGCCGACCGGGGAATGGAAGCACAGGACCTCAATATATTCAACCTGATTATCAGAAACAGAAAAGGGGTAGTCATTCTGGTCAACAAGTGGGACCTGATTGAAAAAGACAACTATACCACCGGGAAATTTCAGAAAGAGATCAGGGAAAGGCTGGAACCCTTCAGTGACGTCCCGATCATTTTCATCTCGGCAATGACCAAGCAACGGATTCATAAAGCCCTTGAAACGGCGATGCATGTCTACAAATCGAGGACGCAGAAAATCAAAACCTCAGAGCTGAACGAGGTGATGCTGAATGCCATTGAGGCTTATCCGCCGCCAGCGTGGAAAGGTAAGTACATCAAGATCAAATATTGCACACAGCTCCCTACCGTTACGCCCAGCTTTGCGTTTTTCGCAAATCTGCCCCAGTATATAAAGGAACCATACAAACGATATCTGGAGAACCAGTTGCGCGAAAACTTTGATTTTTCGGGAGTTCCCATACAAGTATATTTCAGGCAGAAATAAAATAATTATTAACTTGCCCTGTAATTCATACGCTCCGGCACGGTTCCGGCAGAAATATTGAGATTTAACCAAATTAGATGTACAACTATGCAGATCAGACACTTCATTCCGTTAATGGCCCTGACGGCCCTGATGGCCTGCCAGTCATCCACCAGCAAAAAATCAGCTTCATCCGGAGAAAATGAACCTGAATACAGGCTTGAACTGATCTGGGAGTCGGATACCCTGCTCCGTACACCCGAATCGGTACTGATTGACCGGCAAAGGGATATCCTTTATGTCTCCAACGTCAACATGAACCCATGGGAAAAAGATGGCAACGGTTTCATTTCCAAAATGGATAAATCGGGGAATATCCTTGATCTTAAATGGATAGAGGGATTGCACGGTCCCAAAGGAATGGGCATCAGCGGAAATTCCCTGTTTATTGCCGACATTAACACCCTGGTGGAAGCCGATATTGAGTCTGGCAAAATCCTGAATGTCATCGAACTGGAGGGGAAACCCGACCTGAACGATATCACCGTGGCAGACGACGGTACCGTGTTTGTATCCGGATCAGGATCCAATACCATTTATAAACTGGCTGAGGGCAAACTCACCGGCATTCATACCGGAGAGGAGGGTGAACGCTTCAACGGCCTTTACTGGGAAAAGGACCGGATGCTGTTTATCACCAGTGCAAGCAGTCTTTTCAGGGAATTGAACCATACCACCGGTGAAGTGAAGCTGATCGCTGAAAACATGGGCCATGGAGACGCCATTGCCCCCGTTGGCGACGGAGGTTACATCACCACCAGCTGGGCTGGAACTGTTTTTTACGTTTCGGGTGAAGGCAACGTTACCATATTGCTGGATACCGAAGCAGAAGGAGAAAATGCCGCCGATGCAGACTTCTGCACCGATGATATGATCCTGTACCTTCCCACATTCTTCAAAAATCAGGTAAAAGCCTATCGTTTTTCAAAAGAGTAAAAAATACTTCAAATTTTGTTTTTTATATTGATTTTTTAGTATTTTCGACGAAGTACTAAGAATCAATGTGTACAAAATACAGATTGGCAGCGGAATCTGCTGAAATTTATCATCATACATATCAAACATATGTCGGGATAATTTCATTCTGAACTGTAAAATTTTTATAAACAACTAAAATAAAACCAACGTTATGGCTAAACTGAAACTTTCCCTTATGATGCTCCTCCAGTATATGATGTATGCGGTATGGTGGGTACCCCTGGCTGCCTATCTTACAAACCTGGAAGTGGGGAGCACCGAAAAATCTCTTATCCTGAGTTCCATGGCAATCGGATGTATGGCTTCGCCGCTGATCGGCATATTAGCCGACCGGTTCTGGCCTGCACAAAAAGTACTTGCCGGGCTGAACCTTATCCATGCCGTCATGCTTTTCTGGGCCGGGACCACCAACAATCCCGATGTCCTTTTCATATGCCTGCTGGTCGCCATGTTGGCCTATATGCCCTCCTGGAGTGTGACCAGTGCCATAGCCATGGCCCATCTTCCATCAGAACAATTTCCAAAAGTTCGTGTGTTCGGATCCATCGGCTGGGTAGCCTCCGGAATTTTCAGTGTCATCTTTGTTAAAATCCTGAATATCGATTTCGATGGTACCAACATCCCGTTCTATTGCGGAGCGGGCGTCAGTCTGATTGCCGTATTCCTGAATCTGGCCCTGCCCAATACCCCACCGATGGCAAAAGGGCAAAAAGCCACCCTTATTGATGTATTTGGACTCCGGTCGGTTAAATTAATGAAAGAACGCAATTTTGCCCTGTTCATTATTTTCTCATTCCTGTCCATGATTCCGTTCGCGATGTATTATTCCTATTTCTCTGAATTTCTTTTATCGCTGAATATCAAATATATATCCATTACCATCAACTGGGGCGTTCTGGCAGAGATGGGATTCCTGCTGCTGGTACCTCTGGCTATAAAAAAATATGGAATAAGAAACACTATGCTGTTCGGCCTTATCGCCCTGACCATTCGCTACCTTGCATTTTATTCCGGAGGTGTAATAGACCAGTCCTGGCTCAATTATGTAGGGATCCTGGTCCATGGGTTGATCTTTGGTTTCTTTTATGTGGGCGGACAGATCTATATCGACAGCAAGGCTCCGGCATCTTTGAGGAATCAGGCACAGGGGTTCATATTCCTGGTTACATTTGGAGCAGGACTTCTGGTCGGGAACCTGATCTGCGGCCAGCTGATCGACCATTACCATCATGAAGCCGGCTACAACTGGAATGCCATCTGGGGAATCACCACCCTGGCTTCCGTGGCACTGCTGATCGGTTTTGCCCTACTCTTTAAATCCGAGGATGGAAAAAAGATTGTGGTTAACTAACCAATCCTGAAACTACCCATTCGACCGGCATTGAATTCCCGAAAGGTCAGACGGTCAGGTTACAGGAAAAATCCGAAAACCATAAGGCGGAAAGCTATTCCGCCTTATGGTTTTACCCCTTTGTTAATGCCCGGATACCTATTTTTTATTATTATTGCATTTTACTGAACAGAATTATCCGTTATGAACAGAATCCGGTCCTTCGCCATATTGGTCATTTTACTGATTGCTGCTTTTTCTGGCACTTCCCAAATCTCTGTAGTTAACCTGAGATGTGAGTATCTTGAGAATCCACTGGGGATTGATGAACCGAACCCACGGTTTACCTGGCAGCTCCGGACGGACCTGTCCGGTACTGCACAAAGTAGTTACCAGATAGTCGTGGACACCCGTGAGGCTGATGTAATTACCGGCAAAGGAAACCAATGGGACTCAGGAGTAATTCAGTCGACGGTCGTACCGGCAGTGTACAAAGGAGAAGCGCTTCAGCCCTTCACCCGCTACTTCTGGAGGGTCAGGGTGCAGGACGGCAGCGGAAACTGGTCGGACTGGTCGCCCGTGGCCTGGTTCGAAACCGGTATGATGCACCATCACAACTGGAAAGGCCAGTGGATTACCGACACCCACGACTTCAACCTGAAACCTGCGCCGTTTTTCCGGAAAGAATTTACTGCAGATAAAAAGATAAAAACAGCCCGTGCCTACATTGCCGTAGCCGGATTGTATGAACTGACCGTTAACGGGGAACGGGTTGGCGATCACCAGCTCGATCCGATGTACACCCGGTTCGACCGGCGCAACCTTTACGTCACTTATGACGTTACCGGCCACCTCCGGCAGGGCGGAAATGCCATTGGCGTGTTGCTGGGTAACGGCTGGTACAACCATCAGTCGACGGCAGTCTGGTACTTCGACAAGGCCCCGTGGCGTGCCAGGCCAAAGTTCTGCATGGACCTGCGCGTGACCTATGAAGACGGCACCACCGAAACCATCACCACGGGCCCCGACTGGAAGACAGCCCTCAGTCCGGTGATCTTCAACAGCATCTATACCGCGGAACATTACGACGCCCGCAGGGAACAGCCCGGCTGGGACAAGCCCGGATTTGACCATTCCAGATGGCGGAATGCCATGCCTACCGGCGCCCCCTCGCAGAACATCACTGCCCAGGTCCTCCACCCTATCCGGCACGTTACGGAAATTCCGGCGGTATCCATGCGGAGGCTCGACAGCCTGACCTGGATGTTTGATTTTGGCCGGAACATGGCGGGGGTAACCCGGCTGGCGGTCACCGGGGAAGAAGGAACCACCATCCGGCTGAAACACGCCGAACGCATCTATGACAACGGCTATGCCGACATGTCGAACATCGATGTGCACTACCGGCCAACCGATGATACCGATCCGTTCCAGACCGACATTTATATCCTTTCCGGCAAAGGAGCGGAAACCTTTATGCCCCGCTTCAACTACAAGGGCTTCCAGTATGTGGAGGGGACCTCCGACAAAGCGCTGAACATGAGCAAGGAAAACCTTACCGCATTTTTCATGCACAGCGACGTACCGCAGACAGGGAACATCCACTCCTCGAATCCCACCCTGAACAAGACCTGGGCGGCAGCCAATGCCTCCTATCTGTCGAACCTGTTCGGGTTTCCGACCGACTGTCCGCAGCGCGAGAAAAACGGCTGGACCGGTGATGCCCACATTGCCATCGAGACCGGTTTATACAATTACGACGGGATAACCATTTACGAGAAGTGGCTGGCCGACCACAGAGACGAGCAGCAGCCCAACGGGGTACTGCCCGCCATCATCCCTTCGAACGGCTGGGGGTACCAGTGGGCAAACGGTCCCGACTGGACCAGCACCATCGCCATCATTCCATGGAACATCTACCTGTTTTACGGCGATTCCAGGCTGCTGGAACTTTGTTACGACAACATCCAACGGTATGTGGATTACATCGACGAGAACTATCCGTCGGGCATCACCGACTGGGGCCTGGGCGACTGGGTACCGGTTAAATCGGTGGCTCCCAAGGAATTTACCTCCTCCCTCTATTTTTATGTGGATGCCATGATCCTGTCGAAGGCCGCCGGCATTCTGGGCAAAACCAACGATCAGGAAAAATATGCCCGGCTTGCGGAGAAAATCCGGGATGCCCTGAACAGCAAATACCTGAATTCGGAAACGGGAATCTATGGTACCGGACTGCAGACCGAACTGAGTGCGGCACTTCACTGGGGGATCGTTCCGGAAGAGGTCAGGGCGAAAGTGGCCGCCAACCTGGCGCGGCGGGTAGAGGCCGACAACAAACACATCGATGTGGGGTTGCTGGGTACCAAAACCATCCTCAACGCACTGAGCGATAACGGCTATCCCGAACTGGCCTATGAGGTTGCCGCGCAGGAAACCTTCCCGTCGTGGGGCTGGTGGATCGTCAACGGCGCCACCACCTTCTTCGAGAACTGGCCGTTGGATGCCTCCAGCGACATCTCCATGAACCACATCATGTTCGGGGAGATCAACGCCTGGTATTACAAGGCATTAGGCGGAATTTTCCCGGATGAGCAGCAGCCCGGGTTTAAAAATATCATCCTGAAACCCAATTTTGTGCAGGGATTAGACCATTTTGAAGCTTCGCACAAGAGTCCGTATGGGCAGATCGTCTCTTCCTGGAAAAGGAAAGGAAAAACGGTTGAATACCATGTCACCATTCCGGCCAACAGCAGCGCCACATTGTACCTGCCAGGTGGCAGGATTCAGGAAAACGGAAAATCCCCGGAGCAGAATCCCTTAATAAGGACCAAGGAACAGGCAAAAGGTATGCATCGTTTTGAACTGCAGTCAGGCAATTATCGGTTCAGTATCAGGTAGGAAGAATTGATTCAGTATCTGGTAAGAAGAATTGATTCAGACCGGGGAAAGGTAATGAAGAAAATTGTGGATTCAGGGTGGACAATAGCTGTTCAAAATATATCGCTGAACCCGGGTAATTGCATTGTACGGGTTTACAGACCACAAACAATTCCCCAGGCACTGTTCCATCACGAGATATACAAAATGAAACATTACCCTACGGAATCTTCATTAATTTGCCATCCGAAGGAATTTTGTGCTTGAAGAAGTACCATAATGTTATAATGAAAAGGAGAAAACTCCAGGTAAATGATAACAGATTAAACTCAAATTGAACAGAATACAAATGAATAGCCAGACCGTTTAGAAAACTGTGCAATAAAATGCAAATAACTATAGATCTGGTATAAAAATATATATAGCCCAACATGATTCCCAGAAAGATCGCATTGATAATCTGGGGAGGATATCCATGTGATATCCCAAATAATATTCCGCTTAGCCATATCGCGTAAACCGGACTATACCGGTTCAGGAATCCCCGAAGAATTACTCCCCGTACAACTACCTCTTCGAACAATGGAGCCAGAAGTACCATTGATAATAACATCGGTAAGGGATTATTTTCGAAATTACGTGTTTTCGAATCCAGAATCCTTGTTATAAGTTCACTCTGCGGAAGTTTATCCATAACTAACCCCAAAGAACTGCGATACGCTATAAAATAGGCAGCAAAAGAAATCATCAGGAAGAAGAATAACCTAAAATCGAAAGTGCATTTGAACCCAAAGTTAAATTCATGGTCATACTTTTTCCTGATCCGTATTCTTAGTAAGCATGTCAGCAATAGAATAGCCAGCGCCTCAAGAATTACGAATAAAAACGATTCATGGGTACTTGAAATATTCTCCGGAATAAACATTTCTACTAATCCCATAATAATTCCTTTGAAAAGAATCAGATAGCCAATGATTATCCATAAACCCTCCAGAAAAGAAAGGCTTAGACTTCCAGGTTTATTGAATTCAATTCTACAAGTCATCCAAAGATCTGTATAAAACTTTCATACTTAGCGGGAAAAAGTAAACTTCACGATTAAGGCTAAAGACATATTCATACCTATTCAAATGAAAAAAAATTATTTCTTTCAGAATGATAGCAGCTAAGATATTAATATTAAACGATGTGGAGGGGTGACACAGTAAATCTGAAAACAATTTTTTATGATTATGAAACGTATACTCCTTACCACACATCATAGTGAAATTATGATCGATAACGTTGTCAGACTTTGTTAATCCGGGAACAAAGAAAGGCCCAATATTAAGCCGCTCAAAACTATATGACATATGTACAAAAGGTATCATCTTGTCAAAGCATATTTGATTCAGATGGTACCGAAATGACAAGTCAGGATCACATGCCTTAATGACCAAATCAGGGGCTACATTTTCAATTATATCAGAAATCTCAATTAAAGTATTCGGGGACAAGGCAATATCCTCGATATTAAATCCAAAGTTTTGTTCAATACAATGTCTTAGTGCGCTTACTTTTATTCTTTTAATATCGGGCTGTCTAAATATCAAGGTTTTATTTATATCCGACATTTCGACTATATCGCTATCAACAACAAAAATCCTCCTATACCCAAACTGAGCTAACAAATAGGTAATGGTTGCCCCCGCTGCACCCGAACCAAAAATAAGAATTTTCTTCTCCTTAAATTCTTCCAGGTCTTTCCACTCAATTCCCAAAAACTCAAAGAAATTGGCATGCCTTTCAGAAATTGAAAGAGTGGAATAAGTTTGAAACTCACCTATTAATCCTTTTTCTAAAAGTTCGGCAAGTTCAACTCTAAGCATTATTTCCTCCTTTGTAAATCCTTCCGATAGAGCTCTTCTAACAAGTCTAATATTTTGTTCGCAATAATCAATCTGAAGAAACTTAGCTGAACCAACTATCCCAATATCGATAAAAGGTCCAATTTTATAAACAGGGTAATAATTCTTAAGCAAATATCTTTTCATAAACATTAATTGGTTTGAGACGGTGAGTTTTCCATCATAAACTCACCGTCATTTTTTTCAGTTCTAGTTACTTGTAATGCATAATTAACCAGAGAAACCGGAGTGCATTTTGTCAATCAGGCACTCTGAAAAGCCATTTTATGCATTATCAGATGGCATAACATAATAACCGCCACTCATTTCCAATTGTGGAACAGACCCTTCTCTTACTGGGGCATCCAATGCGACTGATTTTGCAGATTCCCAAAGTAGATTTCCAATTAGCCAACTCCAAAATCCACCGCCCTTTACATTCATTAAATCAATCTGGCTCATTTCTTTAAAATGCTGATTGCTGTAATCCAGTTTTTTCATAATTACTAGTGTTAACATTTCTCCTACTCTTTACAGGTTTTTCGGAATCCACCCGGTTCAGTGCACTTAAACCAAGAGCTAAATTAGGCTCGCAGAGTGCATAAAAAAAGCACGGAAGTCAAATTTTAAAAAAAATCCAATCAAGCCTGTTGCAACGAAATCTTTAATTGGAATTAATTTCCATGAATTGATTTCAGTATACGAATTCCTACATGGGCGACAAGGATTTTGTCAAAGAGCTGATCGGAAAAGCACATGAAATCACCATGTTTAGTAAAACACAAACCGGAATGAATAACTTTCCACATGGTGCCCCGATACTATCGGGGCCATCTGACCATAACAAAACAAAAACAATTTATACAGATGAAATTTCCATGATTGCAGAAACACAAACCATTATGAATAACTTTACGCATGGAAATTCCATGTGACCATTAAAAAACAAGACAATTTATACACATGAAAACGGGCAAATACGAAAAAATACAATTTATTTGATATTATTTAGAGTATAGTCGAAATATATTTGTATTTTTACAATTCATTCGACTATATTTAGCCAATGGTTGTTCGAAATCTATATTTAAGTAACATTCTTCCGTTTATAGGAAAACCCGTTATAAAAGTTATAACCGGGATAAGGCGATGCGGAAAAACCACATTGATGAACCAGTTAGTAGATGAGCTTAATCAACAGGGCGTTGCAGAAGATCATATCATTTACATCAATAAAGAGCTATACGAGTTTGATGAGATTCGCAGCTACCATGAATTACACAGATATGTTGACTTAAAAACAATACGGGATGGCAAAATCTCTTATCTGCTTATTGATGAAATTCAGGAGATTGAAGCATGGGAAAAGGCTCTGAATTCAATTTATGCCAGCAACAAATATGATATTTTCATTACAGGTTCCAATGCCCGGCTTTTATCTTCCGAACTGGCATCCCTGCTTTCGGGCCGCTATGTTGAGTTCCACATGGGAACGTTTATTTTCAGGGAATACCTGTTAATGACCAATTCGAATCGTTCAGATGAGGACAATATCGATCATTTTTCTGATTTTATGAGGTTTGGCGGATTCCCGGGTATTCATTTTTTTAACCGTGATGAAACTGCAATCCGCCAGTACATTACTTCGGTTTACAATACCATCTTTTTAAAAGATATTGTTATGCGGTACAATATTCGTGATGTATCATTGCTTGAAAAGATTTCAATCTATCTGGCTGATAATTGCGGAAATATAACATCTTCGAAAAGCATCAGCGATTATTTGAAATCACAGCATCTGAAAATTTCAGTTGATACGGTTCAGAATTACATTCGCTATTGTGTTGATGCTATGCAGGTGGAAAAAGTACAAAGATTTGATATTAAAGGAAAAAGAATACTCGAAACGCTGGAAAAATATTTCTTCAACGACGTGGGCATTAAAAATGCAATTACCGGCTTTTTGCCTGAATATTTACCCGGAATTCTTGAGAACATGGTTATGCTCGAAATGAAAGCAAACGGCTATCAGGTGCATGTTGGAAAACAGTCGGATAAGGAAGTTGATTTTATTGCAAGTAAAGGAAATGATAAAATCTACCTGCAGGTATGCACTACTCTGAACGGTGATAAAGTCATTGATCGTGAGTATGGCTCACTCGAATCCATTAATGATCACTTTCCAAAGTATGTATTGTCGCTCGACAAAGGTTTTGAAACATCGCGAAAAGGGATCCGATGGATGAACATTAAAGATTTTCTTATGCTTGAAAGCAAGTATTAGAAAAAG
>JAUWAB010000002.1 GCA_030602265.1 Prolixibacteraceae bacterium | reverse complement strand
ATGAAAATGAAACTTTTATTATTTACGGCGTGTATACTGACACTCTTTGTCGGTTCGGCTAATGCGCAGCCGGCACTCAGGGCAGTTAAACAGGGCCCGAAGATTGATGTATTGATCAACAACAATCTGTTTACCAGCTATATCTTTTCCAATGATGAAAAGTATCCCTTCTTTTTTCCGGTGAACGGGCCGTCGAACGCATCGGTTACCTCGATGCGGAACGCCAATTACCCGCACCACAGTTCGCTCTTCTTCGGATGCGACATGGTCAACGGCGGCAACTACTGGCAGGAAGGCCTCGACAGGGGGCAGATCATCTCCCTCCGGGCTGATATTCTTCAGGCTGAAGGTGATAAGGTGGTAATAGAGAATGAGTGTATTTGGACCAGGCCCGGAGCAGAAGCTCCCATTAAAGACATCCGGAGGATCACGATAACAGCCCAGTCTAAGGAGATCTTTCAGATCGACTTCGACATCGTGATGGAGATGCTGATGGATGTGACCATCCTCCGTACCAACCACTCGCTGTTCAGCGGCCGCATGGATCCTGATCTGGCTGTCACCAATGGCGGAACCATGGTGAATGCAGAAGGGGAAACCGGAGAGAAGGGCACCTTTGGAAAGGCTTCCCCCTGGATGGATTATCACGGACCGCGGATGGGTAAAACGGAGGGTATGGCCATTATGCAGCATCCGTCGAACAAGTGGTACCCGGCACCATGGTTCACCCGCGACTACGGCTTCTTCTCGCCAACGCCCATGTACTGGCCCGAAGATCCCGACAAGGGAACCCGGCTGAAAAAAGGCGAGCAGATAAAACTGCGTTACCGGGTACTCATCCACTCCGGCGACCATAAGCAGGCCGATATTGCCGGACAGTTCAAACGCTATACAACCGAATAACCATGAATATCCAGGTTTCACCAATTGACATCATGGTACCCATGAAGATCCAGGTCTCACCATTTGATACCATGGTACCCATGAAGATCCAGGTCTCATCAATATCTGCTATGGTAACCATGAAGACCGGGTTGTCGGTGCATTCCCTTAACCAGCCCACGCAGCCTCCCCGCCCCAGGCTGAAAGCCTGGAATAATTCAACCCAGGGCATCGCCCTGGTATTAACAAACATATAACTCAATAATTACATATCCTATGGAACGAAGAACATTCTTAAGAACCACCACAGCAACAGCCTTAGGGGCCATTGCCGTGCCCACCATTGTTCCCTCCAGTGTATTCGGGAAGAATGCCCCGAGCAACAAGATCAACATCGGCCAGATCGGATGTGGCCGGATTGCCCGCGATCATGATATCGCGGAAACCATAAAATATGACGACGCCCGCTTTATTGCCGTCAGTGATGTCGACAGCAACCGTCTGGCCGACGGGAAAAAGCTGATCGAGGATTACTACACCAAAAAAACCGGCAGTGCCGGTTACGTGGATGTGAAAATGTACGAAGACTACCGGGAGATGCTCATGAATCCGGATATCGATGCCGTGATTATCAGCACACCCGACCATCAGCATGCTGAACCCGCCCTCAGGGCTGCCCTGGCCAAAAAGGACATCTACCTTCAGAAGCCCAATTCCCTGACAGTTGCCGAAGGTCGCCTTATGAGCGATGTGGTTCACCGGCAGGGGGTAATTCTCCAGATTGGTACCCAGCAGCGCTCCTCCCCGCAATTCCGCGTTGCAGCCGAGCTGGTCCGCAACGGCCGCATCGGCAGGGTGCATACCGTAAAGATCGGCCTTCCCGGCGACCCGTCAGGCCCTCCTGCTCCCGAGATGCCCGTGCCAAAGAACCTGAACTACGATATGTGGTTAGGGCCTACACCCTATGTGCCTTACACCGAGATCGGCGTACATCCTCAGGTCGGGTATGACCGTCCGGGCTGGCTGAGACTCGAGCAGTTCGGCGCCGGCATGATTACCGGCTGGGGACAGCACCATTTCGACTCTGCCGCCTGGGGGATGGATACCGAATATACAGGGCCCATCTCTGTGGAGGCTGTCGCGGAATTCCCGAAATCAGGCCTCTGGAATGTGCATGGCGACTTTATGGTTAAAGCCGAATATGAAAACGGCATCACCATGTACACCAGCGGAGGCTTTCCCAATGGTATCCGTTACGAAGGTACCGAAGGCTGGATATTTGTTTCCAGGGGTAATTACGTGGCATCCGCCAGCGATCCCGTTTCCCGCGAAAGGAGCGCCCGCGCACTGGATGCCAGCGATCCCAAAATCCTGACTTCGGAAATCAAACCTACAGAGATCAACCTGTACCGGAGCGATAACCAGCACGGGAACTGGCTCGAATGTATAAAATCGCGCAAAGAACCGATCTCCCCGGTGGAGAAAGGGCACCGGGCATGTACGGTATGCCTGATCAGCCACATCGCCATGAAAATCCCCGGCAAACTGCTCTGGGATCCTAAAACCGAAAAATTCATCAACAACGACCTGGCCAACGCCATGCTGAGCCGGCCACAACGCTATCCTTACGGAACCAATTATGTGAATATCTGATTCATATAACTAATAACCACTTTTAATTTTTAATAACTAATCAATCTTGAATTCTATGCAGAAAGTATCATTGCTTCTCATGATGCTCTTTATGCTTATTGGCGTGGCCAATGCACAGAGGGCGCTGACTGGTACGGTAACTGACACCGGCAATTCACCGATGCCTGGGGTTACTGTTGTAGTAAAAGGAACCGCTGTCGGGACTATAACCGATATTAACGGTAAATTCACTCTCACTGTTCCTGCTTCAGGTCAGGTCCTGGTATTTTCATTCATCGGGATGAAAACCCAGGAGGTTGCCATTTCCGGTGCTCAATATTCAATTACGATGGAACCTGACCTAATTGGTCTCGAAGAAATTGTGGCTGTCGGGTATGGTACTGTTCGCCGTGCCGACCTGACCGGGTCGGTAGCATCCGTTTCCAATGCCAAACTGATGGAGCGTGCTACCTTCAGTGCTGCTCAGGCCCTCCAGGGAAAAGCCGCCGGGGTGGTGGTCATGCAGACCGACGCAAAACCGGGTAGCGATGCATCGGTGATGATCAGGGGTAACCGCTCACTGAAGGCCACCAACTCGCCTCTTTATGTGGTCGACGGTATTCCGTTGGTGGTCGGTTTGAGTGAAATCAGCCAGTCAGATATCGAAAGTATTGATATTCTGAAGGATGCATCAGCAACCGCCATTTATGGTTCGCGCGGTGCTAACGGTGTGGTGATTATCACTACCAAAAAGGGCAAACAAGGGGTTACCACGGTTAACTACAATGGCTATTACGGTATTCAGAAACCGGCTAACATGATCGAATTTTTCAACGGTCCTGAATGGGTTGAGTTCCTTAGGGAAGCATACCGTACAACAGGAAAATATCCGATTAATCCAACCTACGCCATGGACGTAACCATGATGCCGGTAGGGCAGGAGAACGATCCCAGGGGTATCGGGTACAAAATCCAGCAGGCCTATGATCCTGATGGTTCCTGGCATCCTGAGAGGCTTCAGTCAACTGACTGGTTAGGTGAAGTCCTCCAGACTGGTCAGATTACCAACCATGAAGTAAGTGTTACAGGTGGAACCGAGAAACTCAGGGTTCTGGCCTCAGCCACTTACTTCCAGGAATTAGGTTTGGTGAAAACCCAGGACTACAGAAGGTATTCGGCCAGGGTGAATTTTGACTGGATCTTATCTGACATGGTAACCATTGGAGGTCAGACTCAATTCTCCCACTTCGACCGGAATGACGGGCCAAACGTCTTCGACGGTGTAAAAAGCCTTTCTCCCCTCGCCAACATCAGAAATGAGGAAACCGGACAACTTTTCAACCGTCCCGGTAACGACCCGCAGCTCTGGAACCCGGTTCTCAACATTGAGCATGCCATCGTCAGATTCAGAAAAGACCGATACCTGGGTAGCTATTATCTCGAGGTTGATCTGCCATTCTCCCTGAAATACAGATCCAATGTGGGGCTTGATGTAGGTCCTTATTATGACCAGAGATTTTATGGCTCCAGGAGTTCCGACCGGCAGGGTGGTAACGCCCGTGCAGAAAACGGCGGAGACACCAGGACCATGTGGACATGGGAAAACCTTCTCTACTGGAATGAAACCATTAAAAAACATTCTTTCGGCTTTACCTTCCTCCAGTCTATTCAGCAGGAGAAATTTGAAAGCCACCGGATAAACGTTCTTAACCTGCCATACGAAACACAAAGATGGTACAACGTGGGAAGTTCTCCCAACATCTCCAGTGTAAGCAGTAACTATACCAAATGGCAGCTGGCTTCATTCATGGGTAGGCTGAACTACAACTACGCAGATAAATACCTGCTGACTGCCTCTGCCAGGTATGACGGTTCCTCAAGGCTCGCCCCGGGTAACAAGTGGGTACTCTTCCCGTCAGCAGCTCTGGCATGGCGCCTCTCTGAAGAGGGTTTCATGAGAGGCCTTACGGACTTGTCGAACCTTAAGTTAAGGTTGGGCTACGGAATCACAGGCAACACGGCCATCGATCCTTATAAAACCGCAGGTAACCTCGCCTACGCCCGTTATAACTTCGGAGGTAACAACGTAATGGCTTTCTATCAGAATGAAATGCCCAACCCTGACCTTTCCTGGGAAAAAACCAAGCAATGGAACGCAGGTGTAGATTTTGGCTTATTTAACAACCGGATAAGCGGTGTAGTCGATGTTTACCTCCAGAATACCTCCGACCTCCTCATGGACAGGCAACTTCCGCAGGTGTCCGGATTCAACAGTGTAGTATATAACATTGGTAAAACCAGAAATAAAGGTATCGAGATAACACTCAATACGGAGAATATCCGCAGGGGGGATTTCTCCTGGACTACCGATTTCATCTTCGCCAGAAATAAAGAGGAAATTGTTGAACTTTATGGTGGTAAGAACGACGACGTGGGTAACCGCTGGTTTATAGGTCAGCCGCTTTCTGTATATTATGACTATAAGTTCCTGGGAATATGGCAGTTGGGCGAAGAGGCCGAAATGGCCAAGTTTGGTACCACTTTCAAACCTGGTATGATTAAAGTCCAGGATGTGGTGCAGGATGACAAGATTACCGATGCAGACCGCGTGGTGTTGGGTTCACCAAGGCCCAAATTCACCGGTAGTATAGCCAACAATTTCAGGTATAAAAACTTTGATTTCAACTTCTTCCTGAACGGTGCTTATGGAAATATGCTGCAATTCGACCGGAATATGAGCTTCAATGGCCGTTATAACAGTATCAAAGTTAATTACTGGAGGGTAACCGAATATGATGCCAGTGGCAATCCGGTTGCCAGCAATGGCAGCAATGAAGCCCCGCGCCCGAACAACGGGGTCGAGAACCCGGCATACCGGTCATCCATGAACTTCTTTGATGCATCCTTCTTACGGTTAAGTAACGCCACACTGGGTTATACCATACCAAAATCGATCTCATCCAGGGCAGGAATTGACAGGATGAGAACCTATTTCACCGTTCAGAACGCTTTTGTAATTACCAATTATCCCGGTACAGACCCGGAGAGCGGACAGGACTTCAGGGCACCAATGCCCAGAACCTTCATGGTGGGTGTTAATCTGAGCCTTTAATTGCAATTCTTATGTTGAATAAATAATATATTTGATATGAAAAAAATAATTCTTTATATAGTTCCTGTTGTATTTCTCCTCATTACAGCGTGCGATAAATATCTGGAGGAAGAAAGATACACAGATGTTGGCTATGACTATCTGAAGACCAAAGTAGGTATGGAGTCTGCCGTTAATGGTGTCTATCAGGCCATGCGCTGGTACACCGGTGCTTATAACCAGGGTTCCAACAGTACCGTCGGAGGGAACATGGAGGCTTACTACGTTCTTACCGAGTATGGTACCGACTTTACCTGGGAAGGTACGGATGGCGGACATAAGGATGCGTTCAATAAGTATCAGGCTTCTTTGAACCCTTCGCAGGATGTGATCAATAAATTCTGGAACAACAACTATAAGGCCATTACACGCGCCAACACCTGTATCATGTTTATGCCTGAGGTTTCTGATATGACAGAGGATCAGAAAACCCAGAGGATAGCTGAGTTGAAATTCCTGCGAGCCTTTTATTACTATGACCTCGTACAACATTTCGGTGCTTTGCCTCTTATCACCGATGGGAATGTTTCACAGGTTATTACCGACTTTAAAAGGTCACCGGTGGCTGATGTTTACAAACAGATCGTCAGTGACCTGGTGGCTGCCTATAAAGTCCTTCCGGATGTATTCCAGCAGGCTGACAGGGGACGGGCTACCAAATGGTCGGCTGCCCACCTGCTGGCCAAAGTCTATCTCACCAGAATGAGTGCTGAAACAACGGTCAGAGGTGGAAAACCCAGTGACCTTGACTCAGCTGTCATTTATGCCGAACAGGTAATCAATTCAGGTAAGTTTGCCCTGGAAAACAATTTCGCCAACGTTTTCGAACAGAATAACCAGAAAACTACCCGCGAGATTATCTGGGATGTCGAGTATACCAAGGATGCATTGTTCAGCGGCGCCGGTAGCTCAGGATCTGATGGCGGTAACCAGTTGCACCTCTATTGGGTTACCCAGTATGATGTGAAACCGGGTATGATCAGGGATATTGCCAACGGCCGTCCATGGAAGAGGGTCAGGCCAAACCCACAGATGACACTCCAGCTTTGGGACAGGGTCAATGACTCGAGGTTCTACAAAACCTTTAAGTGGTCTTATATATGTAACAGCCCGGGCACCGCAACCAAATGGGCAGCCGAATATTATTACATTAATCCGGCCACCAACGCTGAAGTTAAATCGGATGTGATCTATAAAACACCTGCCCACCTGGTTGGAACACCCAAGTTTAAAGCTGGTGATACGGCCATGTATATTTCTTCAAAGTATTATGGTGCGCTCGATTTCTATTCCACTACCAACGCAAAACCTGTACTGAAGAATGAAGCTGCTTACAGGCAGATGTTGATAGATATCGCCAAAGCTCCTTACCTGTTGATTCCTGTTGACCGCTGGGATACCAACAATTTCCCGACTATGCTGAAATGGCTGGACGACCAGAGATCGGATGTCAACTATCAGGCTGGTTCCAGGAATTTCCACCGTATGCGCCTTGCCGAAACGTATCTGATTGCTGCAGAGGCCTATGGTCGCAAGGGTGACTGGACCAACGCACTCAAGCATATCAATACCGTCAGGCAACGAGCTGCCTATGCCGGTGGCGAACAGAAACCCCCGCAGGTTTATCTGATTGATGGCGGTAATCGCGATACCCAACCTACTGCTGCCAATATGCTGGTTACCCAGGCCGACATTATGGCTCCGAAATTACCCACCGGCGGTTCATTTGACCTGTTCGTCGACTGGATGCTGGAAGAGCGCGCCAGAGAACTCTATGGTGAACTCAACCGTTGGGAGGACCTGGCTCGTACCGGTACGCTGATCGAACGTGCCAAGAAGTATAATCCTGATGCCAAAAACAACGTAAAGGAACACCATAAACTGAGACCGGTTCCGAATACTTTTATCGACAGGTTGTTACCCAAACCTGAGATCGCAACGGTTCAAAACCCGGGTTATTATTAATGTCCGGCAAACCTGAATGATACATGTTCAGGTTCAGATTCAGGGAGGTAAATCCGGATTCCCGGATAACCTCCCTGTTTTATTTCCGGGTTTCTGATCATGTTTGTTTCCATTTTGTTATTCAATGGGTTTTGCCGGCTGACATTGTCCCCGGATTCTCCCAAAATCTTTATTTTTGTTATCGGATCAATATAAAAAACTTGAGATGAATAAAGTTTCCGTACCGGTTATTGCCGTTTTGTTGTTTGTTTTCTTCTCCTGCGGAAATAAGCAGGGTTCACAACCATCTGAAAATCCAAATATGTTTACAGGTGCATCTGGTGAAGTAAAAATCATCACCCTCGACCCGGGCCATTTCCATGCGGCCCTCGTACAGAAATTCGCACTGGATCAGATCGATCCTGTTGTCAAAGTGTACGCTCCCGATGGCCCGGATGTGGATGCACACATCGCCCGCATTAACGGGTTTAACAGCCGGACTGATCATCCCACCGCCTGGGAGCTGGATGTTTACAAAGGCCCCGACTTCTTTGAAAAAATGATGGCCGAAAAAGCAGGAAACGTAGTGGTGCTTTCAGGCAATAATGCCAAAAAAACGGAGTATATCTTCAAAACGGTAGAGGCCGGACTGAATGTTCTTGCCGATAAACCCATGGTGATTACACCCGAACAGTTTCCGATGCTGGAGCAGTCGTTCGCAATGGCACAGGAAAAAGGGGTGATGCTCTATGATATCATGACCGAACGGTATGAAATCACTACCTTGCTGCAACGTGAACTTTCGATGATCCCAGAAGTTTTCGGGACCCTGGAGCCGGGAACTCCCGACAATCCCTCCATTACCAAGGAGAGCATACACCACTTTTCCAAAATGGTATCCGGAAGTCACCTGATCCGACCAGCCTGGTTCTTTGATGTTACCCAGCAGGGCGAAGGTATCGTGGATGTAACCACCCACCTGGTCGACCTGATCCAGTGGGAAGCATTCCCCGATGTCGTCCTTTCCAAAAGCGATGTCGAAATCGTTTCGGCCCGCCGCTGGACTACCGACATGACTCCGGAAATGTTCAAACAGGTTACCAGACTCGATTCTTATCCCGATTACCTGCAAAAGGACGTGGATGGCAATATCCTGAAAGTTTACAGTAACGGTGAATTTACCTATAAACTCAGGGGCGTGCACGCCAAAGTATCTGTGATCTGGAATTTTGAAGCTCCCGCCGGAACCGGCGATACCCACTATTCCACCATGCGCGGTACCCAATGTAACGTGGTCATCAAACAGGGTGCTGTAGAAAATTACCAGCCAACACTGTACGTCGAAGCACTCTCCAATGAAGGGTTGGCAGCTTTCGAAGCCAGCCTCGTAAAAGCGGTAAACCAGGACCTTGCTGCCAAATATCCCGGCATCAGCTTGTCGAAACTGGGCGATAAACTCTGGACCGTGAATATTCCGGCCTCTTTCAAGGTAGGTCATGAAGCCCACTTCACCCAGGTGGCCGAAAAATACCTGCGTTTCCTCGTCGACGGGAAAATGCCCGAATGGGAAGTTCCCAACATGATCGTTAAATACTATACCACTACGGAAGCGCTTAAGAAAGCCAGGCAATAAGCTGGTTTTCCTGTCCATTAAACTGCGAAGTCGCCGGTCTGAAGCAAACCGGCGACTTCGCAGCTTTTCACTTGAATATATTATATCTTAGTAATTTATAATCAGATTGTTACATCTTTGCCTTCAATCCCGGAGGGATTGTATGTTTATAGCCATATGGTCGTGAAAAGAACATTCGACCCCAGCCGGGGTCGTACCCTTTGATGGATCGCATATCTCTATAAACATGTGACCCCTCCGGGGTCTTCTTCCCCACATCCACTCTGGGTCTGTCAATCCATCCCGCATTTGTTGACTCGCAATCGCGTTTATTCATCTCCTTTTGTCACTTATCCGTTAAAATCAGAACTCCTTAGTGGTGAGGCTTTCATATAAATAATTCAAGTTGCTATTAAATAAATTTCTCATTCAGAGTAAATACGAAAATAAACAGAACCAGTTTAAGGATAAATCCATTAGATGTCACAGCATGAATGCGTTTTGGGAACATAGAAGAAATCTGACTAAACATTATCTCAATTCTTTTTCGATATGTTGCAATCAGGAAATCTTGCCATGGTTGGTGTTTTCTCTTAGAATTACTTTTTCTGGCAATCATCATCGTTATGTTCTCTGCTTCCTTGCAATCCTCTTCATAGCAGTAATCAGTATATCCACTATCCCCGTAAAGGGTGCTACTTTCAGGGATATTGAAGTACATGTTTTTCATCCCATCAATGTCATGGGTACTGCCTGGGAGGATAGCAAATTCAACAGGTATCCCATCAACGGTTGCGATAACCTGCACAGAATAGCCATAAAAATATTTTCTCAAAGAGGCTTTGTAGCCCCTGAACTGTTTCCCTTTGACAATCCTGGAACGAGCGATTCGTATGTTTTCGCAAACGGGTACTGGAAAACTGTCAATAATATATTCAGAAGAAATGTTTATTTTCTTGATGACCTCAGCAATGCTAAAGAAAAGGTTGGTAATCAGATCAAAAATTGCATGTATGCGTCTGTTAAATCTGCTTTTCCCAAGCATATTTGGCATTAAACCGGATGATTTGACGAAATTAATAGCATTATCAATATGACCATGAAAGAATTTTGCAGCAATCAAGGCAGTCGTAATAATCTCAGAATCAGATGTATTACGATTTATTGGTTCTTTGTGGCCACTTTCTTTCATAACATCGTCAATAAATACGTAAATTGCAATAGTTTTATCTATCATATCCTTCAGGTATTATGGTTTCGCAACTTAAACCTGAAGGATTTTCTTTATATATCCAAATATTTAACTAATTGATTATCAACATTATACAAAAAGTTATTAACACTATATATCTGATATTCAGTACTTTAAATTTATATGCTTTATACAATAACTAGCAACTTGAATTATTTATTATTTGGGTTTTGAGGAAACGACCGCTAACCGGTATATGGAAGAGTGAGGTGAATTTTCACCAACTGGCTACCCATATGTTGATCCTACGGATCATTTCCAACCAGTTACGTCACCTGTCTTACCAATTACCGTTTACTAATTACTGTTTACTGTTTACTGATTACTGTTTACTGATTACTGATTACTGTTTACTGATTACTGATTACTGAATACCGAATACCGCGAAGAAAGGGCAACCACACAGGGTTGCCCCTACGCCGTTTTTCATGGGGAGGTCCGGTTTCCGGTTTCCGGTTTCCGGTCTCCGGTCTCCAGTCTCCTGCTTCCAAACTTTTCCCTATCTTTGCCTGCGTTTTAAAAACGATCGTAAAACACTAATTATCCTGTTCATGATACTGTTTTTCAGAACGCCGCAACCATCGGTCATTGCCGTGCAATCCGCACAGGCTCAGTCACCCGAAAACATTGAAAAATTATCCTGGCTCCTGGGCAATGCCACCCTGCTGGATACACCGGTCCTCGAAGGCTGGTTCACCGGCCCCAGAAAAGAGATGCTGACCCCCTGGAGTACCAACGCCGTGGAGATCACTCAAAACATGGCCATTCCCGGCATCATCAGGATGGAAGAATTTTTTACCGTATCGGGCGAATCTGCCTCGTATGACCATATGCTGCAGGCTCTTTACCACGGACTCGAACAAGATATCTTCACTATCCTCCATGAGCCTGAACCCATCAGGGAGGTGTATGACATTGCCGCATACAACGAACAGGAAGGCCTGGCCCTCAGCGAGGATGAGATCGACTACCTCAACTCGGTTTCCATAGCGATCGGCAGAAAACTTACCGACAGTGAGGTGTTCGGGTTCTCACAGGTTAACTCAGAACATTGTCGCCATAAAATATTTAACGGAACCTTCATAATCGACGGTGTCGAAATGGAATCATCCCTTTTCCAGATGATCAAACGCACCTCGAAGGAAAATCCGAATACAATTGTCTCGGCATACCGCGACAACTGTTCGTTTGTCAAAGGCCCGGTTGTTGAACAGTTTGCACCGGCTACTCAGGACAAGCCCGACTGGTTTGAGATCAAAGACATTGAAACCGTACTTTCCCTGAAGGCGGAAACCCATAATTTCCCGACCACGGTAGAGCCCTTCAACGGCGCTTCCACCGGAACAGGAGGCGAGATCCGCGACCGGATTGCCGGAGGGAAAGGGAGTATCCCGGTTGCCGGAACGGCTGTTTACATGACTTCTTACCCCCGTACCGACAATGAACGCCCCTGGGAAGATGCCACTGAGCCCAGGCCCTGGCTATACCAGACTCCCGAAGAAATCCTCATCAAGGCATCCAACGGTGCCAGTGATTTCGGAAATAAATTCGGACAGCCGCTTATTACCGGGTCTGTCCTCACTTTTGAGCATTTCGAAAAACTGAAAAAATTCGGCTACGACAAGGTCATCATGTTGGCCGGTGGTATCGGTTTCGGGACCATGCGCGACAGCATGAAGGACGAACCGGTGAAAGGTGACCGTATCGTACTTTTGGGCGGCGACAATTACCGTATCGGCATGGGTGGCGGAGCTGTATCATCGGTCGCTACCGGTGAGTTTGAAAATGCCATCGAGCTGAATGCCGTACAACGCGCCAACCCGGAGATGCAAAAACGCGTATTCAACGCCATCCGGGCATTGGCTGAAAGCAGTCATAATCCCATCATATCCATCCACGACCACGGCGCCGGCGGGCACCTCAACTGTCTCTCCGAACTGGTGGAAAGTACCGGCGGAAAAATCGACACTAACAAATTGCCGGTTGGCGATCCTACCCTGTCCCAGAAAGAGATCATCGGTAACGAATCGCAGGAAAGAATGGGGCTGGTTATGCACCCTGAAAACGTCGACCTCCTCAAAAGAATTGCCGACCGCGAAAGGGCCCCTATGTATGTCATCGGAGAAGCCACCGGGGATATGCAGTTTACTTTTGAGAATTCAAAGACCGGAGAAAAACCAATCGACTGGCAACTCGGCTATATGTTCGGCAAACCACCGAGAACTGTCCTTGAAGATCAAACGGTGCAGGCTGATTTTGAAGAGACCCTGTACCACAAGGAATTGCTCCAAACCTATCTGGAAAATGTCCTGCAGCTGGAATCTGTCGCCTGTAAAGACTGGCTCACCAACAAGGTCGACCGCAGCGTAACCGGCCGTATTGCCAAGCAGCAGGGAGCAGGACCGCTTCACCTGCCCCTCAACAATGTGGGGGTGATTACCCTGGATTATCAGGGCAAGGCGGGAATAGCCACCTCGGTGGGGCATGCCCCGGTTGCCGGCATGATCGATGCCCCGGCAGGCTCGGTGCTCTCCATCGCCGAGGCACTGACCAACATGGTCTGGGCCCCCTTAAGCGATAAAATCCGCAGCGTCTCCCTAAGTGCAAACTGGATGTGGCCAGCCAAAAATCCGGGTGAAAATGCCCGTATTTATGAAGCCGTAAAAGCAGCCAGTGAATTTGCCATCGCCCTGGGCATCAATATTCCCACCGGAAAGGATTCCATGTCGATGACCCAGAAATATCCCAATGACGTAGTCTACTCACCCGGAACCGTAATTATTTCAGCATCCGGAGAAGTATCCGACGTACGCAAGGTGGTCGAACCTGTCCTGGAAAATGATCCGGAGAAACCCCTTCTTTGGGTCGACTTCTCCTTCTGCCGTCATGAAACCGGAGGCAGTGCCTTTGCCCAGTCACTCAACCGGATCGGAAAGAAGGCACCAACGGTCACCGATCCTGAAAGGTTTGCCTCAACGTTCAATGCCATACAGCAACTGATTGAAGAGGGTTGCATTGCCGCGGGGCATGATGTGGGTTCTGGTGGACTCATCACCACCCTCCTGGAAATGTGTTTCGCCGATAATCAAACTGGCCTCACTCTGGACCTTTCCCCGATCGGAGAAACGGATACCGTCAGGCTGCTGTTCAGTGAAAATCCCGGGGTGGTCATCCAGGTCAATCAACCCGAAAGGGCTGAAAAGCTGCTTACAGAAGCCAACGCCCGGTACGCTATGATCGGGAAAGCGGCAGGGAACCGCTCGTTCAGCATCAGGAACCATGGAGAAAATTACACATTCGACATTCATCACCTGCGTGACCTGTGGTTCAAGTCATCCTACCTGTTAGACCGCAAACAGAGCGGTGAGGGCAAGGCACTTGAGCGTTACTTCAATTACAAGCGCAACGAACTGAGCTTCCACTTCGGAGATTTTTCAGGAAAAGCCAATGACCTTGGGATCAATCCTGAAAGACGGACACCCTCCGGAATTAAAGCCGCCATCATCCGGGAAAAAGGAGTTAACGGAGACCGCGAAATGGCCTACATGCTCTACTTAGCCGGATTTGACGTGAAAGACGTGCATATGACCGACCTGATCGCAGGACGGGAAACCCTGGAGGAAATTAACCTGATCGTATTTGTGGGTGGTTTCTCCAATTCGGATGTGCTGGGTTCGGCGAAAGGCTGGGCCGGGGCATTCCGCTACAACGACAAGGCCCGTACTGCGTTGGAAAATTTCTATAAGCGCGAGGATACCCTCAGCCTTGGCGTGTGCAACGGCTGCCAGCTTATGGTAGAGCTCGGACTGATCGACACCGGCAAGGCAGCCATGCCGAAAATGGCACACAACGACTCACACAAGTTTGAGTCGGCATTCCTGGGCGTGGAGATCCTGCCCAATCCTTCGGTGATGTTAGGAAATATGGAAGGACTGAAACTGGGTGTATGGGTTGCCCATGGAGAAGGCAAATTCATCCTGCCAGGACAGGAAAGCGACTACCATATCCCGATGAAGTACAGCCACGGTTTTTATCCGGCCAATCCCAACGGATCGGCCTTTAATACGGCAGCCATCTGTTCCGCCGACGGCCGCCACCTGGCCATGATGCCTCATCTGGAGAGAGCCTTCAGGCCTTATCACTGGGCGTACTACCCAAAAGAGAGGCGAAACGATGAGGTCACCCCCTGGATGAAGGCATTCGTCAATGCCAGGGAGTGGATCTGGGAGAAACTTTAACGGCAAGGTAAGGGGCATGATATCCTTCTGACCCGATAATCCGGGCTTTTTCAGGAAGAAACTGCTACAATACCAAAGAAACAGCTAAAGCATCATGCAGAACCAGACAAAAGGAATTATTTATGCTGTAATTACTGCGATATTCTGGGGAGTTCTGGCTGTGGCGCTGAAGGTCGCAGTCATGGAAGTCGACTCGGTCACCATCGTTTGGTTCCGGTTCAGTCTTGCCTTCACTCCCCTGCTGGTCTGGCATATCATCAAAAGGCCCGAGGGCCTCAGAATACTCTACCGGCCACCACTGTTGCTGGTCATCGCCACCCTGGCCCTGGCATACAACTATATCGGGTTTATGTGGGGCATCGAATATACCACCCCGTCGGGCGCCCAGCTGTTCATCCAGATGGGGCCGATCCTGCTTACCCTGGCCGGCGTTCTGTTCTTCCGGGAAAAGATTACACGAAAACAGATGCTTGGCTTTCTGTTAGCGCTGATCGGGCTGTTGCTCTTTTACAACCAGCAAATCGGAGCCCTTACCGGCGGCGAAAACATTTATATGAAAGGGGTATTGCTGACCCTGTCGGGGGCATTTGCCTGGGCAGTTTACGGAGCACTCCAAAAAAAACTGGTCGCCCGGTATTCTACCTTTACCTTGAATATGTTCCTGTTCGGACTTCCCACCATACTCTACATCCCCTTAGCCGATTTCAGCCAGCTTTCAGATCTATCGCCGGCCATGTGGCTAATCATGGCCTTCCTCGGAATCAACACGCTGGTGGCCTACACCACCCTCTCCCTGTCGCTGAAATATCTGGAAGCCGGTAAGGTAAGCATCATCATCATCATGAACCCCCTTATCACCTTTATAATCATGGGTATACTTACGGAAATGAATGTCAGCTGGATTGACGGGGAAAACTTCACGCTCCTTTCGGTCGTCGGGGCAGTGATTGTCATAGCCGGCGCTATACTGGTGGTCAGAAAGAAAAGAAAGACTATACCGCCGGTTGTTGCTTCTTCAGAATCTGCTTAATGTAGTTGGTCAGAATTTCTATGGCCTTTCTGTTCATGCCACCCTGCGGGACGATGATGTCGGCAAAGCTCTTGGTGGGTTCAATAAACTGAAGATGGCTGGGCCTGACGGTCTTCTCATAGCGTTCCAGCACCTGTTCCACATCGCGGCCGCGCTCATGGATATCCCTCCTGATCACCCTCGAAAGCCTGACATCCGAGTCACAATCCACATACACCTTCACATCCATCAGGTCACGCAGGCTTTCATTAGCCAGGCAGAGAATCCCTTCGATAATTAAAACCTGCCTTGGCTCTACCGTTACCGTTTCCTCCTGCCGGGTGCATGAGATAAAGGAATAGGTAGGCTGCAGAATAGTCCGGCCTCCTTTCAGCTCCTGAACATGCTGCACCATCAGTTCAAATTCGATGGCATCCGGACGGTCGTAATTTTTTTTGCGACGTTCCTCAAGAGACATGTGGCTGTTGTCATAGTAATAAGAATCGTGGGAGAGAATAGCCACCTCACCCCGGGTAAAAGACTGAGCAATTTTATGGACCACGGTTGTCTTCCCCGATCCGGTCCCCCCGGCAATACCAATAACCAGCATAACCTTTAGCCTTGTGTTAATAAAATAAGCAAATTGAAGCCATGTACCAATCGACTGCTAAAATAGTTTTAATTTCGCCAATATTTTTAAAAAGTACAATCAAAGCAGTATAAATATGATCAATCATGTAGTGCTTTTCAAGCTGAAGCAATTTCCGGCCGAAGAAAAAACAGTGATCCTGAATGAACTTAAAGATCTCCTTCTCGGATTACAAGATAAAATTGAAGAATTGGTTTACATTGAGGCAGGGATCAATCACGAACCCGATTCCAAAAACTACGACCTGGCTTTGATATCTCATTTTAAATCACTTGACGACCTGGAACGATACAGGGTTCATCCTGCACACATGGTGGTAGTAAAGAGAATGGGAGAAGTGGCAGAAACCCGTGCAGCCGTTGATTTTGAATTTTAATATCCATAAACCGTACCGATGAACCAGTTATATCCATTAAAATTTAAGCCTTTCTACCAGGAAAGAATATGGGGAGGCTCCCGGATGCAGCATCTCCTCAACAAACCAACCTGTAAGAATGGCGGTTGCGGTGAAAGCTGGGAGTTATCAGGAGTAGATGGGCATATTTCCGTTGTCGCCAACGGCTTCCTCGAGGGAAATGACCTGCAGGAAATCATTGAGATCTATATGGGCGATCTGGTCGGTGACAGGGTTTATGAAAAATTTGGCCTGGAATTTCCTTTACTGATCAAATTTATCGATGCAGTCGACGACCTTTCGGTGCAGGTACATCCGGATGATGAGCTGGCTGGAAAAAGACATCATAGTTACGGTAAAACTGAAATGTGGTATGTACTTCATGCAGATGAAGGGGCCAAAATGAACGCTGGTTTTAATCAGCCAGTCGACCGGGAAAAATATATTCAGTACCTCGAGGAAGGAAGGCTTACCGAGCTGTTGAATTATATTGAAGTACATGATGGTGATGTATTATTTATGCCCGCAGGAAGGGTACACGCCATCGGGAAAGGGATCGTGGTCGCTGAGATTCAGCAGACTTCAGACATTACTTACCGCATCTATGATTATGACCGTATTGACAAATATGGAAATAAAAGGGAACTGCATACCGACCTGGCACTCGATGCCATCGATTTTACATACCAGACGGATTACAAAACCCACTACCAGCCGGTAAAAAACAAAACGGCAGAAGTAGTCACCTGCGAATATTTTACGACCAACATTATTGAGTTTGATCAGGCTGTACAAAAAGACATCAGCCAGATAGATTCATTTGTGATATATATCTGTATTGAAGGAGATTATGAGTTGGTCTGGGATTCAGGACATGAAATGATTATCAAAGGGGATACCATCCTGGTCCCTGCATCTTTGGACGAATACCGCCTGGTGCCACTCTCCGGAACGGTAAAGGTTCTTGAAGTGCATATTCCCTGATCCGGGAAATCCAAAATTCAAACAACAGTTATATGGAAGTTAAACAGGCCAGATTCATCACCAGCAACACTTCAGTAAGCAAATGTCCGAAACCAGATCGTCCGGAATACGCTTTTATCGGTCGGTCGAATGTAGGAAAATCCTCCCTGATCAACATGCTGGTGAACAGCAAATCGCTGGCCAAGACTTCCTCAAGGCCAGGAAAAACCCAGCTGATCAACCATTTTCTCATTAACGAAACCTGGTACCTGGTCGACCTACCAGGTTACGGGTATGCCCAGGCGCCCAAGACCGAGGTTAAAAAATGGGAAAAGTTTATCCGGGAATATATTCTGAAAAGAGAAAACCTTTACTGCCTTTTCGTCCTGGTTGATATCCGGCACGACCCCCTGCCCGTTGACCTGGAATTCATCGAATGGCTGGGCAGCCACCAGGTACCCTTTGCCCTAATTTTTACCAAAAGTGACAAACTCAAAACCGAGGAAATTGAACCAAATATTCAGAAATACAAAGATAAGCTTCTTGAGAAATGGGAATCCCTTCCGGAGATATTTGTATCCTCGGCCGAAAAATTCACAGGAAAGGAAGAGATTCTGAGTTACATAGGAAACATCAACCAATCAGCCTGAAGAGGCATAATGAACCGACCCGTTGAAATTCTTACCGACAAATAAATTACACTGTAATAAAATTGTACTTTTGCAGTGGAAATGGTAATAATAAATCCAACAAAATTTAAAAAATGGGAGCTAAAAGCCATCCTCTGAAGATTTTTTCCTGCCGGAACAGCACCTACTTAGCCGAAAAAATTTGTGAAAGCCTGGGAATAAACCTCGGTCAGAGTTCCTGCCCGATCTTTTCCGACGGTGAATTTGAACCTTGTTACGAAGAGACCATCCGTGGTTCACATGTTTTTATCGTGCAGTCGACCCCTCCGCCAGCCGATAACCTGATGGAGCTTTTACTGATGATTGATGCCGCCAAACGGGCCAGTGCCTACAAAGTGATTGCCGTAGTGCCCTATTTCGGGTATGCCCGTCAGGACCGTAAAGACAAACCACGCGTCTCCATCGGTGCCAAACTGATGGCCGATCTGTTATCGGCAGCCGGAGTTGACCGGGTAATTACCATGGACCTCCATGCCGATCAGATCCAGGGATTTTTTAATGTCCCGGTCGACCATCTGTTTGCCTCGGCCATGTTTATCCCTTTTATCAGGAGCATGGGACTGAACGATATCGTTATCGCCTCACCTGATGTAGGCGGTACCAAACGGGCCAACACATACGCAAGACTGCTCGAAACCGATATGGTTATCTGCCATAAATCGAGGGCCAAGGCCAATGTGGTGGACTCCATGACCCTGATCGGTGAAGTAACCGGAAAGGATGTCATTATTGTCGATGACATGATCGATACCGCAGGCACCATTAAAAAGGCAGCACAGCTTATGCTCGACAAGGGTGCACACAGTGTAAGGGCATTCGCCGCACATGGTGTCCTTTCTGGTCCGGCTATCGAAAATATTGAATCTTCGCTGCTCGAAGAAGTCTATTTTACAGACTCACTTCCCAGGAAAAATTCCTGCGCCAAGATTAAATACATCAGTGTGGCCGATGCTTTTGCAGAAGCTATTGCAAGAGTTTATAAAAATCAATCAATAAGTTCGTTATATTTCAGATAATTGCTATTTTTGCACCGCTTTTCCAAAAATGGCGGCGAAATATTATGCATGCTGTTTGGCCCGACTACGATCGGGAAGGACTGAGTACCATAATTAATAATTTTAATTTACAATGAAGACATTTGAACTAAAAGGAACTCTCCGGACCGCAACCGGAAAGAAAGATTCCAAAAACCTGAGAGATCAGGAACTTGTACCCTGTGTACTTTACGGCGGAAAAGACAACGTTCATTTCAGCATTCCGTTCAACGAATTCAGGCACGTTGTTTATACCCCCGAAGTATTTCTTGTCAACCTCGACATTGAAGGCACACAATATCAGGCTGTAATGCAGGATTCACAGTGGCATCCCGTTGAGGAGAAAATGCTGCATGCCGATTTTCTGCAAGTGCACGACAACAAACCTGTAAAAGTAAGCCTCCCGGTAAATATTCAAGGCACAGCCAAAGGGATCAAATCAGGGGGTAAACTTAAGGTTAACCTGCGCAAGCTTAAGGTAAAAGGGATTGCAAAAAACCTTCCCGATGCCATTAACGTGAACGTATCTGAGCTCGGTCTTGGTCAGAGTATCAAGGTTGGTGACCTGAAATCAGAAGGTGTTCAGCTGCTGAACAATAAATCGGACGTAATTGCCACTGTAACCGTTACACGTGCTGCACGTGCTGCCATGTCGGCTGAGAAGGGCAAAAAGTAAACCGTTAAATTTTTTGTTTTGAAGTACCTTATTGCCGGATTGGGCAACATAGGAAAGGAATACGAAAATACCCGGCACAACATCGGGTTTAAAATATTGGACGCACTTGCCGGTGCGTCCAATGTTGTTTTAAATGATGGCCGGTACGGCTTCGTAGGGGAAATGAAATACAAAGCCAGAACTTTTGTCTTGCTCCGTCCCACTACTTACATGAATCTCAGCGGAAGGGCCGTTAACTACTGGTTGAAAAAAGAAAACATTCCGCTGGAGAACCTATTTGTCCTGGTCGATGATATCGCACTGCCCTTCGGGACGATCCGGATAAAGGCGAAAGGTAGCGCCGGTGGTCATAACGGGCTCCAGAACATCAACGATGTACTGGGTACAGATGATTATGCCCGGCTCCGTTTCGGAATAGGAGATAACTTCCACAAAGGATATCAGGTCGATTATGTTTTGGGTGAATGGACCCGTGACGAGGATAAGGAGCTGCCGATGTTGATTGATCACTGTATGGAGGCTGTTAAAAGTTTCGGCACCATAGGTCTCGAACGCACCATGAATTTCTTCAATACGAAAAAACGCTGAACCGGTTAACCATATGGCAGATTCTGTTCGTATCGACAAATGGCTTTGGGCCGTCAGGGTATTCAAAACCCGGAGCCTGGCTACTGAAGCCTGCTCCAAAGGGCATGTCCTGATCGGGGATATTCCGGTCAAGCCATCGCGTATGATTAAACCTGGGGAAACCGTACGGGTAAGAAAACCGCCTATCTACAGAAGCTACAAGGCGCTCGCTATCCTTGAAAAACGGGTCGGAGCCAAAGATGTTCAGCAGTTTATGGTGGAAGTAACGCCCCAATCCGAACTCGACCTGCTGGAAACACAGAAGGATATGCAGTGGATTTCCCGCGACCGGGGGGCCGGGCGACCGACCAAAAAGGACCGCCGGGACCTGGAAGATTTCTTTGGAATTTAACCTGATCAAAATGCTTACGGCAAGAGAAAAACGCAAAGAGAACCCGGCAGAATACCTGATCTATATGTTTCAGGTGGAAGACATGCTTCGCGCTTTTAACGGAGATCTTCAGCAAATCGAAGACCACCTGGTGACCCCGCGAAACCTGCCTCCCCCAATCCATAAAGAAATGGTCGGATGGTATGCAAACCTGGTCCTGATGATGGAAAAGGAAAAGATCAGGGAGAAAGGCCACTTCCAGTTCATCCGGAATCTCATCAGCGATATGTATGACTTTCATCTCAGGGTCATGGAAGTTGAAGCAGATGAAGAATATATCCGCACCTACCGCTCTACCGCCGGTCTGATCGCTGAAGTGAGAAGAAAATCAGATAACGGAATGAACGACGTTGAGACCTGCCTGACTGCATTGTATGGCTTCATGATGCTGAAAATCAGCGGAAAAAAAGTTTCAGAAGAGACCAGCGAGGCCATGCAGCGGTTCAGCCACTGGCTGGGCCTGTTATCATCCCTCTTCAGAAGATTCGAGAAGGGAGATTTCGAGTTGTAGGTCATCCCGTGTCGGAAATCGTTTTCTCTCTTCGGCCGACGGGATCCGGCAAACCTCCCTCCTTCCGAACCAACGGTAGCGGTTACGGGCAATCAGCCGGTACAACAGGTCACGCAGCGGGGCAGGCACAATCCTTAGAACACTAAACATATTCCACGGAAACTGTAAATATCCCGCAATTCTCAGGGCAGCATCCGAATAATAATAAAACCTGCCCTCCTCCCAGAGGATCAGTGTGTCATAATTACGTTCAGCATCATACGCCGGGTGACCCGCTCGCCCGATCGCCTCAATGGCAAACTGGTTTCCGATACCTTTATGATTTTCATTTCCGGGCAAAGCGTGATTTTTCCATTGTGTTTCACCGGGGATGTCGCGGCCGGCAAGGTACCGGCCTGCCTCCGACTGTAGGGCTACGAATCCGATTCTCCCCCGCGGATCTCGCTTCATGATAAAATCCACAGAACGGCTGCACAGATGGCAAAACCCGTCAAAAAGCACAAGGGCAGGATATTTTACAGTCTTTTCCAATTTTCGTTTTCCTTTCGGGAAAATTTAAAACGGAAGTTCCCATCAGAGATGCCCGGGATCAGTACTTCATCATCCGGTCCATGTCACGCCCATGGTCACGCTCCTTGATGCTCTCCCGCTTGTCATAAATTTTCTTACCGCGGCATAATCCGATCTCCAGCTTAGCCAATCCCTTATCATTGATAAACAATTTCAGGGGGATTATGGTCAACCCGGACTCTTTAACCTTCTTTTGCCACCGCTGAAGTTCACGCCGTTGCAGCAGCAATTTCCGGTCACGCTTGGCAATATGGTTGTTTATGGTACCCAGTTCATATTCTGCTATATGGAGATTTTTCACATAGAGCTCATTCATTTCGTACTGGCAATACGAGTCGGTAAGGTTTGCCCTCCCATTCCGGATGGATTTGATCTCGGTCCCCACGAGCTTGATTCCCGCAGTCAGGCTTTCCAGAATTTCATATTCAAAAAATGCCTTTTTATTCTTAATCAATATATTGGATGTCCCGTGAGCCATTGGTTTCTATGTTCATTTCTTATTTTTCTATACCCATTCTCCAATGAGTCTGCCATCATGCGGCGGTGTAAAATTAGCCAAAATTTTTAACCCTTCCGACCAGGTTCCTGCATTGTTTTCTGTTTCAGGATATCCTGCAGTCTGAACATCTCATCTCTCAGCCTCGCTGCTTCAATAAAGTCGAGTTCCTTTGCAGCCGCCTGCATCTGTTTTTTGGTGGCGGCAATGGCTTTTTCCAGGGCAGCCGGTGTCATGTACTGAACCACCGGATCGGCAGCCACATCCACATGATCGTCACCACCGGTATAGGCCCGGGCATCAGCCTTGTCACTCCGGTATTCATACCCGATGATTTCCCGGGTAGGTTTGACAATCTGTGTCGGGGTGATGTTGTTCTCGGCATTGTATTTCAGCTGCTTCTCCCTGCGGTAGTTGGTGGCATCGATGGTTTTCCTCATTGATTCGGTGATCTTGTCGGCATACATAATTACCCTGCCGTGCAGGTTCCTTGCTGCACGTCCTGCCGTCTGGGTAAGGGAGCGTTCCGACCGGAGGAAACCTTCCTTATCTGCATCCAGAATGGCCACCAGCGATACCTCGGGCAGGTCAAGTCCCTCCCTGAGCAGGTTGATCCCAACCAGTACATCAAAGATCCCCTTACGCAGTTGTTCCATGATCTCCACCCGCTCCAGGGTATCCACGTCTGAATGGATATACCGCGTTTTTACCCCCATATCGGCCAGGTAACGGCTCAGCTCTTCCGCCATCCGTTTGGTCAGGGTGGTCACCAGGGTGCGCTCGTTGCGCTGAACCCGGAGGTTGATTTCATGCATGAGGTCGTCGATCTGATTCAGACTGGGACGAACCTCAATTACCGGATCCAGCAGCCCGGTCGGCCTGATCAGCTGTTCTACCACTACTCCCTCACACTTCTCCAGCTCATAATCAGCTGGCGTGGCGCTTACATAAACCATCTGCCCCACCAGGTTCTCAAACTCCTCAAACTTCAGCGGACGGTTGTCAATGGCCGCAGGAAGCCTGAACCCGAAATCCACCAGGGTTACCTTCCTCGACCGGTCTCCACCATACATCGCCCTGATCTGGGGAAGGGTAACATGACTCTCATCGATAATCGTCAGGAAATCATCCGGAAAATAATCCAGCAGACAGAATGGCCTGGTTCCGGGTGACCGGCCATCGAAATACCTGGAGTAGTTTTCGATCCCCGGACAATAGCCCAGCTCCTTCATCATCTCCATGTCATATTCCACCCGCTCCTGAATCCGCTTGGCTTCCAGCGGTTTACCAATACTCCTGAAAAACTCGATCTGCGCAACCAGGTCATCCTGAATGTTCCGTATGGCCGAATTCATCCTTTCCTTTGTGGTGACAAAAATATTCGCCGGGTAGATTACCGCCGAATCCATCCATTCGATCGTATGGCCGGTAAGGGGATCAAAAGAGCTGATCTCTTCAATTTCCTCTCCCCAGAATGCCACCCGGATGGCCACATCGGCATAAGCCGGAAAAATATCCACAGTATCCCCTTTTACCCTGAAATTTCCTCGCTGAAAATCAACTTCACTGCGGGAATACAATGCGTCTACCAGCTGCCGGAGCATGGTATTGCGCGGGATCGGCTGGTTTTTGTGAAGATGGGTCACGTTGGCATGGAAGTCATCCGGATTGCCAATCCCATACAAACAGGATACCGACGAAACCACGATCACATCACGCCTGCCTGAAAGAAGTGAGGACGTGGTGGAGAGACGCAGCTTCTCAATATCCTTATTAATCGAAAGATCTTTCTCAATGTAGGTATCGGTAGTCGGAATATAGGCTTCGGGCTGGTAATAATCGTAATAGGAAACAAAATACTCCACCGCATTTTCCGGAAAGAACTGTTTCATCTCACCGTACAACTGTGCCGCCAGGGTCTTGTTGTGACTGAGAATCAGGGTTGGCCGCTGCACTTCGGCAATAACATTCGCCATGGTAAATGTTTTCCCCGAGCCGGTTACCCCCAGCAGGGTCTGGTACTTTTCCCCGTTGCGTATCCCTTCACTTAACTGCCGGATGGCCTCGGGCTGGTCGCCGGTCGGCTGATAATCAGAAACAACCTTTAGATCCATGATTGATTATTTATTATTTATTATTTATTATTTATTATTTATTATTTATTATTTATTATTTATTATTTGATAGTTGTTGATGAGGCGGCTGATGATTGATTATTTATTATTTATTATTTGATGGTTGTTGATGAGGCGGCTGATGATTGATTATTGATTATTGATTATTTGATGTTCCGGAGGTAGGTTAGGGTGAAATATACGGGATAGTGGTCACTGATCCCGCCGGTGTAACGGTCACCGACGTAGGTACGGTTTGGTACCTTATGGCCCTGCGGGTTGGTGAAAGTCATAAAATCACGGATAAAAACATAGCCTTCTCCATTCTTTACGGAAAGCCCCTCCTTCCCCATCAGTCCGGTCGATACGATCATATTGTCCAGCATATCATAACTGCCCCGATAGTAGTAAGAACCTTCGCCCCTCAGATGTGCCGGATACATCAGGTTCACCAGCTTTGCCCCATCCTTTCTCTCCGGGTGTACCGCACCAAGCACCTCCTGCAGGCTCCTGTCCGGTGGAGTATCGTTCAGGTCACCCATAACTATAATTTTTATCTCCGGATTTACGCTGTAAAGGGAGTCTGTCTTGCCCTTCAGTATCCGGGCGGCGGCAATCCGGTCACGTTCTGTCTGCTGAACCCCACCTGAACGGGAGGGCCAGTGGTTGATAAACAGGTGCATTTCCTCGCCTCCGGGAGCATTTCCCCAAACATGGAGAATATCCCGGGTAGTAGCACGATTTCTCTCCGGAAGAATGACCGGAACAACCTGATGACCAAGAAGTCTGAAGAAATCCTGTCTGTACATCAGGGCAACATCAATGCCCCTGCCATCAGGGCTATCCTCATGAACCACCCCGTACTTTCCCTTCCTGAGGCCACCGGTCACAGCGAGTTCTTCCACAACTTTCCTGTTCTCCACCTCCCCCAATCCGATCAGTACCGGCAAATTGCGGTCACCCGTCGCAACCAGTACGGTAGCGAGTTCAGACAGTTTTTTACTGTAGCGCTCCTTTGTCCACGACTTTTTGCTCCCCGGAAGAAATTCATTGTCGTTCACGGCAGGATCATCGAAGACATCATAAAGGTTCTCTACATTATAGAACACAACAGTATAATCTCCGGAACCCTGTCTTCCCGGCATATGCGGGGAACAGAACCAAAAAACCGCTGCCAGTATCAGCCAACCGGCAACATATAATGCTTTTCTTGTCATATATCTTATGTATCTAATGGGTATCCACACCATAACATTTCAGCCTTTATCCTGATACTTGATACTTGATACTTGATACTTGATACTATTTATCCGCCTGCAACAAAGAAGAACACCCTAATTCACAGGTATTCCGTAATATTCACCGCCATCATTCCGGCTGCCTCTGCCGCCTGCATACCCAGTACGCCGTCCTCAAAAACCTGGCAGAATGATGGCTCTACCCCCATTAGCAGGGCACATTGGAGAAATGTTTCAGGATGTGGCTTATGTTGTGTGACATCTTCTGCAGATACCAATATACTGAACAGGTGACTGAGCCCGATAATCTCCAGCGTTTTCCAGGCCAGCCTGCTGTACCCTCCTGTGCCAACCGCCATCGGAAGCCTGCCATGCCATGTATGGATGATCTCCACAACAGGGTCAAGCGGCCTGATCAGGTGCATGCGCTTCTCATACTCTGCCTCCTTGAAATGCCCCATCTCCTCCGCCTGGATATTCAGGCCATAAAGCTGGTTGATTCTCTCAAAGGTTCCCACAGCCGGAATCCCTGCTAAAGTTCCGAATATCTCCCAGGTGAAATCCACACCATAATCCTTCAGAATATCACGGTACACCGAAAAATGGACCGGCATGGTATCCGCAATGGTCCCATCCAAATCAAATATCAGGCCTTTGGCTTTTATGTCGACAGTTAACTGCTTCAAAACTTTAATCTTTTGGTATCCGCCAAAGATAATAAACCTCTCATTGATAATTCCGGTTCCATAATTAAAGTAATTTTATCAACTTTACCGGAAATTTCAGGATATGATCAGCAATTTCACCATCATTACAGTCCCTCAGTGGGCTATCTTCACCGCCATCACGGTTATTATCTACGGATGGGTGGAGCGAAAAAAATCCTTCGGAATGGTAGGTTCCGGAATTTTTGTGGCATTAGGCATATTTGCCGCCTGGGTGATTTTTGCCGGCTTACTGGTTCCTGAAAGTATGTTCGACACCAGGGAAGCTATGGATGGTGAAACGCTCTTCCTGCCCGATGAGCTGCCGATCGAAGGCCGGATGCTGCCTTTTTACTGGGGAATGACCGTATGTGCAGTAATCGCAGCAGCCGCCCTGATTGCAGAAGCACTAAACAAAAAATCAAACAAAATTCTGAAAATTATCGCTTCACTGATGGGTCTGCTTATATTTTTCGGGATGTTAGGAGCTGCCAGAATGTAGGTAAAAAAGCCCTCAGAAGGAAATTTTGTAATATTTTCCTCAAAAAATATTACACTTTATAATCTTTTTATCCGCTGAATTGTTTTATCAGACAGTGAACGATAAAAAGAATTAAAATGGTACCAAAAATTTCAACTTTAGGCGGCTACATCTTCGAATACCAGAAAAGCATTACCAATCCGACCGGTTTCTGGTCGAACATTGCGGAAAGTTTTTACTGGCGGAAAAAGTGGGACGAAGTCCTTGAATGGAACTTCAGTGAACCAACCATCAAATGGTTTATTGGAGGAAAGTTGAATATCACGGAAAACATTTTTGAAAGAAATCTTTTTCATCGCGGGGACCAGCCGGCCATTATCTGGGAACCGAATGATCCCGATGAGGAATCCAGACATATTACCTATAACGAGCTCTATATCCGGGTTAAGAAATTCTCCAATGTGCTCACGAGCCTGGGTGTAAGGAAAGGCGACCGGGTGGCCATTTATATGCCGATGATCCCTGAGGTGGCGATCGCCATGTTAGCCTGTGCCCGGATTGGTGCTGTCCATTCAGTGATCTTCGGGGGATTCTCCTCCCAGGCGCTCAGTGAAAGGATTCAGGATGCAGGTGCCAAACTCTTGATCACCTCAGACGGCGGGTTCCGGGGTTCAAAAACCATTCCGATCAAGGATATTGCCGATGAAGCCATGGATCATTGCCAGTGCGTCAAAACGGCCGTGGTGGTCAAACGGACCGGGGAGAAAGTCCCCATGAAGGAAGGCCGCGATATCTGGTGGCATGAGCTGGAAGAAAATGCCTCACCGGAGCACAAGGCCGTTCTGATGGATTCTGAAGACCCTCTGTTCATCCTCTATACCAGCGGTTCGACCGGCAAGGCCAAAGGACTGGTCCACACCACCGGCGGCTATATGGTCTATACGGCCTATACATTCCGGAATGTATTCCAGTACAGCGACGGTGACATCTATTTCTGTTCGGCGGATGTCGGCTGGATCACCGGCCACAGCTACCTGATTTACGGTCCGATGCTCAGCGGCGCAACCACTCTGATGTTCGAGGGAATCCCGACCTGGCCGGACGCCGGCCGCTATTGGGAAATTATCGATAAGCACAAGGTAAACCAGTTCTATACTGCCCCGACTGCCATCCGCTCACTCATGGCCCTTGGCATGGAATGGCTGGACGGCAAACATCTCAGGTCTCTTAAAGTGTTAGGTACTGTTGGGGAACCTATTAATGAAGACGCATGGCACTGGTACCACGATCATGTGGGCAAAAACAGGTGCCCCATTGTGGATACCTGGTGGCAGACCGAAACCGGTGGAATCATGATCAGTCCGCTGGCAGGCATTACCCCTACCAAACCTTCCTTCGCAACCATGCCACTGATGGGTATACATCCGGTCATTTTAGACAACGACGGAAAGGAACTCCATGGGAACAGCGTGGAAGGGAACCTCTGCATCCGATATCCGTGGCCCGGAATTGCCCGTACCATCTGGGGCGACCATAAACGGTTCAAGGAAACTTACTTCAGTTCCTTTCCCAATCACTATTTCACCGGCGACGGCGTAAAACGCGACGAAGACGGCTATTACAGAATTTTGGGACGGGTCGACGACGTGATCAACGTTTCCGGCCACCGGCTCGGAACGGCAGAGATTGAGAATGCCATCAACGAACATCCGCTGGTTAACGAATCGGCAGTGGTAGGCTTTACCCATCCCATCAAGGGACAGGGCATCTACGCCTATGTGGTCTGTACCGAATTCAGTACGGGCGGTGCAGAAGGAATCAAAACTTCGGTTCTGAAAACCGTCGCCAAAATTATCGGCCCATTTGCAAAACCTGATAAAATTCAGATAGTCACCGGATTACCAAAAACCCGGTCAGGAAAAATCATGCGCAGGATTCTCCGGAAAATTGCGGAAAATGAGATGGACAATTTCGGGGATACCACTACCCTTCTGAATCCGGAAATCGTTGAAGAAATCGTACAGGGAGCAAAGGAAATGACTACTGCCTGACCCGTAATCATATTAAGTTAATATGAGCAAACCATGCTCTAAGGTTACCTGAATCTTAGAGCATGGTTTTTTTTTGGTCAAATACCCATTAACGATCGTTCAAATTAGCCCGTCTGGGTCCTTTTTTGTAAATTTGATGTACAAAACACTTATTATATGGACTTAAAAAAATCATTTGGCTTCAGTAAATCGGGGACCAACGAGATTCCCCGTCCCAAGCGGGTAACTGAATACATTAATCTGAAACTGGCAGCCTTAGGTCAACCCTGGTACCATTCCGAATCGAGGATGGAATTCCTTGAACTGGCAAACGACCTGATCAAAAACCACAAGGAGAAAAACCGTCTTTTAGCGGAATATCTTTGTCCGGCAGACCAGCGAATCCAGACATTCATCGACAATTATCTGACTGATTTTAAGGAGGCGGTTCATCCAAGGCTTCCTTCACATACGTTTATTGTTGATAGTCATGGTATATCCAGGGCCTTGTCCTTGCCGCCCGACAAGGATGAATTCACTTCCGACATCGTCAGTTCTTACCGGCTGAAACAAGGTGTCCTTAACAATCCCAAATCGGACAGGAGGACAACCCAGGGTGTATTTCACGTTACAGAAGGCGGCTTACCTATACCAGACGATAAAAAGGCTGTCCCGAAGGTTGCCTTTGCACACCTTCTTAACAAGGCTATGCAACCTCCGGAAGAACTGATGCAGCTGCCCTTTACCTCCACCCAGGAAAAGAAGGCGAAGGTATTTGTTTCCCTGTTACTTAAACCGGTGGTAAGCCCGGCAGTGGAGGGAATCAGCAGCGAAAAACGGATGGAGATCAGATTTTTTGCACCAGGCAACCTGGTCAGTAACCTCGACTTTGTAGAATCCATATTCGGCAATGCAGGTGATCCGTTCTTGCCTGAAAACGATTCCGCACTCGATGTTGAAGGTTGGTCAGGACACACCGGATGCATCATTCTGGCGCCTCACCTGATCTATACCAAAAAGAAGGAGATCGGCCTTCCGCACATCAGCGAAGCCACGGAAAGGCAAAAGCGTGACGGTATGTGCTGGGAAAAAGAGGATGAACTTTACAACAACGGCGGCGCATTTAAAATTACCGCCCGTACCGAGGAGGGGGTAATTGTGACCGTAATTGCCGATAACTATTACGGATATTCCAAAAAAGAGGTAAAAACCCAGATCAGCTATGCCGCAAACCTGTTGGGTAACGTAGAGGAGGAACATGCCGGCGGCGCAATAGCTTTCCCGACTTATAACCTGGGAGATGAATTCTCTGATCGGAGCCAGTTTATTTCCAACGGTCTGACTTTCGGCGAAATGGTCGAAATGTACAACAGTTTCATGGAGGTCAGACCTGAAGGTTACGCCATCGACAAAAACTACAACGACATCTACTATGTGCCGGAGAATGCAGCTTTTAACCTGATGGATCAGAAGATCTCCTGGACAAAGGACGACAAAGAGTATTCCATTCGCCTGAACCCTGCCTGCACTTACATACTGCCAGCCGGATATAAACTCAGGATGGAGAAAAACCCGTATGTCCCATCCTGGAGACTGATCGGTTCGGTTGCCGAAGGTACATTCTGTCATAAGCCCTGTACCGTTTCGGGAGGCGGAAAATCGGAGATCTCCAAATCCATCAATGATGCCATCATCTATGGCCCGTTTTTCACGGCAGACTTCGAAAATGACATCAAAAAAGTAGAAGAAATCATCAGCAAAGACTATACTGATGCATACCAGGATCATGTGATTACCGACAAAAGCAGGCCAATTCTGAGTCCCAAAAGGTCACTCGGCTCGGTAATCAAACTGCTCACACCCTCCCCTACAAGATACACCAAAGAATACAACGAATGGCTTGAAACCATTCCGCATTACATCAAAGGACTGGTATATATTGTAAAGCGTTTCTACAAACCGGAATGGGGCAACAACTGGAGGCAATACTTCAGTGTAGACATCATCGACGGGAAACATGGTAACGAACTGAAATTCAACAACCGGAAACTGGTTGCCAGTTATCTGAGGATTGGCCTTACCAGCGACGGGGCATGGCGTACGTTCAAACTCAGGCAGGATTTCATTGCCGCAGACAAGCTGCAAAAGGAAGATGACATCACGGCTTCTATTGTAGTACCATCGGCCAACCTGAAAAATCTTCCAGCCGATCTGCACCATCCGGCGGTAAAATTTACACATAATTGCGAATACCGGTTCTTCCAGCGTCCCGACGAGGCCATACACCGGGGTTATGACAAACAGGCCGAAGCCGACCTGGCTACGCCCAATACCTTTATCTCCAACTTCCAGCCTTTAACCCTGGAGGATGCCCGCGAAATTATGGAGGATGCCATTGAATTTGACAAATACACCCGGCCGATCAAGAAACTGATCACTGAGTTTGCGGAAAAACCGGAGTGCACTTATTTCGTATCTTCCTCCCATCCCCGGATCTGGGAAGGGAAACCCTCGAAAAACATGAGGTATCTCCAGAACAGGCCCGACCTGGTCAACCACCGTGACAAATATATCGCCGAGACAGGTGCCCGCATTTTCAGAAAGCTCCCTGCGGATAAACCTCTTTATATGCCTGTGAATGCCGTATTGGCCGGAAGGCGGAACAATCCGCCGGAGCCGGGTGTCAGGCCATTGGCTGTATATAACCCGATCCACTACCAGGAACTTCCTGAACTGTTTATGGATTTTGTCTGCAGTCTCACCGGAAAATCCCCGTCGACAACCGGAGCAGGTTCCGAAGGCGCCCTCACCAAAGGCCCGTTCAATGCCGTGAGCCCGGTTACCGATCTGAACAATGCCCTGGTATCTTTCATACTCACCGGCTACGACGGCTACACCACTGCCGCTGGTTATGTGGGACCCAAATACCGCGTCGACCATGATATCAGCCTTCTGGTTCCCGAGTTATGGAGCCGTATGAAGGCCGAGGAAACCGAAGCCAGGTTCCTTTTGGACCATGGATTCCTCGAAAAACTGGAAGACTTCGAATACAACGGACAAAAAGTACTCGCCTCCAGACTTGGATACCGTATAACCGCGAAATTTGCCCGTACCTTCTTAGGCAGGGTATTCGAGAACCCCAATGCAGTATTCAATGAGGAAATGCTGAAGCCGGAACTCCAGGGAATGGACATATTCGTGGATGGCATCAACAACATCGTTGAAGCACAGCAGTGGGTCGCCGAAATGTACTTTAAGGACAACAGCATAGAAGGTGCCTGCCCTCCCCTTAAGGCCATACTCAACATCATGGCATACGGCCATTATGAAGGCAAAACTGCAGAGGATCCGGAAATCAGACAATTATTTACCCGGGAGTACATGATTTCCAGTGACTGGTACCGCGAAAGACTGCTGAACAAGCAGCTCAGCGACATTGCCCTGTGGCAGAAACATGTAAAATATCTGAGGGGTTACTTAGACAAATGGAAAACCCTGGATGAAAAGGAAACTTCCGGGATCCAGGAAAAGATCCGCCTTGCCGAAGAGAAACTAAAATTCCTGAAATCCACGGATTACCTGAAATCACTGGAGGGATACATAGGCCTGGATACATTTATCAAATAAACGCTGTCCGGTTAAATAAACCAGAGGCTGTCCGGTTGATACCAGACAGCCTCTGTAATTTTTACAAACATATTGTCATCAGGCACTTTTTGCCTCATGGGTAGAACATCCCTCCACATACTCGGCGATGATCTGCTTGACCTGCTGAGGAGAAACACGTCCGTAGACTTTTTCACCCACCATCACCACAGGGGCAAGACCGCAGGCTCCCACACACCGGAGGCAGCTCAGCGAGAATTTCCCGTCGGAAGAAGGCTGACCGACTTCAATCTTCAGTTGCCGTTTAAACTCGTTCAGTACCTGTTCGGCCCCTCTGACGTAACATGCGGTCCCCATACAGATGGAAATCGGGAATTCACCCTTGGGTATCATGGTAAAGTAACTGTAAAAAGTAACGACACCATACACCTTGGCCACCGACATATTCAGCTCCTGGGCGATTCGTTCCTGTACTTCAGCCGGTAGGTACCCTAACTGCTCCTGAACGCCATGCAGAACATTGATCAGTTCACTCTCCTGGTTGTCAAATTTTTTGCAGACCTCCACAATGGTCTTTATGGCCGATTCTGCTAATTTTATTCTTGGCATCTTTTATTTTTTTTCGTTAACTACGGTCAAAATATTTCGTATGCAACAGTTCATGGGCTTTGTGGCTCATGGGTTCCCCCAGATATTCCCTGTACAGCGAAATGATGTAAGGGTTCTCATGTGATTTCCGGATCGCCTTGTTGCTGTCTTCGCGGTAAATCGCCATCTGACGCTTTTTCAGGATATCGGCGTTTCCATGGTGGTAAGGTTGCCCTCCGCCACCAATACATCCTCCGGGACAGGACATAATTTCGATCGCGTGGTATTCGCTTTTCCCTGCCCTGATCTCCTCCAACAGGGTTCGTGCATTACCCAACCCATGTGCAATACCGATATTGAGCGGCAAACCCCCGAAATCGATAGTCGCCCTGCGGATACCATCCATTCCGCGGAGTTCATGGAAATCGACCTTCGAAAGTTCCTTTCCTGTATAAACCTCATAAGCAGTCCTTACAGCCGCTTCGATAACCCCGCCGGTAGTACCGAAAATCACACCGGCACCTGAGGATTCACCCAAAGGCTGATCGAATTCTTCATTGGGAAGAGAACTGAAACTGATGTTGGAGATTTTGATAAGCGAGGCCAGTTCCCTGGTGGTAATGGCATAATCCACATCCGGATTGCCGTTCACCGAAAACTCATCCCTTCCGCACTCATATTTTTTGGCCACACAAGGCATGATGGAAACCACGACCAGGTCTTCGCGTTTCTTATTCAGCTTTTCAGCAAAATAGGATTTGGCGATAGAACCGAACATCTGCTGCGGAGAGCGGGCAGTTGAGGGAATCTCCTTCAGATCCGGGAATTGATGTTCAAAAAACTTTACCCATGCCGGGCAGCAGGAAGTCAGGATCGGCAGCTTTACAGTCTTGTCACCCTCCAGATGGCGTTTCAAACGGTTGAGAATCTCGGCGCCCTCTTCCATGATGGTAAGGTCGGCAGCAAAATCGGTATCAAAAACATGGTCGAAGCCCAGCCGACGGAGGGCAGCTACCAGCTTGCCGGTAACCAGCGTACCCGGTTCCATGCCAAATTCCTCTCCCAGGGCAGCCCTTACGGCCGGTGCTGTTTGTACCACCACTGTCTTCGACGGGTCATACAACGCCCTGACCACCGCAGCCGTCTGGTCGACCTCGGTCAGTGCCCCGGTCGGACAAACCGCCACACACTGTCCACAGTATGTACAGACAGAGTGGTCGAGATTCATTTCAAAGGCGGGTGCCACAACTGCGTAAAATCCGCGGTTGATCGCCGACAACACGCCGACGGTCTGTACCTCGTTGCACATCATTTCGCAACGGCGGCACAGGATACACTTGTTGATTTCCCGGATGATGGCCGGGGAGGTGTCCTCACGGTATACCGACTGCTCACCTTTGTAATGGATCTCGCGGATGCCCAGGTCCTGAGCAAGGTCCTGAAGGTCACACTTACCGGATTTGGGACAAACCAGACAATCGGAAGGATGATCCGACAGGATCAGTTCCATTACTGTGCGGCGGGCATTGATGGCCCTGATGGTATGCGAGCTGATCTCCATACCATCGGTAGCTTCCGTGCAACACGCAGGTGCAAGATTCTTTCTTCCCTTGACTTCCACCACACAGATACGGCAACCTCCGGGTTTATTCTCGATGTTCAGGTCGTCGAGCTTCATGTAACAGAGCGTCGGGATATGGATCCCAATGCTCTTGGCGGCCTCAAGAATGGTAGTCCCTTTTTTTACAACTACCGGTTTATTATCGATCTTAAGATTTATCATTTCCATATTAACGGGATCTTTTCAGGTTAAACCATTACGATGGCATCGAATTTACACTTGTCGAAACACACACCGCATTTGATACACAGCGACTGGTCAATGTAATGTACTGCACGTCTTTCACCGGTGATGGCACCTACCGGGCAGTTTCTGAAACAAAGCGTACATCCGGTACATTTGTCTTCCACCACCTCATAGCGGAGCAATGCCTTGCATTGTCCGGCCGGACAGCGGTGGTCCTTCACGTGTGCATCATACTCATTGATGAAATAGTTGATCGAAGACAGCACCGGGTTCGGCGAGGTCTGTCCTAATCCGCACAATGAGGTATCCTTGATTACATGGCTTAGAATCTTCAGTCTTTCGATATCAGCATCTTCCCCTTTTCCTTCGGTAATTTTTTCGAGGATTTCGTATAATCTTTTATTACCGATACGGCAGGGAGAACATTTTCCGCACGACTCTTCCAGGGTAAACTCCAGGTAGAATTTTGCCATGGCTACCATACAGTCGCTTTCATCCAGCACGATCATACCTCCTGAACCCATCATAGATCCGGCTGCCAGCAGGTTGTCGTAATCAATGGGTGTATCCAGAAACTCTGAAGTGAGCATACCGCCCGACGGGCCTCCGGTCTGTACCGCCTTAAACTGTTTTCCACCCTTAATGCCACCTCCGATATCATAGATTACCTCCCGCAGGGTAGTTCCCATGGGGACTTCGATCAATCCGACATTATTGATGGCACCTGCCAGGGCGAATACTTTGGTACCCTTGCTCTTTTCAGTCCCGATGGAAGCAAACCAATCGGCACCTTTGTTAATAATTACCGGAATATTGGCATAAGTCTCCACATTGTTGACATTGGTAGGCTTGCCATAATATCCGTGTTCCGACGGGAAAGGCGGTTTGAAGGTCGGTTCACCCCTTAATCCCTCCATGGAATGGATCAGGGCAGTTTCCTCACCGCAGACAAATGCACCTGCCCCGTATCTGATCTCAATATCAAAATTAAAATCAGCACCCAGGATACCCTTGCCCAGCAATCCGTATTCACGGGCCTGTTTCAGTGCCGTTTTCAGCCTGGCCACTGCGAGCGGATACTCTGCCCGGATATAAACCAGTCCGTGGTCAGAACCGGTACAATAGGCGTTTATGGCCATGGCCTCAATTACGGAGTGCGGGTCACCTTCCAATATGGAACGGTCCATAAAAGCACCCGGGTCACCTTCGTCGGCATTACATACTACATATTTTTTGTCGCCAGGGACCTTCGCAGTGATCTCCCACTTAAGCCCGGTGGGGAAGCCACCGCCACCGCGACCCCTTAGTCCCGATTTCTTTACTTCTTCAATTACCTGCTCCGGGGTCATCTCAGAAAGACATTTCCCCAAGGCCATATAACCGTCACGGGCAATATACTCATCGATATTTTCAGGATCTATAAAACCGCAGTTTCTCAGCGCGATCCTGAGCTGTTTTTTGTAAAAGTCCATATGCTGCGAATCGCTCACCGGCTGTTTGGTCTTCGGATCCTTGTATAAAAGCCGCTCAATCTGACGGCCTTTAACCACATGTTCTTTAAGTATTTCTTCGGTATCGGCAGGAGTTACATGGACATAAAAGGTCTTGTCGGGCATCATTTTCACAATCGGCCCCTTCTCACAAAACCCGAAGCATCCGGTAACCACGACCTGAACTTCATCCTCCAGTCCAAGTTCTCCGATCAGCTCCCTGAAAGATTTGCCGATCTCTTCGCTTTCAGAGGCCTGACAGCCTGTACCGCCGCATATCAGAATCTGTGTATTGTATTCAGACATATTGCTCAGTTTTTAGGTGTTTATTCATCAATGGTCTTGTAGGTAACCGGTATCATGCCGTCTATCATTTCACCCTTTATAATATACCGGTCAATGATTTCACGGGCCTTGGCCTTGTTAACAAACCCAAAGACCACCGGTTCCTGCCCGGGAAGCGTCACCTCCACAGTGGGTTCGGCATAACAATAGCCCATGCAGCCGGTTTGGGTTACCACGGCATCGATGGCCTGGTGTTCAGTTTCCTCAATAAAATAGGTCATGGTCTCTTTGGCGCCTGAGGCAATACCACAGGTGGCCATACCTACTTTTATCTGGACGAGGGTATCGGCATTATCGCTGTTTTCCCTCATCCGGATTTTCGAATGTACCTGTTCCTTAATTCGTTTCAGGTCGGCTAATGATGTGATCTTGTTCATATATATTAATGGTTTATAGTACACTCACCTTTAAGCAGAGGCATCCACTGACTGAAGGTTGTTCCGGATCAGCTCCGTCACCGCCTTTCTGATCTCCGGCGTTCTCAGCGGCATCCCCTCAAGCATCTCATTCAGTTCTTCTGTACAGATACGGAAACTGCCCGTTCCGGTGGTATGGGTATAACCAAACCCTACCGAAGGATGGCCAATCGCTGTCAGCACAAAAACCCCGGCAATATCACCCATGGCAGGCCGGTCTATATGTTTCAGTCCAAATTCAGCCCTTACCACGGTCCCTTCGCCTGGCACGGAACGGATCACCAGATTCCCGCCCGAAGCTTCGGCATTTTGTTTCAGCAAAGGCAATCCAAGACCCACCTTCCGGGTTGTCCTGGTTGTAAAGAACGGTTGAACTGCTTTTTGAACTTCCTCCTCTGTCATCCCACAGCCGTTGTCTTTTACCTCAACGGCATAAATATCTGATGTTTTATCCTCATTAACCATGATTTCAATCAAGGTAGCCCCGGCCCTTACTGAATTCTGCAGAATATCGAGTATATGATCTGAAATCGTTTTCATCGCCTGATTTTTAACCCGGAATTACACTCCTTCCGGAAATTCCCAGAATAGACATTTTAATTTCCTGATAATCAACTCTATCAAGAATAAAATCCGAAGAACATTTTCCGACATCCTGCAGAAAGTGCGCATCTGAATTCCTGATAACGGTTACTTCCTGAGGTATTCCATACTTCTTCCGGGCATCGGCATATGTTGTATAACATGAAATTTCCAGGGCATCAAACGCCAGTCCGGGGGGTATAAATCCCAGCTGGCTTAATATTGAGTTAACAGACTTGTCGATATGTGCCGGAATAAATATCCCGTCTAACCGGTGAACCTCCTTTGCGATTTCACCAATCGACCTCTTCAGGCCTGTTATCAGCAATTTCTCCTCCATATGGATGATCTGGTCGTTGTCATCCACCACTACCTGGTAACCAAATTTGCCATCCCGGTTTGGAATTATGGGGAGGTTCAGGTCCAGATAGGCCTGAAATTCGGCCCGGGTATTTTTATCCGGGAAAAAAGCCAGGCAATGAACCTCCTCTCTGGTGGTAATTTCAACACCTCCTAATACGAATATTCCCCTTTCAGCGGCCAGCTTCTCCACCACATCCACCTGAAGTGTACTGTTATGGTCGGTAATGCCGATAATCCCCAGATCCTTCTGTACGGCCCTCTCAACAATGTTAGCAGGGCTCATGTCGAGATCACCGCAGGGAGAAAGTACGGTGTGGATATGCAGGTCTGCCTTTACCGTTTTCATTACCGTGAAGTTTTATCAGCCTGCCCCTCTGTTAAGGAACTGGTAAAGCCTTCCGGCAATTTCAAAAGTTTCCGAACCTGTACCCAGGACCGGAATACCTTCCTCGTTACTGTGAGCCACGGTATCTTCACCGGGTTCAAATCCCTTTACAATGATTACCGCGGCCAGGTCCTTCAGGGAGGCTACGGCCATCACATTCTGATGGGTCTGCAGGGTGATCCAAACCTCACCTTCCTGTGCATGTCCCATAACATCGCTCAGCAGGTCAGAAACATATCCGCCACTAACCGGATTTTCCAACCCTTCCTCACCTGAAAAAACGGTAAGGTTAAACTCTTTTACCAAATCAGAAACCTTCATTCCTTGCTCCTCTTTTTTTACAATCGGCCTCAAACCGGCCATTACCCCATATTTTTTCAAGATTATCAAACGCCCTGACGATGGTCATTTTTCCCTCCTTCAGGTAACGATGCTGCAAATGGATGCAATCGGTCATCTTTGCATGCCCGGTAACCATATCTTCAGCCAAAGCGTGGCAATTGGGTGCACCGCATGCAGCACAGTCGATCGCAGGCAACTGGCAGATAATCCGCTCCACCTTAGCCAGTTTCTCCAGCGCCTTAGCCCGGTCAGGATCAAGCTGAAAAACCCTGCTGGGGGCAATCTCCCCGCTGATCAGACTCGTTTTTACCTTCTCCCTCAGCTCAGGCCTAACCGGAGATTCGGCGGCCCTCGGATATCGCCTTGCCCTTCGTTCCAGTCTTTCCACCGTTAGAAACCGGTTCCCGGATAAGAGAATACCACCGGCGCAGCCCTGGTCACACGATCTCAATTCCAGAAAATCAATATCCGGCAACTCTTCCGTTTCCAGTTTTTCCAGGATCCTGACCACATTATGGATCCCGTCTACAGCCATCGACCTGCGTTTAAACAGTCTGGCCTCGCCCCTGGTGAGGGGCCATAATATGCCTTCCCTGCTCAGATAATCGCGATATCCTTCAAATTCTTCCCTGGGATGGCCGGCAATTACCGTCATTACCCGGTTGTATAGCTCGTTCATATTGATCACCCCGCTGATGATACTCTCCTGCTCACCTACCGGATCCTTAACGGCGGCAATCTTTGCAGAGCAGGGAGCTATATAAAAGAGCCCTATCTCTTCAGGACGGGCACCTTCCTGTTTCAGCTTCTCCAGGATAAAACTGGCTGCCAGGTCGTGTGGGGCCTTAACATTCATGATATTATCCACCAGGGACGGATATTTGATCTGGATCAGACGTACAATAGCCGGGCAGAACGATGAAATCAGCGGTTGCTTGTCAGGATTCTGCTGCTTATGTTCATAAATGGTCTCAATAAGCCACTGAATGGGCTGTTCAACCTCATAAACATGGGTAAATCCAAGTTTCATTATAGCCCCGTATATCTGGTCGTCGGAAATTTTCTCCGGAAACTGGCCGATATTCACCGATGGGAACAATGCCACCCGATACTTAAACTCCTGAATCCGGGAAATATCATCCTGGATAATATAAAAAGCATCGACCGGACAGGCTCGCATACAGTTCCCGCAATCGACGCACCTCAGGTCATTCACCACCGCAAGGCCATCCTTCACCCGTATCGTCTCAGTAGGGCATACCTTCATACAATGTATACACCCGAAACATTTTTCGGGATCCACCCGCAACGCATGATATTTCCGTTCCTTAAACATTAAAAATAATTAACCATTTCAACCTTTGTTCCTGTTCCTACCTCACTGGTTATTTTCAACTCGTCGGTATTCCGCCGGATATTTGAGAGCCCCATCCCAGCACCAAACCCCATTTCCCTGACCTCCTTCGAAGCCGTGGAAAAACCTTCTACCATGGCCTGTTCAATATCCGGAATTCCCGGGCCCTTGTCGGTCAGGACCATAGTAATCTTTTCAGGGGATATGGCAATCCAGATCTCACCTTCCCATGCATGGGCCACAATATTTACCTCAGCTTCATAAAGGGCAATGACTATATTTTTGATCTTTTTCGGATCAATATCCAACTGCTTCAGCAGTTTTTTGACCTTGCTCGAAGCCGAACCGGCATGGGTAAAGTCACCCCCTTTGACATGATATGTGTGTTCAACCACCATCAATAAACAGGTTTCAATCCCGACTCATACAGGATCCCACTGGTTTTGAAGAGTGAAAAGGGAGTCTCCATGAGGACTATCCCGATCTCGTGGGCAAGCTCAATCATTTCGGGAGTGGCCTTTTTGTTCCTGACCAAAAGGATAAAATGGATATCAGCCATTTCCGCAGTGCGGATGGATTGGGTATTGGCAAGGCCGGTGATCAGCAGGATATCCTCGCTGTCGATGGTTAACACATCGCTCATAAGATCCGAACTGAACGCTTTCTCCACCTCGTCGTTCAGCCTGCCTTCCCCGCAAACCAGGGTGGCCTCTGTCAATTGTATAATTTCCTTTACCTTCATAATCTTAAAAGTTCCGGAGATTGCCCGCAGCCCGGATGAATTCGGATCAGGGATTTTTTCAGGTTATCTCCGGTTGATTTATAATAGTATCCGAATCACAAAGATACTCAGGCCTACCTAATTAAAATCATGAAAAAGGCAGCTAAAAACATGTTGTACAATATAAAAAGAGGTTTCGGAATCATTGGGCAATATTGTATTTTTAGGCAAAAATCACTGCAATGATATACGAAAAACCAGGTGACTTCAAAAACTATCTCGATAATCCCATGCTTTACCAGTGGATTATCGATGCCCTGCCACTACCCATTTTTTACCGGGACAACAAAGGTGTTTACCAGACCTGCAATACCGCTCATGAGAAATTCATAGGCTTATCCAGGCAGGAAATCGTGGGCAAGACTGTTTTTGACGTTCAACCCAAAGATATCGCGGAAATATATGCCCGACGCGACAAGGAGCTGTTCGACAGCCCGGGTGACCAGATATACGAAACCAAGATCCGCTCGAGCGACGGGGCAATCCGGAACGTTATCTTCCAGAAGTCGGTAATCAGGAACGACAGTGGTGAAATTATTGGGATAGTGGGTTCCATCTTCGATATTACCGAACGGAAACAGGCCGAACAAAAACTGGAACGGGCCAGGGAATCGATGATCATCTCCTCCCATATGCTGCATAAAATCAGGGCAGGGATTGTTATTGTCAACACCAATTTCAAGGTAATTGACTCTAACGAGAGTTTTTCCGAACTGATGGGTGAGGAGATCCGCGAATTGTATGAAACCATACCAGGACTCAGGGGCGCCGATATCAAGGAATTGGTACCCGAAGTTATTTACAAGATGATTTCCAGCATTATGGCTTCTGGGGAAAACAACCTGGAAAGGGATGTTAAATTTCAAAACAGGCTGCTCCATGTCTCTGTGGTCACCATTTACAAGCAGCGGGTGGTAGGTGCTGTAATCCGCGACATGTCGGCCCCCATGCTGGTGCGCGACGAGATCATCAACCGGGCCCAGCGGGTTACCAAGCAGAATATCGAGACCGTCCAGAAAATTGCCTTCCTGATGGGCGAAAATGCTGCTCAGACGGAGGAATTGCTCAATTCAATCATCCAATCCTATAAATACAGTGACGATGAATGATCACCCCAATTACCATGTTGAGATCGACATCGAACAGAAAAAACCTAAAGGCGAGGTAGCCTGCGGGGATGTCTTCCTGTCCAAACGGATCAGAGAAGATGGCCGTACCATTCTGGTTCTCAGCGACGGGGTCGGACACGGGGTGAAAGCCAGTGTGCTGGCCAGCCTGACGGCCATGATGGCCCTGAATTATTCCACATTTCACACTAAACCCGATATCGCTGCCAGGATTATCATGCGGGCATTGCCCAAGAGTTCCGACGGACTGGAAAATTACGCCACCTTCACGCTGATCGAGATAGAGGCAGACGGGAAAGTAAAAATTATTAACTACGACAATCCGAAAACCATCATCCTCAGGGGGAATAATGTCCTTAATCCGAATGAATACCAGTTAGGGATACAAGGGCTGGAAAATGCCGGAAAAGTATTGCGTTGCAGGGAATTTATGGCCAGAAAGGAAGACCGCCTGATTTTCCTGACCGATGGGGTTACCCAGTCGGGACTGGGAAGCCGGAGGTATCCCATGGGCTGGGGCCGTGATACGGTCGAAGAATTTGTCATCAGCCAGGTAAGCAGGATGCCCGATATCTCCGCCACCAAACTGGCCAAGAAAATTATCAATCAGGCGCAGATGAATGATGAATTCGAACTGAAGGACGATACCACCTGCGGTGTAATCTATTTCAGGGAACCCAGGGAGTTTATGCTGATTACCGGGCCGCCATTTTATAAGATCAAAGACTATGACTTTGTAAACAGCATAAGAAATTTTAAGGGCAAGAAGGCCATATGCGGAGGGACCACATCCGAGATAATAGCCCGCGAATTGGAGCTCGAAGTAAGGTCGGAACACGAGTATTATGAGGCAACCATTCCGCCCAAATCTAAAATCGAGGGCTTCGAACTGGTGTCCGAAGGGCTGCTCACCATCAGTAAAGTGGAAGAGATCTTAGAGAACTATTCCAGCGAAACCAGGTTGGGCGATACTCCCGCCGACGATATTGTACGCCTTCTGCTCGACCATGACATCATCCACCTGATCGTGGGTACACGGATCAACTGGGCACATCAGGATCCTGACCAGCCGGTTGAACTCGAAATCCGGAAAGTGGTTGTCAAACGGGTTATCAAACTGCTGGAGGAGAAATTCTTTAAGGAAGTAAGGCCTGACTACGTATAATTCCAGAGTCTGCAGACCATAAAAAAAGGGACCAACCCGGCCCCCTTTTTTTTATGGTAATTACACCATTGGATATTTTTTGAAAATCTCGTCCGATTTAGACAGAATATCAATATACTGAGCCCTCCGGTAGGCAAAGGGATCCTTCAGGCTTTTACGTGAAAGTTTCCCGCGGAATTCGTCCAGTGCACCATACTTCTTCCCATCCATCCATTTGGAAATCCCTTCAATCATATCGGCAATCACTTCAGGCTGATTCTTGTACACAGTACTTACCACCTGTACCACACTGGCCCCGGCAAGAATGGTGCGGATAACATCTTCGGCGGTATAAATTCCCCTGCTGATGCATAGGTCTCCGTCGAGATTTCCATAAAGAAGACCAGCATAGCGGAGGGAAAGCATACGGTCCTTTTCACTGGTGAGCTCCCATGGATAATAAAACTCCTCCTTGTTGATATCGATATCAGGTTGGAAAAACCGGTTGAACAATACATAGGCATCGGCCCCGGCTTCGTCCACTTTCTTGATAAAATTCAGGGTGTTGGTATAGAACGGACTGATTTTCACACTTACCGGAATTTTGACGGCCTGTTTGACGGCCTTGATTACTTCGATCTGTTTTTCTTCGATGGACCCACTGGTTACTTCAAAATAACCAGGAACGGAATACAGGTTGATTTCAAGGGCATCCACGCCTGTTTTTTCAAGCTCTTCGGCATACTCGACCCATGATACGTCATATACAGCATTTAAACTGGCAATGATGGGGATGCTGACAGATTCCCTGAGTTTTTTGATATTCAGCAGATGTTCTTTCGGACCTGCGTGTTCGAGTGCAGGGAATAACCGGGTCATCTCTGCGGCCCGCTCTTCATATTCGGTGAGGTCTTCTTCCAACTGAAGGCTTTCGAGCTGGATCTGCTCCTCGAAGAGCGATTTGTATACTACGGCCGCAATTCCGGCTGTCTCAAGTTTTTTTATGATTTCAGGTTTGGCCGTCAAGTTGCAGGCTCCAAGGATTAAGGGGTTCTTCAGGGGAATCCCCATGTAAGTTGTTGATAAATTTGCCATGGTGTCAGTTTTTTTGCTATAAATTTCAAAAACATAAACCAGATATCCAAACATAAAGTTCACCAATAATAAAAAAAAAGTGCCCCGGAAGGTTCCGGGGCACTGATATCTAATGTTTCTTCATCCCTGATTACATAAGGCTGAGTGTTACGGTCAATCCGGCCATAACCACAGATACCATGGTCATCAGCTTGATCAGGATATTGAGCGACGGGCCTGAGGTGTCCTTGAACGGGTCACCGACAGTGTCACCAACCACACCTGCCTTGTGGGCTTCAGAGCCTTTGCCGCCGAAGTTGCCCTTCTCAATGTATTTTTTGGCATTATCCCAGGCGCCACCTGCGTTATTGAGCATTACGGCCAGGGTAAAGCCTGAAGTAAGACCACCGATAAGCAAACCGACCACACCGGCAACGCCCATGAAGGCACCTACCAGAACAGGCACGACAATAGCAACCAGTGACGGCACCAGCATTTCACGCTGTGCGCCTTTGGTGGATATTTCGACACATTTGGCATATTCCGGAACGGCTTTCCCTTCCATGATACCTTTAATTTCACGGAACTGACGACGTACTTCATCCACCATCGCACCTGCGGCACGTCCTACGGCTTTCATGGTCATAGCTACAAAAACAAAGGCCATCATCGCGCCGATGAAAATACCACCCAGGAAAAGCGGGTTAAAAGGAGAGACATCATACGCCGTAGTAAAATCCTTTACGGAAGCCAGGGAAATCTTCACTGCGGTCATGCCTTCTCCCACCTGAGGAGCTACATCCCTGTAGAATACATAGGAACCCTTTGTGACAAATCCTTCACCGGCCATGGCAATTTTATTGAACCACAGACGGATTTCCTCCATGTAGGCCGAGATCAGGGCCATGGCAGTCAGAGCGGCCGAACCGATGGCAAATCCCTTACCGGTTGCAGCAGTTGTATTACCTAACATATCAAGTGCATCGGTACGTTCGCGGACTTCCTTGGGCAGCTCCGACATTTCGGCGTTACCGCCGGCGTTATCTGCGATCGGACCGAATGCGTCAGTGGCAAGGGTAATACCCAGAGTGGAAAGCATACCTACCGCGGCAAAACCGATTCCATAAACGCCCATGGCGAAATGGGTGGCCCCTCCGGCAGCCCAGAAAGCGCCCATGATACCCAGAACAATGGTAATCACCGGGATCCAGGTAGAGTACATACCAACGGCAATCCCATCGATGATGGTCGTGGCAGGGCCCTGCAGCGCCTGTTTGGCAATACCTTTGGTCGGTTTATATTCGTCGGAAGTAAAATATTCGGTAGCTTGTCCGATGATCACACCGGCTGCAAGACCAATAACAACTGCCCAGAAAACGCCCCAGGTTACCCATCCGGCCATGGCCATACCAATCATGGCAAGCAGGATGAATGCCGAACTTCCGCCGGTTCCCAGCAGAAGAGCGTTCAGAAGGTTCTTCTGAGTGGCAGATTCTTTGGTACGGACCATAAAAATCCCCACAATCGATAACACAATCCCAATAGCCGCTACAAACATCGGGGCAAGTACCGCCTTGGTAAGGTCCATACCGGATTGCTGGAGGGCAACTGCCGGAAGGGAAGCCCCGAGAGCAGCTGTTGCCAGTATCGAACCGGCATAAGATTCATAAAGGTCAGCACCCATACCGGCTACGTCACCTACATTGTCCCCCACATTATCAGCAATGGTGGCAGGATTCCTCGGGTCATCCTCAGGAATACCGGCTTCCACTTTTCCAACCAGGTCAGCTCCCACGTCGGCAGCCTTGGTATAAATACCACCGCCTACACGGGCAAACAAGGCCTGTGTGGATGCACCCATCCCGAAGGTCAGCATGGTTACGGTAATTTCCACCAGTTTGAACCGGGTTCCGTCTTCAGTAAGCAGTCCGTTGACTACATACTCCGGATGGGCATGAACCAGGTGAAGCCCGATAAACTCAAGACCCTCCGCAACATTGGCGGGAGTATAAACCAGGCTGTTCAGTACCCAGTACCAGGCCGCAATGTCGAGCAGGGCAAACCCCACCACGACAAGCCCCATCACCGCACCGCTCCTGAAAGCAATCTGAAGGCCCTTGTTAAGTGACTGACTTGCACCATGAGCTGTACGCGCTGATGCATAAGTTGCGGTTTTCATTCCCAGATAACCACATAATCCTGAAAAGAAACCTCCGGAGAGAAAGGCGATGGGAACAAAAGGATTCTGAACCCCAAGGTATGCCATGATAGTCAGCAACACCACCAAAACGGCAAAAACGATCAGTACAACCTTGTACTGCCGTCTCAGATATGCCATTGCTCCTTCCCGCACATACTGGGCAATCTCTTTCATCCGGTCGGTACCTTCAGAATTTTTCATCATTGTTTTAAAAAAATACCAGGCAAAGCCTAGAGCCAATAGGGAAGCTATCGGCACTAACCAAAAATAAATATCCATAAGCTGGTCTCCCATTAAATGTAACTTGGCGTTACGTTAATAAATAAGATTGATTTTGATTTAATTTTCTCTAACGGAAAAAAAGATTTCCGTCAAGCAAAGATAGATTTTTGAGTGAATCCAGAAAATTCAGAGCTTTTTTTTAACAAAAATGATAAATCATTTAATAAAGAATCATAATTCTATATTAGTACCAGGTTAAAATGGCCAAATATAAACACCAAAAGACCTGTATATCCTTTCTAATTAAGGCATTACTCCCTTGTTCCGCCACCTTCCCGACCGATAATACAGCCAGGTTGCCACAAGTCCGATTACCCATGATACCGGCAGTGCCCACCATACCCCCTGAAGGCCAATTTCTGAAGAGAGCATCAGCGACAATGGCACCCTGATGATCCAAAGGGTAAGCAGGGTAATGATCATCGGCACCATGGTGGCTCCAGCACCCCTTAAAAGTCCGGTATAAGCAAACATCACTGCAAAAACTATGTAGAACACGGTAACAATTACCAGATACTCCTGTCCTAACCGGATCACCTCAGGATCTGTCGTAAACAATCGCATCATCCATTTACCGGCTAAAATAATAAGGACCGTAATGAAGATACTGTAGCCTGCCGAAATAATTAGTGTCGACCGCATTCCTGCTTTCACCCTCAACTGGTTACGGGCACCGATATTCTGGCCCGTAAACGCCGACAGAGCCGAAGAAAACGCAAACGAAGGCATCTTGGCAAAAGAATCTATCCTGAGGGCGGCAGTGTAGGCAGCTACTGCACTGGTACCGAACGAACTGACAATGCCCATCACGGCTAACATACCCAACGAAACGAACGACTGCTGAAATCCGGTAGGCAGTCCGATCCTCACACAAGCCCTGAAGATTTCAGGGGTAAACCGGATCCGGAGTATGGAAAACCGTATGATCGGGTGCTTCAGGTTGAGGTAGGCAACTGTTCCAATAAAGGCAATACCGTGAGAAATGATGGTCGCCCAGGCAACGGCAGCAATCCCCCATCCAAAGACCAGCACAAAAAGGAGATCCAGTAGGGTGTTCAGGACTGCAGCGGCGGTTATGATCACCAGGGGAGTCCTGGAATCTCCGATGCCCCTGAGAACCGACCCGATTCCATTCACCCCGAACAACAGGAACATGCCGCCCAAATATACGTTCATATAGGATTTTGCACCAGGGATCAATTCATCGGGCAATCCCATCAGCCTGAATATTCCTCCGGAAAAGGTTATCCCTGTAACAGATACGATCAGCGACGCAAAAAAGAAAAATATAAATATGGTGTCGATGGTTTTTGCAACGCTCTTCATGTCTTTCGCCCCAAAATACTGCGAAACTACCGTCGATGCACCACTACCGATCCCGATCACCAGAGAAACCAGCGTAAAAATAACCGGGAAGGAGGCGCCAACAGCTGCCAGGGCTTCTTTCCCCAAAAACCGGCCGACAATAACACTGTCTACTACGTTGTACAGGTTTTGCACAAGACTTCCCAACACCATTGGCCAGCTGAAAATCAAAATCTGCCGGGTAACATTCCCCGAGGTAAAATCTTTCATCCGGATGATTTCAGACCACAAAGTAGATAATTAATCACCGGATTACAAAATCAGGATCATGCCTGCCTGTTTCTTTGTAAACAAATCAGCAACAAATCACTTAAGCGCGACCTCCGGTTTTCCTGAAGTCAGTATGAATGATTCTTTTATTATTTTTGCTCTCAGATGAATTTACTTAACAGATACCGGCATAATCTGCTCCGGAACCGTTCATCAGCTGTAAAACGAACGGTCCGGCTCTGCACTCTGGATACTATTCAGAAGGTGGGGGTATTGTGGTGTGAAGAGGATGGAAAGGCCTTTACTTATCTTCAGGAGATATTCCGGGAACATAAGGTGATCGTTAGAAATCTCTGTTTCACCAACGACAAGGCTAACCAGGACAGCAGCAGGTTCTCGTCAAAAGACCTCAACTGGCTTGGGTTTCCGCAGGGCGGGAATATTGATACGTTCATAAGTGCCGATTTCGACATCCTTCTGAACATTTCCGTAGTCCCGAATTTTGCCTTTGAGGTGATCACGGCACTTTCAGCTGCATCGCTCAAAATCGGATGGGACCGCGACAAACTGGGTTTCCTGGATATATCGGTAGATGTATCTAAAAAGCCCGACGCACTGTATCTTGCAGAACAACAAATATTTTATCTGAAACAGCTTAATAAAAACACGAATCTATGAGTTTTGATTTTACCGGTGCCGGAGTGGCGCTTATCACCCCTTTCAAGAAGAATTTTGATGTCGATTTCGATGCATTGGGCAGACTGGTCGACAACCAGATTTCAGGTGGCATGGATTTCCTGGTTGCCCTTGGCACTACCGCTGAGACCTCCACGCTTTCTGAAGAGGAAAAGACCGAAGTGGTTGCTTACATAAAGCAAAGGGCTGCCGGAAGAATTCCGGTTGTGGTTGGAATGGGCGGCAACGATACCCGTGCCATGATCAAAAAAATGGAATCGTTCGACAGCACCGGGGTCAGCGGATTCCTGATTGTTACCCCTTATTACAATAAACCCAATCAGGAAGGGCTTTACAGACATTATATGGAGCTGGCCGCGCATACACCGGTGCCCATCATCTTATATAATGTCCCGACCCGCACCGGTATCAACATGGAAGCCGAAACGGTTATCCGGCTGGCGGAAGCCTCCGACAAGATTGTAGCTGTAAAAGAAGCCTCCGGGACGCATTCCCAGATCACCCGGATCGCCAAATATACACCGCCCCATTTCAAAGTAATTTCCGGAGATGATGTTTTGGCCATTACCATCATGTCGATCGGCGGCGAGGGGATCATTTCCGTGATCGCCAATGCCCTGCCGGCAAAACTCAGCGCGCTGATCCATCATGGGCTTAAAGGCGATTTTGCTGAAGCCAGGAAGGTGCACTACGAACTGATCGAACTGTTCAGGCTTCAGTTCCAGGACGGTAACCCGGCGGGCGTTAAGACCATGCTCCACCATTTCGGCGTAATCGAGAACGTACTCAGGTTGCCTTTGGTGCCTGCCAATGACCTTACCCAAAGAATGATTATTGAAGAACTGCAAAAACTTTCCTGATATGCCTTCCAGATTTCAGGCGGTCCCTTCACCCTGCTTTGTAATCGAGGAACCCCTGCTCCGCAGGAACCTCGAACTGATCTCCAGGGTAAAGAATGAAGCCGGGGTGGAGATAATTCCTGCCTTCAAGGGATTTTCCATGTGGAGTGTATTCCCCATTCTCCGTGAATATGTATCCGGTGCGTCTGCCAGCTCACTGAACGAAGCCAGGCTTTGTTTCGAAGAGATGAAAGCACCCGCACACACCTACGCTCCGGCATATAATCCACCGGAATTCAATGAGATATTGGGATACAGCAGCCATCTGGTGTTTAATTCGATGGCTCAGTTTAACCGGCATATTCAGGAGATCAGGGAATTTCCCCGCAAGGTCTCGGTGGGAATCAGGGTCAATCCTGAATTCTCGGAAGTCGAACCACTGATTTACAATGCCTGTGCCCCCGGATCACGTTTAGGCATCCTGGCATCACAGCTACCCGATGTTCTTCCTCCGGAAATTGAAGGGCTCCATTTTCACACCCTGTGCGAATCAGGCGCCGACGACCTTGAAAAAACGCTGGAAGCTTTCGAAACCCACTTTGGAAAATACATCCCCCAGGTTAAGTGGATCAATATGGGCGGAGGGCACCTGATGACCCGGCAGGGATATGATGTGGACAAACTGATTACCCTCCTGAAAAGATTCAGGGAAAAATATCAGCGTCACGTTATCCTTGAACCAGGCTCGGCATTTGCCTGGGATACCGGCGTACTGGTATCTACGGTCCTCGATGTGGTGGAAAACAAAGGCATTAAAACCGCTATGCTGGATGTTTCCTTTGCAGCCCATATGCCCGATTGCCTTGAAATGCCCTATAAACCCCGCATCGAAGGTGCCTATTTTGACCCAGTCTCCGGAAAACCTACATACCGGATGGGGGGAAATTCCTGTCTGAGTGGCGATTTTGTCGGGTTCTGGTCATTCGACGAAGAATTGAAACCTGGCGACCGGATCGTCTTTCAGGACATGATCCATTATACCATGGTTAAAACCAACTTCTTCAACGGAGTGGGACACCCTTCAATAGGTATATTGCGGCAGGACGGGAATTTTGAACTGGTCAGAAGCTTCGGTTACTCCGAATACAAAAGCAAACTTTCATAGCGGTTTCTCAGAACAGTTTGATCCCGGCAGACAACAGGAATGTATTGGTCCGGGCGTTGAAATCGCTGGTCTGGATTACGCTGTTCCGGCTGTTTTCAAACCGGGCATCAAGAGTGATAAACCAGAGATCCACGCCGACTCCGTACTGCCATCCAAAGAAATTGTCCCGGAAACTGTCGGTTCCGAATTTTGGGCCATCTACATCGCGGCTGGTTACAAAGCTGAACAACGGCCCGCCCATCGCCCTGATGTTGACAAAATCACTCTTGAACAGCTTCAGTCCGGCTAAAACCGGTACATCTACCGTTGAAAAGTCAAATTTGGTGGTAACATTCACAGGGTTTACGTCACCCTGAAATATCTCACCTCCCCGGGAATTGAAATAGGCCTCCGGCTGAATAAATATCCTGCCGAATCCAACCCTGCCGAATGCCCCCGCGTGGTAACTCAAAATCTGATCGGCCGTATAGGCTTCCCTTGAGATGGTAAAATCCTGACGGGTCAGTCCTCCCTTGATCCCGAGGTCGAAAGTAGCCTGTGCTGCTGCAGCAAGGGATAACAGGGATATAACGGTGATGAACAATAATCTCTTCATGACTTTACATTTTTGATTGATAAAAGTAAGAACGGATAAATCCTTCTTTTAGTCTGTTTTCACACTCCCTGAAGATAACCGGTTGATCAGTCCGCTGTCTCCCGGAAGCAAATATTGAGAATGCTTTTTCAATATTCGTGCCAGTATGAAAATCAATCCTGATTGATATGCCGGTAACATAATTCAATGGTTTGCAAGGCAGATTCGGGAGTGCATATGTCAGGCCGTCTGCCTTCACTTACACAGGTAACGAAATAATCAAGTTCTCCGGAAAATCCAAGATTGGCATCACCAGAGGGGAATAATGCCGTTTCCTCATCCCGCGATATCCTGATATTCCCTGAATCATTTACGAGCAGGGAAACCGTTGCCTGTTCGAACCTTGCCACAAATTCAGCCCTGAAAGGAAACTGCGTATGAAAGATGTTGCCCCCTTCGATTTTAACCTGTAGTCCGGATTCATATACCCAGCCTGCATTGACATAATCATAAAGGCTGAGCTGGCCGGGAATTGCAGAAGCAACGATCTTATCTGGGAGCCCCAGCACCCACTGGGCATAATCTATATCATGGATCAGCAGGTCAAAGAAGGCTCCACCCGAGGAACCGAATGACTTCCTTTTATCCTTCCATTCTCCCCACGCAGGTACGCCGGAGAAACGGGAGAGTGAGAGAAACTTCAGCTCACCAAACCGCTTGTCACCAATCCATTCGCGCAGCGTCTGGTACGCCGGCATAAACCTGACCACATGTCCGATCATCAGTACGAGACCCTGCTGATCTGCCAGCCGGATCAGATCCTTGCCTTCTTCCGGATCAAGCGTAAACGGTTTTTCCAGAAATACCGCCACACCAGCTTCGAGTGCAGTACGGGCAAGTTTGTAGTGCAGGTCTGTATGAACGGCAATCACGCAGGCATCAGGATGCTCTGTTGCCAGACACTCTTCCAGACTGGTATATATCCTGATGTTCTTCATGATATCGACATCAATACTTCCGGTTGAAAAATTGCCGGTTTCCTCCGAAAGTTTCTGCATTATTTTCTCCGGATATTTGTCTACAATGCCAACCAGTTCCAATAAGGGATTTTTCAGGATATTGATGGTATGGGTCATTCCCATGAACCCAAAACCCACTACTATAATCTTCATACTTTTTTTTAAGCGTACTGCTCCAAAAATAGAACATTTACCGGTGATTTCAGAAAAAAACCGGATTTTGGGTTAGTTTTGCATTATACTGTTACTATTTTCGGACTATGTACTTAAAAACAATACTTACTTTTCTGGTTGCGGCAAGCTGTGTTGCACTGAATGCACGTGAAAATCCCAAAAAATCCATAGCGGCAGACGATTACCGGTTCTGGAGTACCATTGCAGGTGAAACCATTTCTTCCGACGGGAAAAAAGTCGCTTTTGAACTGAATCCCCAGCAGGGAGACGGCATGCTGCTGGTCAGGGAACTGCGGCTTAGCGGTGCGGATACCCTGGCCAGGGGAACGAAGGCTTCTTTCGACCAGTCGGGCAGTTTTCTGGTATACCATATTCAGCCTCCACAGGATTCGGTATTAACGGCAAAACGTAAAAAAGTCAAGAAAGAGGAAATGCCCTCCGACAGTATCGGGATTTACAGGTTCTCAGACAGAAGCATCCAGAAATTTCCGTCGGTGAAATCCTATTCCATGCCTGAAGTTACTACAGGCTGGGTGGCATTCCTTGTTAAGCCCGAAGAAGTCAGGGATACCAGTGCTACCGCAAAAAAGAACAATGGTAAAAAACCAGCGGGTGATGACCTGGTCCTGCTTCAGATTTCCACAAGGGATACTCTGGTATTCAGGAGAGTAAACGCCTACAGGTTTGCATTGAAATCGGGAGTGCTGATTTTTTCTCAGGAAAGCAAAGACTCCACCGGTACCTGGTCAGAGGTAAAATTGTTTAATACTGCCGACAGGTCGGTAACCTCGAAATTTTCAGGCCAGGGCTGGGTAAAAAACCCGGTCATGGATGAAACAGGCCAGAAATTCGCTTTCCTGCATTCAAAAGATACAGCCGAAACCAAGGTTTACGGGCTTTTATTCGGCACGCTTGCTGATCCTGCTCCCGAAACCGTGGCCGATGCTTACACATCAGGACTACCGGTAGGCTGGTCACCGTCGGAAAACGGCAACATAAGGTTTTCGCAGGATGGGACCAAACTCTATTTTGGCACAGCCCCTACACCACAGGCCGAACCCAAAGACACCCTTCTTCCGGAGGAAAAGCCTATGGTCGATATATGGCACTGGCAGGATACCAGACTTCAGACCCAGCAGAAAGTCCAGATGGACCGTGACAAAAAAAGAACCTGGCTTGCGGTTTATCACACTAATCTGAGAAGATTCATCCAGTTGGCCGATATTCAGGTCAGGGACATCATAACCGTAAACAAAGGAAACGGGGAACAGGCATTAGGTTTCGACAATACCCCTTATGAAAGGGAGGCCAGCTGGACAGGCGGCAACCAAAGGGATGCCTACCTGGTTGACCTTCGCTCAGGTATTAAAAGAAGGATAGTTACCGGGAAAAGTTATGTACAGTTATCGCCCGGAGGAAAATATCTGGTATGGTATGACCCGGCAGACAGCAGTTACTATGCCCGTTCAACCGATATCGGAGCTATGGAGGACATATCCCTGACAAAAGTACTGCCGGTAAAATTTTACAATGAAACCGATGACACTCCGGCCAATCCTTCACCCTATGGAATTGCCGGCTGGGCACCCGGCGACCGCTTTGTGTACATATACGACCGCTACGACATCTGGCGCCTCGATCTGGCGGGAGAGCGCGTACCGGTTTCGGTAACCCAGGCTTTCGGCAGGAGGAATAACATCAGGTTAAGGTATATTAAAACCGATCCCGAAGAAGAATATATTCCGACGGGAGCAGGCAATCTAATGTCCGCATTCAATGAAAACACCATGGAATCGGGCTTTTACACCGCTGATTTTTCGGTAATAAAAGAGCCTGTTAGACTTGCAATGGGGCCTGTATATTACAATTTCAGGAAAAAAGCTGAAAAGGCCGACAAATATTTGTGGAGCATGGAAGATGTTGCCACCTTCCCGGATCTGTGGGTCAGCGACCTTAATTTTGGTCACCAGCAGAGGATTAGTCATGCCAACCCGCAGCAGACAGAATACAACTGGGCATCGGTGGAACTAACCGAATGGAATTCGTTTACCGGAGAGAGGCTTAAAGGTTTGCTCTACAAACCGGAGAATTTTGACCCGTCAAAGAAATATCCAATGGTGGTTTATTTCTACGAGCTGTTATCCGACGGGCTCTACCGCTACTTTATGCCTTCACCGAGCCGGAGTACCATCAACAGGACCATGTACGCCAGCAATGGCTACCTGGTTTTTGTACCCGATATCACATATACGACAGGTTATCCGGGGCAAAGTGCGTATGATGCCATAGTCTCCGGAGTACATCATTTGATTTCCGTGCACCCGTTTGTTGACAAGGACCGCATCGGCCTTCAGGGGCAGAGTTGGGGGGGATACCAGACCGCGTGGCTGATCACACGGACGAACATGTTTGCGGCAGCCATGGCCGGAGCTCCGGTCAGCAACATGACCAGCGCTTATGGAGGCATCCGATGGGAAAGCGGAATGAGCAGAATGTTCCAGTACGAACAGACCCAGAGCAGGATCGGCGGTACCCTTTGGGAGAAACCCATTCAGTACATCGAGAACTCGCCACTTTTCTTTGCAACGCGGATTGAGACCCCATTGCTGATGATGCACAACGATAACGACGGCGCGGTGCCGTGGTATCAGGGCATAGAAATGTTCGTGGCACTCAGGCGCCTCGACAAACCGGTCTGGTTACTGAATTACAATAACGAACCGCACAATCTGAAGGGTGAAAGCTGGGCTAACCGGATGGACCTGGACAAAAGGATGTTCCAGTTTTTCAACCACTACCTTAAAGGAGAACCGATGCCGGCCTGGATGCAGTATGGTATCCCAGCCCTGGAAAAAGGCAAGAACCTGGGTTATTAGCCGGCTGCCAGACTGGTAATCAGCCCCATGCGGCGGGAGCTGCCTTTTTTCTTCAATTCCCGGAGATAGGCAAAACGCTGGGGAGAATAACGCTCCAATTGCCCGAGCTGGCTATTTGGGAAATAGGACTGGTTCAGAGCAGCCGACTGCAGAATCATCATTTCAATGGAGTGCACCATAATGCTCCCGAAACCGCTGCATAGAGGTGAGGGGAAGCACCCTATGTCGTGGATAATGGCCCGGCCAAAATGAATGGTCCGGTTAAGAAACCCGGCCACCTCCTCTTTGCTTTCTGCCCCGGAAAAGAGTGTCCTGACCTGCTCCTTTTCATCATCGGCAATATCCTGAATATCGTCGGCCAATTGAAGCCAGATACCATAGCCATACAGAAACCGCTGCTGCAGAGGGGTAAGCATCGGGGCAACCAGAAAACCGTCGGCCAGCACAGAGGCTCCACCTTTGGCGAAACAGACCTTCAGGATTTCCTCCGGCCCCAGGTCACTGCCCTGATTCTGAAGGACAATACTCCTGGTCTGGGCGGCATGAATGGCCAGAAGGCTTTCATATACCTCCGGGTATTCTTCGCGGCTGAATTGCTGTTCTATCATTCCCACCAGTTCGCTGATCTTTTGTTCCCGGTGATCCCTTGCCGGAACCTGAATTCCCCTGAGCCGGTCTTCGAACCGCCAGCTGAACATCAGTTTATCAGATTTGGAAAGCTCAGGATCATCCAGCAGATTGTCGGAATAAGGATACAAAAGGCTGTAGGCAAACATGGCAGGCGTTAATTCCACCGGCAAACCCATCATCATCTGAATTCCGTTCATAATCCAGAGATTTCGCATGGCTTGGTAAATTTCCTCCCGCTGAAGACCACTGTCAAATTCTTTCGCCTGCCGGTAAAAGAGCCGGGATACACCAAAGAATTCCGGATTGACAACCAGTTCAGCAGTGCAGCCGGGAAAGTCATATACATCAGTCATGAAACGCGACAACTCAGGTATAACTGCCTGGTCATCGAATTCACGTTTCCCTTTCCGGACTTCCTCTCCCAATGATTTGAATCTGGAGTAAAAAGCGGTTGATTTTTTCTCACGCAGAAGTTTTTCAGCCGGTGAATATTCATTACTGAACAGGGGCATCTCTGCGGATGTCCATTTCCATTGCTCACTAAACCAGGAAATATGGGTTTCGGAAGGAATCATCATATAGGCAATTATTAAATTCAGGCGGATTAAAATTACCCGTATTTAAGATAACTTCGCAAAAAAAACCGGTAAATGACGTATATTTAAAGGTGAATGAGGATTAAATACGGGCAAAGCAATGGTTATCTTTGGATGGATTTTATAACACTTTGCCCTGTATAAGAGCAAAACCTTAAAAAAAGACAGAATTATGAGAACCAGTAAAATTCCCGATTTCAGAAGCCGGCTGCACAAGAATATAGTTGCAGTGCCCGAAATTATTGATGAATGTTCAGGGATCAGGGTATTTGGCCAGCTACTGAAGTCATTTCTGTTCTCAACCGATGTGGCAATCATTCGGAATACCAATGCAGATGCCATTATAGCAGTCTATCCTTTTACGCCTCAGCCGGCCATTTCGCATGCCCTTATCCTGGCAGCCGACAAACCGATTTTTTGTGGAGTCGGGGGTGGTATAACCACCGGCGACCGGTCCATTGACCTGGCCCTGGATGCTGAGTTTCAGGGAGCCCTGGGGGTTGTTCTGAATAAACCCACCCCGAATGACCTGATCAGGAGGTTGAAGGATAAAATCGATATTCCCGTTGTCATTACCATTGTATCTGAAAATGAGGATATCAGAGGACGAATTGAAGCCGGGACAGATATCCTGAATGTTTCAGGTGCCGGAAAGACTTCCGAAATTGTAAAAAGGATACGCGACATCAGTGATGAAATCGCCATAATTGCCACTGGTGGAAAAACAGAAGATACCATCAGGTTGGCCATTGAATCAGGTGCCAATGCCATTTCCTATACACCTCCCACTACCGGTGAACTGTTTAAAGACATTATGCTTAAATACAGAAATGAATAATTAAAATGATATGAGAAATTCTTTATTGACTGTATGGATTGTCCTGGCCGCAATAACCTGCAGAGCACAATCCGATAACCCTTCCTATGACCAGGAACTGGCCAGGAAACTGGGAGCCGACAATTACGGCATGAAAAGCTATGTGCTGGTCATCCTGAAAACAGGTTCCAATACTACTACAGACAGGGAATTTATCAGTCAGCGCTTTGCCGGGCACATGAGTAACATGGAGCGGCTGTCGGAGGAAGGCAAACTGATTGTAGCCGGACCCATTGGCCGGAATGAAAACGCTTTCCGGGGTATTTTTATTCTGAACGTAGCCACCGTTGAAGAGGCCAAAGAGCTGGTCCAGACCGACCCGGCAGTCAAATCGGAATTGTTGGCCGCCGATTATTACCCGTGGTACGGTTCAGCAGCCTTACCAGTTTACCTGGAGGCTGCAGACAAGATCTGGAAGCAAAAACCCTGAATGGCAAACAGGGATGGCTGACCAGCAAACCGGCCGGCTCAATATCATCAGAACTGAATCGGTTTTATAAGAAGCTTCAGGCAGATTGCCTTCCGGAATTTACCTGCATCAGGCAATATTGGTATATACCGCCTGAACATCCTCGTCATCTTCCAGTTTATCAATCAGCTTCTCGATATCGGCCATCTGATCCTCAGAAAATTCCACCGGTGTATTGGCATATCTTTTCAGGGTTGCCTTGGTGACATTGATCCCAAGCCGCTCGAAAGCCGACGAAAGGGCACCGAAACTGGTAAAGTCACCATACGCATAAAACTCCCCTTCATGTTCCTCGATATCTTCCAGCCCGGCATCGATCAGTTCGAGTTCAAGCTCTTCGAGATCTAAACCGGCAGGCTTTTCAAATTCAAAGACGGCTTTGCGGGAGAACATAAACTCAAGGGAACCTGTCGGCGACAACTGGCCGCCCGACTTATTGAAATAACTTTTGATGTTGGCCACTGTCCGTGTGTTATTATCCGTGGCACATTCCACAAAAATAAGCACTCCATGAGGGCCTTTCCCTTCGTAATTGATTTCATCGAACGATTCGGCATCCTTGCCAAATGCCCTTTTTATGGCTGCATCAATGTTGGCCTTGGGCATATTCTGTGCCTTTGCGTTCAGTATGGCGGTGCGCAGCGCAGAGTTCATGTCGGGATCAGGACCACCCGATTTTGCGGCAATCGTAATGGTTTTCCCGAGACGGGGAAATATTTTCGACATCTTGTCCCAGCGCTTTTCCTTGGCAGCCCTGCGGTATTCAAATGCTCTTCCCATAAAATAGTGTTTATTTGATCTGGCTAAAAAACATGTTTTACTGTTCCGGATTCTTTCCGGCGGTGCAAATTTGCAAAAAATCTCGCGAAATCCGTTGGGTAAGTTGCACCCTCATTTCAGGAAATCAATCATATTTTGCGTGGCTTGCAAACCTTTTCTTCCTTGCGGACCTTTGCCCCGCACCGTTTACAGTAATACTTCGGATCTTCTGAGTTCTCAAAACTTTTCTTCTCGCAAGCCGTTTTCCCCATTCCTGTCAATCTTGTTCTTTATGCAGCAAAACAACGTTCACCGGGAAATTGTTTCTGACATGGGCGGCCAGTTTCTCTGCGGCATATACTGACCGGTGCTGACCGCCCGTACAACCGAAATTTACCGACAGGTGGGTAAATCCGCGGTCAATATAGTTTTTTACGGATTGATCGACCAGCAGGGTAGCGGCACTCAGAAACGCCTTCATTTCCGATTTTTCCTCTAAAAACTTCTGAACCTGAGGGTCTTTACCGGTTAAGGGTTTAAATTCGGCATACCTGCCGGGATTGTTGATGGCACGGCAATCGAAGACAAATCCGCCGCCATTTCCTGACGGATCGGCAGGAATACCTTTCTTATAGGAAAAACTGGTGATTCTGACGGTCAGGTTATGCTTTTCATGCCCAATAGAGCGCAAGAACGAAGATCCTGTCACCTCATTCAGCACTTTGGTCAGCTCAGGCAGCTCAATGGGAAGATCAAGCCGGTTCAGCAGATATTCCAGGTTATCCAGGGCATAAGGGATGCTTTTCAGGAAGTGTTCCTTATTCTCGTAGAAACCCCTGAAACCATAAGCTCCCATGGCCTGCATAATTCGGATGATGACAAACCCGCGGTAAAAGCGCATAAACTCAAAACGGTCGACCGGAATGAATTTCTCTAACTGGTCCAGGTAATATTCAAACAGTTCATTCCTGACCTGCTGGGGAATATCCGCTTTGCCGTCATAAAGAAGGGAGGCGAGGTCATACTGCAGGGCTCCCTTCCTGCCACCCTGATAATCGATGAAGTGAACTGCCCCGTCCTTCAGCATGATATTACGTGATTGAAAGTCGCGGTACATAAAATAGTCGCTGTCGGCACTCAGCAGATAATCGGTGAAACGCTGAAAATCATCTTCCAGCAGCTGTTCATCAAACTGGATCCGGGCAAGTTTCAGGAAATAATACTTGAAATAACTCAGGTCCCAGAGCATCGACTGTTTATCGAAGGCTGCACGCGGATAGCAGACCGAATAGTCGATCCTTTTACCCCCTTCCACCTGAATCCGGGGCAGAACATCCAGCACTTTCCGGTACTCATCGGTAATGGTACGCGAAAAACCTTCACTTTTCCTCACTTCAGTAATAAAATCAAACAAGGTTACCGTACCCAGGTCTTCCTGAAGATAGGTGGTATGGTCATCGCTTACCAGATAAATTTCGGGGACAGGCACACCTGCATCCGCAAGCTGCCGGGAGAAGGTCAGAAAGGCCCGGTTCTCTTTCACATCGGCATTGAATGCACCGATGACCGAGTGCCCGGCTCTCCCGAGCCGCGCATATTCCCGGTAAGAACCGGAAAGCGGCAGCATTTCAAAAGAATCGGCATCAGCTGAAAAATGTTTCTTATACAACTGAAGCAGTTTATTTTTTACTTTTATATCCAAAACAGAGCAGTTATCAAGTTAAGCAATACATTTACCAAGGAAAAATCGCTTCAGAATCCTTTATGAAACGAAATTCTCTCAAAAATATTCAAATTTTCCGCTTGATCAGAACTTTTCTGATTACCCTGGGTGTTTTATTTTCGGGGTTGGTAATCCTGGCCTTCACCACCCTTCCCTATTGGGGGTATCACTGGCTGGGCACCAGCCGGTCGGAACAAAAATGGCCCCCGGAGGTGATCATCCTCTTGGGTGGCAGCGGGATGCCCAGTGAATCGAACCTCATGCGCAGCTGGTATGCAGCCTCCGCTGCCCGTAAATGTGAAACCTGCCGTATCATTATTGTCATGCCCGGTGATACGGCCAACAGTTCTTCAACTCCGGTCAGGATCAGGGAAGATTTGGTTACCAGGGGAGTAAATCCGGGAAAAATACATTTTGAGGCAACCGGTACCAACACGCGTTACCAGGCACTCGAATGTTTGAAACAGGTCCGAGAACACGAATCCATTCTGCTGGTTACCTCGCCTGAACATATGCGCAGGGCGGTTTTATGCTTCAGGAAAGCCGGATTTCAGAAAGTAAATGCCCTTCCGGCTTTCGAGAATGCCTCAGAAGCAAACTTTTCCTTCAACGACAGTGATCTTGGTGGCAGAAAAACCATACCACCCGGCACAGGTGAAAGTACACAACTGAGATATCAGCTTTGGAACCACCTTAAGTACGAGATATTGATCGCACGCGAACTGACTGCACTTGCCTGGTACCGGATCAGGGGCTGGATATAGCCTTTTATTCAGTTTAAATTATTCCCTGACAATCTTGATCAGCGAACCCGCCTCAATGCGGTCGGTCAGTTCCTTGTTGTTAAGCAGTGCCAGTTCATTCATCATCGACTGCTGAACCCCGAAACCTCTGAACACTTCGGAAAGCGTGGCGGTCCTGCTCACCTGCATCACCCTGACCCTTTTAGGACTTACATTTATTTTTGATGGATCGGTGAGTTTGCTGAAATTGGTCATGGTCGTTTCAAACGGCTTGACAAAATTCGGAAAGTCGGGCTCCGCCGATACCCCGTGGAAAGCAAAGTAACTCCCGTTATCATTGATAAAATAGGATAGTACGCGCAAGGTCTGCTGTTGTCCGGTCTGCTGATTCTGGGATACCAAATTCGACACAGTGGCAATAGCCGGCATACCGTTGACCGTGGTATTCTTGTTTTCGGTAACGGTAAGCTTCAGTTGCTGCAGGGAATTCTGGGCAGCCTCCTGAAGGGAGTTCCCGGGAGCATGGGTAAAAATCATCATCCCCTTGCCATCCGGAGGAGCGATACTTACCTGGAACGGTGAATTCTCCAGTTTCCATCCCGCCGGGTAACTGAACCTGAATTTCATTTCAGGATGATAAAAAGTATTACCCTCTACATATCCCTGGCGCGGATCTTCACCATATACCAATCCGTCGATCATCCTGAGGTAGTTGTCTTCATTCACCTTCCACTCGGGAAGATTTAGCTTCTGTTTCCATTCACCGGCGTGATTCTTAACGGAATTGTACCGGTCACCCGGATCAGGGTGGGTGGAAAGGAAGGTGGGTACCCCGCCATGGCTGCTGGCCATGTTCATTTTGTTCAATACCTGGAAGAAATCAGCCATTTTACTTGCATCATAGCCAATGCGGGCAGAATACTCTACGCCGAGCCGGTCGGCTTCCCGTTCATTTTCACGGGAAAAACTCAGAAACAACAGTTGCATTCCCTGCATCGCTACCTGCGCCATATCCCGGAAATGTTCCGAGGCAATCATTCCCCCGACCAGTAACAGCTGACCAACCTGTTGCTTGCTCTGCTGGCTGGCTGTATGGCGGGCAGTGATATGGCCCATTTCGTGGCCCATAACACCAATCAGTTCCGCCTCATTGTTTAACTGGGCCAGGATGCCCCGGGTAAAATAAATATAGCCTCCAGGGACGGCAAATGCATTGATTACCGGAGTATCCAGAATTTTAAAATGGTATTTCAGGTTGGGCCGGTGGGAAATCAGCCCCATGGCATTTCCGGTTCTCTCCATGAATGCATACAGATTTTCATCTTTATACTCTCCAAAGGTGGCAAGTACCTGGGGGTCATATTCAGCTCCCATGGCAATCTCCTGATTTTCTGAAATCAGCATCAGCTGTCTCTTTCCGGTAACCGGATTCACAGCGCAGGACGGAATCATCAGTGCGGCCATCAAAAGGGTGGCGATCCGGTAAAGTGTTACTTTATGTCTCATTTCAGCAAAATTTAATTAAACGTCATGTTTTATTCCAGCCAATCGCTTATCAAAATTATGTATTATCCCATCATAGCCAAAAAAATTCTGCAAAAATAGTGCTGGATGACCCTTAATCCGGAATTTTCAGTATATCATGGGTTCAGGAAAAGTTAAAAAGCAGACGGATTTTTTTTCATAAATTGAACAGATTCAATATTTTTGGCCGGCAATTGAAAAGTGAAATGCAAAACCAGATATTATGAGCATTAAAAGGTTATTGTTTTGTTTTTTGGTTGGCAGCTTGGTGTTTGGGTACAGCTGCAACCAGGAAAAAGATCGTGTCCGGATTATCGATAATTCGTACAGGGAAGTTATTAAAGAAGTACGCAAAGATGCCATATTCTATATGGTAAGAAGTTTTACCCCGGGGAGTTCACTGGCAGTCAGTGTAAAAGGCAAGCTCGTCTATTCAGAAGGCTTCGGACAGGCCAGCACCGACCTGGACGTACCCGCCACCCGGCAAACCCTTTACCGGATAGGGGGAGTCACTCAGGTACTTACCTCCCTGGCTTATTATAAAATGGCGGAATCGGGAAAACTTTCACCCGACGATCTGGTGTGGGAGCGCCTGCCAGAATTTCCGGAAAAAAAATATCCCTTGAGATTGCAGCACCTGGTGGATCAGACTGCCGGACTCAGGCTGCCCACCGACGAAGAGCTGAGCTGGAGGGGACTCAACGTAGGAATCAAAAGAGGCATTGAAAATTTCAGCCAGGACAGCCTGTTGTACCCCCCTGGTGTATTTCAGTATCCAACACCATTAAGCTTTAACCTGTTGGGGGCAGTAATGGAAGAAATCTCGGGAGAACCGTTCTCCAGGTTGATCCGTGAATGGGTTACCGATACACTGGGACTGGAAAACACCATGCCCGACAATCCTGTGGCCACCGTTAAAGGAAGAACCAATTTCTATGACCGTGATATGGTTGCCCAGGTTGTCAATGCCACTTTCAGGGATTTCAGATGGAGAATGCCCTCAGAAGGCTATCTTTCTACTGCTGAAGATATCGTAAAACTGGGAAATGCCCTGCTCTATGCCAACACCCTGACTCCTTCAGTCAAGGAAAAGATGTTGACCGCGCCAACCTCGGCTGAAGGGATGAAGCTACAGAATGGAAACGGGCTGCTTTTTCTGGAGACCATTGACGGAATAACCTTCTATGCAGCCAGGGGGAACGTAACCGGGGGCGGAGCCATGCTGATCATTTTACCTGAAGAGGAAATTGTGGTAGCCTGGCTGGCAAACCTCGACGACTCCCTGGATGAATTGCCCGGACTGGGGGTAGCGCTAAATTTCAGGGATTACCTGAATGGAAATTTCAAAACCAGGGAAGAGAAAATGAAAGAGGCTGCAAAGGAATATGAACAGGAATAGGTAGAAATATTAAAAAAAATGCGGGCAGTACCCGCATTTTTTATTATTGAATTTGAATCTCAACCGGAGCCTTTTCAAGCACTTCCTCACGCTTGGGAAGCACGATCTCTAAAATACCGTTGTTGAAACTGGCCGAGATCTGTTCGGTATCGATATGCTTCGACAACTCAAAACGCTTCTCAAAATTCCGGGGAACAAAACCACGGCGCAGATACCTGATGCTTTCCTGATCATCTGTACTCTTCTCAGACTTGACGATCAGAATGTTCTTCTGCACACTAATTTTAACCTCATCCTTCGAGAAACCGGGAACTGAAAGTTCAAGCCTGAAATCCTGCTCATTTTCAATAACATTGGAAGGGACACAGGCACAATAGTCCTCACGGGTGTCGTTAAAACCAAAGTTCCTGTACAGTTCATCAACTAAACTTTTTGTGACGGGGTAACCTGCATGGTTAAATCTTACTAAGGTCATAATTCTATCCTCCTTATTTTTAAATTAATTTTCTGTTTTTGATGATTAGCTGTAATCAAAACATATTCCATGAGATAATAAACTCTTTTTATCTGACAAAAATGATAACAAAAGCGCCAATATGGCACCGCGATTGTAAACAAACTGTCATTCTGTCCTTTTTTTATAAAATATGCGCTGTTATGGAATCATTTCAAATCTCTGATCCGTTCAGACTGCAGTTTCCTGAATTTCGTAATTTTGCAGCAAAATGATCCGTATGCGTATAGACATCATAACTGTATTACCTGAAATGCTGGTTAGCCCGTTCAGTCATTCTATAATAAAGCGGGCACGTGACAAGAATCTGGTTGAAATTGTGGTGCACAACCTGCGGGATTTCACCACGGACAAACACCGCAGGGTCGACGATTATGCCTTCAGCAAGGGTGCGGGTATGGTCATGACTATTCAGCCGGTGGAAGCGGCGATAGAATACCTGAAAAGCCAGCGTGAATATGATGAGATCATCTATACATCTCCTGATGGGATCCCGTTCGACCAACAGGAAGCCAACAGCCTCAGTCTCAAAAAGAACCTGATTATCCTATGCGGCCATTACAAAGGGATTGACCACCGCATCCGGGAGCATTTCATAACCAGGGAGATATCCATCGGTGACTATGTCCTGACCGGCGGAGAACTTGCCGCAGCCGTTATCACCGACAGCATTGTACGCCTTATTCCGGGTGCCATTTCCGATGAGACCTCAGCCCTGTCGGATTCGTTCCAGGATAACCTGCTTAGCCCGCCAGTTTATACACGCCCTGCCGAGTACAAGGGATGGAAGGTCCCCGAAATTCTCCTTAGCGGTAATGACAAGCTGATCGATGAGTGGAAACACCAGCAGTCTATTGAGCGTACGCGCCAGCTCAGACCAGACTTGTACCGTAAATACCTGGAGGAGCAATAATCCGGGGACCCGGTGATCTTTTAAGCTGTTAAATATGTTGTATATTTGAGATTTTAACAACCTTGAGGTTATGCAGCAAATCAGGTTCAGACAGTATCCGACCATTATCCAGGCCATTCATCTGGTCATCCTGTACATATTTATCCAGACGGTGGTGGATTTCCCGCTGGCGCTGATCGATTACTACCAGGATTCGGAATACCTGTACCACCCGGTAAAAAAGATATTATTGGGGGTCGGTTCAGTTCTGTTCATTCTGTGGTACGGTTATAAAAATACAGGCAATCCGGTGAGGGAGGTTTTTCCGCTTAAAAAATTCAATCCGGCACTGATACTTCTGATCATAAGCTTCCTGGCCGGCACCCAGCAACTCCTGAATATCGTTAACCACTGGGTCGACCGGGTTATCCCTCCTCCTGTTTGGTTCTGGGAACTCTTCAACAAAATTTTTGAAAATGATTTCGGATTTTTCGGGGCGTTTATTAAAGTGGTCATCATCGCTCCGGTCGTTGAAGAATTGATTTTCAGGGGTGTTGTCATGCATGGACTTATGCGGAACTACTCCCGTACTACAGCTGTTTTTTACAGCGGACTGCTTTTTGCCCTGTTCCACCTGAATCCATGGCAGTTTCCTGCCACTTTTGTACTGGGACTGCTTCTGGGATGGCTGATGGTCAGGACCAAAAACATTGGTCTTGCCATTGCAGGACATGCCATTAACAATTTACTGGTATTGCTCTCGATAACCTTCCACGACAAGCTGGAAGCGTTAGTTTTCAGCCGTCTCAGTGACCTTACCCTGAATGTGGCCGCAGCCACGCTTGCCGCCATCTCCCTATTGGCGATGATCATGGTACTGAGAAGCAACAAAAAAAAGATATAAAAAAATCAGGCAGTGGACTATTTTCTGATCATATCGGGAATATTGCTGATGATTGGCGGGATTGCCGGATGTGCCCTGCCCGTGTTACCCGGGCCACCCCTGAGTTATCTGGGCCTGCTCCTGCTTCATTTTACCTCCGGACATGAATTCACACCCAGGTTTCTGCTGATCTGGGGACTGATTACCCTGCTGGTAACCCTCATCGATTACCTGATACCGGTCTGGGGCGCCAAAAAGTTCGGGGCCAGCCGTCCCGGAATCCGGGGAAGCATCATAGGATTGGTCATCGGCCTTATTTTCTTTCCTCCATTCGGGATAATCATTGGTCCTTTTGCAGGAGCCGTTATTGGCGAACTGTTATCAGGGAAGAATACCCCACACGCCCTTCGGGCAGGGTTCGGATCATTTGCAGGATTCCTGGCAGGCGTTTTACTGAAACTGGTTGCCTCAGGCATGATGACCTGGTATTTTTTTGAAACCCTGATTACCTAATCACTAACTTCGAAATGGGCAACCAGCTTGTCGAGGACACTTCTTTTTACCTTAAAAACCGTCCCGTGACGGGTTCCGTCCGGAAAAGATACCTTTTCTGAGATATCCGTCCAGTTTATCAGATCTGGCGAACTTACTGCGCCCATCCTGTGCTCGGTATACTTATCGAAAAAGACCACCCAGTCACCGCCAACCTGAATGGCTGTCGGACCTTCCGCCCAGTAATCACCGGTTATGGGATCACTTGCCTGCGAATAAGGCCCTGTCGCACTTTTCGAAGTGGCCACCCTGATGTTCTTCTGCGGCGGATACCGGGTTTCATCTTTCAGAAACAGGTAATAAGTATCTCCGGATTTGATCAGTGAACCATCGATCACATTAAAACCATGGTTATAAAACTCCCTGGTTTCGCTGAAGGTTCCAAAATCACGGGTGCTTACATAATACATGCGGTGGTCCCAGCCCCTGTCGGCCGTGGCTTCCGTTTCCGGATAAAGGCCGGGGATGGTGGTCGACCAGAATATCACATACTCTCCTGACGCATCATCGTAAAAAACCTCGGGCGCCCAGCAGTTCCGGGCTGTCGGCTCATGCGCCATTACTGGAATAAATTTCTGTTCCGACCAGGAGATCAGGTCTTTTGAACTGGCGTAACCTATTCCCCGGTCATTCCAGCTGACCGTCCACACCATATGAAACAGCCCGTCGGGACCCTGAATGATACAGGGGTCACGCATCAGGCGGTCCTCACTGACCATAGGTGCCAATACAGACTGGTCACCGTTCAGCGCTGAAAAATTCAGCCCGTCCTGACTCCAGGCCAGGTGCAGCCCGTCTTCCCCATTTCCCTTGAAATAGGAAAACATATATACCTCCTCCTCTACGGCCGGAGCGCAGGCGAAAGCGGTCAGCAACAACAAAAACAACCAGAAATTTCTTTGCTTCATATCTTTAATTTTAACCTCCCGAACGTTTGGCCTTATAGCCCTCCTTTTGCAGGATTTCCAGAACCTTCTGCACAAAATCCCCCTGGATGATGATCTCACCTTCCTTCGCCGATCCACCGGTTCCGCATTTGGTTTTCAAAAACTTCCCTAACTGCTGAAGGTCTTCATCCTTCCCCCTGAATCCGGTGATCAGCGTAACCGATTTCCCCTTGCGCTGCTTCCTGTCGAGCTGAACCCGCAGGTTCTGCTGCTGCGGCGGAAGGGTCTCCGCCTCTTCTTTCCCCTCTTTCTGATAGCTGAAATCAGGATTGGTACTATACACAACACCTAATCGTTCTTTCCAGTCGGACATAGTAATATACGATTAATGAACAGCCATAAAATACGGCATCCAATTTTACATTCTCCAGTCAACCCAGGTTCATACTTCAAACCGTCCGGTTAACTTTCAATCCGGAAATTCCCCGGCAGAGGGAGTCTCCTCCCCGACAGCTGTCGGTCCGGCCAAATCCCGGATTACCACACTGGCCACAAAACAGCCAAACACGGCAGGCATATAGGAAATGGTTCCCACTGTTGAGTTTTTATTGCGACTCTGCTCGAGTCTGATTGCCTCTTCAGGAACCTCTTCCGGGGAAAAAACCGCCCGGATACCTTTCCGGATACCCAGTTTGTGCAATCTTTTTCGCACCATTCGTGCCAGCTTGCAGTCATGGCTTTTCGAAATATCGGCAATTCTCACCTGCGAAGGATCCATCTTTCCGCCGGCACCCATGGAGGTAACCACCGGCAATCCCCGCTGAAAGGCATGGTAAATCAGGAAAACCTTGGGGGAAAGGGTATCGATGCAATCGACCACATAATCGAAATGCCGGCTCTCCAGCAGCCCGACGGTACGCTCATCCCGCAGAAATTCGTTAATTGCTGTAAGTTGCAACCCCGGGTTGATATCCATAAAACGGGCCGACAAGATTTCGGTCTTGGGCTTGCCTTGGGTGGAAACCATCGCCGGCAGCTGCCGGTTACGGTTGGTCGGTTCCACCACGTCGCCGTCGACGATGGTAAGATGGCCAATCCCGGCCCTAACCAGCATTTCCGCAGCATAGGCACCTACCCCACCCAATCCGACTACCAGAACACTTGCCCCTTTCAGGGCAGAATGACGCTGGGAGCCCAACAACAGCAATGTTCTTTCTTCCCAGTTCATTCTCTTACAAATACCTGCCTGAAGTTCCATTCAATCTTCTCGGCCAGTTTATCCTTTTTAACCTCCAGCCATTCACTGGTAAACTCATACAGGGCATTTACCGGCATCAGGTCTTCATCGGTTTCAAAAAAGAGTTGCTCCACAGGAATCATCTTCAGCGATTTACGTACCGGCGAATTCTCATCCAGCAAGGCACCACCCAATGAGTAATAAAAATCTTGCTGCAGCATCTGCCTGGTGATCATTTCATTACCATTATATCCGTGTAAAATCCAGGGCACCCTTGGCCTGAATTTCCTTTTCAGGTGGAAGATGTCGTTCCACGCCCTGACACTATGGATGATAACCGGCTTATTGACCGATTCGGCGATTTCGCATTGCCGGAGAAACACATCCAGCTGAAGCTGAAAATCGGTTTTGCATGCCTTGTCAAGGCCACATTCCCCCATGGCAATTACGCCATCCAGTTTAATCATTTCTTCCACCCTGGAGAGTTGCCTGCGGTAAGCGGTTTCGTTGCCGATAAACCAGGGGTGCAGACCCACCGAATAAAAACCGCCGGGCGGCAAATCAGACAGATGATTTTCCGGAAATCGGTTCATAATAAACAATTTTCCGGTTCCTGCGGGTATCTGGTGGGTGTGGATATCAATACAGTGCATTTTTTAGATTTGGTTCCTGCAGCAGGTTCAGACCGCTACAGCATGGCTAATATGGTTTTTATCACATTCTCGGCGCCGTCGGCAATCTGTCCGATACTGGCATCCAGCATATAACAGGGCGTTGTAACCACCTTATTTTTGCGGTCGACAATCACTTCGCCGTGAGAGGTTACGGCATGTTTACCCCCCATTTTCTCAACGGCTCCTGCCGTGCCGGCATCACTGCCGATGGTTACCTCAACATCACCGAGAATTTTGGTAATCAATACCGGTGAGATGCATAGTGCAGCGATGGGCTTTCCGGCCTGGTGCATAGCCTTCACAGCCTTTCTGGCATCGTCGTTAACCTGGCAGTCGGCCCCGTCGAAAGCAAACGAACACAGGTTCTTTGCCACGCCAAACCCACCCGGGAAAACAATGGCATCAAATCCGGCGGGATCGAACTCCGACAACGGCCGGATGTTCCCACGGGCAATCCGTGCAGATTCGACCATCACATTGCGCGTTTCCGGCATCTCCTCCCCGGTGATATGGTTTACCACATGTGCCTGATTTACATCAGGGGCAAAACATTGATACAGTGCTCCCTGTCTGTTTATGGCCAGCATAGTCAGGGTGGCTTCATGGATTTCAGCTCCGTCGAATACCCCACAACCGGCAAGTACTACTGCAAATTTCTTTTCCATTATTACCTGATTTTGTTTTCAGCGTAAAAATAGAAAACTTTTAATGGATTTCCGCGAGGTTATAGGGAGTTTCTTGATAAACATAATAATTCAACCAATTGGCAAACAACAGGTTAGCAGCTGACTTCCAGCGGATAACCGGCAGGTTCTCCGGATTGTCTCCCGGATAATAATTTACCGGAACATGAATGGGGAGATTTTTGGCTTTATCCCGGCGATATTCCTGGTCTAAAGTAAAGCGGGAATATTCCAGGTGCCCGGTAATAAAAAGCTGTCTGCCGCCACGGCCTACCACCATGTTGACTCCCGATTCATCCGATTCTGAAATGATGGTAAGATCACTGACTTTTTCAATATCGCTCCGGTGAATTTCGGTATGTCTCGAATGCGGCACCCAGAATTCATCATCGAAACCCCTGAAAATGGGCAGCTTATCATCAGAAACATTATGTCTGAATACGCCGAACATTTTCTGCGGAAGCGGATACTTGGGAATGCCGTAATGATGGAAAAGTCCGGCCTGTGCAGCCCAGCAGATATGCAGAGTACTGAACACATTCGTCAATGCCCAGTCCATAATTTGCTGAAGTTCATGCCAGTAGGTCACTTCCTCAAAGGGAAGATGCTCCACCGGGGCACCGGTAATGATCATTCCATCATACTTTTTATGCCTGATCCTGTCGAAATTCTGGTAAAAGGCCTTCATATGCTCGGAAGGGGTATTCCTGGAGGTATGGCCTTTAATCTTCAGGAAATCGACCTCAATCTGCAGGGGTGAATTGGAAAGGAGCCTCAGAAGATCGGTTTCGGTATTTATTTTTAAGGGCATCAGGTTAAGGATCACCAGTTTGAGCGGACGAATATCCTGATGACTGGCACGCGTTTCGTCCATTACAAAAATATTCTCCTGCTTCAGCAGTTCGATGGCAGGTAACTGGTCAGGAATATTAACCGGCATTATGCTGTATTTTAGTTGATTAATGAATAAATTAAACTCAGTAATCCCGGCGGCAGGATACTCTAAATAAGCATCCTGCAACCGGGATTTGCAAAGATAATATCGATTGATTGAATTTATCCCTGAACCTTGGCTAAGGCCTGGTCAAAATCGGCGATGATATCGTCGATATGTTCCAGTCCGACGCTTACGCGAAGCTGGGCCGGGTATACCCCTGCTGCCAGCTGGGCCTCTTCGGGCAGCTGGGAGTGGGTAGTGGCTGAAGGCTGGATAATCAGCGTCTTAGCATCTCCCACATTAGCCAGGTGGCTCACCAGTTTCAATTCGTTGACCACCTGCTGGGCTTTCTCCTTACCTCCCCTGACGACAAACGACAGTACACCGCCGGCCCCTTTGGGCAGGTATTTTTGTGCGTTGGCATACGACGGGCTGGACTTCAGACCGGGATAATTGACGCTCTCCACACCGGGATGTTTTTCGAGCCATTCTGCCAGGGCCAGGGTATTCTGAACATGCCGTTCCATACGCAGGGAAAGGGTTTCAAGGCCCTGTACGAGCAGGAATGAATTAAACGGACTGATCGACGGGCCATAATCGCGCAATCCTTCGACCCGGGCCTTGATGATAAAACCAATGTTCCCGAGTGGGCTGTCGAAGTTGAACACATCCCAGTACTTCAGTCCATGATACCCCGGTGAAGGTTCTGTAAAGCCAGGGAATTTGCCGTTGCCCCAGTTATAGGTACCGGCATCCACGATAATTCCTCCGATACTGGTACCATGACCGCCAATCCACTTGGTAGCCGACTGCACCACGATATGGGCGCCGTAATCGATAGGCCTCACCAGGTAGCCGGCTCCCCCGAAGGTATTATCCACAATAAATGGCAGGTCATACTTTTTCGCCAAAGCCCCGAAAGCTTCAAAATCGGGAATTACAAATCCCGGATTGCCGATCGATTCCAGGTAGATTGCTTTCGTATTTTCATCAATCAGTTTCTCAAAAGCTTCAGGGCTGAGCTCCTCGGCCAGGCGGGCCTCAATACCCAGCCTTTTGAACGAAACCTTGAACTGATTGTAGGAACCTCCATACAGATAAGGTGATGAAACAAAATTATCCCCCTGATCAAGTAAGGTGGTAAAGGCAAGAAACTGAGCAGCATGTCCTGAAGCGAGGGCCAGACCGGCGACACCTCCTTCCAGGGCAGCAACCCGCTGTTCAAACACATCGGTGGTCGGGTTCATGATACGGGTATAAATATTCCCGAACTGCTTCAGGGCAAACAGGTTGGCCGCATGTTCCGCATTCTCGAAAACATACGAACTGGTCTGGTATATGGGAAGTGCACGCGAATGGGTGGTCGGATCGGGTTGTTGTCCGGCATGCTGCTGGAGCGTTTCAAATTTAAGATTCTGTGTTGTCATGATCATTGATTATTAAGGTTAAATTCTTTAATTTCATTAATTTTCAAAAAATGCCCGGTAAATTGCCCTGACACTCTTGTCACGGTCGGAAGTGTTTACCAGAAGATAACTGACCAGGTCGGAAGCCCCCGACCCGCTCAGGATTACATTGATCCGGTTCTGTGCCACAGCCCCGAAAAGGGTTGCCGAGATACCATAGTTCGACTGCATCCCGTGCCCGACAATTGCGACAAGAGACACATCCTCAAGCAGTTCAATCTCGTTCACCGCGGTAAATCCCAGCTCGGCCGCAACGGTCCTGGCCTGACTGCCACTTTTGCTGTCGAGTAAAATATTGATGCTTACCTGTGACGTAATCACCGATTTGATATTCACGGATGCTTCGGCCAATTTTCCGGTAATCCGGGCCAGAATCCCCGGTTTCAGCCCAACGCCCGGGCCATTCAGCTTCAGGACAGAGATATCGTCTGTGCAGGCCACGCTCTTCACCACCCGCGGGGATACAAAATTTTCCGTATTGATGATGGTTACCAGCTCAAAATCATCGCCTTCCGGATTCAGCAGATGGATAGGGATATGTTTTCTGATAAGAGGTTCCACCGTTCGCGGATGCAGGGAAAAATGGTCAAAATAGGCCAGCTCACTGGCTTCGGCATAGGTAAGCCGGGTGATGATTCCTGCCTCGGGAACAATAGAATGATCAGCAGCATAGAAAGCTTTTCCGGCACCCCAGAGAATGAGCCTTTCAGTTCCGGATTCAGCAACCAGAAAAGCTGCGGTATAATCAGCAGCCGATTTACCCGCACGGGCAATCTTACCACCATTGGTAATCCCGAACGATCCGGGAAGTACCCAGACCACAGATGGATCCAACAGGTTGATTTTTTCCGGGGAAACCCCAGTAAAAGTAGCATTTCCAAAATCTTCCGAAGCCCGTAGGCCCAGTTCCGAAGGGTGCAGAAAATCGGCTTCCTTTCCATCCTGCCGGAGTTGCTCTCCAAAAATTAAGGCAGACAGTACTTCACCCTGACTGAGTACCGCATCCTTCAGTGCAGGTGAATAATCACCGGTAAGGTAAATCCCTTTCAGCAGGTTAGAAAGCTTCTCTGTTTCCTTTACAAACTGCGGAGAAGGTCCGGTTCCGGTATGTTCCTGCCAGATTTGGCTGCATTGGCTGGCGATAAATTCCGAATCGGCTCCGGAATAGAAGACCTGATCGATTGACTCCCACACCAGCAGATGGATTTCAGGCAGGGCAGAGACAACCAGCAGATTCGGCAAACCCTGCCGGATAAGAAAAGTGATCAGCTTCGATCTGTGCAAAGGTTCTTTGGCAATATTTCCGGAAACCCGGATGATATTTACTGACATAATTCAAAAATTATGATGTTTTGATTAAGTATATATGCAATAATACCATGGTAAAACCACACATATTCAATAAAAATAAATAATTGATTTTAAGGGAGTTTTTGACGAAGCGGCCTTCAGTACCTGTTCAGTTGAACCTGCCTGAAGGCTATTGCATACCCATATTTCCGGGTGGTATAATAACACCAGTGCGGCATGAGGCCGGCGAAGATCCTGATATTTTACTAAATGGTTTCATTATTATACCTGTTTATCTTATTGCAAATATAAACGGAAAAACATTCCATACAAATTCAAACCACAATTAATTTGGATAATAATATCTTTTAATAACAATTTAACAAATCAGAGACCGGCAACATTCACTTCCCTTTCGAGCGCCACACCGGTCTTTTCAAGTACTGAAATTCTGATCTCCTCTGAAAGGTCATAGATTTCACGACCTGTAGCACTACCATAATTTACCAATACAAGGGCGTGATTTACATGCACCCCGGCATCGCGCCTTCTGTAACCTTTCCAGCCGCAATGATCAATGAGCCAGCCGGCCGAAAGCTTTTTAACCTGAGGATCAGCGGTATCATATACCGGCAGAGCCGGATACTCCGATTGCAAAGTTACAGCCATCGCCTTTGAAACTACCGGATTCTTGAAGAAACTGCCTGCATTTCCGGTTAGCTCCGGATCGGGCAGTTTAGACCTGCGTATCGCGGTAATAATCCTTCTCAGATCAGCGACTCCGGGATCCTTAAAATCCTGAAGTTCCTCTCTGACTCCCTGGTAATCCGTGCGAAGCAAAGGAAACTTATCAAATCTGAAACGGACAGAGGTGATAACAAAGAAGTCCTTCATTTCATTCTTGAAAATGCTGTCGCGGTAAGCAAACCTGCAATCTGCGGCAGACAGGTTGTATATAACACCAGAACGGATATCCACACCGCTGACCTCCTCAATAATCTCCGATGCTTCCTGTCCGTAGGCACCGATATTCTGAACGGGTACGGCTCCTACCCTGCCCGGGATCAGCGACAGGTTTTCGGCACCACCCCAACCTTCCCTGACGGTATATTCTACCAGGTCATCCCAGACCACACCGGCCCCGGCACGTACCTTCACAAATGACCGGTCCTCTCCTTCAATGGAAATACCCGGTATATTCGGGAAGATGACCCATCCGTTAAAATCACCGGCCAGGAGGAGGTTACTGCCGCCCCCCAGGATGAACCGCGGCATATCGGACTGAAACAACCGACTGGAAACCAGTTCCTGAAGATCGGTCACCTCAGTAAACTCAAAAAAATGACGGGCCCTGGCATCGATGCCAAAGGTATTGTACGCTTTCAGCGAATAATTTTCAAAATAGCGGATCATCAGATGAATTTTGACCGCAAAGATAGATTTAATATTCTTCACAATTTCCGGGGCTCAGGCAACGTTTTCAGGCTATATTTGCAACAAGCGCCACATTAATGTATTAAATCCGGAAATTTCCTGAATCTTGAAAAGAGTATCTGTCGCCGTTACCAATGACCTGATTGCCGACAACCGGGTACACAGAACCTGCCTCAGTCTGGTTGAAGCGGGTTATGAGGTCACCCTGACCGGCAGGCGGTACCGGGATACTCCGGCAGTTAATCCACGCCCCTACAAGATGCACCGGATGCACCTGCTTTTCCGCAAGGGGCCCTTATTTTATGCCGAATATAACCTCAGGCTGTTTTTCCGGCTGCTGTTCAGCCGCCCCGCGATCATTCTGTCCAACGACCTTGACACCCTGCCGGGGTGTGTGGCAGCTGCCTCACTCACCCGGACGACGGTGGTCTATGACAGTCACGAATATTTCACCGAAGTTCCCGAACTGGCCGGACGGCCACAGATCAGAAAAATCTGGAAATGGCTGGAGAAAATCCTGGTCCCCCGTGTACAGGCTGCATACACGGTTTGTGATTCGATTGCTGAAATATACTCCTCGGAATATGGTATCCGCTTTGATGTGGTGCGTAACCTGCCACTGCCAGTAAATCTCGAAACAAGGAATGCGGCTGACCGGCTTGTATCGGAGAGACCCTCAATCATATACCAGGGTGCATTAAATCTCGGCCGCGGACTCGAAAATGCCATAAAAGCCATGGAATTGATCCCTGAAGCTGACCTTATATTAGCCGGGAGCGGCGATAAAGAAAAAGAGCTGAAGGAAATTGCTGCCGGAATAACTTCAAAAAATGTATTTTTCAAGGGAAGGGTACCCCTGGAGGAACTGGCTGATCTCACCCGAAGTGCTTCACTGGGAATATCCATTGAAGAAGATCTTGGACTTAATTACCGTTATGCGTTGCCCAACAAACTCTTCGACTACCTTCAGGCAGGAATTCCGGTGGTGGTAAGTAACCTCCCGGAAATGAGGAAAATTGTGGAACACTACCAGGTCGGACTGATAGCCGGCTCAAATCTCCCGGAAAACCTGGCAGAAACCTTCAGAAAAGCGCTGTTTGACCCTGTTCTGAGAAAATCATGGGAACCAGGATTGAACCAGGCCGCCAAAGAACTAAGCTGGGAAAATGAAAAACAGAGGGTCCTGGAGATCTTTACAAGGTTTTGATTCCATTTATTTTCCTTTTGAACCAACATTTTCATTTTAAACAGAATCCACACCAGGCATACCGACTTTTAATCCCATTTATTCCTAAATTTGCACCTGAAGGAAAAAGCTTATGCAGGAGTTTGACGCCATATTCCGCGATCTTTACAGGCCATTGTATCTATATGCATTGAAATTTATCGACCATGATGAAGATGCGAACAATATCGTTCAGGATATTTTCATGGCAGTATATGAAAAGAAACTCTATCACAAAAAGTATGACCACCTCAAATCATATCTTTTTAATGCAGTCAGGAACAGCTGCCTTAACCACCTGAAACACCAAAAAGCAGTGAACCGGCATGCCTCATCTGCCGCCATTGAGTTAAAGGAAGCCGAGCTGCGGTTTTTTGAAACCATCGAAAAATCACTGATCGAAAAGGAAACATTTGCAGAAATCCATGATGCCATAACGAAACTGCCTGCAGAACAGCGTGAAGTGATCCTCCTGAGCAGGTTTGAAGGATTACGCAACCGCGAAATTGCAGAAAAACTGAATATCCCGGTCAGAACGGTCGAAACCAGAATTTACAGGGCCCTTGAAAACCTCAGGAAAAAACTGACCAGCCAGACCTTTTTCATTCTCCTGAATTATTTCCGCCAGGAGCATTTTCAGGAAAATCTGCCCAATATTCCCTGATTCTTCTTTTTTTTTTGAAAAAACATTAAAATTCCTGACGTAATTTCAGGAACAAAGTTGTATTAGATATAAACAGAGCTGTTAATGGAATTCGATAATTATATAGAAAATCTGATTGCCCGGTATCTGAACGGGGACTGTACTGTTCAGGAAACGGAGGAACTCCTGCAATGGATCAGGAAAGACCCCGTGAACCAAAAGGCATTTTCTGAGATCAAAGATACCTGGGATTCCATTCAGGGAAAAAACCTTTCGACAGATGAGCAATTGCTCCGTTTTTACAAAAAACAACTTGAAAAAAGGAAAGTCATAAGGCTTTCCCTCTGGAAACAGGCGGTGGCAGTGGCGGCGGTACTGGCCATCGGCCTGTTTTCGGGGATTATGCTGATGCAAACCTCAGAAAAACAGGTAAAAACAGCCATGGAATTCTCAGTGCCTCTGGGTTCCAAATCCTCCTTTGTTCTGGAGGATGGTTCCACGGTTACCCTTAACTCAGGAAGCCGCCTGGTGTACAGTCAGCATCCAAAAACCAACTCCAGGGAAGCCTTTCTCGAAGGAGAAGGTTATTTCAGCATTGTCCCGGATAAAAAGCAACGCTTTATCGTCAATACCTCGGATTTTGCCGTTGAAGTTACGGGGACTGAATTCAATGTTTGTGCATACCCCGACAATCCTTTCAGCAGCACGACTTTAGCTGAGGGAAGTGTTCAGATCACCTTCAACCGTTCGGGCCAGATATATGAGATCAATCCCGGGGAACGGCTCCGATACGACCGGGAGGCCAACCGCTTCTCCAGGGCTGCCGTGGATATTGAACCTGAAATAGCCTGGAAAGACGGCGAATTTATCTTCCGTAACATTGCCTTCTCCGAACTGGTCAGGAGACTGGAAAGATGGTATGATGTCCAGATAACCTGGTCGGCAGCGGAACTCAGGCAATTCACCTATACAGGAAGATTCAAGAACCAGGAAACCATCTGGCAGGTGCTGGATGCCCTGAAACTTACAACACCTATCGATTATTCAAGAATTTCATTCAGGGAATTTGAGATCATGTACAAGAAACCCTGAGTGGCATTCTGAAGCATTTTGGCGGATTAAAGCATATCATATATGTTGCCGCCTTACAAAATACGTTCATTCTCATATCTGATTCAGAGTTCACAATTATCAAAATAAGTGAAGGCGGTGGTCCGCTACTACCATCCGCCTTCCGAAAATAATTAAATAAATAATTATCAAATCATTGCAAAACTATGAAAAAAAAGTGGATTCACAGGGAGTGTCATGGTATAATTGACACTGCCAAAATTTTTCGCATTATGAAACTGACATGGCTATTGTTATTTGCTGCATTGATGCAGGTTGCGGGTGCCAATTACGCTCAAACGACCAAGCTCAGCCTGGCGGGTAAAAACCTCACCCTGGAGGAGGTCTTTGAGAAAATTGAAGCCCAGTCGGAATTTTCGATTTTTTACAACCTTCAGCAGGTAGATCTTTCGAAACGGGTAGACGTCAGTTTCGAAGGAGAAATGGTCGACAAGGTGCTTCATACTGTGCTTGAAGGCACCAATCTTACTTATTCGGTGAACAACCGCCTGATCGTGGTGCACAAAAAGGACGTGGCACCAGGTATCCCGGCAGCTGCCCAGCAGGGAGTGCTTACCGGAAAGGTTACCGATAAGAATGGAACAACGCTTCCGGGGGTAACCATTGTTATCAAAGGCACCTCATCAGGAACCGTCACCAACGTCAATGGAGAATATTCACTGGCCAATGTGCCCGAAAATGCTACCCTGGTATACTCATTCATAGGGATGAAAACCCAGGAGATCAATGTGACCGGAAGGAACGTAATCAATGTAACCCTTGAACAAGCCATAATCGGTGTCGACGAGGTAGTCGTTACCGCACTCGGCATCAGGCGGGAAGAAAAAGCCCTGGGATATGCGGTACAACAGGTTTCCGGCGAAGGTTTGCAAACCGTAAAAGGCGTTGACATGGGTACTTCGCTGACCGGCAAAGTCGCCGGCTTGCTGGTACGCAACTCCACTGAATTCACCGCCGAACCCGACATCCAGATCCGTGGGGAGAGACCACTTATCGTCATTGACGGAGTACCCTACGGGAACCTCAGTCTTCGCGATGTCCCCTCCGATGACATTGAAAGCATCACTGTTCTTAAGGGAGCTACCGCTTCGGCACTTTACGGTTACCGTGGAGCCAGCGGTGCGATCATGATTACCACAAGGATGGGCGCAGCTAACAAAGGCGTCTCGGTATCGGTCAACAGCGGAACCATGTTTGCCTCCGGTTACCTGGCCATCCCCGAATTACAGTCGGAATTCGGCCGCGTTGTCAATACCGCCACCAACACCTATTCACGCAGCGGTGATGGTTCATGGGGCGTACCCCTCGATGGCAGGGAAGTGATTCAGTGGGACCCCATCAGCAAAACCCTTAAGGCAATGCCATACCTGCCAATCGGAAAGGACAATTTCCAGAATTTCCTGGAACCGGGATATGTACTCAACAACAACGTCAACATGGTCCAGCAGGGCGAATTCGGCAGTTTCCGCTCATCAGCCACCTGGGTACGCAACAAGGGGCAGTATCCGAACTCCATGTTCGACAAGATAACCTATACGATCGGCGGAGACATGAAAATCAACAAGTTCACCCTCTCCTCCTCCATGTCCTATAACAAACAAATTACCCCCAACAGGGGTTTCAGCGGCTACACCGGCTACGACCCCATGTACAACCTGCTGGTTTGGTCGGCTCCCGATTATGACATCCGCCAATACAAGGATTACTGGCTCATTCCCAATGAAGTACAGAACAACAGCTACACATCGACCAACAACAACCCCTATTTTGACCGGTACGAACGCACCCACAGCATGAACCGCGATGTGTTCAACGGGACCCTGAACCTGAGTTATGATTTTACCTCCTGGCTCAAGGCTACCTTCCGTACAGGGTTTGACACTTACAGCGACCGCCAGGAGATTACCATCTCAAGAGGTTCTTTTCAGGGCGGTGGCAATGCCAGGGTTATCCAGAACGGAACCGAGATCTGGGGCGAATCGCAGCGCGGCTCCTACAATATAGGACTGGGAAGAGGATACAGCCTGAACAATGACCTTCTGATTTCAGGGAACGGTAAAATAGGCGACGTTACACTCGACGGCTTTGTAGGGGGAACCATATTCTACCGCCAGGACGACGGAATGGAAGCAAGGACCCAGGGTGGCCTTTCCATACCGGCATTCTATTCACTGAGATCATCCATCAATCCGGTGGCCACTGCCTCCAGTCTTTTCAGGCAGCAGGTAAACAGCTTGTTCGGCCGCATGGCCATATCATGGAAAAGCCTGATCTTCGCAGAAGGAACCCTCCGGAATGACTGGAGCTCAACCCTTCCAGAATCCACCCGGTCTTATCTCTATCCTTCCGTATCCGCCAGCTTTATCGTCTCGGAACTGCTTCCCGACATGGACTGGCTATCCATGTGGAAACTCAGGGGATCATGGACGACCTCCAAAACCCCTGCAGGCATATACGCCATCAATTCGGTATATTCAATTACCAACAACGCCTGGGGAACCCTCAGTTCGGCAGCTTATCCGACGACCATCAGGGGAGTTGACGTACGCCCTGAATCTTCATCGACCCTGGAATTCGGTACAGCGGTGAATCTGTTCAGTAACCGGGCAGCCCTGGATGTTTCCTATTACGAAAAGAGAATGTATGACTTCCTCCGCTCCACTGGAATCAGCTCCTCATCAGGATTTTCTTCCAACTTCATCAATATCGGAGAAGAAATCACCCGGAAAGGTCTTGAAATCACGGCTAATGTAACTCCGGTCAGAACCAGAGACCTGCGCTGGGATGTCGCCCTGAACTGGTCGAAATATGCCCGCTACTATACGAAACTCGACTCCCTGTTTTCGGCCGACAGGCCCTGGGTAAAGGTCGGTGAAAGGGTTGACCACTATATTTTAAGAGATTACCAGAAGGACCCGCAGGGTAACATCATCCACAACAACGGATTGCCACTCTACTCAGCCTATGATTCGAAATTCGGATATTCTGATCCCGACTGGATCTGGGGTGCAAGCACTTCATTAAAATATAAGGACCTGACGTTTAGCATGTCGGTCGACGGCCGTGTAGGCGGACTGGCTCAGACCACCACCGAAATGTATATGTGGAGGGCAGGTTCACACCCGAAATCGGTTGTACCGGAAAGATATCTCGATGCCACCCAACCCGGAACCAGAAATTACATCGGCCAGGGTGTCAAGGTAGTCTCCGGTGCCGCAACATACGACACCTACGGCAACATTACCAGTGATACCAGGGTTTATGCACCCAATGATGTTGCGGTCACCTATAAAGCCTATACGGAAGCCTACCACAAGGGAACTGCCTGGGGCGGATCACCTTCACCGGTAGATGCCTACTCTACAACGTTCTTCAAAATCAGGGAAATGTCCCTGACATACGACCTGCCCAAAACCATTGCCTCCAGGTTTATGTCCAAAGGGGCATCCGTATCGGCAATCGGCCAGAATGTATTCCTCTGGGCAAAACAGTTCAAGTACTCTGACCCGGACGGCGGATCTGAAAACTTCAGCGACCCGTCGATCAGGTATCTTGGTGTAAACCTGAAAGTTATGTTCTGATAACCATTACCGGACAGTGATAAAAATAGATTTATTAATATATATCTAAAAAAAATGACCATTATGAAGAATGTTAAAATATTTACCGGAATATTCCTGATTTTGTCAATGCTTATCAGCTGCGACCAATTTGAGGATATCAATACCAACCCGGATACAACCACCCAGGTCAGCGCTTCCATGCTGGCGACCAATGTAATTCTCAGAACGGCCAGATTCAGTGGCAGGGATGCTAAGGTAATGGTTGCGGAAAATGCTCTCCCGAAATATGTCGGCTATGCAAATGAAGGCCAGATGAGCGAACAGTACAACCGGATCGGCAGCAGTGATTTCGGTTGGATGACCATGTTGCCCAACATTGACATGATGCTTGATTATGCCAAAGGTAGCATCATGGAAGAATCCTACAAGGGCGTGGCCAAATTTGCCAGGGCATTTATGTTCTATCACCTGACCATGGAAATGGGCGATATACCCTACAGTGAATCCAACAAGGGTGCCCAAGGGCTCTACAGACCCAAATACGATACCCAGGAAGAGATCTTTAAGGGAATCCTGGACGAACTGAAAGAAGCAGAACAGCATTTTGCCAAAGGCGTATCCTTCGCGGGAGATCCGACACCTTACAACGGAGATCCGGCCAAATGGAGAAGGGCATCCAACTCTTTCGCCCTGAAGGTGCTCATGACGCTAAGCAAGAAGGAGAATACCGCTTCACTGAATGTTAAAGGCCGGTTTGCCGAAATTGTAGCCTCAGGCCAGATTCTTGAACCCAATACCGGTTACTTCGGACTGGTCTATTCATCCCAAAACCGACATCCGTTGTCGGGAACCAATGACCTTTTCACCAGCCGTACCGTCCTCAGTTCACTCTTTATCAACCACCTGAAGAATCTCAACGACCGCAGGATGTTTTATTATGCAGAACCTGCAGGTGCTCAGGTCGCCGCCGGTAAGGCCATATCGGACCCCGACGCTTACGTGGGCGTGGATGTAGCCATGGAATATGCCGCCATGAATGCCGGACACAGCGCCAATCAGTACTCCCTGCTCAATAAAAGGTACCTTATGGAAGAAGCCAGCGAACCGCGTATGCTGATTACCTATGCCGAACAGCAGCTGATCCTGGCTGAAGCCCGTATCCGGGGATGGATCACCACCGGCAATGCAAAAGACTATTATGAGTCGGGAGTAAGGTCAGCACTGGCTGCAGTAGGTGCCACAAAAGCCCAGTATGCCCAGAACATGCCCATTAACCAGGCATATATCGACGGGTACTTCACCGGTGAAGCTGCCTTTAAGGCTACCGCAGAGGATCAGCTCAAACAGGTCTGGATGCAGCGTTACATCCTGAATTTTATGCAGGATGCCCGTACCAGCTACTTCGAATACCGGCGGAACAACTACCCCGAATTCCCCATAAATCCGGCTACCAGCCTGAACGAAAACAACCGGAACGGTATACCCATGAGGTATCTCTATCCGGGTTCAGAATCCAACTTCAACAGGGAAAACCTGGAAGCTGCCCTGCAGCGCCAGTATGAAGGATACGATGAAATCAACAAGCTGATGTGGCTGTTGAAATAAAAAATGTATAATTTAGGGCCAGCCGGCTTCAGGCTTCGTTTCAGAACACACCTGACCGGCTGGTTTTTTTTTGAATAATTAACGGTTTAATCATGAGATTCAAAACAATTATTGCGCTGGTCATCTCCCTGATGATGATGAATTTAGCGATGGCACAGCGCACAAATATCACCATTCAGGGAACCATAACTTCCAATGGGAAGGGAGTGGGCGGGGTTGCGGTGACCGACGGGGTGTCGGTAGTCACTACCGGCTCCAATGGAAAGTATACACTTCAGACCACATCCGACAGCAAGCTGGTATATTATTCCCTGCCTTCCGGATATAGTTCACCTGTCGTGGATGGCGTTCCGGTTTTTTACCGCAAGATTGAAGCAGGCAAACCCAAACAGAAGGTTGATTTCGAAATCATTAAATCCTCAAAAAACCAGGATTCCCATGCATTTATCGCCTGGGCAGACCCGCAGGTACTTGACCCTGAAGATCTTGACAAACTGAGAACGGTTGTCCGGGATGTTAAGCAAACCATCGACGGGCTTTCAGAAAAATATCCGGTACATGGAATAGGATTGGGGGACATCGTATTTGACAAGCTGAATTATTTCGATGACTACAAACAAATCATCTCTGTCACAGGTATCCCTTTCTATCAGGCCCTGGGAAATCACGACATGGATTACAATAACCGGTCGGATGAACTTTCAGCCTTAAGCTATAAGGAAAAGTTCGGACCGCCTTATTACTCTTTCAATGTTGGTAAAATCCATTATGTAGTGCTAAAGGATGTCTATTATTACGGCGACTCATACCGTTACATGGGCTACATCCCGGAGACCCAGCTCAGATGGCTGGAGCAGGACCTTGCCCTGGTTGAACCGGGAAGCACTGTGATCGTAAGCCTGCACATTCCGACCATAAGCAACCAGCCGGAAAATCCGGCCAGCAACAGCCTTTCGGGTACCGTTATGAACCGGCAGGCATTATACAAGATCTTAGAACCGTTTAACACCCACATTCTGGCCGGGCACAGCCATACCCAGTGGAACACCATTATCTCACCAAAACTGCACGAGCATGTCCATGCAGCAGCCAGCGGTGCCTGGTGGCAGGGCGACATATCCACCGACGGAAGCCCACAGGGGTATACCGTCTATATAGCTGAGGGCAGTAAACTCTCCTGGTATTTCAAGGGTGTAGGGCTTTCGGCAGATGAACAGTTCAGACTCTATCCACCCGGTGCAGACCAAAAATATCCCGATTGCATTATCGCCAATGTGTATAACTACGATCCGGAATGGAAAGTGGAGTGGTATGAAAACGGCAGATATATGGGCGCCATGCAGCAATACAGAGGCCGTGACCCACAGGCCGCTGAGATGTACCAGCCCGGAAAGAACAAAAGGCATTCCTGGCTGAGCTCAAGTGAAACCGGTCATTTATTCAGGGCCTCCACTGTAAAACCGGGCGCCAAAATCACCGTTGTGGTCACCGACCGCTTCGGAAAAAAGTACCAGAAAGAACTGACCACTGAAAAGCAGGCGGTTTCCGAAGACGGCTGGACAATGATCTGGAGGGATGAATTCAGCCTGGAAGGCATGCCCGACACCACAAAATGGAATTACGATACCCATGGTAACGACTGGGGCTGGGGCAATAACGAAAAACAATGGTACACAGAGGCAGATCCGAAGAATGTGGGCATCAACAACGGCATCCTGAGGATTACGGCCCGGAAAGAACCCACCCAGGGAAAGGATTATTCGTCTGCCAGGCTCACTACCAAAAATAAGGGTGACTGGAAATACGGAAAATTTGAAATCAGGGCAAAAATGCCTACCGGAAGAGGGACCTGGCCGGCCATCTGGATGCTGCCAACCGTCAATACCTACGGAGGTTGGCCGAAAAGCGGCGAAATCGATATTATGGAGCATGTCGGGTACGATCCCGATACCGTACACTCCACGGTCCATACCGGAAAGTTCAACCATATGATCGGAACGCAGGTAGGAAAGCCGATACATATCAAAACAGCCACCACCGATTTTCATGTGTACACCACTGAATGGGATGAAAACGAAATCAGGAGCTATGTGGACGGTGAGCTTTACTTTACCTTCAGGAACGAAGGGAGTGGCTATGAAGCCTGGCCATTTGACCAACCGTTCCATTTAATCCTGAATCTGGCCATCGGCGGAGGATGGGGCGGCAGGAAGGGCATCGACAACGACCTGTTCCCGCATGTATTTGAAATCGATTATGTAAGGGTTTATCAGAAGGAATAGAATAAAAAAAAAAACCTGCCGCATGGCAGGTTTTTTTTTTTTATTCTATTCCCTGTTGAGAGTTTTTCGCAGGCATGCGATATGCCCGGGTGTTGTTCCGCAGCATCCGCCAATGATATTCGCCCCGGCTTCAACAAGGGCATTCAGGTGGATGGCCATGTCTTCTGGCGATTCAGGAAAAACCGTTTCGCCATCACGATATACAGGCATACCGGCATTGGCATGAACCAGGACAGGCACTTCACGATGAACAGTTCTTATTTCGCGGACAATAGCCACCATACCTTCTATACCGTTACCGCAATTGGCGCCGATCACCGATGCACCGGCATCAAGCAATGGTCCTACCATCTCCTGCGGCGAAATGCCCATCATAGTCCGGTAATCCCCGGTAACCAGCCGGTCGAAGGTCATCGTGCAGAATACGGGAATCCGGGTATAATCACGGGCAGCCTTCACGGCGATAACCGCCTCCTCCAGATCAGTCATCGTTTCCACCATAATGGCATCGGCACCTCCGGCCTCCAGAGCAACAGCCTGTTCCCTGAAAGCATCGTACAATTCCTCGCGGGTAACTTCATCCATAAGCAGCAGCTGTCCGGTGGGCCCAACCGAGCCTAACACCCATTTACCGGAACCTGCAGCCTCCCGGCTGATTTCAGCGGCAGCACGGTTCAGCTCCGCCACACGATCGGCTAATCCGAATTTTTCGAGCTTGAAACGGCTACCCCCGAAACTGTTGGTCTCAATCATATCTGCGCCAGCCATGATATAGCTTTCCGCTATATCCCGAACATCCTTCCGGTGGGTGATGTTCCACAACTCAGGGCACTCCCCCGGCTGTAAGCCCTTCTTCTGCAAAAATGTCCCCCAGGCGCCATCCGAAATCAGCACCCTGTTTGACCCGATATGCTTAAGTATTTCCATATGTTAATCCGGTAAAAGTTTAATTCTCAGACATTAGCCACTACAACAGATTGTTCAGAAATTCTACTAATCCCTGAGGATCCCTTGCATAACCATCCGCCCCGATCTGCCCGCAGAACGAAGCTGTAACGGGCGCCCCGCCCACTACCACAACCGTTGCAGGTAGTTCCGCCTTGATGGCTTTGGTGATGCGTTCCATATTCATCATCGTGGTCGTCAGCAGAGCCGATAATCCCACAACGGCACCCGGATGTTCACGCAGGGCGGCAATGAACTTCTCTGCCTTGATGTCCACGCCCAGGTCTACCACCTTCCAGCCGTTGCCTTCCACCATCATCGACACCAGGTTTTTGCCAATATCGTGCAGGTCACCTTCAACGGTTCCTATAATAAATGTACCTTTCTGACGGGCAGCGCCCGAGAGGAAAAACGGCTTCAGGTGAACCATGGCCGTATTCATGGCTTTTGCGGACATCAGTACCTGGGGCACAAATATTTTGTTCTCCCTGAACTTGATGCCGGTACGTTCCATTCCAGGCATAAGCCCTTCAGTGAGAATGCGCTGGGGGTCAACCCCTTCGCTGATCAGCTGCTGAGTGATCTCATCCGCACCATCCATCCCTCTCCTATCCGGAGGATAGGGAGCTGCCTTGTTCACTTTCCCGAATTCAATACATTCGGATAGCTTTTGCAATAATACGGTCATATAATTAGCATAAGGTTTTTGGCAAATTTACCCGAAGATGTTGAAAAAGAAAAGAGTTCACGAACAAAATAACCACACACCGGTACATTTTATGTTTTTTCAGGAATTGTTGGCCGGAACCTCCAAAAAAGTAACTTTGTAAAAATCAGCAAATAAATCCGACAATTATGAAAGCTCTGGTCCTGACAGAATACAACAAACTGATTTACAAAGATATGCCAATCCCTGTCCCGGTGGAAAACGAAGTACTCATCCGGGTTAAGGCCTGCGGGATATGCGGTTCGGATGTGCATGGCATGGATGGCAGTACCGGCCGCAGAATTCCACCGCTGGTCATGGGCCACGAAGCATCGGGTATTATCATTGAAACCGGGAGCGCTGTAACCGGCTGGAAACCCGGCGACCGGGTAACTTTCGACTCAACGGTCTATCCGCTGAATGACTGGTATACCCTTCAGGGCCGGTACAACCTGAGCGACAAACGCGAAGTACTTGGTGTTTCCCCCGGAAATTACCGCCGCCACGGAGCGTTCGCCGAATATGTTACGGTTCCGGAACATATACTTTACAAGCTCCCATACGAAGTTACTTTTGAGCAGGCCGCCATGGTGGAGCCGGTAGCGGTCGCACTACATGCCCTCTCCCTCTCATCGCTGAAGGTTGGCGAAAGCTGCCTGATCACAGGCACCGGAATGATCGGGTTGTGCCTTGTGCAGGCCGCCGCTGCAGCAGGGGCCGTTCCGGTAATCGCCTCCGATATTGACGACCGGCGGCTTGCCCTGGCAGCAACCCTGGGAGCAGGTTATACCCTGAATCCCAGGGACTCAGGCTTTGGGAAAAGCATTGATGAAGCAACCAACGGCAGAGGGGCCGACGTGGTTTTTGAGGCTGTCGGTATAGAGGCGACCCTGAATACAGCCATCGAAATGGCCAGAAAAGGCGGCCGTGTCGTCCTGGTCGGAAATCTGGCCAAAACCGTACAATTTCCGCTGCAAAGCGTGGTAACCAGGGAAATTACCGTGCAGGGAAGTTGCGCCATCCGCGGAGAATATGAAGCAGCCCTGAAAATGATTGCAACAGGCAGGATAAAAGTGGATCCGCTTATTTCAGAAGTTGCCCCCCTTTCCGAAGGGGCCTTGTGGTTCGAGAGGCTTTACCGCCGGGAGCCCGGACTGAACAAAGTAATCCTGAAGCCGTGAACGGCCCTGTAAACAGACATGGCACTACGCGGTTTAACATATAGAGACAGTATTTTTTCAGACTGATACCATTCAACATCTATCATCACACTAAAACCTGTTTACATGATCAACATAGCCATCCTGGGTTGCGGCAAGGTTGCCCACCTCCATGCAAAGGCCATCAGTGAGATTCCGGATGCCCGGCTTGCCGGAGTTTGGAGCCGCACGCCCTCCTCTGCGGAGACTTTTGCCGATCAATATGGTGTTAAAAGCTATCCATCGGTAACAGAGCTGATATCCCGCGAAAAGGTCAGCCTGGCCATCGTGTGCACCCCCCACCCATTTCATGCCGATCCCGCCATCGAGGCCGCCAGGGCAGGTGCCCATATTCTGGTGGAAAAACCGTTGGCGGTAACGCTTGACGACTGTGACCGGATTATCAGTGGATGCCGGGAATCAGGCGTGAAGGCGGGCGTTATCAGCCAGCGCCGCTGGTATGCCCCCGCTCAACGGGTCAGGGAAGCCATCAGCAACGGTAAAATAGGCACGCCTGTTTTAGGGACGGTAACCATGTTAGGTTGGCGCGATAAGGCTTATTACGATTCAGATGCCTGGCGCGGTACCTGGGACATGGAAGGCGGCGGCGTGCTGGTGAACCAGGCTCCCCACCAGTTAGACCTGCTGTTGTGGTATATGGGCGAGATCGATGAAGTATTCGGACTGTGGACAAACCTGAACCACCCTTATATTGAGGTGGAGGATACCGCACTGGCCATCATCCGGTTTAAAAGTGGTGCCATCGGCAATGTTCTGGTCAGCAACTCCCAGAAACCCGGCATTCACGGGAAGGTGCACGTGCACGGAAGCAACGGGGCGTCTGTGGGAGTGCAGACCGACGGGGGTGCCATGTTTATTGCCGGCATGTCGGGAATCCTCGAGCCCCCGGTCAATGATCTCTGGTCTGTTCCCGGCGAAGAACATCTCCTGGAAACCTGGAAAAAAGAAGACGCTGATTTTTTCAGCAGTATAGACCCTACGGTATACTATATGAAAATGCAGATTTTCGATTTCTTACAAGCCCTTCGCGACAACCGTGAACCTGCCGTTAACGCACAGGACGGCCGCCGCGTTGTGGAGTTCTTTAACGCCATATACCAGTCCGGCAAAGAAAACCGGCCCGTAAAATTGTCTAATTCAAACTTTTAGAATATGTCGGCAGGATTTATCATATTTCTGGTGGCCTCGGCAGTGGGACTGCTGTTGCTGATGGTCCTGAAGTTTAAAATCAGTGCATTCATTTCGCTGCTGATTACCTCGATCTATGTCGGTATTGTCGCCGGAATGCCCCTGCAGGGTGTACTGAAAAGCATCCAGGAAGGCATGGGCAGTACCCTGGGATTTGTTGCGACTGTAGTGGGACTTGGGGCCATATTCGGCCAGATGCTGGAAAGTTCAGGAGGAGCGGAATCCCTGGCACATTACCTGATCCGGAAATTCGGACAGGACAAAGCCCCCTGGGCCATGGTGATCACGGGGTTTATCGTGGCTATTCCCGTTTTCCTGGATGTGGGTTTTATTATCCTTGTTCCCATCATTTACGCTTTATCGAGAGACACCAACCGGTCGCTGCTCTATTATGCCATACCGTTGTTAGCCGGACTGGCCGTAACGCACAGCTTTATGCCCCCGACCCCGGGTCCGGTGGCTGTTGCCGATATCATCAACGCTCAGTTGGGCTGGGTGATCTTTTTTGGCTTTATCCTGGGTTTTCCGACTGCAGTCATTGCCGGCCCGATCTGGGGAAAATATATTTCCAAAAAGATTGATCTGAGGCCACCGGCCGATTTTCTGGTCACCCATGCCGAGTCCAGGCCGGATTCTGAACTGCCGTCGTTCAGAATGATTGCATTTATTATCGGTACACCTTTGATACTCATTCTGCTTAATACCCTGGGAGGCGTACTGGTGGCCAGGGAGGTCCTCAGTAAATCGATTTTTACCGACATTGTCGAATTTATCGGACACCCTTTCTCCGCCCTGATCATTGCCACCCTGATGGCCATTTGGTTTCTCTGTCTGAGGCGCGGGATGTCGAGGGATACCATCCTGAACCTGAGCACCAAAGCGCTTGGACCAGCCGGCATCATCATCCTGATCACCGGGGCTGGAGGGGTCCTTAAACAGATCCTGGTTGATAGCGGGATAGGCAAAATGATGGCCGAATCGATTGCCGGATCACCCCTCTCCCCCATCCTGCTTGCCTGGATCCTTGCCGCCCTGGTCAGGGTTACCCAGGGATCGGCCACCGTTGCCATGATTACCGCCGCAGGAATCATTGCCCCCGTACTGGAAGTCTTCGCCCTGAGTGATCCGGCAAGAGCACTGGTGGTTATCTCTATCGCCTCCGGGGCCACCATCCTTTCCCATGTTAACGACAGCGGCTTCTGGCTGGTTGGCAAATACCTGGGAATGAACGAAAAACAGACCCTGCAGTCATGGACCGTCATGGAAACCATTATTGCCATATGCGGACTGGTATTTACCATGATCGCAGGTTTGTTTGTGCCCTGATCACCGGGCCCGGAAAGAATTCCAAAAGGTTGCATCCATAACAATATGGTTTGCAGCTATATATAACCGATGTAAAATCAATGTACCATTAAATGGAATACTTGCAAATAACCATTACCTCATTCCAGCAACTCACCGTACATAAACTATATGATATCCTTCAGCTCAGAAGTGAGATATTTGTGGTTGAACAGAACTGTGTATACAATGATCTGGATGGTTATGACCAAAAAGCATATCATCTGATCATGGAGCTGGATAAACGCACCATAGGTACAGCCAGAATTCTGCCCGGAGGGAGCCGTTTTGCCCAGGTTTCCATTGGCCGGGTAGTGGTACATAAGGAATTCCGGAGCCGGAACTATGGGAAATTATTAATGAAGCAGGCTATTGAGTATGCCCGGGAGAAATGGAATGATCCTGAAATAAAAATCAGTGCGCAGCTTTACCTGAAGAAGTTTTATGAAGATCTCGGATTCAAAACAGTAAGCGAAGTGTACGATGAGGACGGCATCCCGCATATCGGAATGATCCTGTCACCATAGATGATCTCTGATTTTCTGGCGTTTGAAGGAATTTCGGGAACAGGCCGGACAAGTAGCCATCCTGAGCCGGTTGATGTTGGTGAGTTTTAACCGGCGACGGCAGCGGCTGCATTTAAACAGGTTCCGGTGCAAAATCTGTTCCCCGGAATAAATATTTACCTGAATTTTATTGTGAAGGATCTTGCAATGGGGACATTTATAAACCTGGAACGAGGCACTGATCAGCATTCCGGGATACTCTGCAGACAAAGCCACAATCTTGTCGTGTATCTTATAATGGAAAAGTTTGTTGTTTCCTGCCATGTATTCATCAAACGTCTGAGGTCTTACCTGAAATCCCGGACCTTGCATGAATTCCTCCTCGAAATGGCAGGATGAACAAAGATAAGAGCACATGTATCCGGTCATAAGAAAAGGCAATGAGTGAAAATTTAATAATAAATCAAAACAGCCACACAAATAGCGCAAGAGAAGCAGGAAACCCACTGGATTACAGGTTTTCGGATCAGGTTCTAAAATTATAAAAATCCAAACAACCGGCATAAGTTTCATTCGATTTTTTGACTATATTGTGGCCAACATTTTAAAACGGTTCTAAATTACAACACCCGGTGCTTTTGTCTTTTGAGATAAGGGCATCGGGCAGTACATTTGCAGCCTGTTTATCCAGGATTTTCTACAAACTTTAAATATGTATCTATGAGCAATTTTTTTACTGCGTCGATAGGCCGCAAGTTCCTGATGAGCATTACCGGTTTGTTCCTGATGCTCTTCATCTTAGTCCATCTGACAATAAATCTCTTGCTGATTTTTGATGACAGTGGCGATTTGTTCAACAAGGGAGCTCATTTTATGGCTACCAATCCGGCGGTTAAGATTATGGAACCCATATTGGGTCTGGGATTCCTTATTCACATCATCTGGTCTTTCCTGATTTCGTGGGAAAACTGGAAGGCGCGACCGGTGAAATACAACAAGCAGGATCTGTCGAAGGCAAGCTCCTGGTCATCCAGAAACATGCTGATCCTGGGCGCTTTGGTGCTGGTCTTCCTCGTCATCCACCTGTATAACTTCTATCTGAAGATCAAAATTACAGGATCCCCCCTGCTGGAACACACCAATGTAGGAGGAGTGGATATGGAGAATACCTACAACCTGGTAAGTTCCCTGTTTATCGGAAACTGGTTCTACAGTCTTCTTTATGTTGCCGGAGGTATCCTGCTGGGTCTGCACGTTATCCACGGTTTCTGGTCATCATTCCAGACCATCGGTCTCAATAACCAGATCTGGATGAAGAGGCTTCAAACGATTGCCTGGGTGTATGCTGTTGTTGTCGCTGTTGGCTTCTCGGTCATTCCGCTCTATTTCCTCATAAAATTTTAACCGGTTAACAATTCAGATTATGCAGAAATTAAACTCAAAAATACCGGCAGGGCCACTGGCAGAGAAGTGGTCCCGCCACAAGGCTGCCATTAATGTGGTCAGCCCTGCCAACAAACGCAAACTGGAGATCATTGTGGTCGGAACCGGATTAGGCGGAGCCAGTGCTGCTGCCTCACTCGCAGAATTAGGATACAACGTGAAGGCTTTCTGTTATCAGGACAGCCCGCGCAGGGCGCATTCCATCGCCGCACAGGGAGGTATCAATGCTGCCAAAAACTACCAGAATGACAACGACTCCATTTTCCGTCTTTTCTATGATACCGTCAAAGGGGGCGACTATCGTGCCCGTGAGGCCAATGTTTACAGGCTGGCGGAAGTTTCTCCCAATATCATCGACCAATGTGTTGCACAGGGAGTGCCATTTGCACGTGAATACGGCGGTCTGTTAGACAACCGTTCATTCGGGGGCGTATTGGTAAGCCGTACGTTTTATGCCCGCGGCCAAACCGGACAGCAACTCCTGTTAGGAGCCTACCAGGCCCTTAACCGCCAGATATCCAAAGGGAATGTAAAAATGTACTCCCGCCATGAAATGCTGGATGTGGTGGTCAAAGACGGAAAAGCCAGGGGGATTATCGCCCGCGACATGGTAACCGGGGAAATCAAACGCTTCGGAGCCCATGCAGTGGTCATCGCCACCGGCGGATACGGGAACGTTTTCTTCCTGTCGACCATGGCCATGGGAGCCAATGGTTCCGCAGCCTGGCAATGCTATAAAAAAGGCGCCATGTTTGCCAATCCGTCGTTCGTACAGATCCACCCGACCTGTATACCGGTGCACGGAAGCCAGCAGTCAAAACTTACCCTGATGTCGGAATCCCTCAGGAATGACGGCCGCGTTTGGGTACCCAAAAAACTGGAAGATGCACAGAAGCTCCGTGAAGGCAAAATCGGCCCGAACGATATTCCTGATGAAGACCGCGATTTCTATCTCGAAAGAAGGTATCCTTCCTATGGCAACCTGGTTCCCAGGGACGTGGCCTCGCGCGCTGCCAAGGAGAGATGTGACGCCGGCTACGGAGTGAATCCCGAAGGTAAGGCAGTGTACCTCGACTTTAAATATTCCATCGAAAGATTAGGCAAGAAAGTGATAGAAGCCAGATACGGGAACCTTTTCCAGATGTATGAAAAGATTACCGACGCAGATCCCTACAAGGAGCCGATGATGATCTATCCGGCTATTCACTATGCCATGGGCGGTGTTTGGGTGGATTATAACCTGATGACCACCATCCCCGGACTTTATGCCATCGGTGAAGCCAACTTCTCTGACCATGGTGCCAACAGGCTCGGCGCATCCGCACTGATGCAGGGATTAGCCGACGGATACTTTATCCTGCCCTATACCATTGGGGACTACCTTGCCGGTGAAATTATGACGCCTAAGGTAGATGTAAACGCACCGGAATTCGAAGCGGCCGAAAAGGAGGTTACGGACAGGCTTTACAAATTGTTCAACGTGAAGGGGACCCGTACCGTGGATTATTTCCATAAGGAACTGGGCCATATCATGTGGGATTATGTAGGTATGTCAAGGAACGAAGAAGGGCTGAAAAAAGCCATCAGCGGAATTCAGAAACTCAGGGAGGAATTCTGGGCAGATGTAAAAATTCCGGGTGAACTCAACAACCTCAACCCGGAACTTGAAAAAGCCGGTCGCCTGGCCGATTTCTTCGACATCGGTGAACTGATGGCCCGCGATGCCCTGCTCAGGAATGAATCGTGCGGCGGACATTTCCGTGAAGAGTCGGTTACCGAAGATGGTGAAGCGATGCGTAACGATGAGAAGTATGCCCATGTGTCCATCTGGGAATATCTGGGTGAGAAAAAGGAACCGGCACTGCACATCGAACCACTGGTGTTTGAAAATGTGAAGCTTTCGCAGAGAAGTTACAAATAAAAAATTCCACAAGATGGCTGACAAAATTCTGAAAAAGTTATATATAAAAGTCTGGAGGCAGAATAATGCCCAGGACAAAGGAAGGTTTGAAACCTACGAGATAGAGAATGTTTCAACCGGTTCATCTTTCCTGGAAATGATGGACATCCTGAACAACAACCTGATCGAAAAAGGTATCGATCCGGTAGCGTTCGACCATGATTGCCGCGAAGGTATTTGCGGGATATGCAGCATGTTTATCAACGGAAGGCCACACGGTCCCGACTCGGCAGTCACCACCTGCCAGTTGCACATGCGCAAATTCAACGACGGCGATACCATCACCGTGGAGCCATGGAGGGCAGCTGCTTTTCCTGTAATCAAGGACCTGGTGGTCGACCGCACGGCATTCGACAAAATTCTCCAGGCCGGCGGGTTTGTTTCGGTAAATACAGGCGGGGTACCCGACGGGAATGCCATCCTGATCAGCCGTGACGATGCCGAGGAAGCCATGGATGCTGCTGCCTGTATCGGTTGCGGGGCATGCGTCGCTGCCTGTAAAAACTCATCGGCCATGCTGTTTGTTGCCGCCAAGGTGTCTCACCTGGCCAAACTGCCCCAGGGCCGCATCGAAGCCAAAGCACGCGCCAGAAACATGGTCGCCAGAATGGATGAACTCGGTTTCGGTGGTTGCACCAATACCGGTGCCTGTGAAGCGGAATGCCCGAAAAGCATTTCCATATCGCACATCGCCCGGCTCAACAGGGAATACCTCGTTGCAAAATTCTCCGAATAATAAACGGATGAGGTTAAAAAGGTCCTGGGATTAAGCTTCCCGGGACCTTTTTTTTATCCCCATAAATTACGGAAAATATTATTTATCAGTTAATTTTCCTGAATCAAAAACCAAAGAACCTGATATTCCGCCTTTTTTCCGTAATTTCGGATGATTTTAATCACGAGAGTAAATCACATAAAAATCTTAAGAAATATGGCACTTAGTTATAAAGAGTTAGGACTGGTAAACACCAGAGATATGTTTGCCAGGGCAGTTGAAGGCGGTTATGCAATTCCCGCTTACAATTTCAATAACCTGGAACAGCTTCAGGCAATTATCAGCGCTTGCGTGGAAACACAGTCACCGGTAATTCTGCAGGTATCCAAAGGTGCACGGCAGTACGCCAACCAGACGCTCCTCCGCTATCTTGCCCAGGGCGCAGTCGAATATGCCAAGGAACTCAGCAACGGCGCTGGTATCCCTATCGCTCTCCACCTCGACCATGGTGACAGCTTCGAAACAGCGAAAGACTGTATCGATATGGGATTCTCTTCCGTTATGATCGACGGTTCACACCACCCTTATGAAAAAAACATTGAGGTTACCCGCAAGGTGGTTGAATACGCCCATAAATACGACGTAACCGTTGAAGGTGAACTGGGCGTGCTGGCTGGTATTGAAGACGACGTGGTAGCTGCCATGTCGGTATATACCAACCCGGACGACGTTGTCGACTTCACCCAGAAAACCGGTGTGGACTCATTAGCCATTTCCATTGGAACATCACACGGCGCCAATAAATTCACCCCGGCCCAGTGTACCCGTAACGAAGATGGCATCCTGGTTCCGCCGCCACTCCGCTTCGATATCCTCGAAGAAATCGAACGCCGCCTGCCCGGATTCCCGATCGTACTCCACGGCGCATCCTCTGTACCAGCCGACCTGGTTAAAATGATCAATGCCAACGGAGGTGCCCTCAAGGATGCCGTTGGTATTCCGGAAGACCAGCTCCGCAGAGCAGCCGCATCTTCAGTATGTAAAATCAATATCGACTCCGACGGCCGTCTGGCTATGACCGCCGCTGTTCGTAAAGTATTCACCCAAAACCCGGAAGAATTCGACCCGCGGAAATATTTGGGGCCAGCCCGTAACGCCCTCAAAGAACTTTACAAGCATAAAATTGTAAACGTTCTCGGGTCAAATAACAGAATCTGATATCAGGACTCTATATAAAAAAAAGCTGCCATCCGGTAGCTTTTTTTTTATCCTCAACGGCTAATCCGTCCATCCCCAGGGGGCACCCGGGATTTCTTTTAACGGGACCAGATCGAATCTCACGGAAAACAGGCGGGGTGTATTTACCCTCCTCAGGTTATAGGAGAAATATTCGCCCGGAACAAGGTCAATCCACCAGATGTTGCCGATAGCTGCCGGTAACATCTCTGCCGTTTCCTGGTCGGCCGGAAAAAATTGCCTTGTGGCGGAACCAAAATTACTGGTATGCCCACCGTACATGGTAACTTCATCCGGACTTCCATCCTGATGCCGGTGATCATGTTTAAGCAGTATTCCCTGGTCTGTAAGGGTCAAAACCCAGGTTCTCGAGCTGTCGGCACCAACAAAGAAGGGTATACGGATGAGGCCGTCCGCGCAGTTGCGAACATGCATGACCAGAGATTTTCCTCCGAAAACCGTATCATTTTCACCTCCGGCCACGATGGTACCGGAATAGGCACTCCCGCACAATTTCTGCAATTCCTGCCAGAATATCAGCTGGGTTGTATCCCGTTGGGGATTGGCAATATCAGCTTTTGAAGTTTTTGATGTATCTCCGGCCGGATGTACACAGGAAACCACAGCCATACCAAGGGCCAGGGTCAGAATCAGAAGAATTCGCTTCATGTTTTAGGCGCAAGGTAACGAAAATCCACCTTTACACCAACACACTACTTTTTGGATACCTTAAATAATTCGTCCTCTGTGACGACTTTTACCAGCATACTGTCGTTCAGGGTACGGCTGACTACATTAAACGGACCGGCGATGATATCATCCCCTGCAGATAAACCTTCGGTAATTTCAATATAATTCTTATCCTGAATTCCGGTTTTAACAACCACTTTTCGCGCCCTTCCTTCCTCAATCCGGAAAACAACCTCCTGCCTTTCATCAGCAAGGGCTGTCCCTGCAGCAACAACCTGGCCCCGGGGTTTTTCCGGAATCCTTGTGGTAACCGCCTGAACAGGTACGGTAATTACCTGTTCACGGGTATTGGTGAGGATATCGACCGATGCCGACATACCCGGCCTGAAAGGATATATCCGCTGCCGTACCGTGTCGATCAGGTCTGCATATGAATTGTGGATCAAAAAGATCTTGACCTCAAAATTGGTAACCTGGTCGGCGGTTGTACCTGCAACACGCGCCGAATTGGCAATTTCAGTAACAATTCCCTTGAATTTCCGGTTAAGATAAGCATCAACCTGGATCAGGGCAGTATCTCCGAGAGAAACTTTAACGATATCATTTTCATTGACATCGACCCTGACTTCCATCTTATCCAGGTCGGCAATGACCATGGTTTCGGTCCCGGCATACATCCCGGTTCCCACCACGCGTTCGCCCTTCTCAACGTTTAACCTTGATACCGTCCCTGAAATCGGGGCGAATACCCTGGTCTTGGTCAGTTGTTCCCGTGCTTCGGCTACGGTGGCTTCTGCGCTTTTCACGGAAAACTGAGCTGCCTTCACTTCCGACTCGGCAACACGGAAGCCTGCCAGGGCCGTTTCAAAGTCCGACTGTGCAATGGTTTGTGTGGAGAACAGCTGTTCAGCCCTTTTGAAGGCCAGCTGCCTTTCGATCAGCTGGGCCTCAGCCTGGGCAAGCCGGGCCTTTGCAGAATTGAGGGCAGCTTCTGCGCGGTTCAGGGCAGAAATATACATATCCGGCTTTATCACCAGCAGAGGATCTCCGGCAATAACCTGGTTACCCTCTTCAACGTAAAGTTCGATGATTTCACCCGAAACGTCGGGGCTTATTTTTACTTCAGTCTTTGGCTGTATCTTGCCGTTGGCGGTAATCTGTTCTGTGATCGTCCGGGCTTCAGCTTTCTGAGACAGCACATTGACAGTCAGATCACTGCCAATCCAACCGGCTTTTTTTCCGACTACAAGAAACACAATAATTAATACCAGGGCAATTATGGCGAGAGGAAGAAGTCTGTTTTTCTTTTTCATACTGACAACGGTTTTTCCATAATTGGTCAGAGAACCATGCCCAAAATTACAAACGGTTTACCTTTCTGTCTGCTTTACGGCTATTTTGGCTGTAAGACGGCTGTATTGCTCAATATAGATCTTACTTCCCCGGGTGAGTTCCTCTATAGATTCAGTCGTATAGTGCCTGATGGTGATCAGCTTAAGACCGGTATTGTATTTCACCTCATAATCTTTTCTGAGGTCCAGCACCATAGTCTCGAGACCCGATTCCGGAGCATCCACCAACAGGCTAAGGTCAATGGCTGATTGCTGGATCATGTTCACCTTCAAATTTTTTGCATAAAGCATCGAGAAAACCTTCGAAATATCCTCGGCGGTTATAAAAGAAAAGTCATAAGGAGAGAAAGTAAGTAATACCTGGTTCCCCTTGGTAATGAAAACCGGGGTAAGTTCCAGGGTATGGTCAATATGGTGGATCACCGTGCCTGCCTCTCCCGGATAGATGAATGACCTTACATGGAGCGGTATATTTTTATTGTAGAGGGGTTTCATGGTCTTCGGGTGGATTACCTGGGCACCGGAGAAGGTCATTTCAATCGCTTCCCGGTACGACAATTCCTTCAGCAGAACAGTGTCCTGAAACAGTTTCGGATCGGCATTCAGGACCCCGGGAACGTCCTTCCATATGGTCACATTTTCTGCATCCAGGAGGCTCGCTAATATCGCTGCGGTAAAGTCGGACCCCTCCCGGCCAAGGGATGTGGTCAGGTTGGTCACTGTAGAGCCTATAAAACCCTGGGTGACAAAAAGCCTGCTTTCCGAAAACTGAAAGGTATTCTGAACCAGCATACCAGTCCATTTCCAGTTGACCGAAGCCTCCCTGAATTTATCATCCGTTCGCAGACTGGCCCGGATATCGACCCATTTATTGGACTGCCCCAGCCTATTCAGATACTCGCTCAGAATCAATGATGAGGCCAGTTCTCCATAGCAGATCAGCTGATCATATTCAAAATCGAAAAAAAGTGAAGGAGTCTGGTGCAGCTTTTTCTCAACCTCCTCAAACATCGCCGAAACATTGCCGGGGATATGGCCTTCAAAAAGCTCCAGCACAATTTCCTCATGATACACGCGGAATTCCCGGAAAATATCAAACACCTCATCCCACCGGTTAAAATGGGCTCTCACCAGTGTTTCCAGCAGGTTCGTGGTCTTGCCCATAGCCGAAACAACCACAATCAGATCATCACTGTTGTACTGCCCCAGGATCGAAGCCACATTCCTGACTCCTGCCGCATCCTTAACAGATGCCCCGCCAAATTTGAATACCTTCATAAAAACATTCATTTCAAACCAGACACAAAACTAATGATTTTAACGCTTTTTACCGGTCTGATTCAAAATATGATTATTTTGGCTGATCGAATCTTAACAATAACTATTATGGATATCCGATCAACAATAGAATTAAACAATGGTGTACATATGCCCCTCTTCGGACTGGGTGTATTTCTGTCGAAGGAAGGAACCGAAGTGGAGTATGCCGTAAAGACCGCTCTGGATAACGGTTACATTCATATCGATACTGCCGCGGTTTACGGAAATGAACGCGGGGTAGGAAAGGCTGTCAGGGCAAGCGGCATCCCCCGCAAACAGCTCTTTGTAACCACTAAGGTTTGGAACTCAGACCAGGGATACCAATCCACGCTCAAAGCCTTCGACAGAAGCATGGACCGTCTGGGTCTTGATTATGCAGACCTTTACCTGATCCATTGGCCTAAAGGGGAACTTTCCACCGAAACATGGAAAGCCCTGGAAGAAATCTATTCAACCGGAAAGACAAAAGCCATCGGAGTCAGCAATTTTCTGGTGCACCACCTGCAAGATCTGCTGCCTCACTGCAAAATTGTTCCAATGGTCAACCAGGTAGAATTCCACCCTTACTTACAGCAACCCGAACTTCAAAAATTCTGTGCAGAAAAAGGCATCCGGTTCGAAGCCTGGAGTCCGATCATGAAAGGAAAAGTTAACGAGATACCCGTTTTGCAGGCGCTCAGCATAAAATACGGCAAAACGCCTGTCCAGATTACCCTGCGCTGGGAAATCCAGAAACAGATCGTCACTATCCCTAAATCCGTAAAAGCTGAACGGATCATAGGAAATGCCAGTATCTTCGATTTTGAGATCACCCCGGAAGATATGGCTGCCATTGACCGGCTCGATAAGCACCAGCGTATCGGGGCCGATCCGGATAATTTTAATTTCTGATCCCGAACAACCTGTTTTTTCTGCCCCGGTATTCCCCGGGCAATTCATTTGCCATTACAAAAAACCAGAAAATGAAGACCATACACCTGATTCTCCCCCTGACACTCTTGTTCCTGGCCATGACAGGCCAACTCAGCGCACAGCCGGTGAACAAAAGCAGCCTTACCATTGAGCAGATCATGCAGCGGACCGACCAATGGCGGGGCGCCGAACCGGAAAACATCTACTGGGGCCACAACAGCCAATCGGTGTACTTCGACTGGAACCCTGAAAAGGATACCCTGTCAGGGTTATTCACAATTTCGCTGAAAGATCATAATCCCCGACCGGTAAGTCTTGAAGAGAGACAAAACCTGCCGGGCAGGGGCCTGGTTTACAGCAGTGATTTCAGCCGGATGGCCTTTCTGAAAGACGGAAACCTCTTTATGATCGATGGAAAGAGCAAGGCACCAAGGCAGCTGACCCGGTTTTCCGGAAGGATATCATCACCGGCATTCAGTGGTAATGACCGGAATATTTCCTTCATGTATAACCAAAATCTTTTCCTGTTAGAAATTAACTCCGGACTGATCAGCCAGCTTACCGATTTTGTGGCAACAGAGGAACGCCAGGAACGCAAAAGCCAGGGACAGGCGCTGTGGCTCGAAAACCAGCAGACAGAACTCTTTGAGGTACTCAGAGAAAAGGAACAGGTGCAGAAAGCACGTGAATTCAGGTCCGCGCAGCTTCAATCCGAAACACTGGAAAAAATATACCTGGGAAAAGACAGGTTAGGATCAGTCTCCCTGAGTCCAACAGAAAGATATGTTGCCTTCACTACTTTCCAGCAGGCCACCGCCCGAGAAACCGGAGTTACCCATTTCGTCACCGGTTCAGGGTACACCGAAGAACGTAGTGCCCGGACAAAAGTAGGGGCACCGCAGAGTGTAGTGAAACTTTCGCTGTACGACAGGGAAACCGGACAGGTAATCCGGGTGAAGACAGATAATCTGCCCGGACAGAAAGATCTGCCCGACTTCTGGGAAGATTATCCGGAGAAAAAACCTGCGGCAGACAAGGTAAGCGACCGTGTGGTCAATCTCAGTGCCCCGCTGTGGAGCCCGAAGGAAGATAAAGCGCTGGTGATGGTCAGGGCCCACGACAACAAAGACCGGTGGATCTGCCGGCTGGATCCTGCTGACGGATCCCTCAAAGTACTCGACCGGCAAAGGGATGAAGCCTGGATTGCCGGGCCTGGCATCAGTGGTTTCACCGGATCGGCAGGGTGGCTTCCTGACAACGAAACCGTCTGGTTTCAGTCGGAGGAGACGGGATATTCCCATCTGTTTACGGTTAACACCCGTTCAGGGGAAAAAAAGGCTATTACTTCCGGAAAATGGGAAGTTTACAATCCGGAACTTTCCCGAGATGGTAAATTTTTCTGGTTTACAGCCAATATAAAACATCCGGGGATCCGGCATTTTTACCGGATTCCGGTAACCGGCGGACAACCGGAGCAGATTACTTCGCTGGACGGGGGCAATGAAATTTCTCTCTCCCCGGATGAAAAATGGCTGGCCATCAGGCACTCAACCGGGAACCAGCCGTGGGAACTCTACCTTCAGGAGAATAAACCGGGGGCACGTGCTGAACAAATAACCAGCTCGACGACACCCGAATTCAATGCCTATCCCTGGAGGATGCCGGAATATGTGACCTTCCAGGCTTCCGACGGGGAAACGGTGCACGCCCGCCTCTACCGGCCGGATGTTCCCGCTGAAAACGGACCTGCCGTCATATTTGTACACGGGGCAGGTTATCTCCAGAACGCACATCAGTGGTGGAGCAGCTATTTCAGAGAGTACATGTTCCACAACCTGCTGGTTGATAATGGCTATACGGTGCTCGACATCGACTACCGGGGAAGCGCCGGTTATGGCCGAGACTGGCGGACTGGTATATACCGGCATATGGGTGGCAAGGATCTCAGCGATCATGTGGACGGAGCACGGTACCTGACCGATAATCATAAGGTTTCTCCCGGGAAGATAGGCATTTACGGAGGTTCCTATGGAGGGTTTATTACCCTGATGGCGATGTTCATGCATCCCGATGTGTTTGCGGCAGGAGCTGCCCTGAGGTCGGTGACCGACTGGGCCCACTACAACCATGGTTATACCTCGAATATTCTGAACACGCCGGTCGAGGACAGCCTGGCTTATGTGCGCAGTTCACCCATTTACCATGCAGACGGACTTCAGGGGGCGCTGCTGATGTGCCACGGAATGGTGGATGACAATGTCCAGTTTCAGGACATCGTCAGGATTACCCAGCGGCTCATAGAGCTGGGTAAAGAAAACTGGGAACTGGCGGTTTACCCGGTGGAGTCGCACGCCTTTACCGAACCATCCAGCTGGGTGGACGAGTACAGGCGTATATTCAGACTTTTTGAACTGAACCTGAAGAAGTAGCTACTTCAGCATGAAACTGCCCTTACGGTGTATGCTTTTTGCCCAGTATACGAAGGGCGTATCGGCAGCCGCCACCAGCCATTTCAGGAGATAGGTGGTCAGTAAGATTTCAAGCAGTACCTTGGTTTCAAATACCCCCCAGAATGCGATAAGGACGAACACTGCACTGTCGAAAAGCTGTGAAACCATGGTACTCAGATTATTACGGAGCCAGAGCTGACTATCGTCCGGAAACCGCGCTTTCCAGAAATGGAAAGCCCAAACGTCGTGCCGCTGGGAAATCACGTAAGCGGTGAGGCTCGCCAGGGCAATCCGGGGCATCAGGTTAAAAATGGTACTCAGGGAGTGATGGGTGACCCCGGAAAATTCATCGCCGTCCAGGGGCTGAAAAAACAATACCAGGTTCATCAGAAGGGTCATCGAGATCAGGCTGTAAAAACCGATCCATACCGCCTTCTTAGCCTCCTTCTTTCCATAGTTTTCTGACAGGATGTCGGTAATGAGGAAAGAAGTTGCGTAAACCACATTTCCCAGGGTAGCAGAAAATCCGAATAACTGGATGGTCTGAACCACCTGAATGTTGGCAATAATGGTAGAAACGGGAATCCACATAATCAGTCCCCATTTGCCGAAAAGGCGGTAAGCGAGGATGATCAGCATAAAATTGGCCAGGATTTCAACCAGCCACAGAAGTTCATTAAACATTTTTTTGATTTTTTAACCGCAGGGTGATGGAACCTGCGGCATGGTTCAACAATTTTTTATTTCAGGGCGCAAATGTAATCATTTTCCGAAATCCGCAAAGAGCTGATCACTTACAAGGAACCGCCAACCTCCCTGATAACCGAGATCATCTGCTGTGCCAGCCGGTCTGCCTCCTCCGGAGTTCCGGCCTCCGAATATATCCTGATAATCGGTTCGGTATTGGATTTCCTCAGGTGAACCCATGATTCCGGGAAATCGATTTTCACCCCGTCAATATCGGTAACCTGCTCATTACGGTATTTTTCCTTTATCACCTCCAAAATCCTGTCAACGTCGGTTTCCGGGGTAAGTTCAATTTTATTCTTGGACATGAAATAATCGGGATACGTTTTTCTGAGCTCAGAAGTCCTGAGTCCCGATTTGGCCAGGTGAGTCAGGAAAAGGGCCACGCCCACCAGGGCATCCCGGCCATAGTGACTTGCCGGGTAGATAATACCTCCGTTGCCTTCGCCTCCGATGACAGCACCGGTGGCCTTCATTTTTTCGACGACGTTCACCTCTCCCACTGCGGCTGCCTGGTAGCTGCCCCCGTGCTTCAGTGTGATATCCCGCAGAGCCCTTGAAGAGGAGAGGTTCGAGACTGTATTCCCCGGAGTGTTTCCAAGAACATAATCAGCAACAGCCACCAGGGTATACTCCTCATTAAAAAGAGTTCCGTCTTCATTGATGATAGCCAGCCGGTCAACATCAGGATCGGTTACGAAGCCGACATCCACTCCGCTTTTCCTGACCTGGGCACAGGTATCTGTGAGGTGTTCTGCCAATGGTTCTGGATTATGGGCGAATCGGCCGTCGGGAGTACAGTTTATTTCCACAACCTCCTTCACACCCAGCGCATTCAACAGACGTGGGATGGCGAGACCACCTACGGAATTGACAGCATCGACCGCGACCTTAAAACCGGCCGCAGTGATCGCTTCAACATCTACAAGAGCCAATTCGGTTACTTTTCGGATATGGTAGTCCAGATAATCACGCCGGATAACGGTTCCCAGCTCATGAACGGAAGCAAAACAAAAATCTTCGGCATCAGCCAGTTCCAGGATTCGTTTACCATCTGCTGCAGACAGGAACTCACCTTTGTGGTTCAGCAGTTTCAATGCATTCCACTGGATGGGATTATGGCTTGCGGTAAGGATGATCCCACCGCCGGCGCCTTCGGCCACAACCGCTATTTCTGTTGTGGGTGTGGTGGCTAATCCGATATCCACCACATCGCATCCCATACCAACAAGGGTTGATATCACCAGGGAACTCACCATCGGACCCGAAATCCTGGCATCCCTGCCCACTACAACTTTCACCGGGGAACCTTCTGTCCCGCCGGGCTCAGGGACATCACCCGGAGTATGCTTAATCCATGCGGCATAGGCTGCCGTAAATTTTACCACATCCAGCGGACTCAGGCCTTCGCCAGGCAGACCGCCGATGGTCCCTCTTATTCCGGAGATAGATTTTATTAAAGCCATAGGAAAAAAGTTTGGCACAAAGGTACATTTGTTTATCCAACTTACCAGCAGCCAAAGGGGTTTTTAAATAATTTATGAAGTTTTAGTCCAACTCATCCAGCTCGTCCAGTTCGCGGAGCGTTTTGCGAAGCTGGTTCAGATAATTTCCGTAGAGTTTTCTGAACATCCATCGGAGAAGCAGGAACAAAAGGCCGGTAAACAGGAGCAGCGTAAGGATTCCTAAAATAATGGCAACCGGAAGCAGCAATCCGGTATATTCCTGAATATGGATACCTTTGTAAAATCCTGCAATATAACCGGTGCCTGAAGAAAGCAGAAAGATCACCAGTGCAAGGGCGAACAGCCGCTTATATGTTTCCATGATTCCGATAACCCTTACCAGAGCCTGTCTGAGGCTGCACCCATCCTCACATTTTCTCCTGATTTGATTGTACCTGACCACAAAAACGAGAAACAACAGAAACAACAGGAAGTTAATACCCCGGTCGAGCAGCGTAACCCATAACGGGATATGCACCTGACGGCCGCTAAGCGCATCTGATCCGGTAACCAGGAAATCCCAGACCACAATCAGTGCAATAATCAAAAACAATACCACCAGACCTCCCCTGATGTTCCTGTCTATCCGCTCCATAAGACTGGACGTCCGCGTAGAAAGCAGCTCCCTGATTTTTTCTTCAGTTAGCACTTCCCGCTCAGAGGTATCGGCAGACACCTTCTTCCAGGCTTTTTGTAAATCATTGATATCCATGGTTATTCTTCTTCTGCGGTCATATAAGACTTCAGTTTCTTTTTTATCCTGTTCATTTTTACCCTGACATAATTCTGGGTAATCCCTGTAATTTCGGCAATCTCATCGTAGCTTTTACTTTCAAGATAGAGCAATATGATCGATTTCTCGATCCCGGTAAGCTTCGATACAGCCTCTCTTAGAAGCCTGAGGTTCTCCTCCAGGTCAGGGGACGAATTTTCATCAACCAGCTGAAAATTCTGGTGTGACAATGGTGTTCTGTCGGGCTGCCTGATGTTCTTCTTAAAAGAGGTAATGGCAGTATTCAGTGCGACTCTGTACATCCAGGTGGTGAACTTTGATTCATTCCTGAATGAAGGGAAAGACTTCCATAGCTGTGCCAGGATCTCCTGCACAAGATCATTTCGGTCCTCCTCATTATCACAGTAAATACTGCAGACTTTATGAATAATTCCCTGATTATTCCGGACAATATCAAGAAACTGTTTCTCCATTTCAGTAATATTAGTAACGAAATAAGCAGGGAATTACAACCTGGATGAAGGCTTGGTTTACTTCATCTTCAGGAAACTTACTTCAGGCGGACTGAGGAACCGCCACTTGCCACGGGGCAGGCTCTTTTTGGTAAGGCCGGCGTATGAAACTCTGTCGAGGCCCCTGACACGGTAACCGAGGTGTTCAAACATACGTCTTACAATCCGGTTCCGTCCGGAATGGATTTCCACCCCGACCACATTTTTCTCCATGCTTTCCACATAGGTAATGGCATCGGCTGAGATGAATCCGTCCTCAAGTTCAAAGCCGTCGGCTAATTTCTGGATATCATTGACCGAAACCACCTTATCCAGGGTAACCTGGTATACTTTTTCCACCTTATGAGAAGGGTGCGAAAGCCGTTTGGCCAGATCGCCATCATTGGTAAAGAGCAATAAACCGGTGGTGTTACGGTCGAGACGCCCGACGGGGTATACCCTCTCCTCACATGCATTTTTAATAAGGTCCATCACCGTCTGGGTAGCATTTGGATCGTCGGTGGTGGTTACGAAGTCTTTGGGTTTGTTCAGGAGCAGGTATACTTTTCTTTCCGGTGTAATCAGGCGGCCATCGAACCGGACCTCATCACCGGGCGAAACTTTGGATCCCAGTTCCGTAATGATCTGACCATTAACTGTGACCACCCCTGCGGCAATATATTTATCGGCCTCTCGCCGTGAGCAGATCCCCGAATTGGCGATAAACCGGTTGAGGCGGATGAGTTCGCTGCGGATTTCCGGGATCCTGGAGTCGGATTTCCGGGTAGACTCGCGGTAAGCTTTATGGTCGGCATATCCCAATTCCTTCAGGAGTTGATTTCTGGAAGGTCTTTTTTCTCTTTGGAGAATAAGTTTCTTTGGATTGTTTCCGGGAACCCGGCTACCTGGCTGGCTATCATGGTGCCTGCCTCTGCCGGCCGGCCGGCTGTCTCCGAAACGGCTTTGTCCGGGACTACGCCGTTCTCCCTGTTTGCGGTCGCCTTCCCATCTCTGGCCTCCCCTGTCTCCTGCTCTGTCTCCTGCCCTCTCCCCGAAAGAAGATTTCCTGGCAAACCTTTCCTGTCCGCCCGAAGGCCTTTCCCTGAAACCTCCGGGACCACCGGATGGTCTTTCGCCGGCTGACCGGGTTCCACGGCCTCCGGGACTACCGGCTGATCTTTCTCCTGCCGACCAGGCTCCACGGCCTCCGGGACCACCGGATGGTCTTTCGCCCCCTGGTCGGGCACCACGGCCTCCCCTCTCTGTACGATGGTCTCTCTGTGACCGGCCTGGTCCCTGTGACCGGCCTCCCTGCGGCCTGTTACCTCCCGGCCGGCCGCCCCTGTTTTCTCTTGTCATGTATACATTATAATTTAACGCTGCAAATTTCGCAAAAAAAAGAGTATTAACACCTTGCCTGCTCATTTTTATCCTGATTCAGGGCTCTCCGATACCATTTATTATTATTGGCATGTTCAAACGGGGTTTGCTCCATAAAAATTTCACCAGAACCTGTCTGCCGACATACCCTACCATGCCCCTGCAGCGGAAGCGCATAAAATATCAGACGATTTCGGGAAGGCTGATCCCCTTGATTTTTCGGTATAGATCGAGTGCGTATACATCGGTCATTCCGGAAATAAAATCAACGACCGCCTGGACCCGCGCATACAGCGATGCATTCAACGGTCTGTACTGTGCCGGCATAAGGGTCAGTACTTTTTCAGAGAGCGTATCCGACGGATGAAGAATGGCCTGACAGAACTCATCCATCAGCGTCCCGATAATCTTATATCCGGCGATTTCTATTTCTACAACCGAACGATGATTATAAATCCGGGAAACCGAAACCTGTTGCACTTGTTTCATGGCTGCAGCAAGGCCCGGGTCAATCCCCTTCATCAGGCTGCCTTTGAATCCGCCGGCCATAATCTCATCATAGTGTTCAACGAATACATTAAAACAAGCCCCGGCCAGTTTGCCGATAATTCCGGCCCTCAGGTGGCCTACCTGTTCATGAAGGTCTGTGACCTGTTTCCTGGTTTCTGAGAGGTATTCATGGGTATGCTTGTCGGAGTGCCTGTGAAACTCCATCAGTAACCCGACGGTTTCATCGTAGCTCAGAATTCCCAGTCTGAAGGCGTCTTCCACATCCATGACCTGGTAACAGATATCATCGGCTGCCTCAACCAGATAGACCAGCGGGTGCCTGGCATAGACCATCGGATCACCCGAAAACTGAGGAATATCAAGCTCCCCGGCAATCTTCCGCCAGGTTTCCTTCTCCGTCTGAAAGAAACCTACCTTTGAACGGGTTGCCGCTGTAGACTCAAACGGATATTTAACGATGGAGGCCAGGGTTGAATAAGTCAGGGCAAATCCCCCTTCCCTTTTTCCATTAAAAGCATGCGACAGTAAGCGAAAAGCATTGGCATTTCCGTCGAAACGGGTAAAATCATTCCATTCGGCCACCGTCATTCCCGATTCCAGTGCCTTACCTGCACCATTAAGAAAATAGCTTGAAATCGCCGATTCTCCGGAATGGCCAAACGGTGGATTGCCCATATCATGGGCAAGACAGGCAGCTGAAACCACCGATCCGATGGCGGTAACCATCTCCGGATCGTTCAGCTCATTTCTCCGGAAAAGCATCTCCGCAAGCCGGTTACCGAGGGATCGCCCGACGCTGGCAACCTCCAGCGTATGGGTCAAACGGTTATGGACAAAAATTCGTCCCGGAAGCGGAAAAACCTGCGTTTTGTTCTGCATCCGGCGGAAGGCCGCCGAAAAAATTATCCGGTCGTAATCACGTTGAAACTGGCTCCGGTCCTCATCCGGAAAAACCTCGCCCCTTGATTCAAGACCAAGACGGCGCGCAGATAATAATCGATTCCATTCCATCATGCAAATGTAACATGAAAAGAATTAAAACTGTGTCACCGTCAGGTTTTGAAAAGTGACGTCTGACATAAAAACTATGAATTGGCAAGTGTTGAATATTTCCTGATTTCGGCCGATAATTCTTTCCTCCGGCCATCTGTCAGGTGGTCGAGCATCGACTTAAATTCCGGTCCGTGGTTCCTGATCCGGGTATGAACCAGTTCATGGAGAAGAACAAAATCGATCAGGTGGTCGGGCAGTTTCATCAGTTTTATATTCAGGCTGATATTACCCCTTGACGAGCAACTGCCCCAGTTGCTCCGGTTATTCCGCAAAGAAACCCGTCGGTAGCTGAACCCATGGAGACCGGCCAGTTTGGCAAGCCTTGCCGGCAGATAATGTCTGGCTTCCCATAAATAGATCGAATCGAGCACTTTACCAACAAACCCGGAAACCTGTTCACTTTCCGGGGAAAGAATTGAAGGGAAAAAGATATTTATTTCAAATTTTTTCTGTTTAACAGAGAATTTTTCACCGTCAGGTTGTATATTCACCGTGTGAAACTTGGTTTTCATCGGGAATTCAGGTTTACACGATGATGCGTTCATTTGAAATTTGTTTAGCTGGCCAATGATCCAATCCTTATGTTGAAGGGCAAAATTGGCCGCTTCGGAAAAGGTTACCCCGGGCGGAAAAGAAACGAGGATTTTAGGGCCTGGCCTTACGGACAGCTTCATCCCCCGCGATCTTCCGTTACGGGAAAGGTTAACATTTCCGACACCCGGCAGCATAACAACTTTATCGGCCATTCGTATACAGATTAAAACTGATCAAATATATCAATTATGGAATACAACAAAAAAATGGAGGTTTTCAGTAACCTGGTCAAATGGGAGAAGCTCACCATACTGGAAGACAAGATCGTACCGGGCACACTGGTTTTTGAATCACAGGATCCGTTTCCCGGCTATTACAGCGATGTTCCGGATTCCCCGCCTCCGGTCTACCTTTACCTCGCCTTAGACAAACCCTACCGGCTTGAGGAAATTCTCCGGGCCATTCAGCTGATTCAGCCCCATTTTGAGGAACATTTTGATGCAGGCAAGGGTATTGCAACCATTGTGAATGAAGAGATTCCGGTGATCAGGCTCAGGCACTTCGGTAACTATGATATTGTTGCCCCCTTGCAGGAGGCCTTCAATGAAGCCGGTATCGGATACCTGAAAAAAACGAAAAAGCAGGGACAATACGAAGCATTGGTCAGAATCGTCAAAATGCTCTATCTCAAACAGGTAGAACCACATGTATTCATTGACCTTAAAGAAGATTTCCACGGATATATCCTGATTCCCAGCTATCTGAGCTGGAAACAGTTTGAAAAGATTACGAAACAGGTAAAATACAACTGGTTTGGGAGCAAGTTTGACGCTGCCTATGGTTCATTCTATCATGACACCCGGCTTTATGAATTTGTGCGGATTTATTCCAATAAACTGGACACCGATTACCTCCAGGATATACGGAGCCTTTACCTTGAAAAACTGAGCCATCCGCTGAGCTGACAGGATTTGTTCAGGCCATAAGGATTCTCCTGAAATGGTTTTCGAGATGCCGGCGCATGCCTTTCCTGAACTTTCCGGGATCCCGGGTTTCCAGGATTTCCACCAATTCTTTATGAGACACATAGTGATGTGTTTCAAACTGCTTGTTTATCAAACCACTTGAATAGGCATAATTAAACACAGGCAGCAACAGGCTCTGAAACGACTTCAACGTTTCATTCCCGGTCATTTCATAGAGTTTACCGTGAAATTTAATTTCATAGTCCACATCAAACAAGGTATCACTCGATGGGGAGTCCTCATCCTTGACTATCGCCTTCAACTCTTGGATATCCTTTTCGGTAGCCCTGCCGACCACCAGGTCTGACATGCCAACTTCAATCACCAGGCGCATTTCAAAAACATCACGAAGCGTATTGTCATCCAGAATCTTGGGATTCATTGATTTTTGAAGAATCAATGAAATATCGGGACTTTTGATTACTGTGCCCTTGTGCTTTTTTGACTCAATCAGTCCCATAGTCTTCAAACGGTTCAGCGATTCCCTGATCACAGTACGGCTGACTCCCATGGCGGCAGCAAGTTCAACTTCCCGTGGTATGACATCACCCGGTTTAAGGTGGTGTTTGGTAAAGAGATCCATCAGGTTCATCTCGACTTTATCGACCAGACTGCGGGTATCAATGGCTGGTATAGCAATTTTCAGTTCTTCTGTATTCATGTGGCAAAATTAATTAAAGAAAAAATCCTAAAAAAGATTTGGTTATAAAAATGGAATTCCTAATTTTGTCGCATTATGTCGTACATAATGCAAATATAATCAGTTTTAACAATTAAATCGTATGCTATGAGGAATTTTTTTGTACCGCTGCCGGTTCTGATAGCCACGCTGCTTTTGATGTCGTTCGGCCAGGTTATGGCCCAACGGAGCATAAGGGGCACTGTTACAGACGGACGCGACGGCTCAACTTTGCCCGGAGTGAATGTGGTAATTCCTGGTACCACAACCGGAACCATCACAGATATGGACGGAAATTTTACACTGACCATCCCGGAGGGCAATATACAGTTGACGTTCTCCATGATTGGTTACTCCTCGCAAACCATTGCTGCAGGAAACAATACCGTATTCAATGTTGTCCTTCGTGAAAGCACAAGGGCTTTAGACGAGGTGGTAGTGACCGGATATGGCGGAACGCAGAAGCGGTCGAAACTGACCAACTCCATTTCCACCGTAAACGAGGAGGTGTTGAAAATGGGGGTTTTCTCCAACCCTGCACAGGCCCTTTCAGGAGCTGTTTCAGGACTCAGGGTGACCCAGTCATCCGGACGACCGGGAGCAACACCAACCTTGGTAATCCGCGGGGGTACCAACCTTGACGGTTCAGGTTCTCCCCTGGTGATTGTCGACGGGCAGCTACGCTCCATCAGCGATATTAACCCGGACGATATTGAATCGATGGAAGTTCTGAAAGATGCCGGTGCCACGGCAATTTACGGAGCAAGGGCCAACAACGGTGTGCTCCTCATTACTACCAAAAGGGGCAGGCAAGGCACTTCTGAAATAACCATAAAAGCCAAATCTGCACTCAACTACATGAACGAGCCATACAGCTTCATGAATGCCGAAGACTACCTATACTGGGTCAGAACCGGTGTTTACAACGCCGGACGTTTATGGCAGAATTCGGCAGGGGCATGGCAGGGCCATGGCTCGGGAGTCCAGGCGAACCTCACCGGAGCACAGCCATTTGGAACCGGCAACCAGTACTGGGATGCCAACGGCAACCCACTGGATGGTAACCGCACCACACTGGCCATCTGGAGCCCCATGCTGTCGGAAAACCTCACCTCAGAGCAGAGGCAATATCTCCTGGGCAAGGGATACCGTGAAATGACCGACCCCATTACAGGAAAACAGATTATTTTCTCGGAATTTGACCGCTCGTCAACTGCTTTTACCAATCCTTCACTTACCCAGGATTACAATATTTCCATGTCGGGCGGCAATGACCGTGGTAACTATTATGCCGGTATTGGCTATCACCATGCCCAGGGTTTACCGGTGGAGACCTGGTACCAGCGCCTCACCTTTACCTTTAATGCCGACTATAAGATCAATAACTGGCTCACCTCATACAGCTCGTTCAACTTTAATGATGCCCGCTGGAGGGATATTACCATCCCTAACAACGATGAAACACGCTACCATGCACGAATGCTGAGCGCACCCCCTACTGGCAGGGAATATAACGACGCAGGCGAACTGCTTCTGGGAACCAACCGCGGCGATGGAAACCCGCTCTTCCAGATCGACAACTTCATCCGGAGGAACCAGACCGACAAGTTTACCATGGGACAGAGTTTCAAGGCCGACCTTTACCGCGGTCTATCCATGCGCCTTAATGCCAACTGGATGTTCGACGAAGGGTTTTATGAAAGTTTCAACAAGGACTACCTCAACAGCCCTAACGCCTGGGTGAGGACCCGGTCGAGCTCAGCATCGTTCAGCCGAACCATCCGCCAGACCTACAGCGCCATCCTTAATTATGATGTGGAATTTGGCGACGGACACTCCATCAACGCATTAGGAGGTTCCGAATTCTACGATACCTACCTGAAAGGATTCAGCGCTTCGGGCCAGGAGGCACCGACCGATGATTTCATGGACCTGGAATATACCTCTAATAAGGAAGGGAAAAGATCGATCGACTCAAACCATTCACGGTCAAGAATCCTCTCATTCCTCGGACGTGTGAATTACGACTACAAAGAAAAATATCTTCTCTCGCTCACTGCACGCCAGGACGGATATAGCATCCTGTTAGACAACCGCTGGGGCTTCTTCCCGGGGGCATCGGCCGGCTGGGTCATTTCAAGGGAAGATTTCATGAAAGAATACTATCCCACGATTTCCTTCCTGAAACTTCGTGCCAGCTGGGGTCTCAACGGCAACGTCTCCGGAATAGGCACCTATGAACTTCAGGGAAGTTACGGGTCCAACCTGTATAACGGTGCAGTCGGTTATGTACTTGGCAGCCTCCCGAATCCGTCACTCCTCTGGGAACGTTCCAACACCAAGGAAGGCGGTATCGATATCGGACTCTTTGAGAACATGATCAACCTCAACTTCACCTATTACAACAGGCTCACGATCGACAAATACGCCAACATTCCACTGCCGATCACTTCGGGTTATTCCTCCATCCGTTCCAACAACGGGGAACTGAGGAACACCGGTATCGAAGTGGACCTGGCCGTCAAAGTGCTGCGCAAGCCGAACCTGACCTGGGACTTAGGGGCTAATATCTCCTATAACCGGAACATTATTGAGAAACTTCCGGAAAACGGACTGGCCAACAACCGGCAGGGCGGACAGCAGGTTTACATGAAGGATAAAGACGGCAACTATGTCCTGACATGGGTTGGCGGATTCCAGGAAGGTCAGCGCCCGGGAGGTATGTGGGCATTCATTGCCGAAGGAATTTTCAAGGATGAGGCACAGGTGGCCGCCATCGCCGGAAACCGGATCGATATCACCTCCGGAAACAACGGAAGTAACGGCCGCAGACTGGTCGGACCGAATATTTTCAACGGTATGACCGATGCACAGAAAGCAGGCGTACTACCCATACAGCCGGGAGATGTCATCTGGAAAGATGTCAACGGTGACGGCACCATCGACAACTATGATATGGTTTACGTAGGTAACAGGATCCCGAAATGGATAGGTGGTCTGAATTCGGTAACCGCATGGAAAGGACTGGTACTCTCTGCAAGAATGGACTTCGCCTTAGGATTCAAACAGTCGGATGCCATTCTCCCCTGGTTTATGGGGATGATGCAGGGAGCGTTCAATACGGTGGAAGAGACCAAACAGACCTGGACCCCCGAAAATCCGGATGCCCAATATCCGAAGTATATGTGGGCCGACCAGTTAGGTAAAAGGAACTATGCACGTGAATCCAGTATGTTCATCTATGACGCCAGCTATTTGGCCTTCAGGGAGATCTCCCTTGCATATAATTTCCCGAAGCACATGTTCGACCGGACAGGAATCAAAGGGATAGAAACATCGGTTACCGGACAAAACCTGGGATATCTCTCATCTTCAAAACTCTACACCCCGGAAGTGGGCGGAAGTGTTAACGGAGGATACGGACTGCCACGTACGGTGATTTTCGGGTTAAACCTGAAATTCTGATCATGGTTAATGAATAGAAATGAATAAAAATACAGAAATATGAAAAGCATAAAATATCCCATATTCATCCTTACCCTGATGCTTACGCTGGTCTCATGTGATTCTCTGGACCTGGCTCCCGAGGATTACTACGGCAGCAAGAACTTCTGGAACAATGAAGCCCAGGTTAAGGCCTTTGTGATTGGCCAGCACGCACAGCTCCGGTCAGCCTATATAAATCTCTGGTTGCTGGGTGAAGCACGCGGTGGGCTTCAGAAGCACGGAACATCGTCAACGGCAACCAGTCTGGATTACTCAAGCCCGTTCAAAGATCAGGACTTTACCTCTGCGAAGACCGGATTCGGTTCATGGGCAGGATTTTACGGCAGGATACTTAACCTCAACCTGGCCATAAAAAAAGTAGAGAACGAAACACCCTTCCTGTCCGACGAAGCCCGGAAGTACTACTTAGGGCAATTCTACGGGCTCAGAGCGTATAACTATTTCTGGCTCTACCGGACCTATGGAGGAGTTCCTATTAACATGGACACCAAAATAATCGACGGAACGACCACTGCCGAGCCACTCTACCTGGAAAGGTCATCTCCGAAAGCGACCCTCGATTTTATCAAATCGGATATTCAGAAATCGGAACAGAACTTCGGAAGTAACGTCTCCATGCCCGACGGCGCTGCCGTTTGGTCGAAATACGCCACATTGATGCTGAAAGCGGAAGTTTACCTGTGGTCTGCAAAAGTAAGCACAGGAGACCAGACACCGGCAGCCAATGACCTGGCCACCGCCGAAGCTGCCCTTAATGAAGTAAAAGGAAAATTCACACTGCAGAGCAGCTTCTCACAGGTATTTGCCTACAACCGGAAGAGCAATCCGGAAATCATCTTTGCCCTGCGATTCCTGGAAAATGAAGCAACCAATTTTGCCGCCAATTTTGTTTATTCCGACAACGTGTTCATCGGTGTAAAATTCAGCAAAGACCTCAAACTGATGGGTGATACCCTACAGACCAAAGGGAACGGAATTCTGCGTAACGAGTATGTCTTCTCCTTCTTCGAGAGTTTCGACGACCTCGATAGCCGTAAAACGGCCACGTTCCTTGATTTTTACAACCGCAGCAACACCACTCCTCCCCAGCCTGTGGCCGGCGGCCTGGTTATGAAAAAATTCATGGGCTTCCTGAACAGCAGCGGAGTCAGGGTTTACGGAGATGACATCCCCTTATACCGTTATGCCGATGTCCTGCTGATGCTTGCAGAGATTGAAAATAAAAAAGGCGGGGATCCCGCTTCTTATATCAACCAGATCAGGCAGCGTGCATACGGAGCCAACTATAATCCGGCGCAGCATGCCTATGTGAACGGCACCTTCGCACAAAACGAACTGGCCATTCTTTTGGAACGCGACAAGGAATTTGTTTGGGAAAACAAACGCTGGTTCGACGTCAGAAGGTTACAGGACGCTGCCGGAAAACCACTGGTTTTTTCATCATCACTGCCTTATGGATTCAGGGTCCCCATTCTGGATGAAGCCACTGAAAGCCATAAAGTACTCTGGCCTGTCGATGTCAACACCTTAGGGGCCGATCCAAAACTGGTTCAAACACCGGGCTATTAAGCATGATCGCTCCAATAAGGCCTTTATTTCATAGATTAGTTTAGCATTGGTTGGATTGAGGGCCCGCATGGGCCCTTAATCTTTTCCCGGAACAAGAACCGATTTCCATGGTTCTTTGATAAAAATTGACCTATTTTGTAAAAACAAAAAATCATATATGCAAATGCGCAAAATCAGTATACTTTTCATATTATTGGCTTTACTGGGCATAATCACAGGTTGCTCAGGAGATTATACGGGAAGGGAAATTCCGGGTATTGAAACCGCCAGTCTGGAGATCAACAAGGTTCCCGTTTTCAGGGAGAGGGAAAACAAAGGAATGGTGAGAATTACGCTGACGGTTCAGGACAACACTGATCCAATGGAACTTACATCCATAGAACTCTTTTTTGAACAGTCAGGAGATCCTTCTATCCTGAAATCTATTTCTGCAGAATATTATCCGGCGGAAGAAGAAAACGCCGTACCGGTTCCATTTGGAACAATCCGGACAGTCGCTCATAAGAGTAAAATTATCGGCATGGGTGTCCTTGGACAAGGGACCCAGGTTATTTCGCTCAATTTTGAGATCAAAGAAGATGCGCTTCTTGAAAAATCATTCCGGGTGGAAAAGGTCAGGCTGACTTTTAAGGGAGCAGGAAAAACCGACCTGATCAGCCAGGAAAGTTTTGCCTTCAGGCCGGGACTGGTACTTCGTGCTGCAGGACAGGACAATTGTGACACCTACCGTATTCCGGGGATTATTACCACGGGAAAAGGCACCCTTATTGCCGTATATGACAACCGCTACAACAACAGCAAAGACCTTCAGGAAGATGTGGACGTGGGCATGAGCCGCAGCACCGATGGTGGTCAGACCTGGGAACCCATGCGGGTAATCATGGATATGGGAGAATGGGGAGGACGGCCGGAGAGGCTGAATGGGATCGGAGATCCTTCAGTACTTTATGACCCCAACACCGGTACCATCTGGGTGGCTGCACTCTGGATGAGTGGTTTATCCCATGACCAGATGCTCTGGTGGGCTTCACAGCCAGGTATGAGCCCCGAAGAGACCGGGCAGTTCATCCTGGTGAAAAGTACCGATGATGGACTCACCTGGTCGGAACCCAACAATATTACAGAACAAATCAAGGACCCGGCCTGGCAGTTGCTGCTGCAGGGTCCGGGAGCGGGTATCACCATGAGTGACGGCACGCTGGTATTTCCGGCGCAATTCAAGGCCGACATTGGGGAAAAGGCCCTCGACGGCGGACAGTACACCAGCCATTCAACCATAATTTACAGTCACGACGGCGGTGAAACCTGGCAAATCGGGACAGGCGCCAAGCCAAACACTACCGAAGCACAGGTTGTCCAGCTGGTTGATGGCAGCCTGATGCTGAACATGAGAGATGATAAAAACCGCAGGGACAAGGGGGAAACCAACGGCCGGGCGGTAGCGGTAACCCACGATTTAGGGACTACCTGGACCACACACCCCTCCTCCAATTCGGCACTGCAGGAGCCCAACTGTATGGCCAGCCTCATTGCTGCTGAAGTACCCGTAGCCGGACAATCACAACAGGTACTGTTCTTCTCCAATCCCAACAACAAAACCGCACGTGTAAACATGACCATCAAAGCCAGTGCCGACGGCGGAAATACCTGGCCGGAAGCATGGCAAACAGAACTTTTTGCCCCGTCAGGATTTGGATATTCCTGCATGACCATGGTGGACGACCTGCACATCGGTATAGTCTACGAAGGCGTAAAAGAACTCTATTTTCAGAAAGTACCTGTAAAAGACATCCTGAAATAAACCCAAAAATCAGCTTACTTTATGTTAAATTTAAAAGGACTCATTGCAGCACCATTTACGCCCTTTACAGACGATGGGGATATTATCTATGAACAGATTCCCGCATACAGTGAATTTCTCGCAAGAAATGAAATTTCGGGCGTATTTATAAACGGTTCAACAGGAGAAACAGCTTCCCTTACCCAAAAGGAAAAGATGAAGCTGACCGAATCCTGGACATCCGCAATCAAGGGTACTTCCATGAAAGTCATTACCCTGGTTGGTGGAACCTCTTACCACGAATGTGTGGAAAACGCCATGCACGGCGAATCTTATGGCGTGGATGCCATTGCCATTGTGGCGCCCTACTATTTTAAGCCGGCAGGGCCCCAGCAACTTGCCGAGTTTTGCGCCAAAATTGCAGAAAAGGTTCCAGGTTTACCGGTCTATTTCTACCATATCCCGGTTTTGAGCGGAGTCAACATTCCGATGTATGACTTTTTAAAGGTAGCTGCTCCCATGATACCCAATCTCGCCGGGGTGAAATATACGCATGAGAATTTTATGGATTTTCTGAGCTGTGTAAACTTCGAAGGAGGGAAGTACCAAATGTTGGGAGGCTATGATGAAGTGCTTCTTCCGGCTCTTGCAACCGGATGCCGCAGTGCAGTGGGCAGCACCTTCAATTATGCTGCTCCCCTCTATTATGGCATAATTGATGCCTTCTACAGTGGAGACCTCGATATGGCCCGTCAACTTCAGCTAAAAGCCATTGACATGATCAGGCTGCTGGGTAAATATGGAGGGATCGCCACCGGAAAAGCCTTTATGCGTTATATTGGATTTGAGTTTGGCGGATTCAGGCTGCCGGTGAAAAGCTTCGATCCGTCCATGTACCCGCAATTCAAGACTGATGTTCAGTCACTTCAAATGGAAGAGTGGTTTTCAAAATAAACGGGATGAGTATGAATTTCAAACAACTGGCTTCTCAATACAAAACAGAGCTTTTAGGCAATGTGGTTCCGTTCTGGATGAAAAACTCCAGAGACGAGGAAAACGGAGGGTATTTCACCTGCCTTGACCGCAAGGGGAATGTCTTTGATACCGACAAATTTATCTGGCTTCAGGGCCGGGAAGTGTGGATGTTTTCAACCTTGTACAACCGCGTAGAACAACGCCCTGAATGGCTCGACATGGCCCTTCACGGGGCGGATTTTCTGCAGAAATATGGCCACGACGGAAACCTCAATTGGTATTTTTCCCTCACCCGTGAAGGGAAACCGCTGGTAGAGCCGTATAACATATTTTCGGACTGCTTTGCGACCATGGCATTCGGACAGCTGTTCAAAGCCACAGGCCGGGAGGAGTACGGGACCATAGCCAGAGATACGTTTGAAAACATCCTTAAAAGAAGTAGCAATCCCAAAGGCCGGTTTACAAAAACCACCCCCGGAACACGTCCGCTGAAAGGTTTTTCACTGCCGATGATCCTCTGTAACCTGTCGCTCGAGATTGAACACCTGCTCAAACCTGAAATGGTGGAGGAGACGATAGAAACAGTAATCCAAGAAGTGATGGAGGTTTTCTACCAGCAGGATTCCGGCCTGATACTGGAGAATGTCAGACCCGACGGAAGTTTCTCAGACTCTTTCGAAGGCAGGCTGCTTAATCCGGGGCATGCCATTGAGGCCATGTGGTTTATCATGGACCTGTCGGAGAGGCTCAACCGGCCGGAACTTGCCCTTAAAGCCACCGACATCATGCTGAGAACCCTGAAATATGGTTGGGATGAGCAATACGGGGGGATATTCTATTTTATGGACATAAAGGGCTACCCGCCGCAGCAGTTAGAATGGGACCAGAAACTATGGTGGGTCCATATCGAAACGCTGATCAGCCTGATCAAAGGTTACCGGCTGACCGGCAACCCGGAGTGCCTCGACTGGTTTGAGAAAGTGCACAACTATACCTGGTCACATTTCGCCGACCCGGAGTACGGAGAGTGGTTCGGATACCTTAACCGCCGGGGAGAGGTGCTCCTCCCATTGAAAGGCGGAAAGTGGAAAGGATGCTTTCATGTCCCGAGAGGGTTGCTTCAGGTATGGAAGACGCTGGAGAAGCTTGACCGGTAAAAGGTAAACGGTAATCGGTGATCAGGGAGACAACCTGGCAATGAAAAACGGTGTAGGGGCAACCCTTGCGGTTGCCCTACCCTTGCGGTTGCCCTACCCTTGTGGTTGCCCTGTTATTGGCAGGATCGGATGCGGCGATTACCGGAAACCGGAGGCCGGAGGCCGGAGAATGGAGAATGGAGAATGGAGAATGGAGACCGGACCTGACCATGAAATACTGTGTAAAGACCAGGAAACGGCACCCGGATTCCGGACATCTTTGGAATTTCTTTAATCTGTGTAATCTGTGTAATCTGTGTAATCTGTGGACAGTGATCTGTAACAAACAACAACGTTGTCATTAAAATAATCCCGCGAGGATAAAATATACGAAACGACCATGCGAAACAGGACCATTACAACCATCCTCCTACCCATCTGGTTATCGCTGGCATTTTTAACTTTACCGTTAATCAGGGCCAATGCCGGTGACCGGATAAACCAATTACACCAGCGGATAAGCGGCAACCTTTCAGAAACCGGGGTACTTCCCGGCTCGGAAGGCGTGGCAGGAGCCTTTGCCGGCCTACACAACAATATGCTTATTGTTGCAGGTGGGACCGCATTCCCTGACGGGAAACCCTGGGAAGACGGGACCAAGCATTACTCGGACATCATCCTGGTCTATGCCAGAAACAGCGACGGGACACTCCGGCTGGAAGACTCGCGGTCAGCCCTCCCGGTAAAACTGGGAGAAGGGGCTTCGGTCAGCACCCCTGGAGGCTTAGTCTGTGTTGGCGGACAAACACCGGAGGGATTGAGTGACCGCGTATATCAAATCGGATGGCAGAACGGCTCCGTCTCGATAACAGAATTACCCCCGCTCCCCGTCCCGGTAAAAAGTCCGGCCGCAGCAACTATCGGAAACCTCATCTATGTAATTGGCGGTGAAACTGCAGAAGGACCTTCAGCCCGGTTCCTGGTTCTCAACCTGACAGAACCCAACTCCGGCTGGCGGTCACTGCCTGATTTCCCGTTGCCTGTTCACGGAGCCATGGCCGCTGCCCAGATGGACGGTGAAGAAGTAAGCCTGCATGTAATAGGTGGCAGGGCTCGAATGGACGGTCAGAAAACAACCTCCTTTTACCCCCATGTGTTCAGGTTCCGTCCTTCCCGGGGAGAATGGGAAAAAAGACAGGATATTCGGATCGTGCCGGGAAATCCCTTTCCAGTAGCTGCAGGTGCCGCGGTAGCGATTGGAGCATCGCATGTGGTCCTGATCGGGGGTGACAACGGTGCGGTCTTCAGCCAGGTAGAGAAAGCCATCAGCCGGTTACAAAACGGAGAAACAGATGCCAGGCAGATCAGGGATTCCTTATGGATTAACCATCCCGGATTCAACCAAAAGATATTGATTTACAATACAGTGACAGACACCTGGTTCGACGAGGGCAACTGGGACGGTGATCCGGTTGCCGTTATGCCGGCCGTCCAGTGGGGCGGTGCAGTAATCGTTCCCGGGGGTGAAATCAGACCGGGTATCCGGACACCGGAGATCAGGGAGATTACCTTTTCCGTGAAGCCTGTATTCGGTTGGCTGAACTACCTGGTGCTGATCGTCTATTTTGCCGGTATGCTGATGCTTGGCTTTTTCTTTATGAAAAAAGAGGGCGATACCGAAGATTTTTTCAAGGCCGGCGGCCGCATTCCCTGGTGGGCTGCAGGCATAAGCATCTTTGCAACCACCTTGAGCGCCATTACCTTTATCGCCATTCCGGCAAAATCATATGCCGCCGATTGGAGAATGTTCACCTTTAACATGACCATCATCCTGATTGCACCCATAGTCATCAGATATTTTCTTCCCTTTTTCAGGAGGTTCAATTTTGATACCGCATACCAGTACCTCGATGCCCGGTTCAACCGTTCCGTACGATGGTTGGCATCGGCCTTATTTGTCTTTTTCATGGTCAGCCGGATTTCCATTGTCCTCTTCCTGCCCTCGCTGGCCCTGAATGCAGTGACCGGCTTCAGTGTTTACTGGGCCATTGTCATCATGGGAGTCGTAACCATTATCTATTGCACCAGCGGTGGCATCGAAGCTGTTGTGTGGGGCGATGTCATCCAGGGATTTATTCTCCTGGCCGGAGCCTTCACCGCACTGGTATTTATGCTGACCGGCGTGGAGGGCGGACTGGGCGGATTCCTCGATATCACGGCTCAACATAACAAATTCCACACTTTCGATTTCCGGTTTAATTTTTCCCAACCGGTGTTCTGGGTGGTCCTTTTAGGCGGACTGGCCAATACGCTTATCTCCTATACCAGTGACCAAAGTGTGGTGCAGCGTTATATGACCACGAAGGACGAAAAAGCCACCGGCAGGAGTATCTGGCTGAACGGGATTCTCAGTATCCCGGTAACCATCGTATTCTTTATGCTGGGAACAGGCCTGTATGCCTATTATACTTCCAATCCTGAAAGGATGGCCGTGGTCAATCCCAACATCGACTCGGTTTTCCCACAGTTTATCGTAGCCCAGATGCCAGCAGGCGTAGCCGGATTGCTGATTGCCGCCATCTTTGCTGCGGCCATGTCGACCTTATCCTCCAATATCAATTCCGTAGCCGCGGTTATCACGTCCGATTTCTATAAAACCATTAGCCGGAAACCCAAACCTGCCGCTGCCATGCGCATTGCCCGATGGTCAGGGATCATCGTGGGGATGTTTGGTATTGCCATGGCCATAATCCTGGCCACATGGAATATCGCTTCCCTCTGGGATCAGTTCAACTCATTCCTCGGATTGCTGACCGGCGGGCTGGGGGCACTGTTCATCATGGGCATCTTTTTCAGGCGGATTTCAGGACCTGCCGCACTGATTGGCACCATCGCCGGAATGGCCGTTCTTCTTATGGTTAAGAACCATACTGTCCTCTCTTTCCTGATGTACGGTTTCACCGGCATTACAGCCAGTGTAATCCTGGCGCTCCTGGTAAGTCTCTTTCTTCCCAACCGGAAAAACATCGACGGATACACCTGGAAGTCCCAACGTCAGAAATCCTGAAGCAATTAAAACGAATCGAAAAGTCCTTGCAAACAAATGAAACGCAACCCGCCATTCATTCATCATCAGTATGGATTAACCTTATGGATTCTAGCCTCATGCGAACAAACATAAGGTAAAAAGGTACAGATATACCATGGCAAACTCCTTAGATAAGTTTGCTTTAGGATAGCCATACTAATGGTTTATCTGTACCCGGCATCCAGATAGGTTTGCAGAAATTTTTGGGTGAGCTCGTCGGAATCTCCGAATTCAGACCTCAGCTCGGTCAGCCGTTTATGCAGCGATGCCTGAACCTCGGAATAGGCCGGATCACCATATACATTTTTCATTTCATCCGGGTCCGACTGAAGGTCGTACATCTCCCATTCGTCCACATCGTAATAAAAATGAATCAGTTTGTAACGTTCGGTCCTCACCCCATAGTGACGCTTGACCATATGGACAGACGGATATTCATAATAATGGTAGTAAATTGCATCACGCCACGGGACTTTTTTCCCGGAAACCAGTTTCCGGAATGAATTGCCCTGCATGTCGGCCGGGGCTTCAATTCCGGCATAATCCAGCAAGGTGGGCGCCAAGTCGAGGTTAAGCACCATATCCGTCACCTGGGTCCCCGGTTTAATTTCTTTGGGATACCTGACCAGCAGGGGCGTACTGAGCGACTGCTCATACATAAACCTTTTGTCGAACCAGCCATGCTCGCCCAGGTAAAATCCCTGATCAGAAGTATAAATCACGATGGTATTGTCCAACAAGCCATTTTTCTCCAGGTAGTCCATTACCTCACCCACGCCGTCGTCGACCGACTTGATCGTTTTCAGGTAGTCGCGCAGATAGCGGTGAAACATAAACTTTGCCAGCTCTTTTCCTTCAGGCATTTCCTGCAGGAACGCCTCATTGCGGGGGTTGTAAACTGCACGCCAGGCATCGCGCTGCTCATCCGACATCCGGTTGATATCGCGCATAAAATCAGTTGGTTCACCGGTGTATGGGTTATTTTCGAACTTCATGTCGTGCCCCCAGCGCATATGCCCGACAATCTCCATCTCCTGCTCACGGGCTGCAGATCCCCGGCCTTCGTAATCATCAAAAAAGTTTTCGGGGAATTCAAATTCCACATCTTCCAGGAAATCGAGATATTTGGTCTCCGGAAGCCAGTTGCGGTGCGGTGCTTTCTGATGATATAGGAGGCAGAAAGGTTTGGTCTTGTCGCGTTTGTTCTCCAGCCAATCGAGGGCAAACTGAGTGGTCAGTGGGGTACAATGCCCCTCAAACTGCTTTCGCTCACCGTTTTCCAGAAAGACCGGATTGTAATATTCCCCCTGCCCGGGCAACACAATCGAATAGTCGAATCCCTGCGGAATGCCATCCAGATGGATCTTGCCGATCAAGGCGGTGGCATATCCATTTTGCTGCATCAGTTTGGGAAAACTGGGCTGATCCCAGTCAAATTTACTGTGATTATCCACCTTCCCGTTCAGGTGGCTGTATTTTCCGGTAAGCAACACGGCCCGGCTTGGCGCACAAATCGAGTTGGTGACAAAGCTAGACCTGAAGATAGCACCTTCACGGGCAAGCCGGTCGATATGGGGTGTCTGCAGAAGGTTATGCCCATAAGCGCTGATGGCCTGCTGCGTATGGTCATCACTCATGATAAACAGGATGTTCGGCCGGGGTGTTTCTTTGGAAAGGGGTCCGCATGCCGCTATGGCTGCCCCAAAAACCAAAAGGGTTGCTGGTTTTGAAATGCTGATCTTCATTGCCGTGGTTTATTTGTATGAATAATTCGGTTTAATGCCATTAATACTGCAATTTTACAAATAAATTTCCTGATTGGGATCCATTACCGGGCTTTTCGTCAGAGAGGCTTTATGTGGGGCCCTGACCTCATTTCGCGCAGCTATCGCAAAAATGTTTTCCTGAACGCCGGCAGTCTCAACAAATCGGCGTATAAACTGTTATTTTGTTTTAAAACAAAAATGCATCCCATATTGGGCCGCATCACCATAAACAACTGATTATCGCATGTACCTGGAAAATACAGAAACATTGAATGTTACCGATATAAACGCCGAAGAAGCCCTTGAAGATTACTACCTTGCCTTTCTGAGCAGACAGCTTAGCCTGTTGGGACGCAGGGAAGTCCATAATGGCAGGGCACATTTCGGGATCTTTGGCGACGGCAAGGAACTGGCGCAGATCGCTTATGCCAAAAATTTCAGGAAGGGTGACTGGCGTTCGGGTTATTACAGGGACCAGACTTTTATGCTGGCTTTGGACCTCCTTCAGCCAGAAGAATTTTTTGCCATGATATACGGGGATACTGATCTCGACATCAACCCTTCGACGGGCGGCAGAAATTTCAATAACCATTTCGCCACGAAGAACATCAACAGCCACGGTGAAATAAGGGACCTTACCGAACAGTACAATTCAGCTTCGGATATTTCCTCCACAGCCGGACAAATGCCGCGCCTGTTAGGTCTTGCGCAGGCTTCAAAGCTGGTGAGGCAGCGACCGGACCTGGAACAACACCTGAACAACAACATTACCGGCAACGAAGTGGCTTTCGGCTCCATCGGGGATGCCAGCACTTCGGAAGGGATGTTCTTTGAGACCATTAATGCAGCAGCCGTCATGCAGGTTCCTTTAGCCGTTGCGGTTTATGACGACGGATTCGGGATCAGTGTACCCATTGAGCTGCAAACAGCCAAATCAAGCATATCCGAAGCACTGAAAGGCTTTCAGAAAGAACCGGGGACCAACGGAATTGAAATTTATACCTGCAAAGGATGGGATTATCCGGCACTGGTCAAAACCTTCGAAAAGGGCATCCTGCGCTGCCGTACAGAACAGGTACCGGTACTTTTCCATATTACGGAAATTACCCAGCCAACCGGGCATTCAACTTCCGGGTCGCATGAGCGATATAAAACCAAAGAAAGACTGGACTGGGAGAATGAATACGACTGCCTGAAACAATTCCGCAACTGGATGATGGAATCGGGGACTGCCGAGCTGGAAGAGATCACCAGGGTTGAGAAGAAAGCCATCCGGAGAGCCAGGGAAGCCAGGGATATAGCCTGGGAAAACTATACCAGGGGGTATGCTGAAGAAACAGGTTCCCTCCAATCCATTATCGATGAACTCAAGTCTGTGTCTGAAGGCAAGATCGACCACACGGAAGAATTTCAGGGAATAACCGGCAAACTGTTTCCAACCCGCCGGGCGCTGCTCAGTTTTGCTAAACGGGTTTGGTACGAAACCCATGGATTTGAAAGCGATAAGAAAGTAAGGAAGGAACTGCAACAATGGATCCGGGATTTTGAAAAAAAGAGCTGCGATTTCTACAGCCGGAACCTCTTCCGTGAGGGAAACGATTCGGCACTGAAGGTTTCCGGTATTGCACCCACCTATACAGCTAATCCGGAAGAAGTCCCCGGCTCGGAGATCCTTAGCCGCAATTTCGACGTGCTGTTTAGCAGGTATCCCAACCTGGTCACCTTCGGCGAAGACACCGGAAAACTGGGCGACGTCAATCAGGGTATGAAAGGCATGCAGGCCAGGTATGGCGAAGAACGCGTATCGGATACCGGCATCCGGGAGACTACCATTATCGGGCAGGGAATCGGACTGGCACTCAGAGGTTTCCGTCCGATAGCAGAAATTCAGTATTTGGATTACCTCATCTATGCACAGTCGACGCTCAGCGACGACCTGGCCAGCCTGCAGTACCGCACTATGGGGAAACAGGCCGCTCCGGTGATTACCCGTACCCGCGGACATCAGCTCCAGGGAATCTGGCATGCCGGTTCACCCATGCAGTTGCTGTTGGGTTCGCTCAGGGGAATCTATTTGTGTGTTCCGAGGAACATGACCCAGGCAGCCGGTTTTTACAATACCCTGCTGATGGCCAACGACCCGGCGCTGGTTATCGAACCGCTGAAGGGATATAACGTCAGGGAAATATTGCCGGCCAATTTTGGGGATTTCAGGGTACCATTGGGCGTTCCGGAGGTAATGCAAGAAGGGACCGACGTTACACTGGTGACCTATGGCTGGAACGTTTTCCATGCACTGAAGGCTGCCAGTCTTTTGGAAACCAAAGGGATATCACTGGAAGTAATCGACGTGCAGACCCTTATGCCTTTTGATGTCAACCATATGATCCTCGAATCGGTGAAGAAAACGGGCAAGGTGATCTTTGTTGACGAGGATGTTCCAGGAGGGGCCACCGCATACATGTTACAGAAGGTACTGGAAGAGCAGAATGCATTCGATTATCTGGATACTGCACCCCGCACGCTCCCGGCCATGGAGCACCGCCCTGCCTATGGCATCGACGGTGAATATTTCTCAAAACCCAATGTGGAAAGGATTTTTGAAGCGGTTTACCAGATGATGCACGAAACCGATGTACGAAAATTCCCTAAACTGGAAATCTGAATACACCATAATTGAAATACTCCTGTCGGGGCAGAAATAAATCAGCAGGCCATTATCCAATAAAATTTGAGGCATTACGTTTGTAAAAAGCAGAAAACAGAACTTTATCAGGACTATTTATGCTTTACAGAATTCTATATGTCTTCATGGCTGTGCTTCTGCCGGGAATTTCCGGGGCGACGGGTAACAACTGGGATATTGCCGCACTCAACACCGCTGCCCGTGCTGAATATCTTTCCGAAAATGAAAAGGCGGTCATTCTGGAAATCAACAAACTCAGAAACAATCCGGCTGCCTACGCCAGGGAATACCTGGAGCCCATGCTGACCATGTATAAGGGGAATATGCTGTATATGCCCGGAAATGACCCGATTATCACGCGCGAAGGAATTACCGCTTTAAAGGACGCCATCAAAGCGCTAAAGAGTGCCAAACCGGCTCCTCCCCTGATGCCCGACCAGCGATTGACCAAAGCGTCTGCCGACCATCAGCAGGAACAGAGTAAAACCGGTAAAACCGGACATAAAGGAAGCAATGGTTCATCCATCGACGACCGGATTTCCAGGTATGGGGATTGGGACAAAAAAATTGCAGAAAACATTTTCTACGGCGACCCTGATGCCCGGTCGGTCGTCCTTCACCTCGTTATCGATGATGGCGTTCCCAACCGCGGACACCGGATCAACTTCCTGGATCCCGGCCTGCGATACGTCGGGGTTGCCTGTGGCACCCACAAAACATACCGTTTCCTCTGTGTAATGAATTTCGCCGGCGGGTTCAGGCAATAATACACAGGGAAAAACCCGCCTGAATGAATGGGAGTACCCTGAGATTTTATTCCCTTTTCAGTTTAATACTCATTTCTTCTCTGAGACTGCATCCGGAGAAAAACCAACCAGGGGAACCAAAACCTCATTCCGGCGGTTGGTGAGCTGGTACGGAGGATTATAGCCCAGATACTCAAATTGCTGACCGTGGTTTAATCCTTCCTTTTCAAGCCATACCATCAATTTATCCTTCATCTCAGAAATCTTACGCTCACTGGCCCAGCCGCTGAACCTTACAACCGCAACATACTGAGGTTCTGACATATGCAACTTAACCCTGCGGCTTTTGGGTTCCGGTAATGTTTCCATGGTAAACTTCGAAGGCATAACAAAACTCATTGTGCCGTCTGCTTCAGACATACGCACCGGAGCGGTCATACTGATCTGCATATTCTCCTGGTTACCCCCGAATATATATCCGGCAAGCGTACCAAAACTGCTGTTGCGTGACTCGTCATAGCCGCCGGCCATATCAACACTGGCCAATATCGCAGGTGGATAAAACCTGATCTCAAAGTCCTTTTCAGACTTAATGGTTTGATACTTCTGTATCTCTGTTTTACTGTCCGATTGAAACAATCCCATAAATAAAAGAATAATTAGCGTGTTCATTTTGTTTAATGTTTAATCTATATTTATTAAACAAATATCGAAAATTTTAGTTCAGAACACCTAAACAAAACAACCGGATTCAACTCCGGATAATAAAATGGATCCGAAACTGATACCGGTCTGAGATTAATATGGGCCTGATAAACTTTTCAGATCCTATAACATGAAAAGCTTATCATCCCGAAGAAGAGACTAATTAATTTATAAGGATCATCCTGTTTTCTGATTTATTGCCATAGATGACCCTAAGGAAATACTGGCCTGGTTTCAGGCCACGAACATCCAGATTCAAACCATTCGACAAGGTATAATCATCATGCAGTTCCGAAACGATGAACCGGTTGTTAGGAAACATAACCATCCCTGCTCCGGTTATTTGACCATAATTACGGTTTTTGTATCTTGCAGCCAGAAAAACAGAATCACCAATGAACAAACTGGAACGGTTTATCCGGGAAATTCCCAAAGCGGAACTGCACCTGCACATCGAAGGTTCACTGGAACCTGAATTGTTGTTTGACCTGGCTGGCAGAAACGGCCTGAAATTGAAATACCATTCAGTGGATGAACTGAAGCAAGCCTATTCTTATGGCAATCTTCAGGATTTTCTGGATATCTACTATGCCGGTGCGGTTGCACTAAGGGAGGAACTTGATTTCTACGACCTCACCTTGGCCTACCTGAGGAAAGCCCGGAAACAAAATATCGTACATGCGGAAATATTCTTTGACCCGCAGACCCATACATCCAGAGGCATTTCATTTGATACGGCCATTTCCGGTATCCTGAGGGGGCTGGAAGACGGAAAGCGTGAAACAGGCATTACCGGCAGGCTGATCATGTGCTTCCTCCGGCACCTCGATGAATCATCGGCATTTGAGACCCTTGAAAGTGCATTACCTTATAAAAACCATATCGTTGCGGTCGGCCTCGATTCATCGGAAAAAGGCCACCCCCCCTCCAAATTCACGAGGGTATTTGAGAAAGCCCTCGCGGAAGGCTTCCTGACCGTCGCCCACGCAGGCGAGGAAGGCCCTGCGGAATACATCCGGGAAGCCCTTGACCTGCTGAAGGTTTCAAGGATTGACCACGGATATGCTGCGATCGACGACCCGGAGCTGCTGAACCGGCTGATCAGGGAAAAAATTGCACTGACCATGTGCCCGCTTTCCAATCAGATGCTGAAAGTCTATCCCGACCTGACCCTCCACCCGCTGAAAAAAATGCTGGATATGGGCGTAAAAGTGACCGTTAATTCAGATGACCCGGCATATTTTGGCGGCTACGTAAACGAAAACTTCCTTTCCATTGCCGGTGCGTTGGGCCTGACCAGGGAAGACATACTGCAACTGGCGGTTAACTCGTTCGAAGCCAGTTTTCTCGATCCGGAGGAAAAACAAAGATGGATAGATGCGGTGCTTAATTATTCTTTGCCGTAATTTTCATCCGGAATCTGCCATACGGTTTATCCCGGACAGCACTGTCACCTTCCGCAAGAAGTTCAAACCGGGATTCACCGGAGAAGAAAGCCCGGAACACCCCTTCAGGGAAGAACCCTGAATCTTGGTCAGGATTTCTCCCAGGTAAGGCGGGCCCGTATCAGTTCGGCGCCATCGCGTTCCCTGACCACACTGCATAAATGATCAGAAGAATTCAGTTCCTGCCGGATAACCGCCAGTGAATCTTCAGGCATCCCTTCCCTGACAAAATTAACCTCTAACTCCTTCAATTTATGGGAAGCCTGAAAATCAAACGTGTAGCTGTTATTTATCCGCTCAAGGTAGCGGCCGGTATTGAAATGCTGGTTGATGTCAATTTCATTGAAGAGTACCGGGTACCAGGTCGGTTCTTCCACCGGGGCGGGGGATTCCACCTTGCCCGCATTATAACCGAATACACTTTCCTGATAAGCAGGGAAATTCTTGTATTGGTTCAATCTCTGGATCCGTCTGGATTCCAGGTCTAACACCAGCCAGCTGCTGGTTGCCCTGATGATCTCCTCACCCTGGCTGTCAATGAACCGGTAATCACGGTAGGCAAAGAAACCGTCGGTGCCCCTCGACCAGGTCTCCAGGGTAAATTCCTCTGTCCAGCGGGGTCGCCGGTCTATTTTGACGAGCAGTCTCGATAATACCCAGAAAAGCTGGTCTTCCTTAAGATGCTCAAATCCAAAACCTAAGATACGGGCATGTTCCCAGGCAATTTCCTGCATATACCAAAACAGGAAAGGGGTGGAGACATCTCCGAAGCGGTTGATATGATAGGATTTGGCTTTAAGCTGATTAATGTGCTTCATTATGTTTTTATAATAAACTTTTCTGCAAAAATATTGTTGAGTTTTGAATAATAGAAGGTTTTCATCATTTTTGTAAAAAATTCGAAGCCAGATGGGCAATATTATCATAAAAAACAGTGAACAGATCGCGGGAATACGTGCAAGCAGCCGCCTGGCAGCCAGTACGCTCGAATACATCGCGGAGTTTGTCCGTCCAGGCGTTTCCACTGGATTCCTTGACCAGAAAATTGAAGAATATATACTGGAACACGGGGCCGTACCAGCGACAAAGGGTTACAACGGCTTCCCGAAGTCCAGCTGTATATCGCCAAACGAGATAGTTTGCCATGGAATTCCGTCTGAAAAGACCATTCTGAAGGAAGGTGACATCATCAACATTGATGTGACCACGATTCTGAACGGATACTACGGCGATACTTCCAGGATGTTTGCAATTGGTGAGATTTCTGAGAGGGCCCGTCGGCTCATGGAAACCACCAAACACTGTCTCGATCTGGCCATAGAGCAGGTAAAACCCGGAAACCAGTTCGGAAATATCGGATTTGTAATCTCCAGGTATGCGCGTGCCAAAGGATATTCTGTGGTATATGAATTCTGCGGACATGGGGTTGGTCTGAATTTTCATGAAGAGCCGCAGGTAGACCACACCTCCAGAAGAAATACGGGTCCGGTAATGCAGCCCGGCATGACCTTCACCATTGAACCCATGATCAACGAAGGCAGGCCGGGAACCCGGATCGACAAGGCCGACGGGTGGACGGCCCGGACAGTAGACAACCGGCTGTCGGCGCAGTTTGAACACACTGTACTGGTTACGCCGACAGGTGTTGAGGTTCTGACAGATGTCCGTAATGAATACCCGATAAGCTGAAAAACCACCGCCGGATACTGAGATAATCAGATCCGGCGGTGGTTTTTCCCAGGGATGACCGGTCCCTGGCAACTCTAAGAATTACAGCTTATTTAACGGCGATCCCAAGATGCTCATGGCCATTATCCGGCTTCTTACCTTGGCACGGAAAACTGCAGTCGTCTGTCATCCAGGCCTCCAGTTTTAGTGGCTCATCTGCAACCGGGACCAGCAGGGCCATTATGGCTTCAGAGCTCAGCCTGCCGTTATTTTCCCCTTCTGCAGGACTGGCTTCTTCGGTAACCTTTTCGTTACCCCAGCGGTCGACAAAATATCTCTTGTCAACCATCCATCTTTCCAATTGCATGGGTTCATCAACCAGGTCAACCAGGTCAAACTTCCTGTAAGATGCCTTCCTGGCTTCTATTTCAGCGGCATAGCTGCTTGCACTCTGCGTGGCATAAGAAACCTGTTCCGTCGATTTCCTGTTTTTTTCAACACCTTCACCGGAGCCTTTCCCGGTACCCTGCGCATCGGCAGGGTGAACCAGCAATGCAAGGGTAAGGCCCATTGCTGCTAACGTTACAGCTGCTTTCTTTAACATGTTTACAGTTTTCATGACTAATTCCTCCTGTTTCGTTTGTTTTGTTTCTGTTCTTTGTTTTCTTGTTTTCGATTTTAAGACGCTCCTGATTTCAATTCGTTACAAATTTTCAGAACTTTTTTTTAACGGTTACCTTTTTTTACATTGTTATATGTATTGCATGGTACTAAAATGTTACAAAACCCCACTCTCTTTTTTCACCATGGCTTATCTCCATTAATCCACTTTGATTATGACCGGGATTATCCATTACTTGTTATCTTTGCTCAACCAAGATTAATAAAAGTAAAAGCAACAGAAATCCGTATCCGATATGTCACTTAAAATAGAAGAACAGAACCTGGAACAATTCATCCTGGTAGGAGACAGGATCCTTGTAAAGCCCAAGAATCCAGAACAGAAGACGGCCTCAGGCCTGATCCTGCCCCCTTCAGTACAGGAAAATGAGAAACTGTTAAGCGGCTATGTCGTTAAGGTCGGGCCAGGCTATCCGATCCCTGCCATGACTGATGAAGATGAACCCTGGAAGGAAAAACAGGAGGCGGTAAAATATGTACCCCTTCAGGCCAGGCCGGGTGATCTCGCCGTGTACCTGAATAAAAGCGGGTATGAGATAGAATTCAACCTCGAAAAATATATCATCCTTCCCCACAGCGCCATCCTGATGCTGATCAGGGATGAAAAACTGTTTGAATAACCGGGAATAGCAGCAACCGTGAACGATTATACCATTACCGTCAGAGACTATCCTTACCACATCAGGGAAACCGGTGAGGGAATTCCCTTGCTTTGGCTTCACGGTATGTTTCATTCCCTCGACTCGGAGGATCTGTTCGCCGTATTTGATTTTAACCTGCTGTCTGATTACCTCAGAGTAATCCGGATCGAGTTGCCAGGCCACGGCTCCTCCCCGCTCCCGCATGGTCCGGAGAGACTTGCCTGGCCTTCGGTTGCGGACGACATCAGGATGATTGCCCGACAAATTACCGGCAGGCCCTATGTTGCCGGCGGTTTTTCCCAGGGGGCCGGAATTGCAGCCTGTATGGCATCCGGGAACCCGGATATGGCCGGACTGGTAATGATGATGCTTCCCAAAATCTGGGGACAGAGGCCGGCAATAAGAAAAACTTATGCCAAACTGGTAAACCAGCTGGAAAAACCAGGAGACAAAAAAATACTGGAAAGGCTTTTCAACCTGACACGTTATGTGCCGGAACACATGGGATGGAAGGAAGATACTGCCGCCGGAATCAACTCCCTGATGCTGAACATGTCACCGGAAGCCATCCGGATGATCCTGACAGGAGCCATCATGAGCGATATGCCTGATCCGGAAATGCTGAAAAATAGCGCCATTCCCTCGTTGCTGGGTACCTGGCACCAAGACCCGAACCATCCTTACACAGTTTATGAAGAGGCAGTCGGGCACCATTTACCGAAGGATCATTTTGAGATGAACGCAAATTTTGGGGTAAAACCGGCAACTTTCAGGTTATTGTCCTTTATTTTCACATATTTGTAAACTTTTTTTGCTATTTTTTAACAAAATGAGATAAAAACAAGTCCATTTCAGGAAATTATATATATTGCGTTCTGAATTAACATCAGTATTAAAAACCAGGTATCATGACAAAAGTAGCACAGCGGATTAACCGTCTTTCTGAATCAGCCACCCTGGCTGTGGCCCAAAAGAGCCGTGAACTGAAAGCGCAGGGCATTGATGTAATCGGACTGGGCGTTGGCGAACCCGATTTTCCCACCCCGACCTTTATCAAGGAAGCCGCCAAAAAGGCGATTGATGACAACTACTCCTACTACTCCCCGGTACCGGGATATCCGGAACTGCTCAATGCCATTGCGGGCAAGCTTAAACGGGACAACGGACTGGAATTCGCGACCAACCAGATTGTCGTTTCCAACGGTGCCAAACATTCACTGGCCAACGTCATACAGGTGGTAGTAGATGAAGGCGATGAGGTGATTGTCCCCGCGCCGTACTGGGTTACCTACGTCGATCTGGTGAACTATTCCGGAGGAATTAATGTGGTGATACCCACCACTGTGGAGAGTGATTTCAAGATCACCCCCGAACAGTTAGAAGCTGCCATAACCCCAAAGACCAGGGCATTTCTGTTCAGCAGTCCGAGCAACCCCACCGGCAGCGTTTACACCCGTGATGAACTGAAAGCCTTTGCGGATATTTTTGCCAGACATCCCAATATCATTGTCATATCAGACGAAATTTACGAACATATTATTTACGGAAAGAAGTTCGAGTCTATTGCTCAATTTCCGGAGATCAGGGACCAGGTGGTGATCGTAAACGGCGTGTCGAAATCGTACGCCATGACCGGATACCGCATTGGCTTCATTGCCGCCCCGCTATGGATTGCTAAAGCCTGCAACAAGCTGCAGAGCCAGTTTACTTCCGGACCCAACTCGGTGGCCCAGATTGCTTCAGTGGCAGCCTTTAACCATGACGGAACTGAGGTTACCAAGATGGTGGTAGAATTTGAAAAACGCAGGGACCTGGTGCTGTCCATGCTTGCCGAAATACCTGGATTAAAAACCAGCAAGCCCGATGGAGCATTCTATGTATTTCCGGATTGTTCTGCCTATTTTGGCAAAAAAGATGGTGATACCGTTCTTAAAAATGCCGATGATCTTTGTTTTTACATCCTGAGCAAGGGTCATGTGGGTATCGTTTCCGGCGATGCATTCGGATCACCCGAATGTTTCAGGCTGAGCTATGCTGCATCCGAAGCACAGCTGAAGGAAGCACTCACCCGTATTAAAAATGCTTTAGCCAAATTGAATTAATGCCATTCCGAAATATAAAAACCTGCCGGTATTTATTACTGGCAGGTTTTTTTTCTATTTGAATTCCACTATTTTTATCCCCTGAATAATTAAACTGACCATGATTTACCCTTCAAACCCCCAAATGGAGCTGGCATGGAATTTCGTAATGAATACAAGCCAGAACGTTTTCCTTACCGGCAAGGCCGGGACCGGCAAAACCACTTTTCTGCACAGCCTGAGAAAGTCCACCCTGAAAAGGACGGTCGTGGTTGCCCCGACCGGCGTAGCAGCCATCAACGCCGCCGGTGTGACCATCCATTCCTTCTTCCAGCTGCCTTTCGGACCACAGATCCCCCTGTCCTTTGACGGGATGAAGAACGCACCGCAACCAGGAGAGCCCGATGATCGGCAGAAAATGTACAAACTGGGCCGCGACAAAATCAAAATCCTGAAAAGCATTGATCTGCTCGTTATTGATGAAATCAGCATGGTGCGTGCCGACCTGCTCGATGCCATTGACTCGGTACTGAGGCGCTACCGCAACCGCCATAAACCCTTCGGAGGGGTTCAGCTGCTGATGATCGGAGACCTGCAGCAGCTGGCCCCGGTAGTCAAGGATGAGGAATGGAGTATCCTCAGGAAGTATTATGAAACCCCCTTCTTCTTCAGTAGTCTCGCCCTAAAGAAATCAAGTTTCTTCGGTATAGAATTAAAAATGGTCTACCGGCAGAGCAACCAGCATTTTATTGACCTCCTGAATAAGATCAGGGATAATGCTGCAGGTCAGGACACCATCGATGAACTGAACCAACGTTATATCCCAGGTTTCGAACCCGATGAAAATGAGGGCTATATTACCCTGACCACCCATAATTACCAGGCCAGGAATATCAACGAAGGCAGGCTTGCCCGCCTGAAGACCCGGGAGAGTCGGTTTTCTGCCACCATAGAAGGTGATTTCCCTGAACTGGCCTACCCGACCGAGACTGACCTGGTCCTAAAAAAAGGGGCACAGGTGATGTTTGTCAAAAATGATTCGTCTGCAGAAAAACTGTGGTTCAATGGAAAGATTGGCAAGATAGTCCGGTTAGTGGATGACCAGATATATGTCCAGTGCCCCGGAGAAACAGAGCCTCTGGAAGTCACCAGGGAAGAGTGGCAAAACATGAAGTATACCATCAACGAGACTTCACTGGAGATTGAGGAGACGGTGCTCGGGACATTCAGGCAGTTTCCGCTTAAGCTGGCATGGGCCATTACCATCCATAAAAGCCAGGGGCTTACTTTCGACAAGGCCATTATTGATGCCCGTTCCTCGTTCGCGCACGGACAGGTTTATGTGGCGCTCAGCCGTTGCCGGACATTGGAGGGGCTCATTCTCAGTACGCCCCTTACGGTTCAGAGCATTAAAAACGACAACACCGTCAGGGGATTTACCAGGCAAATCGAGGAAAATCCGGCTGGACAGCAAGAGCTCGATCGTGCACGGATTCAATTTCAGCAGGAAATGGTTACCGAAATGTTCGACTTCAGTCCTTTTCAGAAATCTTTGCAGCAAATCCTGAAAATTTGGGATGAAAACAGCGCTTCTCTTTTGGGTAACTTGTATGAAGTGACCCGGGCAATCGGAGAGAGCCTGCGCAGGGAGCTTATCCCCGTCGCCCGGAAATTCACGGTTCAGGCCATACAGCTCACAGCCGGGATACCCGACGAAACCACCAACCATCCGTTGCAGGAAAGGCTTAAAAAAGCCGCCGCCTGGTTCCGGGTTCAGATGGATAGCCTTATTTTTGAACCATTCAGTCAGGCCACCTTCGATACCGACAATAAGGCCGTCAGGAAGCCCCTCACGGAAGCCATCGAACGTACAGCCACCATTTTGGCCGTCCACAAGGCATCTTTCCAGAAGGCCGTGGAATCCTTCTCCATACCCGAAATACTGAAAGCCAGGTCCCTCGCAGCCATTGAACCCTTGAGACTGGTCAAACAGGGTACCGGCCAGACGGTTAAAACGGAAGCTACCAAAAAACATCCTGAGCTCTATCACCGGCTGGTTTCCTGGAGAAACCACACTGCTGCCGGCTCAGGTGTTGACCCGTTTCAGGTACTGCCACAGAAGACCCTGCAGGAAGTCATCCTCACATTGCCGGTCAGCCCGGCAGCGCTCAAAGCCATCCATGGCATAGGGAAAATCAGGTACAACCTGTATGGAAGTGATATCCTGAAAATCGTAAAGAGTTATGTGGCAGAACATGATCTCGGTGAAGAAGCCATGGCTGGCCAGGATAAACCTGTTTCAAAGAAAGGAGACTCCGGAAGGCTTACCCTGGAACTCTTCCGCGCCGGTAAATCCATTCAGAAAATCGCGATGGAAAGGGGGCTAACGGTTGGCACTGTCGAAAACCACCTCCTTCAATTTGTACGGTCAGGAGAAACCGGGATTGAAGGTATGGTCGAACCATCAAAGGCCAATGCCATTGTGGCCTACTTCAGGGCACATCCGGATAAAGGTATTTCTGAAGCCAGACAGTCGCTGGGCAACCAATTTTCCTATGGAGAACTGAGGATAGTCAGGGAGTATATGAATATTACAGAAAACCTGTAAAACCCTGGTTCAGTAACTGATATTCAGGAGATAAAAAGAGAGCGACAGAGCGATATAGAAAAGGATGATGAGTACCGGTGCGTATACCGGACTAAAAACAACCAGGACCAGGGCGAACAGGAGAAAAATGTACCTGTACCAGTTTCCCTGGAATCTCAATCCTGAAAACTTCAGGGAGAACATAGGAATTTCAGACACCAGAAGAAGCGACATAACGAGGGCGGTTATCGCCAGGTTTCCGGGTGTGAACAGAATTTCCAGCAGTTCGGCATTGGAGGAATAACCGGTCATGATGCCGAATGAAGCCCACAGAATGGCATGTGCAGGAGTGGGCAGTCCCAGAAAGTTTACGGTCTGACGGGTGTCGGTGTTGAATTTGGCCAGACGGTAGGCCGACAAAGCCGGGATCAGCAGGAGAACGGCCAGAAACAGCCAATCGGTAAGCGACCCATGGATAGACGACAGCGGCAGATTTTCACCAAAAAGGGCTATCTTCATCAAAGTGAATGCAATCATTCCGGGGGCAACGCCGAAGGAAACCACATCTGCCAGAGAATCCAATTCCCTGCCGATATCGGAATACGCTTTGAGCATTCTTGCAGCGAAGCCATCAAAGAAATCGAAAACAGCAGCCACAAAAATAAAAAGGGCAGCTGTCCCCAGGTCTCCCTCCAGCGCAAAAACCACAGCCACGAATCCGGCCGACAGATTCAGCAGGGTGATCAGATTGGGAAGGAAAGCCAGTGGTCTACTCATTTCCGAAAGTTTAATGGTTTTACTTTCAACCTTCGAGACGGCCAAGCACCGTTACTCCGCCTTTAACGATATCGTTGATCTTAACAGGAATTTCAGTTCCCTTAGGGAAGAATATGTCGACCCGGGAACCAAACCGGATAAACCCAAGCTGCTCCTGGACGGACACCTTATCGCCCACGCCCTTGTAGCAAGCTATCCGGCGGGCTAATAACCCGGCGATCTGCCGTATCAGGATCTCCTGTCCCGAAGCAGTCCGGATCACGATGGTAGTCCGTTCATTCTCTTCAGATGATTTGGGCAGATGGGCCATCAGGAATTTCCCCGGATGGTACTTATACCAGACTACCTCCCCGTCGATGGGCACATGGTTGATGTGCACATTGAACACCGACATAAATACGGAAACCTGGATTCTTTCATCCTTGAAATACTCCCCTTCAAATGTAGGTTCGATCACAACTACTTTACCATCGGCACTGGAAAGAACCTCGCCCGGCAGGGCAGACTTTACGGTTCCGGGATCGCGGAAAAACCTGACCGCCACCACCATCAGGGCAACTGAAGGAATGGCCACCGCCAGAAACAGCAGCTTTACACCCGTCAGGTACACCAGTGCATTAAATGCCAGTACTATGACCAGTACCAGCGGAATCATCCTGTATCCTTCCTTATGAATCTTCATCACGGTTATTATTTATTAAAGCCGGGCGAAATAGAGCCAGGCCACCACAAACGGTACGGCAAACAAAAAACTGTCGAGGCGATCCAGGATCCCTCCGTGTCCCGGCAGAAACTTGCCGGAGTCCTTCATATTAAAGCTGCGCTTCAGCATAGATTCGATCAGGTCGCCAAAGGTACCAAAAACAACAATAATTAAACTGATGATCAACCAGTTTAACAGGTCGACCATCTGAAAAAACCGCGCCATCAGCACACCGCATAAAAGAGCAACGACACCTCCGCCGATGACCCCTTCCCACGACTTCTTAGGGGAGATCCTTTCAAAAAGCCGGTGTTTCCCGAAAGCTGTCCCGAAAATATAGGCACCCGAATCATACACCCAGATAATTATGGTAACCCCTAAGAGAACATAGGGATAGTAAGTATTCTCGTACGGCAGGCCGTGGAAAACCAGCAGGTTTAGCAGTCCCATGGGAAGACCGATATAGAAAAACCCCAGCAGCGTGAAGGCAATATTGGATAAGGGTTTTGGCTGGTTACGGTACAATTCGATGACAAAAGTGGAAAAAAGCAGGACCACAGAGAGCAGGGATACATAAAGCGGCCATAATCCGTAGGCAAAACCGAACAAGGAAACAAAAAAGGTGACTCCCGTGGCGATCCCATTTATATGTTGCGGATTGCCCCCGGCAAGGTCCACCATACGATAATACTCCACCAGCGAAAGCACCATGAGCCCTAAGTATACCACGGCAAAAATCACCGGATGGATAACCAGTCCGGCAATCAGGACAACTGCATAACCCAGACCGGTGAGGGCCCTTTGCATTAGTGAATTCAAGGCTTAAAATCTGATAAAAGGTTAATAGCCTGGTCTTTGTCTGACTCAGGAACCATTACAGCTATGGTCCCGAAAGTAAGATATGACCTGTCCTGCTGGTTCATGATTACTACCTTCAGTCCGTGGTTCTCCAGAATATCCCTGGCTAATACTGCCCGGTATTCGTGTGAGGTCCTGAAAACTTCTGTCCAATCCTGGTCCATATTATATATTATCATCCATTAAGTCCGTTTCACAAATCAGAACATGCAACGCCTTTGGTCCATGTGCCCCTAAGATAAGCGTTTTTTCTATATCGGCGGTCCGGCTCGGCCCGGTAATTACCGACAAAAGTGAAGAAGGGCTCTCCCGGTGTCTGCCGGCAAGGCTCTCCATGGCGCTTCCGGCGTCTGGAAATAACTGACTGCCAGTGGCAATGACGATGTGCGCAGGCCCGTACACAATGGCCTTACGTCCTGAAGTCAATGACGAACGCAGGAACACGCTCCCGGTGTCGGCGACTAAAGCATCACACCGGGTAATCACAACGTCTGTCTCTTCGGATAATTCCTGCCGGATATGGATTCCCGGAGAAACCAGTTTCAAGGCTTCGGACAGCAGTACATCCGGATAGGCAATCACCGACCATTTATTCTCCATAATGAGCCTGCCCAGGCTGGCGGCAACCTCCGGTAATCCGGAAAGCAGCTCCACATGGCCGCCCACTTTGCGGAGACTGTCTGCGAAAACTTCAGTCAGCGGTCCCTCAGGTATGTACACGAACGAACCGGCAGGCCGTCCCGGGTCCCGGGCCGGTCTGCCGGCTGTGGCTTCTCTTATGTTATCCAGAATCCTGTCCCTGATGCTGTTGGCGTCAAGCCGGCTGTCCTGTTGCATCGCTGGTCTCCGGTGAGATATCTTGCTGTTTTGAATTATTATTTTCTAACACATGCTTTTCCCACGGGCGCTTTCCGAATATATGCTCCAGGTCTTCTGAAAAAATAACCTCCCTTTCGAGGAGCAGTTCGGCTAACTTCCGGTGGCCGTCAGCAGATTTCCTCAGGATCTCAAGAGCCCTCAGATACTGCTGATCTATTATTTTTTTCGCCTCCTCGTCGATCAGCTCGGCCGTTTTTTCACTGTACGGCTTGGTGAAGGCATAATCGCTCTGGCCGGTAGAATCATAAAAACTGACCGTACCTACCTTATCGCTCATCCCGAAAATACTGACCATGGCATAGGCCTGTTTGGTTACGCGCTCGAGATCATTCTGTGCACCGGAAGATACTTTCCCGAAGATGATCTCCTCTGCAGCACGGCCTCCAAGGGTAGAGCACATCTCATCGAGAAGCTGTTCCTTTGTTGTAATGGACCGTTCTTCGGGCAGATACCAGGCTGCACCAAGGGCTTTTCCACGGGGTACTATGGTAACTTTCACCAGCGGATGGGCATATTCCAGCAGCCAGCTGATGGTGGCATGGCCGGCTTCGTGGTATGCGATGGTTTTTTTCTCATCCTGCGAAATGATCTTGTTCTTTTTCTCCAACCCTCCGATAATCCGGTCAACAGCATCCAGAAAATCCTGGCGCATGACCGCATCGTGATTTTTCCTTGCAGCAATCAGGGCCGCCTCATTACACACATTGGCGATATCTGCCCCGGAAAATCCGGGAGTTTGTTTGCTGAGGAACTCAATGTTCACGTCCCCGTGAAGCTTTAACGGTTTCAGGTGAACCTGAAAAATTTCTTTACGTTCGTTCAGATCGGGCAGCTCAACATGGATCTGCCGGTCGAAACGGCCTGCACGCATGAGGGCACGGTCGAGAATATCCGCGCGGTTGGTGGCAGCCAGGATGATCACCCCGCTGTTGGTATCGAAACCGTCCATTTCGGTAAGCAGCTGGTTCAGGGTATTCTCCCTTTCGTCGTTGGAACCCATATTGGGATTACGGCCCCTTGCCCGCCCTATGGCGTCGATCTCGTCGATGAAGACGATGCAGGGCGCTTTTTCCTTGGCCTGCTTGAACAGGTCACGCACCCTGGAAGCACCCACTCCGACAAACATTTCCACAAAATCGGATCCGGACATGGAGAAGAACGGTACATTGGCCTCTCCTGCCACGGCTTTGGCCAACAAAGTCTTACCCGTTCCGGGAGGCCCTACCAGAAGGGCACCCTTTGGAATTTTACCGCCCAAACGGGTGAATTTCCCCGGATTTTTCAGGAATTCCACAATCTCAACCACTTCCTGTTTGGCTTCCGACAATCCGGCTACATCCTTGAAAGTAGTGTTTACCCTGGAATCCTTGTCGAATACCTTGGCCTGAGATTTCCCGACGCTGAAAATACCGCCCGAGCCACCGCCTGCTCCACGGCTCATCCGCCGGAAGATCCAGAGCCACAGGAGTATGATCAGAATAAACGGCCCTATCGTCCAAAGCAGTTCACCCATCCAGTTTCGCTCGTTCCGGTACTCCGGTTCGATCCGCTGAGACATCTCAATATTCTCCTGCGCTTCTGCCAGGTTCCGTTCAAATGTCTCGATGGAGCCGATCACAAAATAAAAGTGAGGGCCGGTCTCAGCAGGTTTTGTGAATGTACCCTGAAAATCCTTTTCGTATTTGCTGACCCGGTCGTTCTTCAGGTAGATGTGTGCCTTTTCCTTATTGATTACCACCATACGGTCGATATCATTACTGACCAGCATGGTTGTCCGCACCTTGTTCCAGGTGGTTTCAACCGGCCCCTTACTTCCGGTGAGGTAAAAATTTACCACGATGAAGAGGACGGCGATAAGCCCATATATCCAGTAAGGATTAAACCTGGGCGGCTTTACACCCGGGCCTCCGGGAGGCGTTCCCGGATCAACCCTTCTCTTTTCCTTATTATTGTTATATTCTGCCATAATCTATTTAAATGCTATTCATCTTCCAGGATAGTAACCCTGGCATCAGACCATAAACCCTCAAGATTGTAAAAAGTTCTCGCTTCCTCACGGAACACATGAACCATCAGGTCGCCATAATCCAGCAGTATCCAGATTGCATTCCGGTAACCGTCCTTGTGCCAGGTCTTCTCTCCGGTCATTTCGGTAACCGTCTCCTCAACCGAATGCGCCAGTGCTTCAACCTGTGTATTGGAAGTTCCGTGACATATCAAAAAGTAACTGCACTCTGTGTGGTGAATGGTTGTCAGGTCAATTACAGTAATTTGTTTACCCTTAATTCTCCTTAAACCTTCGATGGCTGCTTCCAGTATGTAAGCGGTTTCCGACGTTTTTTCTCTCATGCTTTAATTTTCACGATACAAAGATAAAAAAATGAATCATTGACAGTTTGGAAGCTTCATCAGCTTTTTGTATAATTTTGTTCATCCGGAATCAGGAAATTCATAAATAGAACTATACAATCCATGCAGATCATTCATCTTGACGAGACGCCATCCACCAACAACTATGCCACTGCCAGATTACGGACAGAATCGCTGGCGGAGTGGACGGTCATATTGACATTTCGTCAGACCCATGGCCGCGGGCAGGCAACCAACAGCTGGGAAAGCGAAGATTTCAGCAACCTGACTTTCAGTCTGGTGCTGAGACCTGAATTTATTCCGGCGGGATCACAGTTTCTGATATCCCAGGCCATTTCATTAGGAATCACCGATTTCCTTAAAAAGAAAACCGGTCAGGTAACCATCAAATGGCCGAACGATATTCTCATAGGCAACCGCAAAGTGGCAGGGATCCTGATTGAAAACGCTGTAATGGGACATACCATTGACTGGAGCGTTACCGGTATCGGGCTGAATCTCAACCAGCAGCACTTTATGCCCTATTCTCCGGAAGCGGTCTCCCTTTCGATGGTCACCGGCAGGGATTACCCGCCGCAGGAAACCCTTATGGAGCTGCTGGCTTGTCTCCGGTCCAGGTATGAAACCTTACAGAACGGGGATGATGAGACCATTAGGCAGGATTACCTCGGAAACCTCTACAGGTACAGGGAATGGTGCAGTTACCGCTCAGATGAGGGTACCTTTGAAGCGATGATTACGGGAACCGATGAATATGGCCGGCTGCTGTTAACCGACCGTTCGGGAAACGAAACCGCGTGGCCGTTCAAGTCTATCCGGATGCTGGGCTTCTGATATCCTGTCAGCGGTATGGCAGACCTGCCAGGGTCCGGGCTAATTGGTTAATGCCCTCCTCCAGTTTGCTGCCAATCATCATCCTGACCATCATGCTCATATCAGCCTGAAGGGTCAGCCTCATCTTGGTTTGGGTCTCCTCCATTGGTAAAAGCTGTATCCAGAAGGTCAGCGCAACCGGGAGACCGCCCTGACCCTGAACCTTGATGGTTCTATGCGGGTCTCTTTCCACGATGCGGATCTCGGCCTTTCCGAATGCGCCTACCTCAAACCGGCACGAATCGCTGTCCGACTCAAAATTATGGATGCTCAGCTGGGGGAGTTTATTTCCCAGTTGTGCCAGAATGTCATCCGTCAGGTAACGGGAGAGATTCCCGAAATCGGAAAGATAATTGTAGACGGTCTCGATATTGTGGTCGATATACTGGATATCGCTTACATACTTATTGTCAGCCATATTCAGAATCTATTTACCCCAGTTTGCGGGATCTTCACGCCACTGCATCAGTTTCAGCAGGTCACTTTCGCGGATTTCACCCTTATCCACGGCATTCCTGACCAGTACATCATACTGGCTGAGCGGAGTCAGTTCCAGTCCGGCCTTGGCAAAATTCTCAGCAGCCTGTGGAAAGCCGTAGCTGAAAATGGCTACCATGCCCATGACTTCTGCACCGTAATTAATCAGTGCTTCTGCAGCTTTCAGACTGCTTCCCCCGGTGGAAACCAGGTCTTCGATGATAACCACTTTCTGTCCGGGTTTCAGGTCACCTTCGATCAGGTTTTCCAGTCCGTGCCCCTTGGGCGCCGAACGTACGTAAACGAAGGGAAGTCCAAGCTTTTCTGCAACCAGGACACCGTGAGCGATGGCACCGGTAGCCACACCGGCAATTACTTCGGCGTCCGGGTATTTTGCAGTGATCACTTCCGCAAACTTATCACGGATAAATGAACGGGCATCCGGAAATGAAAGGATCTTCCGGTTATCGCAGTATATGGGAGCCTTCCAGCCTGATGCCCAGGTGAAAGGATTTGATGGTTGCACTTTTATTGTGTTAATTTGCAGCAGCAGATTGGCTACTTCAATCTGAATTTTTTCCATTGTTTTTCTAAGTTTTTTTCTGAATCAGGAAACAAATGTACGAAGTTTTTTTTAACGACAGCCGGCTGGTTATTACCGGAATCCATGAGAAGGAATTCCTTAACAATCGGGAGAAGGTCTATTATCTGACAGGTCCTGAAAGCCTTCCCCGGATTGCAGAGGACCTGTTTGGAGAGGAGGCGTCAGACTTTACCATTGTTGGTAATCCCGATATTTTATGGCCGGCCTTCAGGGATTTATTTACTGAAATTCCGGCAGCCGGAGGTGTGGTCCGAAGCGTCGAAGGTTACCTTTTTATATACCGCCGGGGGCGATGGGACCTGCCCAAAGGTAAGATCGACCCGGGGGAAACGCCTGAAGAGGCAGCGCTCAGGGAGGTGAGGGAAGAAACCGGGCTCCTCCGGCTGGACCTGGTGAAGCCGTTACCCGATACCTGGCACCTGTATGCGAATCCAAGGGCTGACGACACCGCAAGAAAAATCCTGAAGAGAACCTATTGGTTCCTGATGGAAGCGCCCGGTGGTCAGCCACTCATTCCGGAGGCAGGAGAAGATATTACAGAGGCCCGGTGGATCAAAAGTGAACATCTTGAAGATGTGGCCTCCGGTACGTTCCGGAGCCTGCGTGGACTTATCCGCGGTTTTTAGCAGACTTGACAGGACAGCATATCCACCTGACCGTCAAACATATATGCGCCTGCTGCGCAACAGCTGCAAGGGAAAGCTCATCCGGCAATCCCGTGCCACCGGAAAACATTGGGCTGCGGAAAGCTGACAAAATGTTTCGGGAAACTCACCAGTATTCATTAAATGCCGGTAACAGCCTGCCAGATTTACATTTTCATCCTGTTGGCGCGGATTTTGAGTGTCAGGGATCATTCACAAAAGTTATGAACATTTAAAAGGCAAGGACATGAACAACATAAAGACATTCGGATTGATGGCCATCATGACGCTCTTACTGATGGTTTTAGGCGGAGTAATCGGAGGGCAGTATGGCGCCATTCTGGCGTTGGGACTGGCCGGCGTCGGCAACTTCATCAGTTATTTTTACAGTGACAAACTGGTCCTGAAGGCCTACCGGGCCAAAGAACTGGCGCCCGACCACAAGATTACGATGATGGTGCAGCGATTAGCCTCCAGGGCGGACTTGCCCATGCCCAGGGTTTATATGATCGACCAGCATCAGCCCAATGCATTTGCCACAGGGAGAAATCCGCAGAATGCAGCAGTTGCGGTTACCCGCGGACTGGTAAACAGCATGAACGACAATGAACTGGCGGGTGTTTTGGCACACGAACTGGGGCATATTGCCAACCGTGACATCCTGGTGGGCACCATAGCGGCCACCCTGGCCGGGGCGATCACCTATCTGGGATATGCAGGGCACTTTGGATTGGGAGGCCGCGACAATCGCGATGCCAATCCCATCTTCCTGCTGCTGGCTCTCATTTTAGCCCCCCTGGCAGCCACGCTGATCAGGATGGCCATCTCAAGGACCAGGGAATACAAAGCAGATGCCTACGGAGCCAAAGTTAGCGGCAACCCGTTGTACCTGAGCTCCGCCCTCTCAAAACTGGAAAACTACAGCAAACAAATCCCCCTTGAAGGGAATGAATCAACGTCCCATATGTTTATTGTTCATCCTTTCAAGGGAGGTGGTATGTCGCGGCTCTTCAGCACCCATCCTTCGACTGCAGAAAGGATCAAAAGGCTGAATGCCATGAGGTAATAAGGTCCGGGATAAAGTTGCCGGTCCATCCCGTTTTTAGATTTTACCGGCATGGTTTTGCCGGATGATTCCCTGAATAAATCTCTGGTCGGTACGGGACAAAATGACATTCCAAAAACCTTCAATTTTAGCCATATTTAGCCCCCTACCCTTCTCCTAAGCTTTCGGTTCGGCCGGAGGAACGTTGTCTTTTTTTGCCTTTCCCTTGAAGCGGTCAGATAAGTCATCTGCAATGTCTTCCGCCTTATCGGCAAATTTCTTACCATGAACCTTGGCCTTCTCCAGCAAGTCTTCCGCCTTGTCCTCCACTTTATCGGCGTAAGTTTTCAACTTCTCGGTAAACTTGCTTTTTTCGAGATCATCCAGTTTATCCTCAATAAAATCACCTGCTTTTTTGAGGGTTTCACTGTTTTTTACTTTTTCTGCGGTATCCTCAAAGAAATCTTCAGCCTTGTCGGCCAGTTCCTTTGCCTTGTCAATCAGGTTTTTCATCCTGCCTTCAGATTGATTTTCAGAATTTTCCATCTTAGTATTTTTAAAAGATCAAGCATATTAAAGATAGGTAATAAACAGACTCCTTCCGTTACTGTCCGTAATGATAATATTCAGGTTTCCGAAGATCATTTTCTGATATTATCAGACAAAATACCAAAATCTTTCATCTTCTGCTGAATTCAGAGCTACTCCTAATTTTTGACTGTCGATAACCGGATCATTCGGTCCTCTTCCGTTCCCTCCAGATACGGCTGTCCTCGGTAATTTTCCAGACCCATTCCCCGTTCGGGGAAACGGCTGATATCATAAAACGGGAGCGTGTAACCTCAAAATCCGGGCTGATAACAAAATTGGATTCGCGGTATCCGGCGGAAGCAAGTTCAGCGGGGCTTAAGGCATACCGGTGGTGTTCACTGAAAAAAACACGTTGCAGGTGATAAATTTCCCGGAGGGCGTATTTGATTTCCTCATCAGGATCAGGAAGAAAATCCTCCGTGCCACTTCCCGATTCCTTTCCGGAAAACTGCACATACCCCCATCTTTCCGGGAGGTGCATATCGATCAGCCCTGTCGGCGACCAGATCCAGTTATATTCCGGGAACGGCCTTCCCGTTTCAGGATTGATGCGCTTGACATACTCACCCCCGACAATATCGCGCTGCCATTGTACCCTTGAAAAATTGATCCTCCACTGGTCTCCAGGTCCGGGGTTCCTTCTGCCCGGGGCCGTTTCGCTGAGTACCTCCCACGGAAGGGCAATTTCTACCGACCAAAGTGTGTCTTTATCGGCCGGCTGGTTGATGGTACCTGCCAGATGTATCCCGATTTTCAGTCCGATAATCTCCCATGAGTTGATGGGCGGCCCGCCGTTGCGGTAGGGTTTCACCAGCATCAGGTCCCACTTCGTACCTAAGGCATTGACCTCCAGTTCATAGTAATTATGGGTATCGCCGTTGGGATCGATAAAAATCTCAAAATTGTTCTCGTGAAAAATCACCGTTTCATCTTTGGTATAGGTTGCCCAGATATGAGGTTCCTCCAATTCGGCCCCAATATACAGGTACTCGTCGTCCCAGAGAATCTTCGCCCGGGTACGGTGCAAGGGTGCAGGCATATGGTAGCCTTCTATATCAGCAAACTCTTCGGTCCAGGGGGCATTTTTCCAGCAGTCCTCATCCAGGCGTCCATCCACTTCAATGGCAGAACCTGTTCTGTAAGCCACATACGAGAGCGGAAGCTTTCCGCCATTCCGCCAGTCATCTCCATAAACCACTGTGGCCATCGCCAGAAAAAATAAAAGAACTAATTTACGGTTTAACATCTCCATCCTCAAAAATCTCAAATCTATATTAACTAATCATTTAACTGTTAAACTAATGCCTGATGCCATATGCCTCTATGGAATCACGTGGCTTACTAAACCGGAAACCTGAAATCCGTGAACCTTTTCTGCTTCAGCAGATAAAACCGGAACACCATGCTTCCCCTGAAAATCTCGGGGTGATCATTGACTGAGACTTCAGGCAGGAGTGCCCTGCGTTTATTCCTGAAACGTCCAAGGGTTTTCCAGAACGCCATATGTGCCCTGAAAACGGAAGTGAATGCCTTCATTTCACCAATCAGCAGAAAATGAAGGGCAGCCACGCCATCCAATACCATTCTGAAAAAGAGAACAGGCAGCACTTTCTTCCGTGGCAGATTTTTCAGCAACATCCAGAGATTATTCCTGAAATTCAGGTACACCTTCTGCGGGCTCCGGTACGACAGTGTTGCCCCACCCAAATGGTAAACCCTGCTCCGGGGCTCAATTCCGATCTTCCAACCTCTGTTTTTCAGACGCCAGCATAGATCGATCTCCTCCATATGGGCAAAAAAATCGTCATCGAACCCACCGGATTGATGGAACAATCCGGCCCTTATAAAGAGGCACGCGCCGGTTGCCCAGAAGAGGGAAACCGGCTGGTCATACTGACCTGTATCGGGTTCGGTTTCCGTAAGGATCCTTCCCCGGCAAAACGGAAATCCCCAGCGATCGATAAATCCACCAGCAGCCCCGGCATACTCAAACCGGTCGCGCTGATGATAACTGAGCACCTTGGGCTGAAGTGCCGCCAGCCCGGGATCAAGGTCAAACCGCTCCAGGCATGGTTTGAGCCAACCCTCCGTCACCTCTACATCCGAATTGACCAGCACATAGTAGTCGGCTTCAATCTGGCGCAGTGCCAGGTTATAACCGCCGGCAAACCCATGGTTTTGCTTCAGTTCAATTATTTTTACCTCTGGAAAATTAAGGGAAACATAACTTACCGATTGATCCGTCGAGCCATTATCGGCTAACCAGACAGAAACATTTTCGCCCCGGCTGTATTGGAGTACTGATGGCAGGAACCGGCTGAACAGCTCTTCTCCGTTCCAGTTCAGGATTACAATGGCAGTCTTTTTCCGGTCTGTCATCAGTAAGGTTTAGGGGAGTAACAAGCGGGCCAGCATTTTCGCCAGGTCTTCCTTTTCCAGCAGTTCCAGCAGTTTGGCAATCCGTTCAAGCCGGTCGGGCATTTCAGATTCAAGAATAGAACTGATCTCCCTTATCTGTTTTCCGGTTAGTTCTTCACGGAGTAACTCCTGCAACCTGCCTGATTCCGGTTTACCCTGGGGTAGTCCCAGTTTTTCGAGCTCCTCAATGGTGGCTTCCAGAATGCTCCTTGCCTGAAACCTGACCGGATCTTTCGACTGGCCTGCTCCGGTGGTATCCCTGAGGCTCCAGCTCGAATAGTCATAATGGAGGTCCCTGACCAGCCTGACTTTGGAACTCTCTTTCCCGAAAATCCTTTCCAGGAAAATAACGGTCTGGTTTTTCCAGGCTTCCAGATCAAACTTAGGCTCATTGAGCCGTTCGACCTGCTCTTTCAGCAAAGCAATTTCCTTTTCGGCCATGGTGGATATAATTAGTAGTGCAAGTTACAATTTAAGTAGCGTTCCTGCAAATCCCGGAGCTTCCGGCAAGCCCTCCGTCAGGCATTGGTTCATTTCCCGGAATAATCCTGTGCGCCCAGTCTGGAGTGGACAATTCCGTAAAACTCCGGAAAATAGTTACTTGCAGCGGCGATTATTTCCCCGCCGAAAAGCCAGTTTCCGCCCCCGTTAAAATCAGTAACCTTCCCTCCTGCCTGCATGACGATCAGGGCACCGGCAGCCACATCCCACGGATGGAGTGCATGTTCGAAGAAAGCGTCAAAACGCCCGACAGCCACATAGCAGAGGTCAACGGCAGCAGAGCCCATGCGGCGCAATCCGCGGGTATTCTTCATAAGGTACCTGAGCACATCGATATAATCTTCCAGCCGGTCAAAGTCGTAATAGGGGAAACCGGTTCCAATCAGTGTGTCCTCTGATCTCGAAGAAGAAGTCACACTGATCTCCCTTCCGTTCAAAAAGGCGGGGCCGTCCTTCCAGGCATAATAAAGTTCATTCAGGCCGATTTCATAGACTACCCCGACTACCGGCTCACCATTTTCGGCCAGGGCAATGCTCACCGAACTGGGCATAATTCCGTGGATATAATTGGTGGTGCCGTCCAGCGGGTCGATAATCCAGATCAGCTGTTCTCCTGCACTGCCGGCGGTCCCCTCTTCGGTAACATATCCGGCTTCCGGAATCAGCTTCCGGAGCTCCTCCACAATCATCTTCTCTGCCGTTTTATCCACATAGGTCACAAAACTGGCCGTGCTCTTGGTTTCCACATCACTGGCAGATATTTTCCGCCGCTCTTCACGGATAAAATCCCCGGCATTACGTGCAATACGCTGCACATGCAAACATATATCCTGATAATCCATCACCTTTTATCCCTCTATTTCACCTAAAATCCGTTCTACTTCTTCATTGGTTTTCTGAAGTTTATCCTTGCAGAGTTTCAGTAAGAAAGCGACACGCTTCACCTTCTCCGCCAGTTCGTCGATATCCAGTTCGTTACTCTCGATCCGGACCAGGATTTCCTCAATTTCAACAAGGGCTTCCTGATAAGTGGTTTTTTTAATCGTTACCATATTTTTCCTTCTTGGTTATTTTGCTGATTGCGCATCCGTCGGCAAACCGGGTTTCGAGGTTGAGGTCATCCCGGAGATCCGCAACGGATGCAATGATTTTGCCATTCTGGCTGGTCAGGGTATACCCCCTTTTCAAGACCTGCTGCGGATCTAAAAGTCGCAGTTTTTCTTCGAGGTCCTTTATTTTCCCGGAACTATGCGAAAGACGCAGAAGGGCCAGTTTGGGCAGGGTTTCCCCGTATCCGGCCAGTCGTGATTCCGATTTACCCAGATAGCGAAGAGAAGAAATCTTCAACCTGTAGGCCATCTGCCGGAGGACAGACCTGCGTACCTGATTGTCGCCCTGCAATTTCTGCGACAACCGGAACCGAAGGCGACTCAGGGCTTCACGCCTCCTGAAGGTGTCGCGGGTGACACCCTGCATCAGACGCTGTCCAGCTTTCCGTATCCTGTTTTGTTCGCCCTGCAGGTACTTTTCCACGGAATCCGATAAACCGGTGGCCAAATCAATAAGCCTTTCCTGCTCAGCATCAAGCCTTTCCCTGACCAGCTCATCCAGATGCATCCGCTTTTCATTCAGCATCTCAAAGAACCGCTGGGCTCCGGAGATAAAAAATCCGGCTACTGCCGTGGGTGTTTTCAACCGGGTATGGGCCACCAGGTCTATGATCGTATCATCCTTCTCGTGGCCTATACCGGTAATGACGGGGAGAGGTAACTGTGCAACGACATAGGCCAGGTCGAAATGGTCAAAACTGCTCAGGTCGATGGTAGCTCCGCCCCCGCGGATAATCACTACTGCATCGAATTCTTCTGCCCTTCCGTAAATCCGGTCAAGGGCTTTCAAAACCGAGGGAACAGTCTCACTACCCTGCATATAAGCCTCAAAAAGTTCATAGAAAAACCTGAATCCATAGGGATTCTCATCCAGGTGCTTTACAAAATCCTGATAACCTGCTGCGGTAGCGGAAGATATCACGGCTATCCGCTGCGGAACCAACGGAAGCGGGAGTTCCTTGTTCATGTTCAGCACCCCGGTATCCTCTAATCTCCGGATGATTTCCCTGCGGCGCATGGCCAGGTCACCCAGGGTATAAGTAGGATCGAGGTCCTTGATATTCAGACTTAGTCCGTAAGACGGGTGAAATTCCACGGAAGCCTGGACCAAAACTTTCAGTCCATGGCGGAAAGCCTGGCCTGTGGTGGTTTCAAAATAAGAACGGAGTAAACGCCAGGTGTACGACCAGATGGTTGCCCGCGCCCTGGCAATAATCTCATCGGAAAATTCATCTTTCTCGATCAGCTCCAGATAACAGTGTCCGCTTCTGTTTTCCTTCAGTTCGCTGATTTCGGCTACCACCCAGCAGGTACCCGGAAAAGCATCCTGAAGCGCATCCCTGATGCCGGTATTCAGTTCATATAGTGTAAGGCGTTCCTGCATGTCATTGAGATTTGACAAGTTTATGAACCTCGGAAGTATTTTCCGTAGAAATCCGGATCAGGTATACACCCGGAGTAAGGTGTGCAAGCCTGAAGGTCCGGGTATAACTACCGGTATATTCAGAAAATCTTTCCATAAGCTGTCCCGACAAAGTAAACACCTCGAAATCGGTTTTCCGGTTTATGGCAGTTTCGGGAATCAGGGTTATCCGGTCGGAAAACGGATTGGGGAACAGGGTCCAACTGTTGGCTGCGGGGTCATCAGGAACGTTGAACTGGTTAAGGATCATGTGGGCCAGGTGCATATCGGGAATACCGTAACCCAGCAGATGATCGGGCTTATTGTGCTGGTGCCCGGCAATCTGCATAATCCTGCGGATTTCGGCAGCTGGCACATCCGGATTGGCCTGCCAGAGACAGGCAGCCATTCCGGCCATTACGGGCGAGGCGAATGAGGTGCCGCTCCTGGGGACTACGGAACCAAATGAAGACTGCACGGCAGTACCTCTGCCCATGGCCGCCAGGTCGGGCTTGACGAGGCCTCCGGCACCCGGTCCCATGGAACTGAACGTCGCGTACTTTCGCTCGCTGTCCACCGCCCCCACAGCAATTACCTCCGTTCCATCGGCCGGGGCGACGATGTGTTTCCACTCTGTCAGGCCCTCATTGCCGGCGCTGGAAAAGACCAGGATGCCCCTGTCGGCGGCCATGTTGGCCCCGCGGGTTACCCGTGTGGTCATGCCGTCCATATCACTGTACCGGTAATTCATTGACGGATCGTCAAAATCACTGTATCCCAGTGAGGAGTTAATGATATCGGCCCCAATGCTGTCGGCATACTCTGCCCCGGCTATCCAGTTAAATTCCTCAATACGATATTCAGACGAAGCGTCTTCAGTCCTGATCATGAGGTAAGATGCTGCCGGGGCTGTACCGACCAGCTGGCCCGGTATCAATCCGGCCATAGTGGACAACACCATAGTGCCATGCTCATGTTCAAGATATACGTCAGAACCGGGATTCACAAAATCACGGATACCGGCAATTCTTCCCGATACATACAGGTGGCTCAGGGCGGGCATCAGATTGGCTTTATAAAAACCGGCATCCAGCACGGCGATAAGCATTCCCTGCCCCTCCATCCCCTGGCTGTGGAAATAGTGGCCGTTCAGTTGTCCGACCTGATGTGCCGAAAGGCCGTAATAGGAAGTATCCATCGGAATGACCCCTCCCGGATGGCCAAATTTATTACGGGCGGATTTGGTTTCAGGAGAATGCGGCCTGACCATTTCAATTTCACGCACAAATGGAAAATCTTCCCATACCTTCTGAAGAGAATCGTTTCCGGCCTTAACCACCACACCGTTCATCCAACGCAAGGCATAGAGAATAGTTGCTCCGGATTGCCTGATCTGGTCAGCGTATTCATTATTAACCGGCAGGTCCTCTTCGGTTACGGCAATATTCTGGCGTATGCGGCGTTCGACAGAACGCTCCGATAGAAATTCGAGGGGATGTGCGGTGGAAAAAGAGGATTCGGCCTTATCGGTAAAACCTACCCAGAAAACAGACTGCCCCGCTGCCGTTTCCGGGGAAAAAAGAAAGTACCATAATATATAAAGGATAGCCAGATATCTCATTTCAGGTCATGCATTGGTTCACTGCCGAAAATTAGTGCTTATTATGCATTATAAAAAGTCAGGAACATGAAAAAACCATGTTCAGGGGTTTTTTTGCAGGTATTCCATGGGGTTGTTCAGGAACTTCTCAGGATCGGCAATTTGCCGGCCCTTTTGCTCAAGCTCCTCTAACTGCCTTGTTTCCAGGTCATACAAAACTTCAGGATTAAGCAGGACCCCCTTGCTGTATTGCAGGGTATAACGGATCTGTCCCTGCCCGGTATAATATTTCCATTCACCATCGGGCAGGTCGTCAGCATAAAAAGCATCAACCTCCATGGTACCTGAAGGGAAATAGGAAACGCAGAATCCATTCCGGCGGCCATTCTCATATATACATTCCAGAAAAGGATTTCCGGAGGGGAACAGCGCGCGGTAAGCACCATGGCGCATCCCATTCTGCCACTCCGACTCTTCCAGCACCTTTCCGTCGGTATAAAACAACCGGGCTTTACCCTGTTTGACGCCATCCTCAAAAGTTTCTTCAGAAATCAGCCTGTCGTCTGAGTAATACTTCCAGAGCCCGACTTTTTTCTCCCCCAGATAAATACCCTCCGCAACCAGTCTGGCCCGTTCGTCAAAAAGCCTGGCACTGACCGTATCTGAAGTGCCATGCACCAGAATGGCCCTGAGCTGGCCGTTTTCATGGAAACGCCGCCATTCACCCACCGGTCTGCCGTCGAGGAAAGTTCCAGTATACATCAGCCGGCCATTGGGATGGTTGCGCTGCCAGGGTCCTTGCCTCAGGCCCTGAGCGTCGGTCTGGTTTACCGGATGCTGGGCAGAAACCAGTAATGGGAAAAAAATCAACAGATAAAGCAATCGTCTCATATGTTGAATAAACTGGCAAATAAACAAAATATTACCTTTGCCTGATGAAATTTCCATGATTGCAGAAACACAAACCGTTATGCCCGCCTGACCGGACGGGCAGGAATAACTTTCAGCATGGAACCCCGATAGCTATCGGGGCCATCTGACCATTAAAAAACAAAACAATTTATACAGATGAAATAAAAAAGGCTGTCCCGGATTATTGAGACAGCCTTTTTAATATTATGTTGTGTACAGCCAGGATTTGGTTATCAACAGGTCAGCCCTTTGGCTGCACCGGTTCGGCACCAATTACGGGTGGTACCTCCGGAATTCCTTCCACCGGTCCGAATGCATAATGTTTTGGCCCTAAATAAAGATCTGAATTCATCATTTCATCCCAGGTCACATCTTTTCCGGTGTAGGCGGATATGCGCCCCATGGTGGCGACAATGGTGGAATTGACATGTGCCTCGGCATCGTTGATGACTTTCCCGGTTCGTATGGCAGTCACCAGGTTGATATGTTCCTGCACAAAAGGGTTGGTGATTTTCCATTTGGGATCGGCTGCCGGGTCATCCTCTTTCTGGTAAGGATACTCCCACACGGTATTGCCTTGCAGGTCCATGATGAGGCCTTTGGCATTGGCAAAACCTTTCGTTCCGGTGATCAGCTGTTTGGTCAGGTTACTGCACCCGCTGATTTGCCTTGCCGCGCAGTGCGTGTGCATTCCGTTTGCATATTCATATTCAATACTGAAAAAGTCATATTGGTCCCCGGTAATCCTGCGTTGCCGTCCTCCCCATCCGATCGCCTTAACCGGCAGGGCATCTACAAACCAGTTCATTACATCAATCTCGTGGATAAACTGTTCGACGATATGGTCGCCCGAAAGCCAGCAGAAGTTGGCCCAGTTCCTGAGCATATATTCCATGTCGGTCCACTTTGGATTGCGGTTGCGGAACCAGAGTGATCCTCCGTTCCGGATGATGTTAGCCCCGGTGATTTCTCCGATCTCGCCGTTGGCTACCCGCCGGCGGGTCTCCATGAAGTCTTTCTGAACCCTCCGGATGGTGCCGCTCACAATGCACAAGCCCATCTGCTCAGCCCTTTTGGCCGAAACCAGCACCGATCTGGCGCCAACGGGATCCACGGCACATGGTTTTTCGATAAATACATGTTTCCGGGCATTGATTGCCGCTTCCAGGTGCGCAGGCCGGAAATGGGGAGGGGTACAGAGCAGGACTACATCCACGCCCGAATCGATTACCTTTTCAAAGTTGTCGAAGCCGACGAAACATTTGTCGTCAGCGATTTCAATATTTCGCTCTGCCTTGAGCTCAGCCCTGCACTGGTCGATCTTATCCTGAAAAACGTCGCCTAAAGCCACAATCTCCAGACCGGGCCCGGCATCCACAAAATTGATGGCTGCTCCGGTTCCGCGGCCGCCACACCCGATCAAACCAGCCTTAAGGGGCTTCCCCTCAGGTGCCCGGTCGGGAAGGTCAGGTAACGGTATTTCCTTGCCCTGGCGGCCCGGCTGACTGCAAGACGACAGGAGCGATGCGGCGCCGATGATGCCCATGGTTCCCATGGTGGCACCGGAAAGAAAAGATCTTCTGTTGTAAAGGTTGTGATTGTCCATTAAAAGTGATTTTTTTGGTGAATCAGTTAAAATGCTGGTTTTTTAGATTCTGTAAACAATAGCGTTCTAAAATTAGACCTTTTTCATAAAACAGCAAACAAATTGTTTTTATCTTCCATGTTCAGCAGGAATCTTTTGGCCTCAAGCCCCCCGGCATACCCGGTCAGCTGTCCCTGGATCCCGGTAACCCGGTGGCATGGAACAAAAATCGACATCGGATTGGCCCCGACAGCCCCCGCAACGGCTCTTACCTTATCCGGACTTCCCAGCTTTTCAGCCAGTCCGGAATAGGTGATTTTATGTCCAAACGGGATTTCCAGCAGTGCTGACCATACTGTCTGCTGAAATTCTGTACCGGTCTGAAGCAGAGGTACCGTAAATTCTGTGCGGTTGCCGCTGAAATATTCCTGCAGCTGCTCAGTTGCCTCCCGTACAATCCGGGAATTTACCTCCCTGAATTCGCCTCCTGTAGCCTTCCGGATTCTGTCGTCTATGGCCTGCCGGTTTTTCCGGTCTGCCCAGTCGCACAGTACGAGCTGGTCCTGCCAGGAACCGACCAGCAATTGACCTGCCGGAGACCTGAAAATCTGGTAATCGATGGTTTGCAACATTTTTATATTCCGGGAAATGACTCCTGATCGAGGAAGAGGGTTGTGCAGGGATGTGTACGTAATATGGAAGCCGGGCAGCTGGTTGCAATCCCGCCGTAAAGGGTATTGCTTACCGCGTTGGCCTTCCGTTTACCGGGAACCACGCAACTGATGGTTTTACAGTTCATGATCGCCGGAATTGTCAGGGTTACGGCATATTCCGGAACATCCTCGAGGGTGGGGAACCAGCCTTCGCCTAACTGCTGTCTCCTGCAGGCTTCATCCAGTCCGGCCAGTTTTACCAGGCGCGGATCGTTAAAGTCGGCCACCGGAGGATCGTTAAAGGCAATATGCCCGTTTTCGCCGATGCCAATGCAGGCCACATCCACCGGGTGGGATTTCAGCAGAGCCTCATAGGCATCCATCTCAGACTGAAGGTCTTCGGCATCGCCCTGGATAAGGTGGACTTCACCCGGATTGACTTCATTCAGGATCCTCTCTTTCAGATATTTCCTGAAGCTGGCCGGGTGTTGATTGGATATTCCGGCATATTCATCCAGGTGAAATACAGTAATTTTTTGCCATTCTATGTTATGCGCCTTGAGTGCCTCCAGAAAGGCAAACTGGGAGGTTCCGGTGGCCAGGATCAGGTTGGCGTGGTCTTTTTCAGCAATGGCCTCAGCAAGTTTCGCTGCTACTAAAGCAGCTGCCGCCTGGCCCATGTCTTCTTCTTTTTCGTAAACCCTGACCATCAGCTGGTCTTGTTGAAAGGATGCAAGCGTATTTTCCATATCAGATTTAAAGAATACTTAGTGTTTATAATAATTCGGTGATGGCAAACCAGCTGGTTACCAGTGAGAAAAGAATGACCAGCCAGATTCCGGTATTCCAGGCGGTTCCTGTTTTATGGGATTTCATGAGGCTTTTCCGGTTAATCAGGATGAGGATGGGAATGGCAACCGCCGGCAGGATACAGGCCTGGAATGCTTGTGAGAAGATCATCAGGGCAGGTGGACGTTGCTTCAGTACGAGACTTCCGAAGGCAAACAGCATGGCCCCGAAAATCAGCCACCTGGATTGTGCGGAATGGATGTTCCTGGGTTTCCCGGTATAGTCGGCGATCAGCCAGGGAGCTATCAGTACGATCGGGAAAATGGTGGACAATCCTGCGCCGGCAATCCCCAAAATCAGGATAAAGGCGGCAATTTTTCCTCCGATGGGTTCGAACAGGTGGATCATTTCAACGGTATTCTCCAGCCTGAGGCCCATTACGTTCAGGGTCCCGGCGGCCACCGCCATAATGATTGCGCTGAGAAACAGCATCATGGCTGCGGAGACAAAGGCGTCCTTTTTTTCAGTCTTCAGGTGGCTGGCATTCCATCCCTTTTCGGCAACCACCGTACTCCGCATGATGAAAACCGCCGCCGAACAGGTGGTTCCTGCGATGGCAGCCACCAGTCCCATGGCACCGGGGGTGTTGGGTATGCCGGGAATCAGCCCGGTGGCGATGGCCCCGAAATCCGGTTTGACCATGAAAAACACCACCATGAACGATAATCCCATAAAAATGACAAACACGGTTAGTACCTTTTCGAAGGTTTTATAACGGCCAAACCATAGCAGGAAATAAAGAGCCACTGCGAGGAAGAGGATGATCCAACCGCGGTGGACAACCGTGTCGTTTAACAGCAGTCTTATCCCTTCCTGCAGGAGGTCGGCCACTATGCCCATGACCCCCATCAGAGCCAGCAGTTCGCCGATAATCAACGCCGTTAAAATGTACAAGGCCAGGATCCATCCGTGCCTGAATTCATGCCGGATGTTGGTCAGGGCGGTTTTGCCGGTCACGAGGGTGACTTTCCCGTATGCCACCATCAGGATAAAGGTGAAAATGCAGGAAAGTACCAGTGCCCAGAACAGGTGCATGCCGTGTTCTGCCCCGGTTTTGGCCATGGTGGTGACACTGCCTGTCCCGATGTTGTAGCCGATCAGGAATAAGCCCGGTCCGACGGCACTCAGGGCCAGGCGTATTTTGTTCTTTCTGGTCATGATATGATGTTTGTACTTTTATGAATACTGATGATTTGATTACGGTTCAGCCCGGTAAACGGTTTCTCCGGCGACAATGGTATGCTGTACACTGACATGAAAATTCTCAAGGGTGAAAATGACCAGGTCGGCCCTCTTCCCGGGTGCGATTTCGCCGCGGTCATCGAGTCCGTATAGCCTGGCCGGATTGGTGCTGGCCATCTGTACGGCATCTGCCAGGCTGCATCCGGTCACTTTCATCACGTGGCCCACGCCTTTGCTCAGAGGGGATGCGGAGCCGTACAGGACATTCTGGCCGGGGTACCGGAGCATCCCTTCCGGGGTAAGTTCAATGGTAATCCCTTCGGAAGTTACGAATTCCCCGGGAGGCAATCCGGCGAAACCGGTCACATCCGAGGTAAGGATGGTGCCTCCGGTGCCCTTGACTTTGGTAAAAACCCTGATCTGCTCGGGCAGGAGGTGAAATCCGTCGGCAATGATGCTGATCATAAGGCGTTCATCGGCCAATTGCGGCCAGAAGGGGTTGCGGTGTCGGTTGATGGTGTTGGCGGCGCCGTTGCCCAGGTGGGTGGCGATCCGGGCTCCCCGGTCGATGGCAGCGGTGATGATGGCGGCGGGAGCATTGTGATGGCCCAGGGCGACCAGGATGTGGTTCTCCCGGCAGCTATCCATGAGGGCGAGGGCGCCCTCAACTTCCGGAGCCAGGGTGAGCTGCAGGATCTTCCCGCCGGCAGCCTGCTGGTATTCCCGGAGTTCGTTCCAGTCGGGGAGCCTTACATGCTCCGCCGGATGGGCTCCCCGGTATCCGTCTTCCGGGGAGATAAAAGGCCCTTCGAGATGAAATCCGGGAATAGACCCCCGGATCTCTTTATTTTCCATGGCAGCTGCCAGTATCCTGAAGTTTTTGAGGAGAATTTCCCTCGAATTGGTGGTAAGCGTGGGAAGGTAGGTGGTCACCCCTTCCTTCCAGAGTGCCCGGGTAGCCTTGGTCACGCCCTCTGTGGTCAGGTCGCTTCCGCCCAGGGCGAAGGAAACGCCGGCATATCCGTTTACCTGGTTGTCGATAAATCCTGGGGCAATGTACACCTCCGGAAATCCGTCCGGAATTTCAGTAAGCCTGTTGATCTCCAGGATCTTGCCATTTTGGATCTTCAGGGAAACCGGTGAGTGGTCCAGGTATAGATAACCTTCCACCCTGACCGGATTTTCCTGGGCCCCGGAGATCATGGGGGCCAGAAGGGACCAAAGGATAAGGGAGAGAGTTGGAATACGCATTTAGGATTTATGATTTATTATTGATTATTTATTATTTGGCGCTTCAAGGTGCCGGATGCTGTCCATACCAGCCCGACAAAGTCATTCTGGCGGGCCAGCCCGAAAGACCAGGTCTGGCGGGGATTACACGGATTAAAGATAATTGTCCACAGATTACACAGATTACACAGATTACCGGATTATATTGTAAGTGCCTGACTTTGATCACCGATTACCGATTACCGATTACTGTTTACTGTTTACCTTTTACAGTTTACCTTTTACTGTTCACTGTTTACCGATTACTGTTTACAGTTTACAGTTCACCGTTTACCGGCCATTGGGCCAGGGCAACCGCGAGGGTTTAGGGCAACCGCGAGGGTTGCCCCTACGCCGTTTTTCATAGCCACGTCGCGATACCGGTTACCGATTACCGGATTAATCCTTCATCTCCCATCCCTTCTCATAATCCCTGGTCCAGAGCTTCATGGCTTCCCGGTCGTTGAGAATGTGGCCGTTCTTCGGATTTACCTGAAGGGACCGGCCTGTCCGCTGGGCAATATTACCTAACTGGACCAGCAGGGTGCTTTTATGTCCGGAATCAATATCCGAAGCTAATGGTGTTCCCTTCCGGATGCCGTCGAAGAAGTTCCGGATATGGAAACCGTCCAACAACTCCGCCGGATTGGCTGGGTCGCGCGGATCGGTTTTTACCTGGCTTTTAACTTCTTTAACGATCTTGTTTTGTTTGTCGAAGATGGTATATTCATCGCCGCCGGGGATAAACAGGGTTCCTTCTTCCCCGAAGAACATGGCTCCGACCGAACTGCCCTCCACATGCTTTCCGTTACAGCTCCTGCCTTCCCAGGTCATGGAGATCCCCTCGGCGAAATCCATGCTGATCACCTGGGTGTCGGGTGTTTCCCAGTCGTCGCGGTAATGAAACCTGCCGCCATTGGAACTCACCCTGACGGGGAAATCCACGCCGAAGCCCCATCGCAGCAGGTCCACCATGTGGGTCCCGTTGTTCAGGGCTTCCCCTGTGCCCCAGTGCCAGAACCAGTGCCAGTTGTAGTGTACGATGTTGTCGCGGTAGTTTTTCCGGGGGGCCGGACCCTGCCACAGGTCCCAGTCGAGCCACTCCGGCACGGCTGTTTCTTTCCCGGTGCCTATGGGGCCGCGGTTGTTGGTGTACCAGCTTTTTCCGAAGTAGGGCCTGCCTATGGCCCCGGATTTCACTTCCCGGATGGCCTCCGCCACATTGGGCCAGGTCCGGCGCTGGTTGCCCATCTGCAAGACGCGCTTGTATTTTGCGGCTGCCTCAACCAGGATTTCGCCTTCGCGCGGACTATGGCTGCACGGTTTTTCGAGATAGACATCCTTGCCGGCTTTCATGGCCATCAGGGCTGCGGGGGCATGCCAGTGGTCGGGCATCGCCACGACGAGGGCATCCACTTCCTTGCTGTCGAGGGAGCGCCTGATGTCCTTTATCCCTTCCGGAGTCTTGTCCTGACGCTCAAGTACCTTTTTGGTACACTGGACAATAGCCCGGGAATCCACATCCACGATGTGAACCACCTCGCAATCGGGCTGCCTGGCAAAATTGGCCGCCAGGGCAGTTCCCCGGCTGTTGACGCCGGCTACCGATACCCGGATCCGTTCATTGGCCCCGATAATCCGGCCATAACTTTTTGCACTGATGCCGGTAAAAACGCCTCCCAACGAAATAGCCGCTGCACCAAGGGTCGTTTTCCGGATAAATTCCCTGCGTGAGTTTTCCATAGTTGTGATTTAATGGTGGCCTAAAAATAGGATAATTCCTGCTAAAAAAACCGGTTTTTGCAGGACATAATCCTTTTTTTAGTGTGTCAACAGCAAAAAACCAAGTCAGGTATCCTGTGAAAAGGATTCCTGTCGGGACATGCCTGCAGCACACCCTAACGGTAAACACTGAAGTATGTGCCGGTCCTCTGGTCGGTTATTTATCTGAATAACCTGTCAGAAGGATGGCAGTACGCATCTCGCCCCGTTCTGTTGCCTGCTGGAATCTGCCGCCTCCATAAAGGCTAATATTTCCAGGGTTTCCTTCGGTTTAACCGGGGTAATACCTGTATCAAAGAATCTGGCGATCTCCACCAGCATGGGTTTGTATCCCTGGTACGGGCCGAGGTTGACGACCGCTTTTTCAGTAAAAGCAACACCGCCATAATCCGATTTTCCTTCCCGGATTCCCCGGAAAGTGCCGATGCGGCCATCTTCCCAGAAGCCGGTTACCACATCGGTGCCCTCGGTGAAATGCCTGGTCAGCGATTTGCAGCCTGTCCCCATAGCGGTAATCAGGGTTTCAACACCGTGTATCCCGTACCAGAAAAGGTCGGGATGGGTTTTTTCAAGAACTGCCGGGCTCCATGCCGTTGCCCCGAATATTTTTCCGTATTCACCCTGAACGGCTTTCTGGACATTCTCCATATACCTGAGGGAAGAGCAGGAAAAAACGGGCGTGTTGGCAAGGGCCGCCTCTTCAAAGATCTTCACCGCATCTTTCAGGGAGGCGGTCATGGGTTTGTCGATAAACATCCGTTTCCCGGCCCGGATCACGGGCAGGGCCTGCCCGAGGTGAAGCCTGCCGTCATTGGTGTTCAGCAGGATCACGTCCGTCTCTTTGAGCAGTTCCTCAATCGAATCGACAATCCGGACCCCCAGATTTTTGACTACTTCGGTGTATTCCGGGATACGGGAATAGCTGGATTCGATTTCACGGCTGCCATAGGGATAGGCGGCCACCACCCGGTACCCGCCTAATTCGGGGCCCGCATCTGCCTGGTTGAATTCCCTGGTGAAGGCGGTACTGTGGGAAGTGTCGAGGCCAATGATGCCAACCCGTTTGCCGTTTTGGGTGCCTGAAACTATTTCCGGCAGGTTGAACGAAAAACCTGCACCTGTTACGGCAAGCGCGGAGGTTTTGATGAAGGTACGTCGGTTGTAAGCCATATCTTAAAATTAAATTGTTTATTAACCGCTAAGGCGCGATGGCGCTAAGGAAAATTCTGAAATTTGATTTACTGGTTGTAGATTTCTTTGTGCCTTAGCGTCTCAGCGGTGTAAAATATTATCTTCCCCGGATAACCGGAAATTCTGATATCCTCAGGGTGGTGCATCCGTACGGAATCAGGGTGATCTCCTCTGCTGCAGGATTTTCTCCCAGTTCCGGTTTGTACATGTTGCTCCAGGGCAATGGTCCTGCCATCTCCTGGTACAGTTGCCACGACGGGATCCGGATGCCTTGGGTTTTAATTTCGACCGGGGCATTCTCCGGGTTCCAGGGATTCTTTGAACCGGTATCCCTGATGTTTACCATGAAATTTTCCGCAGGATTTTCCATGATGGAGGCAGGCAGGCCATAATTCCAGGGGGAAAGCGGCCTGACTTCATCATAATATTCACCATAAATTTCAGGGTCTCTTGTATTGATGACCCTATCCCATTTCTCTTCGATTTTCAGGGCATAAACCAGCGGGCCCCGTTCGATGGCCTGAGAATTTTCATACCAGGTGCTGGTGGTGATTTTCATGGGAAGGATCAGCTCCACCTGGTCGCCCGACTGCCACTCGCGGCTGAGCCTGACCATATTGTCGAGGTGCGCATAGGGAATGGTTTGGCCGTTCAGCCGGATTTCCGGATCACTGCACCAGAGGGGCAGACGGAGATGAAAGGGAAATTCCCCGGATTTTCCTGATTCCGGGAAGGTGAATTCAAAGAGTATGTTTTCGCTGAAAGGATAGTCTGTTTTTTCCTCAATGATTACCTCGGTGCCGCCCGCGACCTTTGCCCTGACCCGCGATGGTGCATATACCAGTGCGGCAATGCCCCCGTCGGGAGTGGCATGGAACAGGTTTTGGGTAAATTTCGGCCATCCCTGGTGCATGTTGGAGGTACAGCAGGGGTAGCCGGTCAGCAGTCCGAAGAGCAGGTCGGTACCATCGTGGTTAATGTCGAAATTGCGCATTCCGCGGGTAATCATCACCTGATTGGGCTGCTGGAAATACTGGCGGGTCATGAAATCATCGGAAATCTGTGCCGGCAGGGCATTAAAAGCGATTTTCTCCAGATGGTCGGCATACTGTACCTCGCCCGTAATGGCCAGGATATTTTCGAGCGAGTACATCATTTCAACCGCAGAACAGAGTTCAGATCCCTGGGTGGGGTTCATGCCGTGGAGTGCCTCGTCGCCGCCGTAAAGCCCCTGCGGTTGCCCTAAATATTTCCGGATATCGCTGAACGCTTTTTTCGTGGCGTCGGCATATTTCTGCTCCGGATGCTGCTGTGAATAGACTGCGGGCATTTTGATACCCTGGGCCAGGTTAACACAGTGCAGGCTGCCCATCCTCGAAAGGTGGTCGCCGGAGAGAAAAGCTGATGTGAAATCGAAGGCCTGACTGTAAATCAGGTCGGCCAGCTCAAGAAGGAAGGGTTCCCCGGTGAGGTTGTAGAGCCAGTAGACCATCATCAGGTTGTCGCAGGCCCTGAATTCGCCCCAGAAAGTCCAGTGACCCAGCGGGGTTTCGGGCAGGTTCTTCAGCTGGTACCTGAAATATTCGGTGAACAGGGAGATTACCCGCTCATCGCCGGTGGCGGAATGGTATTGCTGCAGCACCTTCAGGACCACCATTTTGGGCCACCAGTCGCGGCTGTTGTTCCGTTGCAGTCCGCGTTCATACTCATAATCGGCCGATGGACCGAAATAACCGTCAGGCTGACGGCTGTTCAGTGCCCATTCGATCCATGGGGTTGTTTTGCTGATGAGGGTACTGTCGCGGAGAATATAAGCGAGTGGTACAAGCCCGTCGAGCCAGTATGGCCCGCGTTCCCACTGGTCACCGTCGCCGCCCAGCCAACCGTTGCGGGGGCCCATCACCTGTGGGTAGAGCTCATCGAGGTGACCGGTGGCCCCTTCTTTTTGCCGCAGAAGCATCTCCCGGAGCCAGCCCTCAGGTTGTATCGCACCAAGGGGCAAAGCCAGGTAAGGATTTTCCTTCAGAGGGGTACGGTTTTGAAGATACAAAGCCTGTTCCTGTTTTTCCGCTGGAATGGAACAGAAAATACATAATACCAACAGGGGAAGTATGGATATAGCTGGTTTCATGGTCAGGAAAAATAAAAATTCAGCTAAAATTACATATTATTGTACAAAATCAAAATTAACGGGAGATTCACTGAATCTTCAGGATAATTTTTGGCTGGCAGGATTATTATCCGTATAATTATGTCTTCGTTTCGAAGGATTGAATCAACCAAATTTATTATAATGAACAAGATTAGTTTCGTTTTGGCGCTAAGCCTTTTGATTCTTGGGTGCGGGCCAGGCCGCCCGGTAAAAGATTGTGTAACTTACAGTGAACCAGCCGACCCGGCACCGGTTCAGACAGAAGCCTGGAGTGGGGTAAAAGGCGGACTGCATGCTTCCGTTGGTTCGACGGATGTCCTGTATCTGAAGGGCGAGGTTCCTGCACCAGATATAAGCCGGAAGTGGGAGGCCACTGCCTGGCGGGGAGAGCGGGTCTCTGCCCAGTTGGTCCTGTGGAGTGCTGAAGCGGTGAATCAGGTCGAAGTGGAATTTACCGATTTTAGATCCGGAAGCGGGGCAGTCATGCCGGCAGCGATTGCCAGGCCGCAGTTTGTGAGGTATGTCCTGACCGATGAATTTGCGGAAGGCTGCGGACACCGCAAACCTGAAAATTATGCTGTTTCGCTGAGTCCCGATGTGCTGGACCCGCTGGAATGCTTCAACATGGAAGCACAGTCCACCCGTCCGGTCTGGATTTCCATTGATATTCCCGCGGATGCGGCTCCGGGGAGCTATACGTCCACCATGGACCTTTATGCAGGAGGGAAAAGGCACAGCAAATTCACCTTTACCATAGAAGTGTTAGAGCGCGTACTGCCGCCGTCAACTGAGTGGGCCTTCCATCTTGACCTCTGGCAGAACCCATACGCAGTTGCCCGGGTACACGGAGTGGAACCCTGGTCGGAGGCGCACTGGGAGGCTTTGCGCCCATTGATGAAAATGTTAGCCGGTGCAGGCCAGAAGGTGATCACTGCCACGCTTAACAAGCGGCCCTGGGGCGGTCAGACGGAAGATGCCTTCGGTTCGATGATCGGCTGGACCAAAAAGCAGGACGGTAACTGGGCATACGATTATACCATTTTTGATAATTGGGTCAGATTTATGATGGACCTGGGGATCACGTCGCAGATAAACTGCTATTCCATGGTCCCGTGGGGCAATGAACTCTATTATTTTGATGAAAAATCGGGTGAGGAGGTCAAGGTAAAAGTTCCGCCTGGAACCAAAGAATATGCAGATATGTGGGTGCCGTTCCTGAAGGATTTCGTGCAGCACCTGGAGGAGCAGGGATGGTACGGGATTACCCGTATTGCCATGGACGAACGCGCTCCGGCCGAAATGAAGGCTATGCTTAAGTTGTTGTCCGACACGGCCCCCGGGTTAGGAGTCGCATTAGCCGATAACCACAAGAGCTATAAGTTATATCCCGACCAACTGGTCGATCTTTGCGTTGCCCACGGAGCTGTCGTGGAGCCCGAAGACATGGAATACCGCAAGGCCAATTCTTTTGTCACCACCTGGTATGTATGTTGTGCCGACGTATTCCCCAATGTATTTACCTTTTCCCCGCCTGCCGAAGGAGCTTTCATCGGGTGGTACACCATGGCGGCCGGTTTCGACGGATTCCTGCGCTGGGCCTATAACAGCTGGGTAAAGGAGCCGTTGCTGGATTCGAGGTTCAGGACCTGGCCTGCAGGGGATACCTATATCGTTTACCCTGATGCCCGCAGTTCGATAAGGTTTGAAAGATTGCTGGAAGGCATTCAGGATGCCGAAAAAATCAGGATGCTGAGGGAAGAGTTTGCCCATTCGGGAAGCGCCGCAGATCTGGAAAAACTCAGGAAGCTGAATGAAACCCTCGCCCGGTTCAATATAACCGAAGATCCCGGAAATCTTGAAGAACTGATGGCTGATGGGAAGAGGGTGTTGCTGGAGTTGTCGAGGTAAACTTTGATCGGAGACCGGAATCCGGAAACCGGACCTCGCTGTGAAAAACGGCGCAGGGGCAACCCTGGGTGGTTGCCCTGGCCGAATGGCCGGTAAACGGTATACAGTAAACAGAGGCCGGAGACCTGAGACCGGACGTGGCTACCAAGGTAACCTCCCTGAGGAAACACGCCCTGTAAGGGCGACCTTACAATAACCCGGGGAGATACCCCGGGTACAGGGGTATCACTCCGGGTACAGGGGTATCATCCCGGAGACCGGACCTCGCTTTGAAGAACGGCGTAGGGGCAACCACCCGGAGTTGCCCTGTTCCCAGCCGCCCCCGATAACATCGGGGTTGCAATCTGCCCACCAGGCTTATCCTATATTCCGCGACAATTTTTTATCTTTACAGAAACAAATTATACCAACATGGAAGCCGTGACCGACCTGAAACTTGCCGTGCTGATCGATGCTGAAAATGTGCCTTACCAAAATGTCAAGGCGATGTTAGAGGAGATCACCAAATATGGTATTCCTACCACCAAGCGGATTTATGGCGACTGGACCCGCAATGTGACTTCAGGATGGAAAGGCGTACTGCTGGAGAATGCCATCACCCCGATACAGCAGTACAGTTATACTTCAGGAAAGAATTCCTCCGATTCGGCCATGATTATTGATGCCATGGATATTCTTTATTCAGGGAAGGTAAACGGATTCTGTATTGTGTCGAGCGACAGTGACTTCACCCGGTTAGCCATAAGGCTCCGCGAGTCGGGTATGAAAGTGATCGGGATCGGGGAGAAGAAAACGCCCAATCCCTTTATCGTTGCATGCGACAAATTCATTTATCTGGAAATCCTGAACCCGCTGTACCAGGAAGCAGAATCGGAGCCGGAGAAAACGGACAAGGAGGCTCCCGTTAGAAAATCACTGCACAGTGTGGACAAGGAAACGATTAAATTGATTTCAGCATCTATAACTGACCTTGCCGACGAGGGCGGATGGGCATTTCTGGGGGATGTGGGGAACCTGATCAATAAGAAACGGCCTGAATTTGACCCGCGGAACTATGGATTTCTGAAGCTGACGCCCATGTTAAAAGCTTTAACCCGGAATTTTGAAATCGATGAAAGGAAAACCGACAATTCCAATATCAAGCATGTTTACATAAGGGTAAAGAAACCCGTCAAACCAAAGCCTGCCACACCCAGAGCGGGAGCTAAAACGCCAGCCTCCAAAAAGCCGGCGAACAGGAAGAAATAAGACTCTACTCAGCCCTGATTAAACCAAAATCAAACCGATATGAAGAAATTACTTTTTACGCTTATCCTGATGGGTGTCCTGTCGGGATTGCGCAGCCAACCGCTGCAGCTGCATCCAGAGAACAACCGTTATTTCTGTTTCCGGGGAGAACCGGTTGTGCTGGTTACTTCCGCCGAACATTACGGTGCGGTTCTCAACCTGGATTTTGACTACAGAAAGTATCTGGCGGTGCTGGCTGAGGAGGGCATGAATTATACACGCATCTTTGCCGGCAGTTATGTGGAAATCCCCGGAAGTTTCGGGATTGAAAACAATACGCTGGCGCCGGCAACCGGCAGGTATATTGCCCCCTGGGCAAGGACCAGCCAGCCCGGCACGTATGAAGGGGAGATGAAGTTCGATCTTTCGCAATGGAATCCGGCGTTCTTCGACAGGCTCAGGGATTTCGCCAGTGAAGCCGGAAGACTGGGGATATTCGTGGAGGTTACGCTTTTCTGTTCCACTTATGACGACAAAGCCTGGCTGCGGCATCCTTTTCATCCCGGGAATAACGTGAATGGGCTGGGGGAGCTGGGGCGCAGGGAGTCAACTACCTTGAAAAACGCAAAACTTGTTGAATTTCAGAAGCTATTTATTGAAAAGGTGGTCAGGGAACTGAATGCCTTTGATCATATATTCTGGGAATTGCAGAATGAGCCCTGGGCGGATAACGGGGTCAGGGGAATGCGCATTATGAAGACGCACAATATTTCCGGACAGTCGTGGGCACAATATGCGGAACTGGCCGGTGATGTGTCGCTGGATTGGCAGAGGATGGTTGCCAAGGTGATAAACGAGACGGAAAACCTGCTTCCCAACAGGCATCTGATTGCTCAGAATTATTGCAATTTCAAGGAATCGTTACAGGAAGTACTTCCTGAAATCTCGGTCATAAATTTCCACTATGCATGGCCCGACGCCGTCAGGATGAATTATGGCTGGAACCGGCCGATAGGTTTCGATGAATCGGGGTTTACCGGATCCGAGGATGCCACCTACCTTTTGCAGGCCTGGGAGTTTATGTTAGCAGGTGGTGCCCTTTTCAATAATCTCGATTATTCATTTTATGTAGGACATGAGGATGGCAAGGGCGTCAACAAAGCGCCCGGAGGCGGTAGTTCCAGGCTGAGGCAAGGCCTGCGAATTCTCAGGGAGTTCATTGAGACATTCGATTTTGTTAAAATGTCGCCGGAATATCATGTGGTCGCTCATGCCCCCGGACTGGAATGGCACGGCATTTCGGAGCCGGGCAGGCAGTATGCCCTGGTATTCTCCGGAAAAAGTTCCACCCATCTGACGTTAAACCTGCCCAAAGGAAAGTATACGGTGGAATTTGTCGATCCCTGGACCAGTGAAGTAAAACTTTTCGGAACGGTTCAATCTAAAGGAAAACCCGTATCCGTAAAGGTTCCTGAAATACAGGGCTTTATGGGGTGCCGCCTGGCGCGGGACCGATAAATGTTATGATCAGCATTTCGTACCGGAAAGGTTTTGGGGATTTATTATTTATGATTGATTATTGATTATTTTTCTCTTTGAGGTAACTGTTTGACGTATATCGATTGTCTCCGGTCTCCGGTCCTCGGGGTTACACCCCATAGCCGTCAGTTTATTGTATATAATTAATTGCATTACAGGTGTTTACAAATGTTTTATGTGGTTGTTTTTTTTGAGGTAATAAGAAAGGGGTATCCCTTCTGAATTTACGGGTTCATTTTCGGCGATGTTGCGCGAGG
>JAUWAB010000054.1 GCA_030602265.1 Prolixibacteraceae bacterium | reverse complement strand
ATGTTCAGTATAGTACTTACCATCAGCCATGGTGATCCGGTATTTGAGCATGTATATATATCCATTTCAAAAATCATTGAAGAAAACATTGATAAGTTCAGAGCCTTGCTCGCTGATCAGTCGCAGGTTACTTATACGTCTGACTCTGAATTCGATACCAAAAGCATTCAAAACAAACAATAACATATTATGAAAAAAAACTTGTTTATAACCGCGCTGTTAACCTTAGCCCTTGCCATTCAAACCAATGCCCAGTTCGTCAGGAACCTTAAAGAAATGGCCGTTGGGCGGAGCAAGGAGGTCATCCACCAGAAGACCAACGAAAAAGTAACGGAGAAAACCGCTGACGGGATGGACAAAATACTGAACCCGGATTTGCCGGGATTGGTAAGTAACAATGAAAGCTATGAAGAATATGAAAATCTGGAATCAACATACCGCTTCACCTTTCATTACCGGATGAAAACGGCAGCCGGGGGTAAACCAAATTTCACCGATTATCTCCTGAACCCGGGCAGCAATTATTATGGCATTTCTGCAGGTGAGGAAACGGATAAACTCACTATTTTTGAAACTGATCATTTTTTCACCTTTTCCGGGAAAAACAAATCGGTAAAATCCTCAAAGCCAGATATACCCGGAAAGAAGGAGGATGATACGTTTAACTTTAGAAATTCAGCCTCTGTAAACGAACTTCCTGTCAAAATTATTATGGGTGCTGCATGTCCGGGATATCAGATCCGTACACCTGAAAAAACACTTGAATACTATATTCTTCCGGGGGCCGGAGTGACCATACCACCAACGATGCTGCAAAACCTGTATTCAGGTATACCCAAAGCCATCCTGCAGCAGCTTACCACTGAAACCAGGGGCCTCATCGTATCAATTGAATTAAAAAATGAGAAGAACGACCGGATTTTCTTAATGGAATGCACTGAACTGAATCCGATCGAATACGATTTTGACACAGAAGGTTACACTATAAAATAGCCCATTTTAGTATTACGGATACCGCCACCTCTTTGCCAATGCCACCAGGGAGAGCATAACCGGCACTTCTACCAGAACACCCACCACGGTTACCATGGCGGCAGGAGATTGCAGTCCGAACAACGCGATGGCCACTGCCACAGCCAGTTCAAAGAAATTACTGGCACCGATCATAGCGGCAGGAGCACAGATGGCATAAGGCAGCTTCAACTTGCGCCCTCCGATCCAGGTAATAAAAAAGATGAAGTAGGTTTGTAAAACCAGGGGTATGGCAACCAGCAGGATAATGAGAGGACGTTCAATGATTGTTGTTCCCTGAAAGGCAAACAGCAGGACCAGCGTTACCAGGAGGGCAATGATCGAGACCGGCTTGAACTTTGGCAGAAACACCCTGGTAAACCACTCTTCACCGTGTCTTTTAATCAGGCTTTTGTGGGTAATAAACCCGGCCACCAGCGGGATGACCACAAAAACCACCACACTGGCCACCAGCGTATCATAGGGTATTGTAATATTGGTGATTCCCAGCAGCAATCCGACGATCGGAACGAAGGCCACCAGAATAATCAGGTCGTTGACCGAAACCTGCACCAGCGTATAGTTCGGATCACCGTCTGAGAGGTAGCTCCAGACAAAAACCATAGCGGTACAAGGGGCTGCTCCCAGGAGAATGGCACCGGCGATATATTCACCGGCTAATTCCGGCTCAATAAATGCCCCGTAAAGCTTGGAGAAGAATATCCAGGCAAAAAACGCCATGGTGAAAGGCTTGATCATCCAGTTGACAACAACGGTAAGAATCAGGCCCTTCGGACTCCTCCGGATGTTTTTCAGGCTGGAAAAATCGACCTGCAGCATCATGGGATAGATCATCAGCCAGATCAGAATGGCCACCGGAATATTGACCCTATAGATCTCGAGCTTGCTCAGGAACTGAACCGAGTCTCCATTGAAGTGGCCCAGGGCAATGCCCCCGGCAATGCATAGGATTACCCACAGAGAAAGATATTTCTCAAAAAATCCAATTTGTTTTTTTTCAGTCATGACTGGATTTTCCAATTTGGTTTTTGGCCTGAAATGGTAATACTGAATATCCCTTTCCCGGCACCGCTGCCCAGATCGCGGACATGGTCACCTTCAGAGATCCCTGCAAATTGGGTGGGCAGGCCACAACCCAGCCCCAGGTCGGCTTCCGGGAGGTGCCCGTCAATTCCGGCGTATTCGTCTCCAATCATACTTATTTCAGGATAACCGCAGCAGGATGATCCGGCACAACAGGAAACCTCCTGCTGTATTGTACGCTGTCGCGCGATCTGTCCGTATTCCTCACGGACTACCAGCTTCAGGTCTTCGGGCTTCATAGCTGTGGTTTTATTTCATCGGAATAAAGTTTCCGGAAAGCTTTCTTAATTTCATTCCTGACGCGGATATACTCACTCCAGACAAATTCATCGTTACCCACGGCATGGGAGGGATCATCGAACCCGATGTGCAGCCTCGTTTTCACTTTACCGGTAAAAGCCGGACAGCTTTCATTGGCACCTCCGCAGACGGTTATTACGTAGTCCCATTCCTGCCCAAGGTACATATCCACTGAATCGGAGGTATGGTGACTGATGTCAATGCCTATTTCCTTCATGGCAGCCACTGCTTTCCGGTTTAACTGTCCTGAAGCTTCCGTTCCAGCCGAAGCCACTTCCAGGCGGCTGTCGAACGATTGTAAAAAACCGTGAGCCATCTGGCTGCGGCAACTGTTTCCGGTACATAAGATCAATACTTTCATAAAAAGTAATTTTTTAATTGTAAATCATTTATCTAAGGGGCAACCACCTGTCCTTTAACGCTGAGCCGGACCACTTGATTGGTGGCATTGGAATGCACCGTAATTGATTTATTAAATGTGCCATTAAGGTTGGTATCGTATTTCACCTTAATTTCACCCTTTCCACCCGGGGGGATGGGTTCGCGGGGCCACTCCGGAACAGTACACCCACAGGCGGCCGCTACATTATTTAATATCAAAGGTTTATTACCCTTATTGGTGAAAGTGAACACACTATTTCCATCACTTCCTCGCCGGATCGTACCATAATCATGAACCAACTTGTCGAAAACAATGGTCTCCGGCACCGCCGGCTGAGCAGGTTGAACCGGCTGTGCCGGCTGTGCCGCTCTTGCGGCCCTGTTCTGGGGAAGGTCGGATATACGCTGCGCTGAAACGTCGGTTATCCAAAAAAAGACAATAATGAGCGAAAAAATGGTTTTCATTATAAAACGATTATTGGTTATTTTAAATTTTAACGGGTAATTCTGATGAAATTGGATCCATGTCGCATTGATTTTCGAAAGAACGGATGGGTTCAAAAAATGACTCAAGCATACTAAAATAGGTTTCAATCGCACTGCCGCACAGACAATAATTTATTTTCAATCCATCAATTTCACCATGAATAAGGCCTACTGACTTCAGTTCTTTCAGATGCTGTGAAACAGTAGTCCGGCTAAGCGGCAGATTATCGGAGATATCACCTGATATACAGCTCTTGGTTGCAGCGAGGTATTGCAGAATGGACAGCCTTGCAGGGTGTGAGATTACCCTTGCAAATTTTGCAAGATCCTGCAGAGATTTATCAAATTTTTCAGATTTATTCATTTATACCGGATTATAGCTTGTAAAAAATTGGTATCACATTTCAAACACGCATGGTTTTAAGAACAATAACGGATTCCCCTTCATTCAGCTCCATCTGTTTTCTTTGCATCCAGTGAAGAATTTCCTTTTCAACCTCCGATTCATGTGGATCTGGAGAATACAAAGGAGTCACAACACCCAGATCCACAACATCGGCCACAAACCGGTGTTCTGCTTTTCCCTGTATTACGTAGTTTATCAGATATTCCATGACTATGAGTTATTTAAGTCCAAAATTCAGGAGACCTGTTTTATTCACTGTCTAATGACGCAAACTTACGTTATAAAATTGAAATATGTATTCAATGTATATGTTTTAATTATTAAATTTTCCTGACAAATCTCGAAAGGATATGTACCCGGAATGCCTGAAGAACTCCCTGCCATCACGATTAAGCAGGATCTGGGTTGGGATGGCAGTGATTCCGTAGAACTTCATGAGAGACTGATTTTCAGGCAAAAGAACATTAATGAAAACCACATTGACCCTTTCAGGATACTTCTGCAGGAATTCATCCAGCACGCTTTCCATACGGCGACAAGCCGAACAACCTTTAGATCCGAATTCCAGAAAAGTAACTTCGAAAGTGTCGCTGCTCTTGCTATAGTTCCATACAGAATCGATATGGGCTGACACTGCAGCAACGGAAACCGGGTCGTTCTGTGTAATTATAGTCTGGCTTAAGAATGAGTTCATTTTGCCTTTGAAGATTATCAGTCCCACAAAAAAGAGAATGATTAACAACACAGCCAAGCGGCTAATTATGGTATTTCCTGTTGCATTCATACTACGAAATTATTAATTTTGTTAGAAGTGAAATTACCTGACTCAAGTTAAAAAGAACCAATTTTTCAAAAATATACCACTATGAAAAAGCAACTTATATTATTGTTGATCGCCTTTTTTTCAATCGTCTTTGTGAGTCCTGCGCAGGTTATGGAAACCATTGTTTTACCGACGGCCAACCAGAGTGGAGGGATGCCATTGATGGAAGCACTGAAAAACCGTCAGTCACAACGCTCTTACAGCAGCAAAGAGTTAACGCAGCAGCAATTGTCGGATATGCTTTGGGCCGCATACGGAATAAACCGTCCTGACGGATTCAGGACCGTACCTTCCGCCCGCACCTGGAATGAATTTGACATTTACATCATTAAGGCAGAAGGATGGTATGTTTATGACCCACAAAAGCATGCCATGCTAAAACTGGGCAATGAGGACCTGAGGGTTTATTCTGCCACTCAGGATTTTGCGCACAAGGCACCTGTAAACCTGATCTTTGTAGCTGATTTCGACCGCATGACAAACGCCGATGATGATTTCCGGAAGTTTTATTCTGCTGCGGATGCAGGTTATATTTCCCAAAACGTTTATCTGTATTGTGCTTCGGAAGGACTGGCTACCATAGTCCGCGGACAGATTGACAAGGTGAAGGCCAGGGAAGTTCTGAAATTACGGCCAAACCAGCACATCATACTTGCCCAAACGGTGGGATACCCGGGAAATTAATATAACTTATTGACTTACAGTATTAACCCGCATAATTTCCGGGATAACTTCAATTCCCCCGGGAGTGCTGACAAATACAATCCTTTTTTTATCAGGATAAGAAGAGATAATTGACTAAGGCTGTTTCACCTCAAATTTTTTCCCAGCCAGATAGCCTTCCATCAGATAGCCTATCGCGATAAAAAGCGGAAGTGAAATCAAAGTGCGAAGCAGGGAGAATTTCAGTCCAAGAAAACCGATTTCAAAGGTCAGCATCGGAATTTTGATGGTTGAATATGCCCCCAGATAAATAAATATGTTCCGGATCGAGCATCCTTTCTTCCATAAAAGGTAAGCGAACGGAAATGCCCCATACAAAGGACCAGCCTGTAACATGGCCAGGAGAATGACAAGACCCGTACCTTTCCAACCAGCCTCAGCACTAATATGCTTTTCAATCCTTTCCCTCGGAACCCATACATCGAAAAGGCCTATCAGAATGAACATCAATGGCAAAAAGAGGATCATCTCACTGAAAAACATCCAGAAATTTACGCCGATCTGTATTCCTGCAGCAAACTCATAAAGCCAGGACAACCCGATGAATATCAGGAAAAAAGCCGGAAATATAAATTGTCGCAAATTCATAAGAAGAAGGACATTAGCAAACCTGCCAGTAAGGCAGCTGCCATGCTGAGCAGATTTCTGACCACACTGGTTTTCAAACCGAAAAAACGGGCTTCCAGGGGTAAGGTTATAATCCCCACCATCATTAAGGTGGTAATAAAAACGGCAATGGTCGAATAAGCTACACCACTTTTAACCAGCACGTTGCTTAAGGGAAATGCGATAAAGCCGGGAATCAGTGAGACTGATCCGAAAAAGGCAGCAAGACTCCAGCCGGCAATCCCGGATCCTTCACCCAGATATCTGACCAGCATTTCATTGGGTATAAAAAAGAGTACGAGGCTGACAAGAGCGAGCATTAGTAATAGAATAGGCAGTAGTTTAATAAACATGCCCAGTCCCCGTTTAATCCCCACCCATGTTTTCTGCCGGTTGAAAAAGAATGAAACCAGCACGCTGGCAACTGTCAACATCGACAATACAACCATTTCTCGTTAAAATTACCTGTTTTTTAACCTGTTACCTGTGACTTCCAAACCTTGGAGAGACATTACCCACCTGTTTTTCTGGTCAATATGCCCTCCCTGTTCATTGATTTAAGGGGAAACCTCCCGGAGAAGCCAGTTTTCCAGGGTCCGTTTAGTCGGTAATTTCCCCTGGGTCAGAATCTTCCCGTTAACTACGAGGCCTGGCGTCATCATAATTCCATACTTCCAGAAATCCTCGATTTTGGTGATCTTTTCAACTTCAGCGACCAGATTATTTTCCGCCACCACCTCACGGCACAGGGTCTCCAGCTTGTGACAATTCGGGCACCCGGGGCCTAAAACTTTTATTTCAAGCATAGTGCGATTTTTTTATACTGAAACAGACTTTACAAAGATATCGATTGACTGTGAAAAATACCTGATAATCAAAACCTATTTATGCTTCCCCATCCGCCCATCAGATCGTATAATAGTCCTTCCGGAAACCGGGATACCTGTTCTGGTCAGCCGGCGAGGGTTCCGAAGATCAATCCGGCAATTGTTGAAAGTACAACTACGATCAACACATACACCAGTGTCTTCTGAGTCCCCAGAACCCCGCGTATGACCAGCATGTTGGGCAGCGACAGGGATGGACCGGCCAGCAGAAGGGCGAGTGCCGGGCCTTTTCCCATTCCGGATGCCAGCAGACCCTGCAGGATAGGCACCTCGGTCAGCGTGGCAAAATACATGAAAGCCCCGACAATGGATGCAAATAAATTGGCAGAAACGGAATTGCCACCAACCAGCCAGGCGATCCAGTCGTTGGGAATCACCCCCGGAATGTTTACATCGTCGTGAGTGGAACCAAGCAGGAACCCGGCAATTACCACACCTATAGCCAAAAGGGGAACAATCTGTTTGGTAAATCCCCAGCTGGAGATAATCCATTCGCGGTTTTCCCCGTTGTCTGACTTATCCATAAGGGCAATGGAGCTAATCGCAGCAATTCCCACCACCATACTGATCAGCGGATTGGCGAACAGGAAAGCGCTGAGGACGGTCACAGCGGTTCCGGCAAGCACCTGCCAGGGTTTCAGCTTAAGAATATAGATCATTGACCAGACCAAAACCAGTCCAAAGGCCCCGGTAATATACCATTTGTTGGCCCATATAAAATACCAGGCGCTCGTGGTATCTTCCGAACCGGGGGCTCCCCAGTTGGCAAATACCAGAATCAGTACCAATGTAAAAAAATGGAGGGAGGTTTGCCACATGGGCCGGGTTTCCGGCGCATCGGGGAAATTCATTTGTTCCTCCCGTTTGGCTTTCTCTTCTTTCCGATAGATCAGAGACATGCTGACCCCAATCACTACACTGAATAGTACCGCACCGATAAACCTGGCCACGCCCAGTTCAATGCCGAGAATCCGGGCAGTCAGTATGATCGCAAGAATGTTGATCGCAGGCCCGGAATAGAGGAAGGCCACAGCTGGGCCCAGGCCGGCACCACGTTTGTGAATGCTCGAGAACAAGGGCAAAATGGTACAGGAACATACTGCCAGGATGGTACCCGATACAGAAGCAACCGAATAGGCCACCCACTTTCTGGCTTTTGCACCGAAATATTTGATCACAGAAGCCTGACTGACGAATACCGAGATCACCCCTGCGATCAGAAAGGCCGGCAACAGACAAAGGATCACATGCTCACGGGCGTACCACCTCGACAGGTCCAGCGTAGCATCAATGGCCGTATTGAAAACCCCGCTTTCCAGAGGCAGAAAAAAAATCCCCAGGAATATCACGACCATCCACAGTAATACCTTCAGTTCATTCTTATAATCCATATTTTAAAAATTGCATTAATCAAAAAATCCAGCCTTATACAAACAGATGTTAAACTGCTGGCACGGGATAATCCCTTCACAATAAGCAATCTACAAGATTTTTTATCAGGAAATAACCAGATAAAGGTAATAAAGCCCTACTCCGATAAAAAGAACGGCCACTACCCTGCGGAACCAGTATTCAAAATTCTTTATTCGGTTATACAGTTTCCCGACATTACCTACGGCGTAGGCCAGCAACCAGGCAAAAAGGATAACCGGCAATCCCGTGGCCAGGGCAAATACAACCGGCAGAAACAGTCCGCCAGCACTGGCCACAGTGATTGGAATAAGCATCCCGAAATAGAGTACTCCACTGTAGGGACAAAACGCAAGGGCAAAAACTACTCCCAGCAGAAATGCCCCCCAGTATGACTTGCCACCTTTCTGACCTAACTTATCGGTTAATCCGGATAATCCCGGAAAATTGAGTTTTACCATTCCGAGCATCATTAATCCGATGAGTATGAGCAATGGCCCCAAAACTTTCTCGCCCCATCCCTGAAAAAAACGGGATAAGTTCATCTGGCTGGCACCAAAATAGATGATAATGGCCAGCACCGTATAGCTGAAAATCCGCCCAAGGGTATAGATCAACCCACTGATGAATACCCGCCGCCGGTTTTCAATATCCTTGCTGATGTAACCAATCGCCGTAATATTGGTGGCCAGCGGACAGGGACTGATAGCCATCATAAGCCCTAATACAAAAGCGGTTACAAATGAATAAGGTGAGTTGTCCAAAATATTGTGCAGTATATCCATAGTTAAATCCTGAATGACAACCGGAACGTCTCCGGCATACTGTTCGTATTTTTACGAACAAATATAGAATTTTTTTAGATTTACATCCTGTCTTTTTTTTGGTTAGGTTTGAAGGTCAATATATGAAACACTATTTCTATGATTTTTTCATCCGTCATTTTTGATTTTAACGGCACCTTATACTGGGATACCCATCTGCATAATGCTGCCTGGGATACCTTTCTGGCCAACCATGAGATTTCCCTGACTGATCAGGAAAAGGGCAGGATCATTCATGGCCGCAACAATCAGGATATCTTCCGTTCCATCTTGGGAGACCAGCTTACCATGTCAGAAATTGAACGTTATATAGACGAGAAAGAGGCTATCTATCGCAGTCTGTGCATTTCGGAAAATCTCCGGATGGCCCCCGGTGCTGAATCGTTGCTGGAATTCCTTGCTGAGAAAGGCATAAAATTTACCATTGCGACGGCATCAGGCAAGGAGAATGTAGATTTCTATTTTGAATACCTTGACCTTGGAAAGTGGTTTGATTATTCCAGTGTGGTCTTCAACGACGGGTCGGTAAGAAGCAAACCACATCCGGAAATCTTTATCCGGGCAATGGAAAAACTGAATGCCATCCCCCTGGAAACGCTTATTTTTGAAGATACCTTTAATGGGGTGAAGGCGGCACTGGCAGCAGGTCCGGGAAAAGTAATCCTGGTAAACTCGGATCCGGCCAACTTTTTTGTCTCCGGACTTGAAGTGATCCGGAGCTTCGACGAGGTCGACCGGAGGCTATTCATCTGATATACTAATTATAACCATTCTTCCGGAATTTAAACGCCTTTAATAATCAATCGACGATCATTAAAATTTGCATGCTATGTCAAGTGATGAATTGTACCAATTAGCCTGTAATGCCGATAAGGAAGACCGACTTGCACCCTTCAGGGACAGATTCTACAAGCCTGACCCTGACCTGGTCTACCTGGATGGCAATTCACTCGGCCGTCTGTTGTTAAAAACCAGCGACCAGCTGGCTGAAATGGCCCATGATCAATGGGGAGAAAAACTGATTGAAAGCTGGAATCAACACTGGTATGACATGCCGCTCAGGCTGGGGAACAAGATTGCCCCGCTCATCGGTGCCTCAGAAGGCGAAGTTATCATGGCCGATAATACATCGACCAACCTGTATAAGCTTGCCCATGGGGCATTAAGGTTTCAGGCCGGAAGGACCAAGGTGGTGAGCGACACCCTGAATTTCCCCACAGACCTGTATATTCTTCAGGGAATACTGAAGGATGCGGGTCCACAGTACGAACTGGTGTTAGCCGGAACGAAGGACGACATCCATCCGGATCTGGAAGAACTTGACCAACTGATCGATAACAACACCGCCCTGGTGGTCCTGTCGCTGGTTACTTTTAAGAGCGGGTATCTTTACGATCTGGAGAAGATCACCAGACTGGCACACACCAGAGGTGCGCTGATACTCTGGGACCTGAGCCACGCTGCAGGTGCGGTTCCTGTAGGATTAAACGAAGCTGGCGCAGATCTGGCCGTTGGCTGCTCCTACAAATATCTCAACGGCGGCCCCGGATCGCCTGCTTTCCTGTATGTCAGGGAGGATCTCCGCCCAAAAATTCACTCACCGGTCCAGGGATGGTTTGGCGAGGAGAATCCTTTCAGATTCGGACTTCAGTACACCGCAGCATGCTCTGTCAGAAAATATCTGTCGGGGACACCACCTATCCTGAGTCTTGGGGCGACAGAGCCGGGCATTGATATCCTCGCAGAAGCAGGACTGGAAAACCTCCGGAATAAAAGCGTCCGGCAAAGCGAATACCTGTTAAAACTCCTGCACGAAAAGCTGGTTCCACTGGGATTCTCTCCCGGATCTCCGGAAAATTCCGACCGGCGCGGCTCACACGTGGCGATACGGCACCCGCGCGCCTATCAGATCTGCCAGGCATTAATCCACCCCGAACCAGGCAACCCCAGAATTATCCCTGATTTCCGGGATCCCGACATCATCCGGGTGGGCATTACACCGCTCTATACCACATACACAGAATTGTACATCGCGGTTTCCCGAATCAGAGATATCATGCAGAACAAAGTGTATCTGAAGTTTCCTGAAGAACGGAAAACGGTTACTTAATATTTGTCCTTCAGCAGATGCATTAACTTTCTTACGGGGGAATTCCCGTGAGGCAGGTAAAGGAGAAGTTTTTATAAAAATGAATGCCGTCTGGTAATCCAGTCGGCATTCATTAAAAAATGGAAGTTAATTAACTACCTGACGATAAGTTTCTGTGCAAAATCATTGGTGCGCGTCGACCGGATGATATAAACACCTGCTTTCATATCGGAGATATGGATAGGATCACCATCGGATTCAACCATCTGCAATTTGATCAGGCTTCCTGTAAGGGAGTAAATGCCCACTTCCGTAGGCTTCTTCACACCAACAAAAACACGGTCTGATGCCGGGTTGGGGAACACTCTGACCTCATCGCGAATAACGATGGATTCCCGGACGTTGGTTGACAACGGCTCCACCTTGATCAGGTAGATGTTCACGCCGCTATTAGGAGACCACAGATAAATTGATGCAGGGCCACCGGTATATTCCACAACACCCTTACTGATAGCGGCTCCCAGGGCAGGAACTTCAGCTATAATGTTATCCTTATGGTCAGCTGATACGTTCAAAATTCTGTCTGCTGTGCTTGAAGCTGATTGCAGGGCAATGGTGATTTTAGATTTACCCGGGACTTTAAACCCAACCACACGGTTAAGTGGTTTCCCGTCTTCGTCGAATGCACCGGTGCCGCCAAACTTCAACCGGTGGGTAAATGTCCACTCTTCGAGGGTTTTGCTGTTTGCATCCACATCCACGTTTTTACCTTCGGCAGCGTATATCGTCAGTCCGTTTACCACCTTGGTAGTCGTCATCACGCCCAGGGCATTAAATGCGGCATCACTGATGTTCCACTCCTGAGTATCGCTGACCTCCTCTTCGATGGTCAGTTTATAGGCAGCAATACCGTTGTAAGGACCCATCATATACAGCATCACATGGTCTTCCTGAACATCCACAGCCACTGGAGCCGCATACGATCCATTTGTGTTGGCCCCAAGCCCTTTAGGCGGGAAAAGGGCTATGGAATCAGCTTCCTCTGCTCCTGCCTCCGGGATGAGGAACAATTCATAGGCGGCTTTGGGAGCATAGGCAGGTGCAGCATGATTAGTTGCAGGTGCAAAGATAAAATCCAGTCCCTTGAATGAAAAGAAGTTCACTCCGGAAATGCCCGATTGGACCGGTTTTACGGGTCCACTGAATGTGGTCAGCAATTCTCCCTGCATGTTGTATAAGGCGGGGTAGGTGGAGTGCCCGTCGGCCCAGAAAAGATCATTATTAAGTGGCTGAATACGAGGTGAAATACCCAGCTTGGCCACATTGGTGCCGGTTGGTGCCGGATAGACACTTTTCAGTACTATTACCTCTGGTTCAGGATTAACTACACCTGCCTCTACATTCCAGCGGAAGACCAAAGGTTCCGGGGCGGCAGCATTTGCATCACCCACAATAATATATCCATCATCTTCCTCAGAGATATCACCAAAAAACGCAAAACCGTCCCCAAGCCTTTTGAGCGGTTGCGCAACACCATTGATGGTATCCTCTGAATTCCAGGTTAGCAAGGTTGAGATATCGTACCCCCCCTCTCCGTCTTCTTCCAGCATATAAACCTTGAAAGGCAGGGTGTGGGTATTGGTCGCCAGGTTGGCAACCAAAATCTTGCCACTGGGTGTTATTGAGATGTCATTAACCGTAAAAGTCCCACCAACCGCCACCAGCGTATCAATGGGTATGGTACTGAGCGGGTTACCGGTTTCGGCATCCAGTACCTGGATCACATGGGGCCTTACCTTTCGGGATACGATATAGAGCTTGCCATCATAAAACGCCATACCCCTTTCTGTTTGATTGCCCATCCAGGAGGGAATTGCCCCGCCAATCGGAATTCCTGAACTCCAATCTGCAGTGCTGTTAAGGGAATGCTCCCAGACCGGGGTTACAACCGGCTTTTGTGCCTGAAGCATCGAGCCGATCAACATAACTAAAAACAATAAAGTAAATTTTCGCATAGTCTCAAATTTTTAGTTCGACAAAATTTTATTGTAATAAGTGTTATTGTCTTAGCTCAATCCTTGCAAGTTACGAAATTTCCCTTGCAAATACGAAAGAAATAATCATGTTTTTTCGCTAAAAAGCCTATTTATCAATAGAGTTCACATATTTTTGTAATTCTTATGTTCATTTAAAAATCACTGAAAACAATCCATGGACAATTTCCGAGTGGGATTGAACCGTGAGCATATACAGCCCATCCTTTTGTATGCCGGTCGACAGGTTTGTCCCATTTACAGGGAAATAAGCTGCATCCTGGACAATGGTCCTTCCCGACAGGTCAGTTATCCTGTAGGTATAATGCCCATCCGGAAAGGGAACCACCACATTAAGGGTTCCGCGGTTTGGATTGGGATATATCAGGATTTTCTTATCCGGTAAAGCGGCCTGCTGAATACCTGTTGAAGAATTATCCCCAAGGAGGAGATTATCCATAAATATCACCCCTCCGGAAGAAAACGGGGTTCCTCCTGACTTTAGCCTGAATCCTGAAAATGCATAATCAGCCTCTGTTTCAGGGAATAACAACCTGCACTCCCGGAATTGCCAGCCAGCGAAATCAATTTCCGCGACGGGGATCTCAACTTCTGTTCCGCCGAGGTCGAAAAGCAGGACCAATTTGTTCTCCGACAGGTCACCCCATATATACAAACCACAGTACTGACCATTCCGGACTGTGAATAAAGGACCTGGCGGCCTTGCGGTTACATGGGCCTCAGCATCACCGAATCCATAAATGAGCCTGTAGGAATATCCTCCGAAAAGCTTACTGGTACCGTAACGCAAAATCCTGTTGGCGGTGCCGGGCAGTATATTCTTACTGCCGAGCGTATCAATAGCCCAATTAGTGGCCGATTCCTCAAAATCGAACACCACATCAGCCGATGAACTGAAAACCGGCTTCACCGTAAAGTTTATTACCGAATCCTTGTACAGGAACAAACCTTCCTCATCCACCAGGTCTTTCGACAGGGTAAGCCTGTAGGATTGACCCGGCGTCAGGCCAGACAGCGTAAATGCATAAGAACCGTAATTTCCAGGGAAAGTATTCAACTCTACACCTGTGCGGTTCAGAATATTTCCGGCCATATCTTCAACCCTGATCCTGGAGGCCAGCATTTCATTTTTCAGCCTACCGTCGAAATAAATCCTAACCTGGGTTACCGGATACACCTCATCCATCCCGTCGCGAGGGTACATACGGACCACCGAAAGCCGGTTTTTCAGGGCAGTTTCGAACGAAAAACTGAAATCTTCCTCCATGGAAAGCCCTCCGATATGCATGACTTCCTTCGACAGGTTAACCGTATAGAAGGTAGCCGGCTCCAAAGGTTCGTCAGGGATAAACATGGCGGTCCGGTCCTGGTCTGCATAAGCAAACAATCCGGCCACGGCCGGCATTATTGAAAAAGCCTTTTCAAAAGAAGGCCTGTCAACCTCGAAATTGAACCGGAAAATTACCGGTGATGCCGCAGACACTCTTTCTCCGGCTGAAGCTATAGGTGAATAATCCAGCACCTTCATCGGATCAGAGCGGTCCTGTTCCAGCTGGCAGAGGTAATAGGTAACTTCCCCTTGTTTTACCGTTATGCCGTCAACCTCAATGGGAAGGTATTTTTCAGCCGCGAAGAGCAAACGGTATATACCCGGCTCAAGATTGTCGAAAAGATAGAAACCATTGTTCAGGCTATCTACCTGGTAGATCAGGTCTCCTGGCTGCAGGGTAACCCTGGCCCCGTTAACGGGCAGCCACTGGTCCTTTGAATTTTGGACAAAGGGATAGTCCGTGACCTTTCTGAACGAATCTTTTACATATCCGGCAATCTTTCCCTTCGGGTCAACCGCTCCGGCATAATATTGCAGAAAAGCCTTATAAAAATTCCAGGCTTCAAGATGTTTATATTCACGGTTCAACAGCCTGTAGGTTTCAGGAATATAATCATGGAAAGAACCTTCGGAGATCAGCCCGGGAACCTTGAGCGGCCTCAGTACGCCGTATCCGTTCCAGCTCTCAGGGGCAAACGATTTGTCGCCCCTCACATTCCGGCCTGTATAGGTCCAGAAACTGGTCTGGTTTGAGATCAGGTTGTCATAGAACAAATTGGCCAGCTCCATACTCTGTGGAAGTATGGGGGCATTGTCCCATCCGTGGAAAAGCATCAGCACATAGTTGGTCATGCTGTTGAAAGCATTGCTGTGGATCGAGATCATGAAATCAACCTGATTGGCATTGGCTTCCTCCGCAATCGCTGACAACGGGCGGTCATCAACTGACCGGTTGAGTACCCTGGACATGATCACCTCAGCCCCGTCGTTTTCCAGCAAAGATCTCAGATGGAGACCCTTCACCAGATTGCTCTTCGACTCCCAGAACCCGGCCGTATCGCCCAGGGCATAAGGCGGGACAGGCACATTCCTGTCGTCGCTGTCAAATCCTCCATGACCCGGGTTTATATAAATCTTTATTCCCTCAAGATTTTGCCCGGTCAAATATCCCTGAAACAATGTCAGAAATAAGCAGAAGATGATCACCAATTTCTTCATATCATTCAGGATTGATTCTGAAACGTATCAGATATATCTCACCCTGGGGAGTATGAAATGCGATTCTCCCCGCTTTCAGGGAAACCGCAGGGTGCATAGCGATAAGTCCTTTAGGGCTGATAACCACTTGTTCGCCCGTAAGGGGATTTGCAAGAACCAGACGGGACTCGAGTATCTGATGTCCGTCGTCCCTCGTTAACATGCCCGTTATATAATCATTACCAACCCAGACAGGGGCTTCAATTCTGCCGGGTTCTGAAAGGAGCATGCCGGTCAGGTCACAGATAAATGTGCCCTTCCCCATGGCATAGGCCAGGATATGCTTCCTGTCGGGAGATACAGAAGGCCAGATATAGCTTTCATCTTCATATGGCTGAATAACCAGGCGGGTCTCTCCGTGATAAAGTACCAGCTGCCTGTCTTCAATTCCGGTGAATAAACCATCGGAAGAAATTTCACTACCAGAGTCAGGACTGACGCTTTTAAGCTGCCCGTTTACTTTCAGGAGCAGACTGTTCTCCCAGACCATCGGGTGTGAGAGGTTTCTTGATGCAGGTTCCAGCAGGCTGGTCTCCCCGGATAACGGATCCCAGGAGTGAAGGCGGGTAAACCGGCGGTTTTGGATAAATTCATGGTCGGTATAAACCACATGGTTGTCGCGGGTAAATACAGGCGAGTATCCGGCACCTTCCGACTCAGATATCCGGTAAATTTTACCCGACTCCAGATCCAAAAGATCCAGCCCTTTATAATTCTCAGAGGTTAACAGAAGCCGTGAGCCTGTCTGGTCAAACTTCGGATGATAGTATGACATGTCCTTCAATACAGTTACCTTTTCCAGATCCAGAATCTGAACCGGCTGTGACCAAACCTTCAGGCTGGTTAATATCAACATGCACAACAGGTATTTCATAATCCATATTTTTGATTTTATGACTAATCAGGCTGAATAATCACCTGACAAACCGAACAGTCTTTCGCCCGAATTCTGTTTCTAACGTAAGCAGATAATATCCCGGAGGAATACTTTCCGGAGAGATCATTACGATATGGTCGCCCTTGACCCTCAGAGCCTGTTCTGCAACAAATATCCTTTTTCCGGTGAGATCGGTAACATAAACCGATATCATTGAAGATCCGGGCAGGCTGTAATTTACCCGCATAGGTTCATGGGTCATATAGCCCTGACAGAAGAGTCTGAGCCCCGCTGCGGCAATGTCCCCGTCATAGGTGGTAAGCAAAGAGAAAGAAACTACAGGAGACCAGTCAGTAAAAAGGCTGGATGAATAATTCGCCCTGGCCCTGACGTACCACGCCCCGTCATTCAGACCGGTCAGAACCAGGCTGGAGGAAGGTGCATCCACCGATTGCTGGATGCGGTTATTCCATGGGAAGGTGGTTGAAGTTGACAGCTGAAATGTAAAACTGCGTGCCAGTGGATCCTCTTTGACCGCTACAACCGCTCCGGGGCCGGCGGCAACCTCTCCTTCGGCCGGCGACAGGATAACCGGGACCGACGGGGGTGTATTAACGGTGGAAAACTTCACTACATGTGACCACAATGAAACCGAATCCCCGTCAACTGCCTGCAATCTCATGTAATAAGTTGAATAGGAGAAAATAACCCCTGCCGGCAAATCCAGTTGAGTGGCATCAATGTTTTGCCGGTCGAAAATAACCCCTGTAAATGAGTTGTTTGTGGAAATCTGCAGGCGATAACTAAATCCTTCATCAAACAGATCCCAGCGGATTACCGGGGTAACCTCCACTGCAACCGACTCATGAATGGGATATAAAATAGTGGGCCTTGGCAAGGCCTTGAACAAAAACTCACGGGCTTCGGAGACTTCATCTGCGGAACCAGTCATCCGGGAAAGAACCCGCCAGTAATATACAGAATCTTCCTTCAGTCCGATATTAACTGACTCAAATGCATTACCTCGCACATCCCTTCGGTACAGCAGTTTTTCAAACCGGTCGTCCGATGAAACTTCCAGAATATAGGTTGCCGGGGCAGTGAGTGTATCCCACCGGAAAATGAATCCCGGATAAACCGACTGCATATTCTCCGGATACACCAGGCTCACCGGGCTATTCTGCAAGGGAGACTGGCCCATGACCACAGGTGGAAATTCCCTGCCATTCCTGTCTAACAGGGCAACTGCAAAGGTATGGCCGGTAAGCGGCTTCAAGGTTGGAGTCAGTTTAAAAGATTTCTGATAACTCATCCCAAGCAGAAATTTTCCGGTTTCAAACAAATCAGGGCCAGTCTGCCCTTCCGGAACGGCATAAATGGCATAGCGGACATTCTCCTCTGATGAATCCCAGCTCAGAAAATCCCCTTCAATACGAATATTCTCAGGCAATTCCCTTGACGCTGACAGGTTCCATGGTTTGACCGGAGGCAAGGCCAGCGTTGAGTACTCATTAGTCCTCAGGTAATTCATAAAACCTTTTGTAAAAAACATCGTTGCCCTGAAAAAAACGCTCCCCGGAGCCTGGTTCCGGTCAGCGTTCCGGTTCCATTGAATCTGTAGTCCAAATTCAGAAGGATCCAATCCGGCAACAGATAATCCTGACGTAAGTAAAGAGAGATATTCGACCCTCGACATGCCAGAATGAAATAATAGTGAATCCTCAGCACTTCCGGATTTCAAAGCAACCGGAGGGGGATAATCTGCCGGATCAAGGCTCGAAAGGGTATGGCTTACATACAGGTGCCGGTTAAAAATACTTACCACCTCTGACCACCAGGGTGCAAGTTTTTTATAATCCTGGCCAGTACTGGTAGTCGGCCAGTAAATCTGCGGCGAAATATAATCCACGGTACCTTCCCTGAGCCAGGCAACCGGGTCACAATATATGGACTTGTATGCATCCATCCCGGTAATTCCCTGTGGAAGTGTAAGTCCGTTGGCGGCAGCCACCTGCGGATCGAGAGTCCATATCCCAAAAGGGGACACACCAAATGTTACCCAGGGTTTAACTTCCTGAATAGCGTGATAAACATCGGACACCATGCGGTTTACATTGTCGCGCCGCCAGTCATCCAGCGACATGGAACCCGGCTTCCACCTGCTCTGGGAATATTGATCCAAAGAAGCAGGAGTTCCGCCATAAGCATAGAAATAGTCGTCAAACACGATACCGTCCACATCGTATTGGGCCACTATCTCTTTCACTATATCGGATATCCTATTCCTGACTTCCGGATTACCCGGATCAAGGATTGATCCCCCGCCTGAGTATGACAGCACCCATTCCGGATTGGTTTGCCTGTAGTCTCCCGGCTGGCCGGCGTATTTTCCCGCGACGGATTCAAACCGGTAGGGATTCAGCCATGCATGAAGCTCCAATCCCCGCTTATGGCTTTCCTCAATGGCAAATTCCAGGGGGTCCCAGCCGGGATCCATACCACGGGTGGCCACCAGATGGGCTGACCAGGGTTCATATGATGACCTGTACAGGGCGTCACATTCCGGCCTAACCTGAAAAAACACGGCATTCAGACCCGCAACCTGCATAGAATCGAGTATCCTGATCAATTGTTGCTTCTGCATATTGATATATAATTCACCACCACCCGAAGGTATTTTGGTGCCGGGCCAGTCGAGTCCCCAAACGGTGGTAAGCCAGGCCGAACGCATTTCCCTTTTGGGAGGCTGGCCATCAGACCTGACTGGAATAAGTAAAATCAAAACCAGCATTATGGCAACTGAGGTAATCAATCTATTCATAAGCACAAAACAGTTTATAAGACCAGAAGCAGGATGGCTTTGTCAGAACCTTGCTCCTTCTGCGACTCGGTTACGATACGACAAGTGAATGAACGCCTGTTTAGGGTATCACCAGAATTTTTCCATTTACCCTGAAATCCCATCCGCTTATATTGACCAGATAAAATCCCGGCGGAATATTCTCAAACGGGATGTATCCCGACTCTCCTCGTTCATCAAGATAGATTTCCCGGGCTATGAATTTCCGGCCTGTGGAACAGAATACACTGAGATCTGCCATGCAATTCCTGTGATCACCCGTTCGGACATAGAACCCTTGGCGCACAGGATTGGGATACACCTGCAGACTTTCTGCATCCTCTTTCAGGAGCGAAACATAGTTGCTCTGCCTGTCGGGATACACGGCATAAAGCCCTTTGAGCCAGAAACTACCGGTATAGCGGGTACCCTGGATATATAATGGATCTCTTTCGATGATCAACCGGATGCTCTTCAGCGGAATTGGGTAGTCTTCCTGATTGAAATCGGCAGTCCGGACAGCAGCCTTTCTTACGGCAAGGGTTGAATCGGTAAAAACCGGTACCTGGCACAATCCAAACATATGGTCAAGTGTGAAATAATAGGCATTCCGGTATCCTGTACCAATAGCTTCCATCATTATGGAATCCGGCATCCCGAATATTCCGATATCTTTACTCAGGGTAATACTTGCCGTCCGGTTACTGTATGTGAACGCATAATCGACTTTCATCATTTCCGTCTGAAGGACCGGATGGACCGCCCTGCTGAGGCTGACCTGGCTGACCTGGCTCAGTGTGGGTGTCCACGTCCCGGGCTCAGAAAAATCGTCTAAAAGCAAATAACCTGTACCTGTTTCTACATGGATGAGGCAAGTATCGGTCTGGCCCTCCCTTCCGGTATCGACCACGATAGCTGCTATTCCGTTTGTCTTTCCCCGGAGCACGCCCTGGTCATCCACAACCGCAACATTCTCATCCATCGATTTAAAATGAATGATGTCATTATCCATAAGATATTTGACACCATCAAATCCAACTCCGTATACCTTAAAATGGTAGTCTCTCCTGTTGTCGATCACCAGGTTTCTGACGGAAAACCCGATCTGATCCAAAGGTTTTACGGAAACTGTGATGGTATCGGTAATATTGTTCCAGGTGCCGGTGATCAGCCCAGAACCACCTGTCCCCGATGCAGTAAAAAGCCCGTCGCTGTCTATACGGCCTACATCACCAGCAACGTTCCAGGTGATATGCTCCGCAGTAAGGTATTTGATCACTTCTCCTGCCTGATCAAAAGTACTTGCCTTCACCTGAAACTTCCTGCCGAACGGGATGGTGATATGTCTTGCATTCAATTTCATGGTGGTCTCGATGCCCGGTACCGCAGTAGAAACTACCAGCAATGCATTTCCGACTGCCCTTTCTGTACCATCAGACGGGGTATTCTGAATCTTGTTTCTTACCACCATAACCGACGAACCGCCTCCATCCAGGTTCAGGGCATCCGATGCACCTGAAAGTTTCATAATATCGGCAAGCTGCTTTGTGCTTACTCCTTTGGAGTAGTCCGATCTGCCATCCACTACTACCATAATGATTCTTGACCGGTCGGCTGAAAAGCCGATGGCTGTCCTTGGGTGCAATTCCGGCCAGTTGTTTTCCTGGACAATCCCGTCTTTCAACATGGCCCTGTCCCCGCCAATCATTTCTACCCAACCGGGATTTAGCTCCGGAAGGTCTTTAGGAGTTACCAGCAACTCCAGTTCAAGGGTATCACCAACCTGAAATCCGTTTAAAAAATCAGCAGCCTTACCATGCCCTGAGAGAATGGTGCCGTCCCTGTCAATTGGGGTTGATCCTTTCAGTTTATTAACCTCTTCAACCCTGTACTTTTGTCTCTGACTGACTACCCGGGAATCTTCCGCGAAAGAAAGGACTACTTCTGTACCCCACTGGTTGGTACGTGTATTGGAACCAAAGTAGCTGTTGAAAAGGATCAGGTTATCCTGTTCCCTTGGAGAATTGACATCCTTTACTGGGTATGAAGCGACAGGACCGTATACCCTCCCCGCAAAATTCGCAATACCGATGTAGGGAGTCTTATCCTGATCAAAAGCAATGACCGGTCTTGAGGCGTGCGGGGTCTTGGCTACTATGCCCTTAAGCACCTGACCGTTGACAGGATGTCCCTGGTTGGGAGATACCGTGTTGTAAAAATCGCCGTTTATAGCTGCAAAAGCAACATGTCCCGGGCGAGAGTTCCTCAGTGCCATTGCCGATGGTCGTTCGAGCCCCCTTATGGTGTCGTGACTCAGGCAGGTTTCAAAAAGGATATCGGGATTTTTGGCATCCACATCCAGTACATTGATCAGCAATGGCAAATCCGGCAGCCGGTAATACGTATGCAGCGTACCCAAACCGACATCATGCGTATGAATGATGGTATCCGCCTTATATCTGACTCCCTGGATCGTGAGGCTGTCCTGTGCCCTCACACCCACAGAAACCAAAAACATAAGACTGATAAACCCTGTTAGATATTTCATTATAAACGCTATTCGGTAATCCTTCCTTTATCTTGGCTTTTGGTCGATTGCGATTCCATAGGCTTCCACCCCCTGAATAAAATATTCCACAACAGGAACGTCATCCGTCAGTTTGATCCTCTTAATCCCAGACCGGTGTCTTGGGTTTGCCTGGTAATATGCTTCCGGGTCAGTGCCGGCCGGAGGTTGCGGTCCCCGGTACGCCCAATAAAGGTAATTTTCGTCGACAGCCATACCTGTGACAAAAATGGCTTCAACATCTCCGCCTTCGCCGTCATAGGGGGCATTGTCTATTATCCTGATTCCGCTTCCATCCAAATTGCTGCGGATAATCATCTTATACCTGCTGTCGGCAAAATACAACTTCTTGTTGATGTCGTCGATAACAAAGGACCGTACCCCAAAGCTGGTGTGGATAACACCTGCAGCGGGGACCGGATCTCCGTCGACTTTTGCCCTCCCTAAAATATCGCTGTCGGTGAACCTGAATATCCCCGATCCGGTGGTATTCTTAGCCCACCACCACTGACCATTATATTTGGTTATCGTGCCATTGATGTTCCCCCAGCCTATGCCTTCACCATAATAACCCAGCCAGTTGTTTCTCCAGTAATAGTTAAACTCAGTCAGGGAAAATTTCCGGTTCCGGGTATTTACCGGGGTTCTGAAAACGCCTTCACGCCGGTCGGCCCAGTATATCATCTGCTGATCGGCATCTACGTAGCCGTAATAAAAGTCGAGGAAGGTGTCTCCCCCAAAATTTTCGACGACACTTTCCCGCTTTGACCCGTCGTGGGAGACCACGAAGATCTCCCCATCACCGGCGGTGAGATAAAGAGGTTCAGCTACAAAGGCAAATCGCGTTCCAGCATCAAAAACATAGAGCCAGTCACCGCTGAACTGGAGGGTAAGTGGATGTTTACCCGAGCGGTATCCCATGTCAAAGGGGTTGTTAACCGCAGGGTCTATCCCTTCGATCAGTTTCTTGGCCATGATATTTCCACCTTTAACAGCGTAATAGAGCGTTTTGGCCGGCTGATTGTAATGAACACGAACATTCACGTTTACAGGTGTAAGGTCCTTCCCGCCAATATTCACCGTCAGGGAGACAATCTGGCTGCCGATGCTGCCAAAAACAACCGTAGGTTCTTCGAGCTGGCTGTGCCCCTGTTCGTCGATTCCTTCACCGGCAGTGCCTTTCGGGAAAGTCCATTTATATATTACTGGCTTGTTTTCCGGATTTTCAAGCAATACATCGAAAGAAACCTGCGATTGGTTATATATGATCACCGGATCTGTGGAAACAATTTTTACAACAGGCACTATATCACTGATCATCAGCTTTTTCTTGACTTCATACAAATCATCCACCTTCAGGGTAACCGTATAGGTTCCCGGCTCCTGGTACTTGTGCCTGGGATCTTTCTCCCGGGAAGTAGCTCCATCCCCGAAATTCCATTCCCAGGTATTGCCAATCACGGAAAGGTTCTGGAAAACGATTTCCTCTCCCACTACATAGTGCAATGAAGAGGAAGAGTAAGTAAAGTTTACCGAAGCAGGTGGAAATACTTCAGGTCTTAATTCTTCCTCACATGACATAATCCCCACAGCCAGGATGAGGGCCAAAATGGAAAAATATATCTGATATCGTCTCATAATCAAATAGATTTACGTTGATTTATTAGAGGACTGTGATTCTTTTCACATCTGAAAAATTCTCAACACCGTATCCGTTTACAATTCTGAAACGGGAATTCAGCTCATACCCCCGGGTAAATTCTACTGCAAAATACTGTCTGTTCTTGTTGTAAACCATGGCACTGAAAGGAACTTCCTGAAGATGTGCCCTAAGTGTCGCAGCCGCAGACTCCTTAACCCGTCTGGTCACCACATCCCCTTCGGTTATGGTGTCAAAATAGCCCTCGAAGGTTTCTACAGGTACAATCTGCCGGTCGACAACCAGTAAAGTTCTGAAATCCTGGTAAGTCAACTGCGGAAAAAGATTTCCCAGAAACCGGTTTCTGACGCCTGGAGGAAACAAGCTGTTGAACTGTTCTGCATTGAACGTAAGCGGATTCTTGTACTCCAGTGAAGACAAGGTATAGCTTACAGGGAATGCTCCATCCAGCACAAAGGCTTTCTTTTCGGCCACGAAACCGGATGCATTATGCTGGAAGGTTTTTATCTCCAGGAATTCCCTTGAAAGTTCGGTTGAATCGAGGGTGAAGGTATAACCATTACCCGGATAAGTCAGGGAATATTTCATATTCCTTCTGATATCGTACCAGACTCCCAAATAATCTATTTTATGGTCGACCGACCAGTATTCAACATAGAATGACACTTCATTCCCGGCGGTTACATTGGTCACCGGTACGTCCCAGTAAATATTTGCCGTAATATTGCCTGGCCTGGAGATATCTCCGACAGGATCATTGATTTCACATGCGGCCAGTATGAAAAGTGCCGTGGTGGCAGCCAAAATTTTGCTTACCATTGCCTTTTGTATAATATTCTGAATTTTACCTGTTTTCATCATTTCCTCCTTTCCGAATTAGTTTTGGGGTGCCCAGATCATGGGTTTCTTCAGCCATTCCGGATTCCTGAAGGCATCCAGCCGGATAAGTTCCTCCCGGTTGTATTTCTCTTCCGTTTCAGGGTCATAATTCAGGCGCTGAATCCATTGGTTCTCGGCTGCCCAATAGGCAGTATACAGATTATGCGGTCTTCGCAAGCCAGGATATACCACGGTATTGTCGTATTTCCGTCCATTCTGGTCGTTACTGTATCCGTACCTTCTGAGGTCATTCCATTGTTCTACCTGCAGGTACATCGCCTTATACTTTTCTTTCATGATATGGCTGATAGTGATATTTGATGAACCGGGCACAAGGTCCGGATCGTTAAGGTATCCGTCAATCTTAACCTGAGGTACTCCCATCCGGCGCATATGCGATGCCGTCCCTTCGCGAAGGTGACCTGCGGCCTTTGATTTGTCGCCGGCCCAGAAAGCTGCCTCGGCAGCAATAAAATGGAGTTCTTCCCTGGTGATGAAGGTAATAGTAGAGGTATCTGTTGTCAATACGGATGCATAGAGATCGGGGTACCATTCCATCTTGCTGGTGGGAGGCATACCCGAGTTGCTTTCCAGGTAGCGGTATTTAACGATTCCCTTGTCATCGGCACGGGCCTGCATGAGGTAGGGCAGCCGGGGATCGTCAAATTCATCGGTGAGCGGATTGAATCCCATCATTACCTCTATCAGGAATTTTGAAGGGATGGCGGCGAGCAGATCGTTGGAACGGCTTTCCCATGAGTTCACCGGTTTGTTGTTTTTTCCCCACATATTGTTTTTTTCGACGCTCGATCCACCATCAAACTTGTATCGCGGATCGGTCCACCCGGATAAGGCTGTTTCGGCGGCTGACAAAACAGCAGCGGCATTACCGGGATTCAGGTTGGGCAGGTCCCTGAGCATTATCCGAGCTTTAACGGCCAACAGCACCTGCCGCCATTTAACCATATCACCGGCAAATACCCGGTCCACATTCCGGCCCATCGGACGGTTGGTCGCCTTTGAAACGTCAGGGCTGTCGAAGAGTTTGAGCAGTTCTTCAGCCTCATTCCTCATCCACTGGTAAATACTTTCCTGGGTATCATACTTGGGTGATGAAGACATATAGGCATCCGTCAGCGGCATATCCCCAAACACGTCGGTGGTCTGTTGGACCGACAGGAGCCTGAGCAGTCTGGTCAAAGCAATATAGTTGACCGAGTTCTCCTCTTCGGCAAATCTGAGCAGTTCCTTGCTGTTTGTACCCACATCGTAAAAATGCCTGCGCCATTGCGGATGCCTGTTCATTCCCAGGAATTCCCAACCGCTCCGGTAAGCATGGGAACCGGTCTGGCTGCGCCCCCCGGTTGTCAGGCATTGTGCCAGGTATGTCCCGTATTCACTGTGGTCATAATTCTGAAGTGCAGTATAGAATATAACCACCGGCATGATTTCATTTACGGGAACCTTGTCGACACCGTCGGGATCACGGTTGTCGCCAAGAAAATCATCACAGCCGGCGAAGGCCATCAAAAATGCCAATGATATCAGTATGTAATTCCTTTTTCTCATGACATGATCCATTTAGAAGGTTGCACTAACATTGAATGTATAACTCCTCGTATTGGGAATACCCAGGTAATCGATGCCAAAAGTACCGGTCCCTCCTGCAGTTCCGGTATAATTGACCACCGGGTCGGATCCGGAGTAATTGGTAAGCAGCAGCAGGTTTCTGCCCGTGGCAGAAAACCTGATCCCTTTAATGCCAATCACCCTTGCTAATTTTGCCGCATCATACGAAAGGGTAATATATCCCAGTCTGACCATGGAACCGTCCTCAACAAAATTGGATCCGACCGGAGCATAATAGTTCAGGTAGAATGCCTGGTCAAAAACTACAGGTATTGTATTTTCGGTAAATGTGCCGTCAGGGTTCTCCTTAACGCCTTCAATCAGGATCGAGCGGTTCCTGTATTTCTCAAGGATCTTTGCCTGTCCGCCCGACATAAGGCTTCGCAGGGTGCCGTTGACCACATCGCCGCCCTTCCTGAAGTTAATCATCATGGATAAGGTCCAGTCTTTATACTGCCAGCGGTTAAGCAAACCGGCAGTAAAATCAGGTTCCCGGTTACCGATAAGCAGCGAACTGGAGGCGTTGATCTTGGGCCTTCCCAGTTCATCAACAATGATCTTGCCGTCTTCTGTCCGAAGATAGTCTTTGCCCGAAAGGGCCATGGTCGAGCCGTTCAGATAGGCTGTCGGCCTGATATCACTGACCTGCCCTGCATAATGATACACTTCAACAAGCTGATCGGGCAAACTGACAACCTTTCCCTTGCTCCGGCCAAAGTTGGTGATCATGTTCCACCTGAAATTGTTCTGTTTCACCATGACCTGGTCCCAGGATATTTCAAATCCTTCATTACGGATATCGCCTTCATTGCGTGTTTGCAGGATATTACCCGAAGCAGGTGAAACCCTGACATCCACGATCTGGTTAGAAACAGAGGTGGCAAACCAGGCAACATCCAGGCGAGTCTTGTCCGAAAACAGCCGGGCATCTGCCCCAACCTCCCATGATGTGGTCATCTCTGGTTTCAGATGCGGGTTGCTGCTGCGGGTCGGATCAACGCCATAGCCATTGTCGGGATGAGGCATGGACTTATACCAGTTATTCAGCCGGTATAAAGGGGCATCCTTCCCAACCCTGGCCCAGTTGGCCCGGATTTTTCCAAAACCGATCAGGCTTTCAGGGAGATCCAGGAACTCAGTAAAAATGATTCCGGTACTCAGGGAAGGATAAAAATAGGAACGGTTTTCGACCGGCAAAGTGGAGGAATGGTCGTTCCGGCCTGTCGCACTGAATTGGGCGATCCCCCGGTAATCGAGCTTGATTTCGCCGTAAAAACCGTAAATATTCTTTTCGGTACGGCCCATCGTGATGTTTTCCCTGCGAATATCCGCGAGATTGTTTATACTGTAAAATTCTGGTACAATAAACTGACGGCCTCCCATACCCGCCGACCGGCCTGTCATGGTTTTGATATCTACGCCTGCCAGCAGGTCCATCCGGAATTCCTTGCCCAGCTCATGGCTGTAGGTGCCCAGTATACCTCCGTTAACCACTGAGCTCTTTCCATCGGAATAGAAAAATGAACCCAGATAATCAAGATCCTCAGAAGTGGGTGTCTGGCCAGGTTCGAGACTCCAGCGCGGAGTAACAATGCTTTTGCTCTCCGATTCCGTAAGGTCATAGCTCAAACGCCCCGTAATGTCCAGGTTCTTTATCACATTCCAGGTAACCGATCCCTGAAGCAAAGAACGGTTCGAGTCATAGCGGCCGTAATCCTCATATCGGGACCACAGCGGACTGATCGGTGAATTGTAACGGTTGTTTGTATTGATGTACAGCCACCTGATTGTGCCATCCGGATTTTTATAATTGGTTATGTCATCATCGATCGGCCACTGGTAGGCTGAACTCATCCCTGCACCTCCCCTGGAATTCCTGCTGACGAAGTTTGCCATAAAATCCATGGTAACTTTAGGAGACACCTCATACCTCGACTTGAACAGGACTCCCCATCTTTCAAGGTAGTCTGCGGGAACAATCCCATCGTGTCTAACATAATTCCCCGAAGTATAGGAAGTAAATTTATCGGAACCACCAGATACCGAAAGGTCGTACTTCTGGTACAGGCCGGTTTGCAGGTAATTGCCGGGGTTGTTGTATTTCACGGTTCCCTCCGGAGCCAGGGGCCCCCAGCCCCCCATCGACTGCTCACGGTATACGCCATAGGCACCCCTGAGGTACATCTGCTGAATTTCAGGAACCCGGTAGGCTTCATCAACCTGAACCGACCCGCTCGCTTCAACGCGGATTTCCCCTTTCTGGCCGGATTTGGTGGTAATGATAATGGCACCATTGGAAGCCTCCTGACCATATAGTGCAGCAGCAGCAGCACCTTTCAGTACGGTCACATTCTCAATATCCATGGGATTGATCTCAGCAGCTTTGGAGGCTCCGCCTGATACGTGCATTCCGTTCAGGATAAATATCGGTTCGTTATTCTGGGCCGGATTAATAGAAGAAATCCCACGGATCAGTATCTGTGAGGAAGCCGTCGGAGAACCACCTGTTCCGGATACTTCAATGCCGGCGACCCTCCCCTGCAATGCATCCACAAAATTGGTCTGACGGCCTGTGTTAAGGTCTTCCGAGTCGACCGACTGGACCGCAAAGTTCAGCTTCCTTTTCTCAGACCTTATACCCATGGCCGTGACAACTACCTCATCGAGACCAAGGACCTCCTCTTCCATAGTTATATGGATGATGGTCTGCCCGGAAACCGGAACTTCAACGGCCCGGAAACCGACAAATGAATAAACAAGCGTTCCGGAAGATCTGACTTCAACGGCATATTCTCCGCTGATACTGGTAACTGTACCCGAGGTGGTCCCTTTCTCCAGTACACTAACCCCCGGTAAAGGTTCTCCAGACTTATCCCTGACGGTACCGGATACCCTGATCCTGCCGTCCTGATAACCGGGATCCTCCCTTAAAGCTATACCGTCACCGGCATAGGCCTGACAGGGTAAGACAAATAGTGCAAGAAGAATGGGCAGAAATGCGCTTCGGATCAATGGAGGGAGATACATTTTGGCAGGTTTCTCCCGGTGTAGTGTTCGTTTCTTCATGTCACTGATTTTTTTAGGTGACTATTTTTTTTAGGTCATTCTTTAGTGTTCAACTTATCAAACAGATATAGAAAATTAGTTTTTATCACAGTTTGATACCGGCAAGAGAACTTTTGTGAACATTGGCTACATCCCCGCAATTTAGTGAATTTTAACCTAAAAAAGAACAAAAATGTCACCTTTATCTGTTAATTTGCTCTTGTTTGGGTTACATAAAAGTTCCGGGATGGTGCCAAAACCATATCAATCAGGCAGTGCCAGCCAACCGGAATCTG
>JAUWAB010000087.1 GCA_030602265.1 Prolixibacteraceae bacterium | reverse complement strand
AGCCTTTTCAGGTCCAGGAAACGGAAACCTTCACCCCAGAGGTCGCAACGACGCTGCATCAGGATATGTTCGATCAGGTCGTTACCGGTAAGGGTTGGTTTTACGTAATTGGGATCTCTCTTGGAAACCAGATTGAAAATGGCAGTCTGTGCTTCTGCATCCTTACCACCCTGGCGGGCAAGGGCTTCAGCTTCGATCAGGAACATTTCGCCGGATTTCATATACAGGTAGTCATTGGTCCAGTTTCCGAAACCGGAAAATTTGAATCCTACCCTTGGTTTACCAGAGTTGGTTCTGAACAAAGATTTCCTGACATCGGTATCCGACATAAAGTTAAAGATGGTGGTACTGGCCAGTTTATGGTTACCCAGTGCAGCATATCCGCCAAAGTTGGGGTCGATGTGCGAGAAGAAAGATGCATAGCTGGTTTGCTGCTCATCGATAAGAACCGCACCCCACATCCATTCAGAGTCGGTGGCTTTGTTCCAGCCTCCTGCATAATTGGTAGTCAGGGCAAAGCCGGTCCTTGCTTCAGCAGCCATCGTTGCAGCCGTTACCCAGTCACCGGTTGTCAGAGCTACCCTTGCTTTGATACCCTTGGCTACGTTGATGTTGATTTCAGATTTGTTGGCCCTGCCGGTAGTTGACTGGCCGAACAGCGTGATGGCATCATCCAGGTCTTTCTTGATCTGGGTATACACCTGAGCTACGGTAGATCTGGCTTTACCTTCCTGTGAGGGTTCCGTCATAATCGGGATTCCCAGATGGCCATTGGCCCCACCGGGAACATAACGGTCGGCATACAACTGGACCACCTGGTAGTGGCTGTATGCACGGTAAACCAAAGCCTGTGCTTTTACGTTATTTGCCAGGTTCTGATTGAGCGCCAGGTCATTAGCCTTGTCGATATTGACGAGGATAACGTTGGCATTATCAATAAGGTCATAGTAATATTCCCAAACGTACTCAAGGTTTGTGGAGTTGATGTTTCTGTGGTCAATGTACTGGTACCAGGAAACAAACCATCCGTATCCCCTTTCACTCTGGAACATATCTTCTCCGAGGAGGTCCATGGCCATATCAACTGCTTTCTGGCCAAATTTGTCATGGGCACCATAATAGGCAAATGTAGCCCGGTGAATACCCTGCAGGGCAGTGGCTGAACCCAACACACCAGCAAAAAGGTCAGCCTCAGTTACACTGGCAGTAGGTACTCTTTCCAGATAATCTTCCTGACAACCAGACAGGAGGATTATCGAAACGCTAAGCAATATCAGAAATATATTTTTCATACGATAAATTTTTAAAATGTAACATTGACACCAAAGCTGATAATACGGCTCGGAATATAGGTATAGTCAGATACCCCGGTGAAAGCCTGCTGTGGATCCATCCCTTTGCGCTTTGTGCTAAGCCCAAGATTGTCACCGCTGGCAAATACCTTGATGGCCTGCAGTTCAAGAGCATTGGTAACCGATTTGGGAAGGTTGTATCCCAGCGTAACGTTACGCAGTGAATAGAAAGTGGCGTCGGTCAGATAACGTGACGAAGCAGCAGTACCGGCGGTGTAGTTGTTTTGCAGACGTGGTACGTCGGTTACGTCACCGGGTTTCTGCCAGCGGTTGAGGATGTCTTTTGACCAATGTGTTCCAAATGCACCGGTATGCATAAGACCACCCCATCCTGAATCGTAGAAGTCACCACCCAACTGGTAAGTTACCAGTACGGAAAGTTCGAGGCCTTTATAGGAGAATGAATTGGTAATACCACCATATACATCCGGGATGGCAGATCCTACATAGTAGTAGCTGGCTGCGTTCTGGTCTTTGGTGGTTTCCCTGCCGGTTACGGTTTCACCGTCTTTAATGTCTTTATAGTACAGTGCACTACCATCCTGTGGGTCTACGCCTGCATATTCCCTGAGCCAGAAATCATAGATGGAATGTCCTTCAGACAATTTTTTGGTTCCTGAAATGATTTCCTGCGGTTTGCCGTCGGGTCCGAGAGGCATTTTGGTGATGACGTTCTTATAGGTAGTGGCGTTGACATCAAGGTTCCAGAGGAAACCATTGGTTCTGACCACATCAAAGCTTAACTGAACTTCAAGACCATCGTTCTTCATCGTACCGATATTGTCCCACTTGGAGGAGATACCGGTTGATTCGGGCAGTGGTACACTGAAGAGCAGGTTGCTTGATTCGCGGATGAAGTATTCAATACCTCCACGGATCCTGGTCAGGAAGCTGAACTCAAGACCTACGTTCAGGTTGGCATTCTTTTCCCACTGCAGGGTCCTGTTTTCGAGCTGTGAGTGCCATGCACCGTTGAAGTTACCGTTGTTGCGGTCGCTAATGGAATAAAGGCTCTGCCATCCGTAGTAGTTACCGATGTTGTCGTTACCCTGTTCTCCATAGGAGACTTTCAGTTTCGCATTGTCAACCCATGTCAGGTTTTTCATGAAAGCTTCCTCGGTGATTCTCCAGGAAGCACCCACCGACCAGAAAGAACCCCATCTTGAATCCTTGTAGAAACGGGATGAACCATCGCGACGGAAGGACCCTGATACATAATATTTGTCGAAGAGACTGTAATTGGTCTGGAACAGATATCCTTCCAGAGCATATTCGTCAGCCTGGCCGGTAGAACCTTCAGCTACAGAACCTGCAACAAGCTGGGTGGTAGGAATAGTGAATCCGGTCCGTGTTGCTGAAACGTTATAGCTCTTGTAAAGGTAATTTTCGTGACCCGCTAAAACAGAAACTTCATGTCCTCCGAATGTCTTGTTGTAGCTAAGAACCTGGTTGAAGGTTGATGAAGTGCTGTTGGAGTATTGTTTGGTGGAACGGCCTTTCACTGCCTGTGCATCGCCATAAAGGTGGTTCTGGTAAGTAGTGTAGAAGAAGTTGTTGATGTCGTGGTTACCAGATACGCGAAGTTTCAGGTCACGGGTAAAGTTGATGTCTACACCCAAACGGGCTGAAACGGTATTCAGCTTGGTGGACCTTTCGTCCAGCGGAAGAGTCAGCATCAGGTTGGAGTTGGCGGCGTAAGGACGCAGTTTGTTGGGTCCCCATCCATAAGCAGGACGGCGGTAGTCACCGATATCGAACAACTGATTGCCCGCTGCATCGAGGGCGATGTTCCCGCTGGCGTCGCGCTGCCAGATCGGGTAGATCGGGCCCATCATTCTTCCATAATAGAATGGGTTGGTGGTGTAGGTGCCTTCAGCAAGGAAACCTACCTGGTAACTGGATGAGCCGGATACCACACCGTCGAATTTCAACCAGTTGTTCACCTGGCTGGATGCTCCGACACGTGCGGTAAGACGGTCATAGTTCGACCATTTTACCATACCTTCTTCATCCAGGTAAGATACCGATGCATAGTAGCTGTTTTTTTCATCCCCTCCCGACATGGAAAGGTTATAATCCTGCCTGAGGCCTGTCCTTGCAAGGTTGTCGTTCCAGTCATCATAGTACAGCAACTGAGCATTCGGATTCAGCTTGCCATCGAGCCCGATAAGCTGATCGTTCGCCACATTAAAGGGATTGTAATATCCCAGTCGGCCTACAATACCGTTGGCTGTACCGCCACTGGCCAATGCAGCTGCGGCCTCACGTGTACTGCCGCCAGCAATTACTCTGGAATTTACCCAGCCTTCCCACATCAGCTCAACATATTCCTGCGGAGTTACCCTGTCGTACTCAGGAATGGCACGGCTTACACCGCCCAGACTGGACTTGAAGTTGATGGAGGATTTTCCTTTTCCACCTTTTTTGGTAGTGATGATGATCACACCATTGGCACCACGTGCTCCGTACAGTGCTGCAGAAGTAGCATCTTTAAGTACGGTTACTGACTCAATATCGTTCGTATTGATGGAGTTCAGGTTACCATCAAACGGTGCTCCGTCGACCACATATAATGGCGCGCTGGAGGCGTTGACAGATCCGATACCCCTGATGCGGATGGCCGCACTGGAACCTGGCTGGCCTGTACCTCCCATAACCTGTACACCGGGGGCTGCACCTTCAAGTGCTTTTGCAACAGACGCAGTCTGGATTCTTTCAATTTTTTCACTTCCCACTACTTCAGCAGATCCTGTGAAAGATGATTTCCTTACAGTACCGTAAGCAACCACCATTACTTCGTCCACGCCTATCACATCGGTCTGCAGAACGGCATTTACCGTGTTGCCGACAATGGGATACTCTGCGGTCCTCATCCCTACGAATGAGAATACAAGGGCAGTGGCATCCTGCGGGACATCCAGGGTGTACTGACCATTCATATTGGTTATAGTCCCCATGGAAGTGCCTTTGACAATTACTGAAACACCCGGTATCGAAGATCCGTCGGCCTCACTCGTGACCGTTCCGGTTATCCTTCTAACCTGGGCATTCACAACTTGTACGCCGATAAGGGCAGTAACAAGCAATAAAAGCGCAAATTTTCTCATAGATAAAATTTTAAATTAATAATGTTAAATAAATGTACAGCTCGAAGACGACAAACATACAAAAAAAAATTTTTAAACTCTTTTAACTTTTCTGTAGTTTTTTTTTAATTTTTTTCAATATTACCCTTAAAATATGTAAACGCCAAAGGTAATCCTTAAAAAAATAAATCGATTTACGACATGCTTTCCTGGTATTGCCCTATAAAAAAAGGCAGGAACCTTGCGGTCCCTGCCTTTTTTATATTGAACAGAAAGAAATCAGTTTTTCACATAGAGTAATTCGTAGTTCCCGAAATTATAGGGATAATTCGGAAGAATCATGTTTACCCAGACACTGAATTCACCGGTCGTGGTATTGAACGTACCGTTTTTGCCGGCAATGGGCCTGTAGAATACCTGGCCGGCCGCTCCGCCGATCCCCGGATAGTTGACACCCAGGAACTGGTTATCCACGATGGTGATCCTGGTGTTGGTATTGAACCGTACCTTGTAGGATGCGCCCGATCCCCAGTTTCCGCCACTGACGATCAGTGTGAACTCATCTGCCGGATCAGCGGTAATGGTTACCGGGTACTCATCTTCACCGTCCAGCTCGAGGTAAGAGCCAAGGAAGGGAGTCCTGTCCAGAGGAATGTACTTGGAAAAGGAGATGTTGGCCTGCTTAATGCCTCCTCCGTACTGCATCGGCTCGAGGTAGCCCTCTTCTCCGTCGGCAATGCGGATGGTAAAGTTGTAAAAGCCGTCATCGGCCAATTGTCCATAATTGATGGCTACATCTACCCAAACGGTATCGCTGTTGGTGAAGGTTACCACATCCGTGGCAAGGGTCGCCAGAGTAGCCGGCGTACTTCCTGCCGGTTCCAGTACCAGTCGCAGCTGGCTGTTTTTGGTATGGTTGCGGTGTGTAACACCTACCTTGATGATATTGTCGTTCTGCTTGATGGCTTTTGAAAAGGCAGAACCGGTAAACGATCCAAGGTCATCAAAAACCGGCCCGATATTGTCCTGCTCGCATGATGAAAACATCAGGGCGACAGCCATAATTACCGGTAATATTTTGAAACTTAACTTTCTCATGATGTCTAATTTTGAATGATTATATTAAGGGTTCTGGTCCGCAGCGGCATCCATGTTCGGGTTGCCGTCAAATTCTTTCTGAGGTATCATCATGATCCATTCCCAGCTGTTCGGGTCGGAAAGGACGGGAGAACGTACCGGGTGGTTTGAGCCTGTCCACGATCTGTCCATGCCTGTTTTCAGGCGCATAATGTCGTAAATACGGAAACCTTCACCCCAAAGCTCGATGCGCTTCTGGAGAATAATTTCGTCCATCAGGGTAGTGGGTGTACCATACGATTTGAGCGTAAGGGTCTTGTCGTCGGTCCGCTGTGCAAGGCGTGCAGCAAAGGTGGGATCTTTGTAGCCTACCAGTTCGGTAAGTAATGTCCTGGCCTCCGAATAGCGCCCTAACTGGCAGAGTGCTTCGGCTTCGTTGAGGTACATCTCGGCCATACGCATATAAATATAGTCGCTGGCCCAGCTTCCCTGGCTTTTTACCCTGAATTTGAGCTGTCCGTAGCGGCGCATGGACGTACCGGTCACCTCTTCTGCGGCAGTCAGGTTGCCCCTGAACCACTGCTTCCTTACATCCTGCGGATTGATCTGGTCGTAGAGCCAGTTACCCACAATTTTCCAGGCTGTACGGGCATGGCCGCCTGCATCGGCATCCATGTGGTTGAAGAAGGAGAACCATGAGGTTGACTGGTCTTCGTTGATTTCGGCGCCCCACATCCATTCTGCGTTGTTAACACTGTTGAAGCCACCCAGGAGGTCGCCTGAGGCCATCAGTCTGAGGTCACTCTTTTTGCGTGCTTCAGCGGCATGGTCGGCTGCGGCCTGCCAGTTGTTCTGGACCAGGGCAACCCTCGATTTCAGACCGTGGGCCACATAGAGGTCGATGTGCGATTTGTGCCTCTGTGATGAGCCTTTCTTGAACCGGGTAATGGCACTGTCGAGGTCGGCATTGATCTGCTGGTAAACCTGCTGAACGGTTCCTCTTGAATTTCCGGTGGTTTCCTTGGTCGATGGCTGCGTGTAAAGCGGAACGCCAGGGTCGTTTTCGTGGCCCTTATAAGTTCTCTGGTAGAACTGGATCAGCTGGAAATAGGCATAGGCCCGCATGGCAAATGCCTGCCCCATTACGTTGTTCTTGTCGGCAGGAACACCTTCGGCATCCTGGCCATAGGCTATGACGCTGTTGACGTTGTTGATGGTCTTGTAATACATGTTCCACCATACGTAGGGACGGTCAGAGGTATTGTTGATCTCTTCCCTTACCCAGTAGCGGTAATCGTACCAGAACCATGCACTACCCTGTGCACCCATTCCCATGTCTTCTCCCATCAGGTCGGCAGCCAGGTTAACCGATGCAATACCAAAGTTTTCAGTTCCGTAGGAGGTTGACCAGTCAGACATGTATAAGCTGCGGTATACGCCGTTCATGGCCGCAAATGCGCCTTCCACCGTCGAAAAAACCTCATCTTTGGTGGTTTTGTCGGTGGGAACGGTATCCAGTTGGTCGCTGCACGAAAATAGGCCGGCAGCGAACAAAATCATCAGTGGATATATTATTTTTTTCATTTCTGTAATCGTTTTCATGTTAATTAAAACCTCAGGTCAAGTCCCAGGGATAAAGTTCTGATCGGCACATAGGAGAAATCCTGGCCTCCGGAGAAGTTGTACTGCGGGTCACTGCCCTTGAGCGCCGAAAACAGGAATACATTGTCGGCGGTGGCAAACAGCCTCAGGTTGTGAATCTGCAGTTTGTTGCTGACCCTTTGCGGGAGGTTATACCCGAAGGTTACGTTTTTGATGGCAAAATAGGAGGCATCAATCAGGAACCGGTCGGTTGCCTGGTTCACATTGCCTAACTGAAGACGGGGCACGTCGGTTATGTCGCCGGGCTGCCTCCAGGCGCGGTCCATGTGGGAATGCCATGCATTGCCGGCACTTCTCATACCCATCAGGTTGGAATATACGCCGTCTAACATTTTTCCTCCAATGGAATAGGTAGTCAGGACAGCCAGGTCAAAATTACCCAGCCTGAAATCGTTGCTGACGCTGCCATACACATCAGGGATGCGGCTTCCCTGGATGTATTTGTTTGAACCGGCCTGGTTGTAGGAATCGGTAATGATATCGATTTCGTTGCCGTCTGCATCCTGGCTTTTTACCCAATAAAGCTGTGCGCCCGTCATCGGATCAACGCCTGCCGATTTGGAAAGGTAGAAAGAGTTGATCGGATACCCTACCTTGATAATCCTCGAACCGATCACAATCTCCTGGTCGTCGGTACTGAGTTTGGTAACCTCGTTCTTCAGGTGGCTGGCCATAATGTTGGCATTCCACTGGAATTTGGGCGTGCTGATCACGCGGACACCGACAGTTAAGTCGACTCCTTTGTTGACCATGTTGCCCACATTTTCCCAGTATCCGTCGAAACCGCTGGAAGTGGCCATCGGTTTGAACAGGAGGAGGTCGGTGGTGAGCTTGTTGAAATATTCGACTGAAAGTGACAGCCGGGTGTCAAACATCCTGGTTTCGATACCTACGTTGAAGTTGTTGTTTTTCTCCCAGAGCAGGTCTTTGTTTTCCAGTGAGGTAAGATAAACCCCTCCGTTGGTGTTATTGGGATATCCCAGGTCGTAGAAGCTCTGCCATGCATAGTAGTTGTCGGTTCCGTCGGAATTGAGCAGCATGTCGTTACCCTGCGAACCGTAACTGGCTTTGAGGGTCATGTTGTCGATGAAATCTGCACCGCTCATAAACGTTTCTTCGCTGATTCTCCAGGCACCGCCTGCCGACCAGAACTGGCCCCAGCGCATATCGGGGTGGAAACGGGATGATCCGTCGGTACGGAAACTGGCAGAGAGGTAATATTTATCGGCATAGTCGTAATTGATCCTGCTCAGGTAAGATTCAACCAGGTAGGTATCCAGGTACGATTCTGCCGCGGTGGGTGTGGCTGCCGCACTGAGTTCATACAGTCCGCCGAAGGCAAAACCCTGCTTGGCTGCATAGAGTGTGGCGCGTTCCATGGAGTAGAACTCATGTCCGGCCAACACATTTATATTATGCATGCCGAATTTCTTGTCGTAGCTCAGCAACTGGTTGAAAGTATAGCTGAAAGTACGGTAATTGTATTTGTATCCACGGCCTTTAACTGATGAGCCGTCGCCGAAGAACGGGTTATTGTAGATAAGCCTGTCGCCGTGATAGTAGTCGAAACCAAGGTTAAGGCTGAGTTTCAGGTCACCCAGGATGCCCAGGTCTTCCCGGTCAGTATCGAATTCCATAAATCCGCGACCACTCAGGTTATCGTATTTAAGGTTTCTGCGGTCTTCAAAAAGCGTGGCGATGGAATTGAAGTTAGAGGCTGACGGCCGGTTCTCACCGTAATCGAACTGTTTGTCCCCCTGTGCGTCAAGTACAAATTGCCCGTTCTGGTCACGGATATAGACGGGGTAAATGGGGCCCATGTTGGAAGCCGAGAACCAGATGTTGTTATATGCTGAACCTGAATCGGTAAGATAATTCTGCTGTGTATTGGAGAACGAGGCAGTCATACCCGATTTCAGCCACTCCTTCAGGTCGGAGTCGATGTTGATACGGCCTGAATAGCGGTTGAACTGGGTGTTTTTGGCCAATCCCTCTTCGTCCAGGTAACCGATCGACATCAGATAGCGGGTACGTTCGGTACCGCCGTTGATGCTGAGCTGGTATTCCTTGCGCATGGGATTCTCGCGGGTAGCCTCGTCGATCCAGCGGTCTGACCATTTCAGCGTTGCGCTGGGATTGATTTTCCCGGTAAGCGGGTCAATCAGCTGATTGGAAGCCATATTGTACGGATTGTATCGTTCACCGCCGAACTCATCCATGTAGGAGGTCAGTGCGCTGTTGGCAGCGGCAGTTCTTGACATTCCTCCGTCATAAATCAGCATGTTCTTCACCGATTCAAAAGCCAGTTCCATATATTTGGCTTCATCCACTTTGTCATAATCAGGGAAAGCCCTTGACGAAATACCGAAGGTGGTTTTCAGGTTAATGACGGGAGCGCCGTCGCTGCCCTTTTTGGTTGTAATGATAACTACGCCGTTGGCACCCCTTGCACCGTAAAGTGCCGATGCGGAAGCGTCCTTGAGGACGGTTACCGACTCAATATCGTTGGGGTTGATCGCGCTGATCACGCCGTCGTAGGGAACGCCGTCTACCACATACAGAGGGGCTGATGATGCGTTGATCGAGCCGAATCCGCGGATCCTGATGGCCGAGCCGGAACCTGGCTGTCCGCCCCCGGAGGTGGTCTGGACACCAGCTACCGTTCCTTCAATGGCTTTGGTTAGGGTGGAAACGGTCCTTCTGGCTAATTTTTCCGAGCCGACAACTTCCGCAGAACCGGTAAACGATTCTTTGCGGGCGGTACCGTATGCAACCACCATGACTTCATCAACGCCAATCATTTCATAACTCAGGGAAGCGTTGACCACGGACCCGGAAATCGGGACTTCAGTGGTTCTCATCCCCACAAAGGAGAAGATCAGGGTTGTTGCTGTCTGTGGTACATCCAGCTGGTAAAATCCGTCGATGTTGGTGACGGTACCCATGGAAGTGCCTTTTACAACAACAGATACTCCCGGTATGGTCGCCCCGTCGGTAGCACTGGTTACAGTACCCGTGACGCGCCTTACCTGAGCATTTGCAGCTTGTATGCCAATAATGGCAAACGCAAGCACCAATAGTGCAAACTTTCTCATGATAAATTTTTTAGATTAATAAATTTTCTACTTTCTGTACAAAACAAGTATGCAAAGTTAGTGAAAAATTACTTTTTAAATGATTTTTGCTTTTGAAAAGAAAGTTTAAAGGTTTAAAATCTTTGAATTCGTTCCTTTTTTTAGGGTTGCAAAGATTAGGCAATGCAAGGAAAAGGTACCCGGATACAGATATCCGGATACCCTCCTTCAGAGGAATTCAAAACATGAGAAAGCGCTGTAGTTTCAATAAGAGTAACCGGCAGATTTCACTGATCATAGGGATTCGCAGGCCTTGTACCTGGCGATTTGTTTCCTGTCGGGGCTTCTGCTGGGGTTGAATAACCAGAGCTTGCCACAGCCTTCCGGGGCATCAGTACGGCCAGCATGGAGGTTGCCGTAAATGCTGCGTATCCGCAGGCTTTCTGTAGGGCATCCCGGCGGTTAAACATACCGGTTGGCTGCTTTGGGGTAGCCTGGCTTTCGATTATTGTTCCATTTGCCCGTTTCGGGTCATTTAACTGTATATTTTGTTTATGTTTCATAGTGGTCAGATTAAGATTGTAAAATGCAGATTGTATTTTTAGTTTTTATATGGAAGATCCGGACACCTTCGGATTCCGGCGGTTTTTTGGAAATTACCTGCTGATAATGATTTTTTCCGTACGGGCATATCCGGTGATTTTTACGAAATAGACACCGGCAGGCAGACCGGAAAGGTCGAATTCATGCCGGCTGCCTGTTTTCAGGCGGAAAAGGGCAGAGGTAACGCCGGTCGCACTGATGAGGGATACGTCGGCCGGACCGCCATTATATCCGCTGACGATCAGCCGGTGGTTTTCTTTACGGATCAAGGGGTCAGGCGCCACTGGCGGGAGTGGGGAAGAGGTTGCCGCCGGTCTGGCCATCAGGCTGAACCTGCTGGTATCCTGTGTGCCTTCGGGCAGCCATACGGAATAGCTCTCTGATGCTATGGGAACCATCCGGCCGGTGACCTTGTCGGCCAGCCATAGGGTTTCTCCGCCCGGGAGCGGGAGTACTATGGCGGAGAAGGTCACCAGTCCGCCCCGGGCATGCCGGATCCCGACAGGGATGGTTACTTCCCCGGAAACCGGTGGAGGGATCGACTGTACGGTTAATTCCGGGGAGAGGATGCCCGGCATGAGGGTAAAGATCTCCGGGTCGCGCGGGCTGGCAAACAGTCCGATGTCGTATCCCGGATCGAAGCCGCTGCCCATGCTGTTATGGAAGGCCACGATGGTGGAGTGGCGCACATTATCGGATTCCGCGGTCAGTCGGATACCCGGCCACTTCCCGGAGCCGGCCGATTTCAGTCCGGTTCCCGTATCGTGGAGGCGCATTCCGGGGGTAAACCGGATATGGCCAGTTTGGGCGGCCCTGATGAAGAATCCCTGTCCGGCCTGAATGGTATGGTTTTCTTCTCCTGACAGTCCGGCGAGTGCGTTCTTCCCCGAAATGGCGTTATACCTTCCGCCCTGTTTGAAGTAGACTGCCTCGAAGCGGGGATCGATTATGTCCTGGTTGGCCAGCAGGAATTCCTCAAGAGAGATGGCCGATGGGTAGGGGTTACCGGTGAGGTTCCATCCGTGCTTTCCGGTGGGAGAGGTTCTGGTGACCGGCTTAAGTACCTCGCCGGCAGCTACGCGGCCGGTAAAGGTGATATCGCCGTCGCCGTCTCGCTGTATCCCGAACCCCCTGCCCGGATCAAAGTCGCCCGAGGTGTCCATCCGTTGTTCCAGGTAGACCCACTGGTTGGTGGGTTCGTGGTATTCGATCAGTTCGAAGGGCGTGTATCCGCCTTCCTCCGGTCCCGGTGGCACAGGGTCCAGTTCCGGTATCAGGATGTAGTTGGCGGTGGCCCAGTCGGCCGATACCGGATGACCGTAAACGGGTGCGGCCACTAATTGCCATTCGTCTCCCCGCAGGTACCTGCTGTAGAGGATGTTGTCGCCTTCGGCACTGCCGGTCACGATAAGGGAGCCGCTCGATTCGTCGTAGGAGTCGATTATCACGAGACCTACGGTGGCATCCAGATGGTGGCAGGTCAGACGGCCGCC
>JAUWAB010000149.1 GCA_030602265.1 Prolixibacteraceae bacterium | reverse complement strand
ACAAATCTATTAATTATTTTTGAAAAGGGAACTGAAAAAGAAATCTATTGTCCCCACTCCTCTTTCAGTTTTTTGCCAATAATCGTATATAGAATGATTTTTATATCCAACAAGAAATTGCGTCGAAACATGTATTCCCGGCCGCAGCTTTAATATCTGCCGGTCGTCGCCGGTAAGCTTATCTGCATAACCCGGCACATCGGGGCGCGGACCTACCAGGCTCATCTCTCCTGTCAGGACATTCCACAGCTGGGGCAGTTCATCCAGCCGATATCGCCTCAGAAAAGCTCCTGTTGAAGTAATCCGGCGGTCATTCTTTATGGTGATAACAAGCTCATCCTCATCGACCTGCATGGTGCGAAATTTTATGATCCTGAATGGCCTGCCGTATCGACCTATCCGCGTCTGACTGAAAAATACCGGTCCGCCCATGGTAATCCCTATTAAAACAGCCATTACCACAAAAACCGGCATCAGAATAATCAATCCAACCAGACTCACAACAACATCAAACCCCCTCTTAATGCCCATCCTAAAATATTTTAAATAAGACTAAAAGACTTTAGACATTAGACTTACAGACCTGGCTAAATTCATCAAACCCCTGTTTTCTGTTTTTCTTTTGTCTTATGTCTGGTGTCTACTGTCTAAAGTCTATCCCTAAAAACCTCCACCACTCTCTCCAAATCCGCCTCACTCAACACCGGACTCGATGGCAAACACAGCCCTTTATCAAACAGCGACTCCGATACGCCATTTCCGTAATAGGGGGCATCGGCGAATACCGGCTGCAGGTGCATCGGCTTCCAGAGGGGACGGGTTTCTATGTTGGCGGCGTCCATGGCCAGACGGAGATCTTCGCGGGTGTAGCCGGCCACGGCAGGATCTACAAGCACGCAGGTAAGCCAGTGGTTGGAGCGGTATTCGTCTGTCGGATTGGTCAGCAGGGTGATGCCGGGCATGCCCAGGAGTGCATCATGGTAGTAAGCGTGGATCTCCCGGCGGCGATCTACATGGTCCTGCAGGACGGTCATTTGTCCGCGGCCGATGCCTGCACAGATGTTGCTCATCCGGTAGTTGTAGCCGATTTTGGAATGCTGGTAGTGGGGTGCCTGGTCCCTGGCCTGTGTGGCGTAAAACTTGGCCATTTCGGCCTCCTCCCTGGTGCGGCATACCAACGCCCCGCCGCCCGAGGTGGTGATCATCTTGTTCCCGTTAAACGACAGGCAGGCCATCTCCCCAAGGGTGCCGCATTTTTGTCCGCGGTACTCCGCGCCCAAGGCCTCAGCGGCATCCTCCAGGATGGGTATTTCATAGCGGGCTGCAATCTTCTGAATGCGCTCCATATTGGCCGGCATACCATAAAGATGCACCGGAATAATGGCCTTAGGCTTTTTCCCGGTGACCCGGATCCGATCCCGGATGGCTTCCTCCAACAGATCGGGATCCATGTTCCAGGTGTCGGGCTCACTGTCGACAAATACCGGCGTGGCGCCTACATAGCTGATGGGATTGGCCGAGGCGGAAAAGGTGAACGACTGACAAATAACTTCATCAGCCTTGCCTGCCCCCAGGAGGATCAGTCCTAAATGCAGGGCGGCCGTGCCTGAACTCAGCGCCACCACATGCCGCGATCCACCAAGGTATTCACTCAGGTCGCGTTCAAAACCGTCGACATTTGGACCCAGCGGCACCACCCAGTTGGTGTCGAAGGCCTCTTTGATAAAATCCATTTCCCGGCCCGACATGTGCGCCAGGGATAGCCATATTTTAGGTTGTTGCATATCTTAATGTTTGTACTCTAATGTAAATGATATTTTTTCACTGCAAAGATAAGAAGACGCTATGTGTTGCAAAGATTTGTCTTGATTCTTGATATCTGATACCTTCAGGTAATCCGGTTTCTTGCCACAAAAGCACGAAGGCAGAAAGAAACACGAAGAATTTTTTACCGCTAAGACGCCAGGACGCCAGGATTTTTGTCTCTCAGTCTTTTGTCTTTCAGTCTTTTGTCTTGATACCTGATACTTGATACTTGATACCGGTGTGTATCTGATCAGCGTTTACCAGTTCTATGTATGCGGACGATATTATTTTTACACAGGGACTGTTGCCTGTGTCAGAAAATAGCCATAGCTTATCAATTTGCCCCAATTCGCGTCATTGTCAAATGTTCCCCTAAAACCCAAGCCTCCTGTGTCGAAGTTTTTATCAATCTCTGCAAGAATTTCATCCTTGTTATTTGAAATGTATTCTACATCCTGATATCCCCTTTCAGCCAGGAAAAACCAGACGCTCCGGATTTTTTTCAGCATAGACTGGTTCAGGTTTAAGACTACCAAAGTGTCGATTAATTCCATATTCCCTGAAAAGCACATCCCATCCGTGAAATAGGAAATCTCTTCAGCAAGGGTTTGATCTAAGGGTATCGGGATGATAAACCGGTTTTGGCGCTTGTGGTTGCAATGGTCCGTATGGTTGCAGCTGGCCAATAGATTATACCAGGCAATGTCGTGAGGGTAGGGTGGGGTCTCTCTTTTAGCCCGTGACTGCCTGAATTGGTCGCCGGGGATTACCTGGGTGGCTAATTTCGGAATATAGGATCCATACCGGTCAAATTCGCTCTGATTGCCTGCATTAAGGGATTCCGGGATAACATGTTCTAACGTTAGCCCGGAATTGTCTAAGGCTTTCAGGCAATAACAACAGAGAGAATCCTGTGATTCAGTGATCAAAAGCCTGATGTTTCTGGGTAATTGTTTGTAGCCAATACCACAGTAGGATGACTCCTCTTCATTCCACCCGGAATCAATGTATTCATCGATCCAACTATTGGCTTCTTCTTCATGTCGGGCTTTGTCAATAAATTTCATCCGCTGATCAGGGTTTGGCTAATTCGGCTTCCACATAGCGGTTGCCCGGCCCGGTATAGCCGATGATCTGTTTCCTGATCTCTTCGGCTTCTTCCGGCATGTTAAGCCGTTTAAATGTCCGGTATGAATCGAGCATGTTGCCAATGATGGAACTTCTCAGTATTGCCCCCATCAGCTCGGTGAGCGTGGTTTCGTAATCGGCGCCGTAATAATTCCCTTCATCCACACTTTCGATGCCCGACTTGGTTGCTTTCAGGCTGACTAACTTCATGCCTTCCTCTTTTTTCAGGCTGGTAATGATCTGGGGAGAGTGGGTCGTAACGATGAACTGAACGCCCGGGAAGGTATTCCTTAACCGGTCGACTATGGAATTGGCCAGCGAAGGATGAAGGTGCAGTTCAATCTCATCTATAATTACGATCCCCTCCGGCTCTGAATCTCCGTTAAGGATATAGTGCCTGTATGCAATCTCGAATACAATGGATAAAATGCGTTTGTAGCCCATGGGCAGGGACTCATAGTAGGAACTGGTAAGATTCGCAAAAAGGAAGTCGAGTTTTGCCGGCAGGCCTTCCGGACTGTTAACCACCAGTTCGGAAAGGGTAAATTCCGGGTCAGCCGGCAGCAGTTGGCCGGTATCTTTGGTGAAGCTGATCAGGTGCCGGTCAACAAAGGCCAGCTCGTTTTGCAGCTTTAAGACTTCACCCAACAGTTTCTCCCTGCTTTCCAGCTCTCTCAACTGGTTTGCATCGGGATCCGCAACTGAGTTTTCGGGTGCAAGGTTGTCCTTTATCCGCTGAATATCCTTTTGCAGGGGCTGAATGCCGATTTTGAAGTCGTTTATCCTCCGGTAAACATTGATGTATCTTTTTTGCCAGATATCGCTGCAGTTGGCGTTGGAGTCCCA
>JAUWAB010000144.1 GCA_030602265.1 Prolixibacteraceae bacterium | reverse complement strand
TTAAAATCTTCCTGTCTTCTGCTACCCGTATGAGGTGCCTGCCGGCACCGGTGCAGGGTTGAACGGTTGTTTAAAAATATCCTGTCTTCTGCTACCCATATTCGGTGCCTGCCGGCACCGGTGCAGGCATGTAGGATTGTTTCGTATTCATCCTGTTGTCTGCTACCCATATTCGGTGCCTGACGGCACCGGTGCAGGGTTGAACGGTTGTTTAAAAATATCCTGTCTTCTGCTACCCATATTCGGTGCCTGCCGGCACCACTGCAGGGTTGAACGGTTGTTTAAAAATATCCTGTCTTCTGTTACCCATATTCGGTGCCTGACGGCACCGGGGTCCAATAGTAAGCCATTGATATTTCAGTTAGGCACCGGATAAATCTTCCTGTCCCGGTTGGGTGCCTGCCGGCACCGGGTTATGTCCGGGTGAGGATGTGGTGAACATCAGTCCGGTAGGCCCTGATGGCCGGGACCAGTGCCGAAAGAATACCCGCAGCGGCGGCTAATAACAGCAACATCAGATCGCCTGAATGGAACGCATAAATTGTGCCACCCTGAAAACGGGCTATTCCCGGCAGCCATGCCAGCAGCCATTTACCAGCCAGTATACCAGCAATGCCTCCGGCAATGGCCAGCCAGAGACCCTGCAGGATCATCAGCAGCATAACTTTCAGCCGGCTGGCTCCCAGCGCCCTGATCAGGGCAATCTCATGCAGGTTCTGGTTCAGGGTGTTGGTCAGATGTATAAAAACATTCAGTCCGGAGATGATTATAATGATCCAGGCCAGCCATTGCAGGAAGGAAACCGCTGTACCGGCCAGTGTGAAAAGCCGGTGCGTTTCGAATGCCGGTGAAGCTGCCTGCATGGAGGTGTTGTCGTTGATCATCCTGGGCAGTTGTACCGCCGCCCTGGGTGTGCTGTAAAAGACCAGCAAAGCAGTAATCTGCTTACCAGGGTCAGTCGTCGTTTCCTGTAGTTGCCCCGACCGCGAACGGTACAAGGCCATTTCCCCGGCCGACAAATCTTCTCTGGCATCCAGTTTCCGGATCAGCTCTTCCCAGGCTGCTTCGTCATCTTCCTCTCTATCGGTATGGTCAGGATCACTTCCGCTTCCCCCTGAATCAAATTTGACCCGGCCCCTGGTGTTTTCCGGGGAATTTGTAACCCGGTTGAGAGGTATGTTTTCATGCAGACCGGAATTTGTATGGCCGTCGTGGTGAGTATGCCCCTGAGGGTGGGAGTGATCACACTCATCACTGTGCACGTGCCCCGGCAAATGGTAATGATCACACTCATCACTGTGCACATGCCCCGGAATATGGGAATGATCACACTCATCACTGTGCACATGGCCTGGCAAATGGGAATGGTCACTATTTTCACTGTGTATATGCCCTGGCATATGGGAATGATCACACTCATCGCCGTGTACATGGCCTGGCATATGGGAATGATCACACTCATCGCCGTGTACATGGACCGCGTGGTTAGGTTGGACGGGATGTTGTCTGTTCAGCATGCCCGATTCTTCATGCAGGTCGCCTTGATTATGTTCATCAAGGGTGTCGTGATGATGGCCTGCGTGGATTATCCAGTAGGTGTCTACCGTGGTCAGAATGAGGCCGTCGATTACCGTACCCGATTTCTCCAGAATGCCCACAACGGTATAGATATCTTCATCGTGATGGTGCCCGTGTTGCGTGAAACCATGCCTGCCGGTAAAATGGTCGCCGGTCCGCAGTCCGGTCCGTTGTGAAACCTCCGCTCCGACTACCGCTTCATAAGGCTTATCGAACCAGCTACCGGCCGACAGTCCGGCCCGGTACAGGGAAGCATATTCCGGGGTAGTCCCGACAATCCTGAATCCCTGATGGTTATCGCCCAGCGCAATCGGGATGGTTTTTTCCACCATTGGATTGCGGCTGATCCGTTCTGCTTCGGCAAGCGGAATGTTTCCGGTAGGAGTGTCTATATGAAAAACCGATGAAAGGATCAGCTGCAGCGGGCTTCCCTTGGCCCCGACTACCAGGTCTATACCGGCAAGATTTCCGGAGAATTGGTTTTTCAGGTTTCTTTCACCATTGATTACCAATGAAATAATCCCTGTACCTATGGCAAACAGGATGATGCTGACCAATGCATTTGCCGGTTTGGAGCGGATCTTCGACAGGCTTAATCTCAGTATATCCATCGTATCAGAGATCAATTACGGTTGAAAATTCTTTACTGAGTCTGTTGTCGTGGGTCGCGATCAGGAGGGTGGTGGCGTGCCGGCCCGATATTTCCAGCAAAAGTCTGGTAAAGCGGCTGCAGTTTTCATCGTCCAGACTTGAGGTGGGCTCATCAGCTAAAATGATAACCGGCTGGTTGATCATGGCCCTGGCCACGGAAAAGCGCTGAAGTTCGCCCTGACTGAGAACAGAAGGTTTCTTCCGGGCCAGCATGCTGATATCCAGTTCGGTCAGTAGTCCGGAGATTACCCTGCGGTCGGTTGGATTACCGGGAAGCGACTGGGCCAGCAGGAGGTTCTCCTCCATATTCAGGGAATGAATAAAATGGTGTTGCTGAAAGATCAGGCCGATATGTCTGCCCCTGAAACGATCGGTTTCTGCAGCAGAAAGGTCGTGGATGGAAGTTCCGCTGATTACCACCCGGCCTCCCGACGGTTTCAGAATTCCCGCTGTCAGATGGAGCAGCGTGGTTTTACCGCTCCCTGACTTCCCCCGTACGATCGCCTGATCGCCCTTTCCCAATGAGAAGGAGGGAAAACTAAACGGTTTTCCGCCGGGATACTGAAAGGTCAGATCTTTCGTTTCGAGCATCAGTGGGCATGATTGCAGTCGGGACCGTGAACATGTCCGGCATGACTGTGGTCACCCATGACAAAATACATCAGCATGAGCCCGGCAATGATCATCAGGAGCTGGATCAGGGAATTGAGCTTGCTCCGGTCCTTGTTGAGCTCGGGCATCAGGTCGGTTCCTGCAAGATAGATGAAGCCACCTGCGGCGACGGGCAGTACATAGGCCGACAACATCTCGAAGGAGGTGCCCAACATCAGGGTAATCACGTTGCCCAGTACAGCTGCCAGTGCTGCATAAAAGTTGAGCCACAGGGCCTTCTTAGCTGTGAAGCCTGCGTGGATAAGGATACCAAAGTCGCTGATTTCCTGCGGAATCTCATGTAGGATTACGGCCAGGGTAGTGGCGATCCCGATCTCCGGACTGGCCATCCAGCCTGCCGCAATCAGGATACCATCCGTAAAATTGTGCATGCCGTCGGCAAAAAGACTGATGTATCCGTATGATTTCGGGCGGTGATGGTGCGCATCCACTATTTTGTGGTCGTGGTGCCAGTGCAGGAACTTTTCCATTACAAAAAACACCAGTATACCGGTCATAACCAGCACAGCAATCAGTGTATTGCTTTCTATGACCTCAAAAGATTCGGGTAGAAGGTGGAAAAATACGTTCCCTAAAAGTGCCCCGACGGCAAAACTAACGAGCACAAAAACAATCTTTTGAAGTTTGGCCGTTTTCATGGCCAGAAAAAATATCCCGGTGATGGATATTAAACTGACAATCAAGGTACTTGTCAGTGAACCGATCCAGGTGATGTCCATAATTTACTTTCTTAAGGTTTTATGTTATTACTATTTTATTTTTTTTCCTGATACCATTTATAGGGTACCTGATCTGATATATACCATTTCCGGATTCGAAAATTTCTCCGGATATGGCTTGTCAGGAGTTTATTCCGTACAGGTTTTACAGGTTCCTTTTATGATGATTTCGGTTTCAGAGGCACTGAATCCTTCAGGGAGTGGTATCCCTGCCTGTTGCTCCGATTCGATACAGACCAGTTTATCGCATTGCTTGCAGTAGAAATGGACATGGTCGTGCTGGCTATACCATTTCGGATTCAGGGCATACTTGACCAGGTTGTTGTCGACTACGATTTTGTGGATCAGATTGTTGTCTATCAATGTTTTAAAGGATCGGTAGACGGTGGTCCGATCGTGTTGGCTGTCTAACTGCGTTTTGATATCCTGTTCGGTGAGTGCCTCGGAAGAGTTGCCAAGAATATCGAGGATACCCTGTCGGCAGCTTGTGGTGCGCAGGTTATGACTGTGTAGCAGTTCCCTTATAGCGGGTTCTTTTTTCATGTAGACGTTCGCTGAAATGTGTTAATTGCATCAATGTTGCAAAAGTAGAAAAAAAATGGTTTCTGCAACATTGTTGCAAAATAATATGACCGGAGGTTGAT
>JAUWAB010000011.1 GCA_030602265.1 Prolixibacteraceae bacterium | reverse complement strand
AAATAATGGATTCCAATCATTTCGGGCCTGATTCCTACCTGACTCCCTTTACCTTCATCCTCAGGCTGTAGAGATACTGGGAAGCGGTAATATAAAGGGTTTTCATGTCTTTCCCCCCGAAACAGACATTGGCTGTCCAGTTGGCTTCAACCGGGATATGTTCGATCTGTTCTCCTTTGGGATTGAAAACCGTTACCCCCCTTCCGGTAAGATAAATATTCCCTTTATGGTCGATGGTCATTCCGTCGGATCCCATTTCTGCAAACAGTTTTCTGTTGGACAGCGTCCCGTCGGGATTGATATCATAGACGTAGGTTTTTCTGTCCCCGATATCGGCAACATAGAGTTTCTTCCCGTCGGGCGTGCCAATGATCCCATTCGGCTTTACCAGGTTTACATCCACGCGGGTCAGGTTTTTTCTGTCGGGCGAGAGATAATAAACATGTTCGCCGTCCTGTTGCCTTTCCGGGTCACGGGTCCAGTATGGCCTTTTGTAGAGTGGATCGGTGAAATAAATACCTCCGCCGGGATGTACCCAGAGGTCGTTGGGGCCATTCAGTTTTTTTCCGTTATACTCTGCAACGAGTACTACAGGCTTACCCTGCATATCGATACTCCAAAGTTCATTATCCATATCGGAACACGATAAAAGATTTCCGTTGTGGTCGAAATAGAGCCCGTTAGCGCGGCCGGCATCGGTATGAAAGGTAGTTAACTTACCGTCGGTTGACCATTTCAGGATTTTATTATTGGGCTGATCGGTAAAAAATACATTACCCTGTTTGTCGACCGCCGGGCCTTCGGTAAAACTGAAGCCATCGGCCAGCTTTTCAACCTTTGCTCCCGGAGCGATGATGGCGGATTTTTTCTGTGCATATGCGCCGAATGACAAGATGGCAACCGAAATGAGGATAAGAAACAGTCTTGACATGGTATTCGTTTTTAATGTTTAAGTGCCTGAAGATACATATTTTCGTTTGTTTCAGCCAATTTTCAGGATTCATATCGCTGAAAATCATATGTGGAAACGTTTTCGTGAGGTTAAGTTTCAGTAAGGGCAGATTTTTTAATAAAATTTTCCCCAATCGAATATCTTTGTAGCTTCGACTCAATTTCAAATGTAGGTAAAATGAGAAATCTGATCCTTGTTTTTGTTTTTATACTTAGCGCAACAGCTTCCTGGTCGCAGCCAGGGAGTGGATATTACAATGAGCTGTACCGGCCGCAGTATCATTTTACTTCAGAAAGGAACTGGATTGGAGAGCCTTCGGGCTTAGTATATTACGATGGTGAGTATCATCTCTTTTATCAGTACAACCCCAGGGGATTGGAACCGGGCTATTATCAGTGGGGGCATGCGGTAAGTAAAGATCTTGTCCGCTGGGAACATCTTCCTGTGGCGATATTTCCTGACAATCTTTCGGAAGACCGGGATTTTTGCACTGCCGGCCCGGGCAGTGTGATTATTGATGAGAAAAACCTGCTGGGCCTTCAGCAGGGTCAGGAAAAGACCATGGTGGCTTTTTACACCAGTCATCAGTGCGGCCAGAGGATTGCCTACAGTAATGACCGGGGAAGGACCTGGAGAAAATATACGGGTAATCCGGTTATCCCGTTTGATGAGACCGATGAGGCATCAGGCCCAAAGGTGTTCTGGTATGAACCTGGCCAGCACTGGGTAATGGTTTTGTACCGCAGACATGACCAGGACGACCGGAAAAGAGGGATGTCGTTTTTTTCTTCAAGCGATCTGTTAAATTGGGAATTCAGCAGCCATCTTCCCGGATTCAGCGGAAATCCAGATATGGTGGAGATCAGGGTGAATAACCGTCCGGAAGAAAAAAAATGGGTTGTTTTTGAAGGCGATGGCAGTTTTGTTATGGGGGCCTTCAATGGAAAGACTTTTACTCCGGAAAGTATCCGTTTGAAAAGTGATTTTGGACTGAATTTTACCGGATCGAAGATTTGGGGGAATCTGCCTGCCGGCGATGGCCGGGTTTTGCAGGTTGCCATGCTTAAAGGCGGAGAATTTCCGGAAATGCCGTTTCACGGACTGATGACTTTTCCTTCGGAACTTTCATTGCGCCGGTTTAATACCGGAACTTACCTGATCAGGCAGCCGGTAGCGGAGATTGAGTCCCTTCATGGAAAAAGCCATAAATGGGAAAAACAAAACCTGATTCCCGGACTGAACAACAACCTGATCAAAAAAGTAAAGGGTGAACTGTTTCATATAAAAGGACAATTTGACCTGAAGACATGTGATTCCTTCGGATTCATGTTCAGGATGAATAAAAAAATACAGGGAACGGAGCTGTTGTATAATGTAAAACGGGGAACTTTGTCTATAATGGGACAAACCGTGCCTCTGGAACCTGTTGATAATAAGATATATCTTGAAATACTGATCGACCGGTCCTCTATTGAAGTTTATGCAAACAATGGCCGTATGGTGATTTCACAAACCTTCAGTCCTGATCCCGGTGCCCTGGAGTATCTCCTGTATAACACCGGCGGGGAACTTATGGTGGACAAGCTCGAGTTCATAGAGCTTGGTTCTGCCTGGCGAAAATAAGTCTTTGCCAGGTGTTCAAACTTATTTGATCACCACTGTTTTAATATTGACAAATTCACGGATCCCGAATGACGAAAGTTCACGGCCATAACCGCTTTCCCCGATTCCGCCAAAAGGCAGCCTCGGGTCGGATTTAACAAAATCGTTGACGAAGCAGCTACCGGCTTCAACAAGTTCTTCGGCTAAAATTCTTCCGCGTGTAATATCTCTTGTAAAGATGGCTGCACCCAATCCGAACGGGGTGTCATTGGCAATTTCGATTGCATCCTTTTCGTTCCTGGCCCTGATCATGGCTGCCACCGGGCCGAATAATTCCTCTTCGTAGGCAGGCATTCCGGGGGTTACCTCCTCCAGAATAGTTGCCGGATAAAAGGAACCTCTCCCTTCAGGTACATAGCCGCCAAGGGTGAGCTTTGCACCCATGCTGACCGACTGCATTACCTGTCCGTGCAGTTCGTCGCGGAGATCTTTCCTGGCAAGCGGTCCGATTGCCGTTTCTTCAGCAAAGGGGTCTCCCGCCAGGGCTTTACTCATGTTCGTGCGCATGCGACTGCAAAATTCTTCATAAACCGGCTCGGCAATAATAAACCGTTTGGCAGCTATACAGCTTTGCCCGGCATTCAGTAACCTGGATCCGGCGCACAAACCGGCAGCCTCTTCCTGGTCTGCGTCCTCAAGGATGATGTAGGGATCGCTGCCCCCCAGTTCCAGTACACATTTTTTGAGGTTTTTACCAGCCGCAGCAGCTACCGACCTCCCCGCAGGAGTGCTGCCGGTCAGGGTGACTGCCTTTACCGCAGGATGGGCGATTACCGGTTCAAGTCGGGAGCCTCCCAGCAGAAGGCTGCGGAAGGCATTGTCGGGGAATCCGGCCTCTCTGAAAAGATCTTCGATGGCGAGCGAACAGCCGGTTACATTACTGGCATGTTTCAGAAGCATGGTGTTACCGGCCATTAGTGTGGGTGCCGCACAACGGAATACCTGCCAGAACGGAAAATTCCAGGGCATAACGGCCAATACGACACCCAGAGGACGGAAACTGACATAGGATTCGGAATAGCTGGTTTGGACGGCTTCATTCATCAGGAAACCCTCGGCGTGTTCTGCGTAATACTCACATACCCATGCGCATTTTTCAACTTCCGCCGCCGATTCACGGATTACCTTACCCATTTCCATGGAAATCAGGCGGGCCAGTTCATCTTTATTTGACCTCAACAAGGCAGCAAGGCCTGTCATCAGTTCTGAACGCTTCGGGAAGTTTGTCTGGCGCCAGCTGTGCCATGATTTATCCACTGCATTGACTATTGCGGCGGCCCCTTTTTCCGTATGTTCCTCGTAGTGGCGGAGAACTTCATCCGTGGTAGGATTGATTGACTTCATAACAAATTGTATATAACAAGGGGTTAAATTACAAAAAAAGGTGGGTTTCCCCACCTGAAGTCATGTCGATTATTATAAAATTCAAAAACTACTGTGCATTGGCAACTAAAGAGAAATCAAGGGTGAAATCATCATAAATCAGATTGTCACCAAGATTCTGGAAGAATGAACCCGAACGGAAACGGATATCATATTTTGCGCGGTCGACAACCATTTTACCCGATGCCTTCAGCGTCGAACCCTCAACTGTGGTCGTGGCAGTGAAAGTGATTGGATGCGTAATCCCTTTGATCGTCAGGTTTCCGGTATACACATAATCGTTTCCGGAGGTTTTCTTTACCTGGGTTATTGCCATGGTTGCCCCTGGAAATTTGGCTACCGAAAAGAAATCATCCGATTTGAGGTGGCCTACCAGTTTGGCGTTGGTGCCGGGATCGGTAAGGTCTTCACATACAATCGAATTCATGTCCATTTCAAAGTTTCCGCCCGTAACCTGACCATTACTCACCTGAAGGGTACCACCTTTGAGGTTAATGGTTCCATAGTGTTCACCGGTAACTTTCTTGCCGTTCCAGTTCACTTTACTCTGACCGGTGTTTACCGTAAAAGCCTGAGCGTATGAATGGGCCGTAAATCCTAAAAAGAATAAAGCTATTAAAGTAAGTTTTCCAATTGTTTTCATTATCTGAACTATTTAAATGATTTTGATATTAAGACAAAATAGTATTTAAATTGTTCAGGATTGTAGAAAATATTTCCGGGGTTATTCAACAATCCTGATTTCTGTCTGCAGGTTAAGGGCATCCCTGTAGGTTGCGCTTACTCCGCAATATTTTTCCTGAGATAGTTGAACAGCTCTTTCCAGTTTTTCATAAGGCAGGTCTTTTCCCCTGAATTGGTAAATAATTTTCATGGTATGGTATTTTTTGGGGTGATCATCGGTGAGGTCGCCCTCAACCAAAACATGAAATTCCTCCGGTTCAATTTTCATTTTCCGCAGTATCATGATTACATCCACTCCTGTACAGCCTGCAAGAGCAACCAACATCAGCTTCTTGGGTCTGGGCCCCAGGTCATCTCCGCCACCCTCTTTTGAGGCATCGATGGTCAGTTTATGACCGTCGAGATCGGTTTCAAAAGCCAGATTGCTTTTCCAGGACAAATCTACCAAATGTTTCATTTTTTTGAATTTTAATGATTTACACTAATTTTGCATCTGGATATAAAACATCCAAATATCTGAATTGTTTGTGGTGAAGGTAAAGGATGAAGTTGTATCTTTATCAGCCTTATTTTTAGGGATTTTATAAAATCTAACAGCTTTTTGGTATGAGACTTTCAATGAAACGACCCACTGAAGATGAAACCAACCTTAGTGGATTTCAGTTATTTAAAAAACTGAAGGAGGAAGAGTTTGCCCGTCTGAATTTTGAAAAATCGTGTGCCTATTATAAAAAGGGAACTGTTGTTTACCGCGAGGGAAGCCGGCTTACGGGGTTTTATTGTGTGACCAAGGGAATTGTCAAGATTTTCAAGACGGGAATCGATGGGAAGGAACAAATTATCCGTTTTGCCAAAAGGGGGGAAATCATTGCGTACCGGTCATTGCTCAGTCAGGAACTGGCCTGCACCACTGCCAAGATCATTGATGAGGCTGTTTTGTGCCATATCCCTTATCAGACACTGCTGTTCCTGATTCAGAGCAACTGGCAGTTTTCCCACCATATGCTTCAGATTGTTTGCAGGGAATTGCGCGAAGCCAATGATTATATTACCGACATTGCGCAGAAGTCCGTCAGGGAAAGACTAGCGGAGGTTCTGCTGCTCCTGAAGGAGAACTTTGAACTGGACCATCACAATACTTTACAGATTTCCCTGACCAGGGAAGAATTGGCCAATATGGTCGGAACGGCTACTGAATCGGTGATCAGGCTTCTGTCTGAATTCAGGCAGGACAGGCTGATTGAGCTGGAAGGCCGCCGGATCAAGTTTGTCAATATTCCGGGATTACAGAAAGTAGCCGGAATATAACCTCATATCTTCGGTTGAATGCAGGAACGTCACCTGAATAAGGAAAAATATTTTGAAGAACAGTCTTATACCACCACGAGGTTTGTTGTTCCCTATATTTCTCCTTATCTGAACATAGGACCCAAATTAAAAGTATTGGAGATCGGCTGCGGTGAAGGGGGTAACCTGAAGCCTTTTCTCGATGAAGGTTGTATGGCATATGGTATTGACCTTTCAGAGTATAAAATCGCGAACGGGAAAGGCTTTTTTGCCGGCCACCCCAATGCTTCCAACCTCACCTTGATTTGTGAGGATATCTATAACCTTCCGGCTCCCGCAGAGCCTTTTGACCTTATCATCATGCGGGATGTGATTGAGCATATCCATGATCAGGAGAAGTTTATGCATTTTGTAAAGAGGTTCCTTGCTCCGGAGGGCATGTTTTTTCTGGCATTCCCTCCCTGGCAGAATCCTTTCGGCGGGCATCAGCAGATATGCGGGAACCGGTTACTGGCCAGAATGCCCTGGATACACCTGCTGCCGAGGAGGCTGTACACGGGTATCCTGAGATGGGGTGGTGAACCGGAGGTGCGTATCGGGGCATTACTCGAGATCAGGGATACAGGTCTGTCTCTTGAAAGATTTGAAAAGATTATCCAGGCACAGCAGTATGAGGTTGTCCGCAGGGATTTATACCTGTTCAATCCCAACTATGAAGTGAAATTTGGACTGCGTCCGCGAAAAACTCCTGGGATTATCGGAAGAATACCTTATCTGAGAAACTTCCTGGTTACAACAGCCTACTACCTGATCCGGTTGTAAGCGTTATCTTCCCAGCCAGTCCTCAGGATTGAGCTTCGTGCTTTCTTTCCAGATCTGGAATTTCAGGATGGCCTTATTCCCGTCGGCCGGATCGGCATAAACCGTACCAAGGTTCTGTCGTACATTTACCTTATCGCCTTTTTTGACCGTTACATCGATCAGATTGGAATACACCGTAAGGTATTGGCCATGTCTGACGATTACAGCCATATTGCCGCCGGTTATGCCGAATACACGGCTTACCTCTCCGTTAAACACGGCCCGGGCTTTAGCCCCGGATTCCGTGGCGATATTAACCCCGTTGTTGTTAACGGTCACGTTTCGAAGGACCGGGTGAGGGTGTACCCCAAACTTTTCGGTGATCACCCCTCTTTCGACAGGCCAGGGAAGGCGGCGCCGGTTTTGTTCAAAACTGTCTCCGATCAGTTTCTGCTCTGGCGTCAGTGCAAATCCCTGGGCGGCGGGAGTACTGGTCTTTCGTGCTTCCTCTTCAATAATCCGCTGAATCTCCTGTTCAAGCTGCTGTTCCACCCGGCGCTGCTGGGCCAGTTTGTTCCGCAATTCCTTCTGTTGGTTCTGCAGCTGCTGTGACAAGGTATTCTGCTGTCGTTTCTCGCCTTCCAGCTTTTTGCTTTCCACCACTTGCTGATTCAGAAGGGTTTCACGGGTCCTTTTCTGGTTTTCCAGATCAACTATCTTTTTCCGGAGAAGGCTCTGTAATGAGCTTATGGTTTCTGCCTGTTTCTGGCGGTGGCTGGTATATTGCCTCAGGTACAACAGCCTTCTGTATGCCTGATTAAAATTGTCGGCTGAAAGGAAAAAGAGAATCTTGTCGTACGACATTCTGTTTTTATACGCAATCTGTATCAACCGGGCATATTCTTTCCTGATTCGCTCAATATCCTCGGTAAGCATATTTACGACCAGGGTGTTATCGTCAATAATTTGTTGAAGAAGGGAGACTTCCGATGACATGGAAGTTATCAGTTCATTCCGCTGGTTAATTTGCCTGTTCAGAAGCTGTAGCCGGTTGAGGGTGACTTTCTGGTCCTGGCTGACCCTGGTTAACAGGTCATTGGTTATGCGGATCTCATCGGCAGCCTGCTGTTTCCTGCGTCGCAAATCATCCACCGACTGGGCAGAGACCGCCAGTGATGTTATCGACAATAGCATCAGAAAGATAATCCGGTTGATCATATCCGGGAAATTTTCTGCTAATTTAAATAAAGCCTTTGGTATCTGTCTGGTATTCTCAAAGGAGTTAATTCACTATGCTCTGTTGAAAACCCCGACATGCGGGCATCAATGCCGGTTGTACCTTCCTCTGACGTGAAGTTTATGATCAGGGTCCCCGGATAATATTTCTTACCAACCTTGGTGTAATCATCAAAACGGAGTCCGGCTGTCCGTTTGTTGGTCTTATCCTCCAGGATCATCTTTTTCAGGACAAACAGCGATGGATCAAACCCAAAGGTTTGCACAATAAGGGCGTCTTCGTCCGCCCTTCTCAACATCCGTTCTATCTTCTGGGTTTTGCCTTTTTCATCGATTTTCCTGATCTTCCGGTATTTTTCAGACATTATCATGTACATGCCCCCTTCAACAAACGATTCGTAGTCCCTCAGTTCATCATCATCATCGAAAAAGGAAAAAATATTGGCTGAAAAGATGGTCTGTATAGCCCTGAAATCCACATCAAATGCCACCAGATTGCTCAGGTCTTTATAATCCCCGGAAATGTAAGTCCTTTCCATGTAATTGATGAACAGGATGCTGTCGGGGGTTAACTGAATCCTCCCCAGCGGAATGTTGAATTTGGAAACAGTAATCTGTATCTGCTGGTCTTTTACCGCCTGAAGTCCTGCCCTGAATGAGGTCTTTGATTCTCCGTCGTCAATCTGTAAATTGATCCTGCGTACATTAAAATGGGTGTAATCGAACGCGCTTTCCTGCACATTTCTCAACAACCGGGAAGGACTCATGGGTCTGAGCCTGGTTTCGGTCAGTGTTTCGGGTGTTTTGCATGAAAACAGGACGACTGATACCAGGACAATCTGGATTATTGCCCTTATTGCTGGATTTATTCTCATATTATTTTTCGCGGATATACTTTTTCTCCCTGATTTTTTGCTCCAATACTTTAGAATCGCTGCCAAATTCCTTTGCCTTTTCCCATGAGGATACCGCTTCATCCACACGGTTGAGCATAAACAGGATATCTCCGTAATGGTCAAGCAGCGTTGGATTTTCATTGCCTCCGTTCTTCAGTGCCGTTTCCATGTAAAATTTGGCCAGGGAATAGTTTTGTTTTTTAAAGAGCACCCAAGCATAGGTGTCGAGATAAGTAGGATTATCGGGAAATTTTTCCACCACCCGGGCACTCATCCTTTCCGCCTTTTCAAGATCGCGTTCGGCTAAGGACAGGTAATAGGCAAAATTATTCAGGGCGATGAAATTCTCCGGATCAAGTTGAAGCGCTTCATCAAAATAGCTGAAAGCTTCATCCAGTCTGTTCAGTTTATAGTAAGACTCTCCCTTGATGAAGGTAAGCTGTCCCGACATGCCCGGGTTATCCACCACATACATCAGCCCTTCATCGGCAATGGCAATGGCTTCTTCGGCTTTGGAAAGCTGCACGCAGGCAACGGCATGAAAAAAGTAGAACTGCGGCTGGTTCGGGAAGAGCTCGATAACGGTCAGGGTATGATCATACAGCCCCTGCCAGTCCTGTAATTCATTGTCGAGATACAAAATCTGCTCCCATACCATATAGTCATTGACGCCCAGGTTGGTAACCCCGATAAGTTGTTCCCTGGCTTCCGTGAAGCGTTTGTTCCTGATGAGGTATTCTGCGAATACTGTGTATACCCTGAAATCTTCAGGATGGACCTCTGTAAGGACTCTGATGAGATGTTCCACCTGTTCGTCGGAGAACCTGAGTTCATCGCGGCTTCCTGAGTGGAGGAGATATAGCTGTAGCTTGGTTTCCAGGTCAACCTCCCTGCTGGTAAATCCCTGCAGGGTATGGTCAAATGATTTTTCAGTATTTCCTTCAGCACGGTAATAATTGGCCAGGGAGAAATGCACGTACCCGTTATCAGGGTCCATTTCGAGTATCTTGTTGTAATACCTCAGAGCGTTTTCCTTGTCCCCCTGATCCAGGTAAGAATCGGCTAACAATCCGTAATAACGCGGTTCCTGGGGGTTGTAGTCGATCAGTTTCCGGATTTCAGCCATCGCTTCCTGAGATTTTCCGGCTTCAATGAAAACCTGTTCCTTCATCAGGGTAATATGCTCATTGATACCGGTTTTTTTCTCCAGTTCATTGAGGGTCCTGATCGATTCGTCGTATTTCTTTGCAGAGGCCAGCATCATGGCTTTCATGTAAAGGAACTCCTGGTTCTCGGGTTCTATCCTGAGAAGCTGGTCATAAAGTACCGCCGATTCAGCATGTTTGCCGGTCTGGCTGTAGATTCTGGCTAAAAGTAACTTGTACCATTTGTTGGAAGAATTGATGGAAATGGCCTTCTCCAGAAGCAGGGAAGCACTGGTAAAATCATTGTTGGCCACATGAATGTTTGCCAGTTCAAACATCGCAGCAGAAGAGTTGGGATCAATCTCCAGACAAGAGGACAACAGGGAAACGGCTCTTTGCTGGTTTCCGATCATCTTCTGCTTGAGCGCTTCAACAAACATATATTCAAATTCTTTCTTTTTGTCGTCGGGCAACTCCGGAATTCCAGAGTTTTCGGGTGCCTTATCTGCCACTTTCTGTGAAGTCTTGCACGACGACATGATGACTGCCGACAGTATGGCTAATATGATTACAATGTGCTTCATTCTTTCAGTTTTTCCCGGTATGTCCGAAACCCCCTTCGCCCCGGGAGGTGTCTTCAAGAATTTCGGTAAGTTCCCATTCAACTTTTTCATGTTTGGCGACCACCATCTGGCATATTCTTTCACCGTTGCGGATAACAAACTCTTCAGCGGAGAGGTTAACCAGAATAATTCCGATTTCACCCCGGTAGTCGGCATCGATGGTACCCGGAGAATTGAGTACGGTAATCCCTTTCTTCAGGGCCAGTCCGCTTCTGGGCCTGATCTGCGCCTCATATCCGACGGGAATTTCCACAAAGAGGCCGGTAGGAATTAATTTCCTTTCGAGAGGTTTTAACACAATCTCTTCCTGCAGGCAGGCCCGGAGATCCATTCCGGCGGCATGTTCCGTACTGTAGGTGGGTAATTCGTTCGATGACCTGTTGATTATTCTGATTCTCATGAATATCAAATTTAAAGGGCGCTAAGATACTTAAAAGGGAAAAAAATACACAGGTCTTAACAATTATTATCAAATCAGGCAATTGCCTGTTGAATAATCAAACCTGAGATTTTGCTGACAGGGTTATTTTTGAGGGTCCGGTGCATTTCCGGCCTGTTCTCCGATCAGGCCATTCTTATGCAGGAAATGCAGTATGAAGGGATTGTCGTCAGAGCGTTGCGAGAATACAGGGCCTTCTTCCTGAACCTCTGCATCTCTCAGGTCTGCAAACAGTCTGGGGACTTTCCTGCAGGATGCCCGGAAATAATGTGTTGACGTTACGTCATTCTTATAGTCAGCTTGTTCCCTGATCCAATGGTAAATGAGGTTGGGTTCGTAAATCCAGAAGGGTATGTAATCCACATTTTCTTCCCCCTCACCTTCGAACCAGGAATTGCTCCGGCGAATGTCCCTTATACGGACCTTATTTCCGGGATTCAATTCTCCACCGATCAGCGACATCGGGATTTTGACCTCGACTTTCCAGTTGTTCAGATCCTCAATCCTGACCCCTGCCAGTTCGAGCATGGCCATCCCGAATGCCGTGCAACCGGCGCCTTCAGCCTCATAAAGCGGCCAGAACGTCCCTCCGTAATGGGAAGAGGGTGTATGATCCAGATGGTTGGGCGTGTCGAAATATTCCAGAAATTCCAGGATTCTCCGGACAGCTGCTTCAGAAATCCGGTAGGTAACTGCAGCCGTATTGCTCCTTTTTGTGTGTATGCTCAGCTTCTCCACTAATTCAGTGTTGCCTTCCATCCGCCCTTCAAGGTCAATGCCCAGAATGGCAAGACCGACCTTTTCCCTGAGAACTTTTTCCTGCTGCTCTCTCTTTGATGTGGAAGTCATACCAAAGTAAAGTGGCTCTTCAAACATCGGTGAAGTCAGTTTGATAAATGCATGTCCTAATGCATAGGAGCCACGCGAAAACATACCGGTTATATAGCTCTGTACATATGAGTTAAACAAAGCTGCTGGCGATTCCCATACAAACTCAACGGGAGATGGTATGGCGTAAAGTGTAAGTTCATGAAACCGGTATGGACTTTTCTCCTTCTCCCCGGCGTAAGTGTTCAACAAGGCAGAAATCAGAAGAACTGCCATTAATACTGCGATTATCTTCTTCCTGAATTCCATTGATATGTTGCCGATTGCCATAAAAATAAATATACGAATATTATACCAAAACTCCAAGCAATCCGAAGTTTTTCAGACAAAAGACGATCCCGGACTTAACCGGAAATTTGCAGTAAATGGGTTATGTCACGAACATAAACCCGGAATCCCGAAGGGTAAGGCAGCGAATTAATCCCTGGTAGCCGGAAGGATCAGGAAAGTGTAAATGTAACAACCTGCACAAAATCCTGCTGCCAGCTCAAGCATGGCAAAGACACTCAGAATGCCGGCAATCACCAGCGCCGGGGTAGTCAGACCTGTCACAAAAAGAACCAGAATGGCAAGACTCATCAGAAATCCCAGTCTGGCAGCAAAAATCTTGGGTGCCTTGTCGGTAGGTTTGATTCCCAGATTCAACCAGGATACCAGTTGTTTGCTGATAAAGGTTAATGGGGAGTTCCTGACACTGGTAAATGCCCTGAGATAAAAATCTGCCACCAGTAAAATCAGTATTTCCGGCATCCTGAAGAATACCGAGATGGTTAACAGCAATATGGTCAGAAAGGCATTGCACCTGGTTACTATTTCGTTGACCCGTTCCGAAGAAACAGGGCATATCAATTCTCTGGCGTTCATCTTATTAAAATTAATCGGTTAAATTATGACGAATATAGTATAAAAAGATATACATATCGAGAAATACAACAATCTTGTTGGATTTGTGTTTGTTTTTTTAACCTTAATTTTTGTTTTTCCCGAAAAAACAGATTTACGGTGAACCGCATTGCGTATAATTCTCTAAATTGCACCCTCAATTACTTCTTATGCATTTCAGGCCGACATATCACCTTATGCTTTACCACAAGTTTGGGAAAGGCCTTTTTGAATGCTGGATATTATGAAATCCGGTACATCCATAACTTCACCGGAGAGGATACCGGATAGTCTTCACTTTTAATCTTTTAGTATCGTTTTATTCTGTTCCTGAGCATTTTACCATGAAGGGGATTATTTTTAATATCAATCGTTTTGCGGTTCATGATGGCCCGGGTATCCGGACAACAGTCTTTATGAAAGGTTGTCCGTTACGCTGTTTCTGGTGCCACAATCCGGAGAGCTGGTCGTCGGGTGTGCAGACTTTTCAACGTAAAAATACCCTCGATGGAATAGAATACTGCGAGGATGAGCTGATTGGCCGGGAGATGTCTGTAGTTGACCTGATGAAGGCAGTCGAGAAGGAGCGCCTGGTGATGGAAGAAAGCGGGGGTGGAGTGACTTTTTCAGGGGGAGAACCCTTGCTGCAGGCCAGCTTCCTTCGTGAAGCGCTCATATCCTGCCGGAGTGCCGGATTGCATACGGCGGTGGATACTTCAGGCTATGCAGAAACCCAGGTATTGGAGAGTATTACGGATTTTACCAGCCTTTTCCTGTTCGACCTGAAAATTATGGATGAAGAACTGCACCAGGTTTATACCGGGGTGAGCAACCGGCAGATCCTTGAAAACCTGAAGTGGCTGGCCGGTCAAGACAAGCCGGTCATCATCAGGGTACCTCTGATTGACAAAATTTCTGCCACAGAAAGGAACCTCAGTGAAATGGTGCGGTTTCTATCTGGGTTGGAAAAGCCTGTTGAAAGGATCGATCTGCTTCCGTTTCACCGGTTGGGGAAAAGTAAATTCCGCCGGCTGAACCTGCAGGGAACCGCCGGACAGGATATTTCCGCTCCGGATGGTGACCGGCTCAATGAGATTCTCGTATACTTCAGACGTGAAGGATTTAATGCCCATTTAAGCTGACATAACCGGATTGTATAAAAATATTCCATACCTGCCAGTATTTACGGCTACCGGGACGAAACCCGGTAAAGGCAGGAATTAATATTAATCAGAGTATCAAATGACACCAAGAATTGAAAAACTCAGAACTGAGAGTCTCAACGCCGTTAACCGGATATCTGCGGAAAGGGCGTTATTGATCACCGGGTTTTATAAAAATCATATTGCCTTCGGGGAGAGTATTCCCGTACAACGTGCCAGGGCTTTCCGTTACATTATGGAAAACAAGGCGGTTTGTATCAATCGGGGTGAACTGATTGTGGGTGAACGGGGCCCGGCACCCAAGGCCACTCCCACCTATCCGGAGATCACCGTCCATTCGTTACAGGACCTGGATATCCTGAACTCCAGGAAGAAGGTGTGGTTCAGGGTGGATGAGGAAACCCGCAATGCCTACCGCGATATCATTATTCCTTTCTGGCAGGGAAAATCAAACCGCGACCGTATCATGAAGTCCATGTCGCAGGAATGGCATGACGCTTATGATGCCGGGATATTCACCGAGTTCATGGAACAGCGGGCACCCGGGCATACGGTTGCCGGTAATAAAATATACCGGAAAGGGATGAGGGACATCATCAACGATATTGATGAAAGGATTTCGAGGCTCGATTTTCTGACGGACCCAAAGGCTATTGACCGTCTTGAGGAGCTGAAAGCCATGCGCATTGCCGCTGAAACCCTGGTGGTTTTTGCCGAAAGGTACGCTGTTGTTTTGGAAGAAATGGCACTGGGTGAATCTGACCCCATCAGGAAAAAAGAACTGGTGAGAATGGCACATATCTGCAGGCGTGTCCCGGCCAATGCTCCTGAAACCTTTCATGAAGCCCTGCAATATTACTGGTTTGTACATCTGGGAGTGGTGACCGAACTGAACCCGTGGGATAGTTTTAATCCCGGAAGGCTCGACCAGCACCTCTATCCGTTTTATAAAAAGGAAACGGAAGCCGGCACACTCACACGCGATGAGGCGGTGGAAATTCTGCAGTCATTCTGGATCAAATTCAACAACCATCCTGCCCCTCCGAAAGTTGGGGTGACGGCCCTGGAGAGCAATACCTACACCGATTTTGCCCTGATCAACCTCGGGGGAGTAAAGGAAGATGGTTCCGATGCCGTTAACGAGCTTAGCTATCTCATTCTGGATGTCATTGAAGAGATGAGGCTTCTTCAGCCCAGCTCTATGGTACAGCTGAGCCGGAGAAATCCCGACCGCTTTATCGACCGGGCAGTGAAGATCACCAGGACCGGTTTCGGACAGCCTTCGATTTTCAATACCGATGCCATTATCCAGGAGCTTGTCCGTCAGGGTAAAGACATTGTCGATGCACGGAACGGCGGGGCCAGCGGATGTGTGGAGAGCGGGGCTTTCGGTACTGAAAGTTATATCCTGACGGGGTATTTCAATCTTCCCAAGATCTTGGAAATCACACTGCACAACGGAATGGACCCCGTTACAGGCCGTCAGATCGGACTACAGACCGGCAGGCCGGGCGACTTTGAAACCTACGGTCAGTTTCTGGAAGCTTATCGCCGGCAGGTAATGCATTTTACCGGAATAAAAATCAGGGGCAGCAACCTGATTGAAGGTATTTTTATGAAACACGTCCCCACGCCTTTCCTGTCGCTGATTATCGATGACTGCGTGGAAAACGGCACCGACTACCTATGTGGTGGTGCCCGTTACAACACCAACTATATCCAGGGCGTGGGAATGGGTACAGTGACCGACAGCCTGACTGCCCTGAGGATCCATGTGTTTGAGGACAAAAGCCTGACCATGACTGAATTCGTCAAAGCTTTGGAAAGCAATTTTAAGGGATATGAAGAACTGAGGTACAGTCTTATCTATAAAACACCGAAATACGGAAATGATGACGACCGGGCAGACGATGAACTGAGGAATGTTTTCAGTATTTATTACGATGCCGTCAACGGAAAACCGTCGCCCCGAGGGGCCATTTACCGCATCAACCTGCTCCCGACCACCTGTCATGTCTATTTCGGTAGTGTGATGCAGGCCAGTCCGGATGGCCGCAAAGCCGGACTGCCGGTATCGGAGGGGATCTCGCCGGTGCAGGGCGCCGACACCAACGGGCCTACCGCAGTTATCAAGTCGGCTGCCAAAATCGATCATCTCCGGACCGGGGGCACCCTGCTCAACCAGAAATTTTCCCCTTCATTTTTCAGGTCGGAGGAAGACATCAGAAAAGTGTCGCAGCTGGTTCGCAGTTATTTCAGGATGGATGGGCACCATATCCAGTTCAATGTGGTGAACGCCGAAACACTGCGGGATGCGCAAAAGCATCCTGAAAAATACAGGGATCTTATCGTCCGGGTCGCCGGCTACAGCGATTATTTTAACGACCTGGGAGAAGATCTTCAGGAGGAAATTATCCGGAGAACCGAACATGAGTCGGTCTGATGTCAATTATATCCGGAATAGTTACCGTGCACATTTGCTCAGCACTTTGAAAAGCGTATTTTTACGCGGATTTTATAAATGGTAAGATATGCGCATAAATGCATGGTTTCTTCTGGATATTCCCTTGTCAGCCGTTGAGGTCAGAGGCCCCGACGGATATGCGCTGCTGGTGGTTATTGTTATTTTACTGGTAGTTCCTTCACTCTATTTCCTGATCAGGTTTCTTCGGAACAAAAAAACCGGGACCCGCAAAAGAGGCCCGCTGTTTGGCAGAAAGAAGATTTCGATCGTCCTGGAGAAGGATCGTAAATACTATCCCGACATCATCCGGGTCGTCATAAAAAATACAGGAAGCCGGGATATTGACCTGTCCCGCCCCCTGTTGATCTTCAGGAACTTCTGGACCAAAAGGAAATTCAGGCTGAAGGGAACCACCCGGTACAGTTTTTATCCTTTGTTACTTGAGCCGGGGAAAGAACACGATCTCACCATCGACCTGAACCATTTTTACCGGCATGACAAGCGGCTTAAGCGATATCCTAAAATGACCATTATAGTATCCGACGAAAGCGGAAAAACTTTTCCTTCACAGAGTATCATGCTCAGAAAAACACTCTTTCGTTAAACATGCGCAGCTGGCATTTCAACCATATTGATTTTTCAACCTACCCCCATTATCCGGGGGAAGACCTGGGAGTGCACCTGACTCCCGGGGCAACCACTTTCAGGTTGTGGGCTCCCACCGCCCTGGAAGTAGAGCTCCGGCTATTCGATAACGGTGAAAATGGTGAACCGTTGAAAGTGACCGGCATGAAAAAAGAAAAAAACGGAACCTGGGCACACACCGAAAAGGGTGACCTGGAGAACCTGTTTTATACATTTAAAGTTAACGACGGAGAGTGGCTGCATGAGGTGCCCGATCCGTATGCCAGGGCAGTGGGGATTAACGGTATCCGGGGAATGATTGTCGATTTGGCGAAAACCAATCCGGAAGGCTGGGAAAAAGATAAAGGCCCGGCATTGAGAAAGTTTACCGACTGGATCATCTATGAGCTGCACGTCAGGGACTTCTCCATAGCCGAGAGTTCGGGCATGAGGCACAAGGGCAAATACCTTGCCTTTACCGAGAAGAATACCCGTTCATCCCTGGGTGAGAAAACCGGTCTGGACCATTTGAAGGAGCTGGGGATTACCCATGTTCACCTGCTTCCAGTATTTGATTTTCAGTCGGTCGATGAGGAGAAACCACTCAGGAAGTACAACTGGGGTTATGATCCGCAGAACTATAATGCCCCCGAGGGATCCTATTCGACTGATCCTTACGACGGAAAGGTACGTATACGGGAATTAAAAAGTCTGGTTAAAAGTCTTCACGATGAAGGCATCGGAGTAATTATGGATGTGGTTTACAACCATACCTGGCTGACCAAGGGGTCTGTATTTAACCAGACGGTTCCCGGGTATTTTTACCGTCAGAATCACGACGGTTCATTTTCGAATGCCTCCGGATGCGGAAATGAAATAGCCTCCGAACGGAGTATGGTCCGGAAGTTTATTGTCGATTCGCTGAAATACTGGATAAGCGAATACCATATCGACGGATTCCGGTTTGACCTGATGGGGATTCTTGATCTGGAGACCATGCGGGTCATCCGGGAGGAGATGGACAGGATCAACCCGGGGATTTTACTTTACGGCGAGGGGTGGGCGGCCGACTGGAGCCCGATGCCGGAAGAAAAAAGGGCAGTCAAGAGAAATGTAAAACAGATGCCGGGGATCGCTGTATTTAATGATGATATCCGCGATGCCCTGAAGGGGAATCACAGCCAGAAATCGACCCGCGGATTTGTCAGCGGACTCGGATTACGTGAGGAGGCCGTCAAATTTGGTGTGGTTGCCGCAACCTGGCACCCGCAGATTGTCTACAACTACGTTGAATCTTCCCATGAACCCTGGGCCGACGAACCTTCGCAATGCATCAATTATGTATCGTGCCACGATAATTTTACGCTGTACGACAAGCTGAACATGAGCGTACAGAAGGCTACACCTGAGCAGCTTCGCCGGATGGTGAAACTTGCCGGCGCCGTTATCCTCACTTCCCAGGGCATTCCTTTCCTGCATGCCGGTTCGGAGTTTTGCCGGACCAAGAACGGAAACGGAAATTCCTACAATGCTCCCGATTCGGTCAACCAGATCGATTGGGTAAGAAAGTCGGTTTACAGGGACGTATTTGATTATTATTCCAAACTGATTGCTTTACGGAAGAATCATCCGGTTTTCCGGCTGGAAACATCGGAAAAAATTCGGGCCAGCCTCAATTTCTGCATTCAATATCAGGTTGGCGTAGTATCATACTGTATAAAGGGAGAAGGTACCGGTGACGTTTGGAAACTGGTGGTGCTGGTTTTTAATGCGAATGTAACCCCGGTAACCGTTCCGGTTCCTGAGGGGGAATTCAGGATTATTATCAGGGAGGATCAGATCAGTGAGGCCGGTCTCGGGAACTTTTCCGGAGAAAGCATTGAAGTACCTCCCCGTTCGCTGCTGATGCTGGCCCGCTGATCAGAAGGCCGCCAGGAGCAGGTCGATATCCTTGGCCGGTATATTGAACCGGTTGGCAACATCACGGTTGGTCAGGATACCATGATACAGGTAAACTCCTTTGCGGAAACCGCGCGACGATTTGATATAGTTGTCGATCCCGCCGTTTTCCCCGATGGCCAGCAGGGTGGGGATCAGGATGTTGCTCATCGAAATGGAGGCTGTCCTTGCCACCAGGGCAGGGATATTCGGTACACAGTAGTGCACAATACCATGTTTCCTGAATACCGGATCTTTCAGGTTGGTCAGGTGAGAGGTTTCGAAACATCCGCCCTGGCTTACATTCAGGTCAATAATCACGGCTCCTTCCTTCATTTTTTCGATCAGTTCTTCCGAGACCTTGAATTTAGGTGTAGCATTGAACGGCATGGCACCTATCACGACATCGGCAGATACCAAAGCCTTTTTTAATACTTTCGGGTATAACACGGAAGTGAAGATCCTCTGCCCGATTTTTTCCTCGAGACGGCTCAGGTCTTCAACGGAAACATCAAAAATTTTAACGACGATACCCAGACTCAGTGCTGCCCTGGCGGCATATTCTGCGGCGGTTCCCGAACCGATGATTACCAGTTCTGCAGGTGTAATACCTGTTACATCTCCGAAGAGGACTCCCTTGCCACCTCTGGAAGTGCTCAGGTATTCGCTGGCGATGGTTATGGAGGCAATACCCGAAATCTGGCTGGTCTGATGCACAAACGGAAGATATCCGTTGTCATTTTCAAGGTATTCATAGGCCAGGCAGGTAACCCGTTTTTGGATCATTTTCTCTATTGATTCTGCACAATGGGATTCAATCTGCATATGGGAAATAATCGCCTGATTGCCTTTGAGCTGATCAATCTCCTCGCAGTCAAAAGGAGCTACACGCAGAATAATATCGCAGCGGAAAATCTCTTCCCTGGTTTCGGTTACCACAGCACCTGCATCGATGTATTCACTGTCTGAATAATTGGCCTGCTTTCCTGCCCCCTTTTCGATAAATATCTCATGTCCATAGGAAACCAGCAGGTCGACTGCCTGGGGCGTCAGTGGAACACGATACTCTACCTTCGGAATGTCAGACGGAATGCCAATGGTGATTTTTTTCTGCTTGTGCTGTATTTCCAGCATTTCCTCCTTAGGGAGCAGCATGGTTTTGGATACCGGCAGGCCCGACCTGGTTTTCTCTGTGGTGGTCATTTTTCCTTTATGTTTTTAGAAGGTGAAAGTTAGTGCCAATTGTTGAATTTTCAAAGTTTCATCCCACCGGTTTTGCCCTGATGGTCCTTTCCTCGTTTGATGTCGCCTCTATGGTCACTTCAAGGTAATGCTCCGGAAGCAATGGTTCAATCTTTTCGGGCCATTCGATCAGGCAATATTGACCACTGTAGAAATAATCCTCATAACCAAGATCATAAGCCTCTTCCAGGTTTTTTATACGATAGAAATCGAAATGGTAAATAACCTCACCGGCCGTGATGGAGTATTCATTTATAATGGCAAAACTGGGACTGGTCACATAATCTTCAGAGCCTAAAGCCTGACAGAGGGCATGTATAAACGTGGTTTTGCCGGCCCCCATGCCTCCATAAAAGGCAAAAATCCGGTGCTCAGGGAAAGTTGCCAGCATTTTGCGTGCTGCAGTTTCCAGATCGGTAAGACGAATGTTCTCTGTTTCAAACATTTTCTGGCGATATTTCAGTTTTTCTGAATTTTCAGAATAATTGCAAATGTAGCAGGAATTGGTTCAATGCCGAAATAATTCAGACAGGCTTAATATGTCTGTCCGGAATTGGTTTTCATTTTGTGCCTGTGTTATTACTTTAAAATATATTTCTAACTTTGGCCATAAATAATAAAAACCGCAATAATTATGAAATTACCTGATAATCTGAGATACACACAGGACCATGAATGGGTTCTGGTGGATGGCGATGTGGCCACTGTCGGAATTACGGATTTCGCACAGGGTGAATTGGGCGATATTGTTTTTGTTGAGATTGAAACGGAAGGGGAAAGTCTCGACAAGGGAGAAATTTTCGGTACAGTTGAGGCTGTAAAGACTGTATCCGACCTGTTTATGCCTGTTTCTGGCGAAGTGGTTGAGGTGAATGAGGAACTGGCCGATGCTCCCGAGGTGGTCAATAAAGATCCTTATGGTAAAGGATGGATGATCAGGATCAAGATCTCGGATGAATCAGAACTTGATGAGCTTCTTTCGGTGGATGAATACCGGAAAATGATTGAGGCGTAGTTCAGTTTTATAAAAAATTAAGAGGGGCATGGATCTGAAATCCATGCCCCTCTTTGTTTTCGGTTTTCGAAAGGATCATCCGCACTTCGAACTTCCGCAGGAAACACAGGTAAGGCAGCCTTCCTGGTAAACTACTTCATTAGACCCGCATTCTCCGCAATGGGCATCCTCGGCAATGGTTCCGTTCGGGATATATTTCTTCAGGGCCCTTGCCACTCCTGCTTTCCATGAATTGATGGTCTCATTGTCTAACTGCAGGCTGGTAACCAGATCTACTACCTTGTGGATGGGCATTCCGTACCGCAGTACCCCGGAAATGAGTTTGGCATAGTTCCAGAATACCGGATTGAATTTGTACGACAATCCCTCAATGGTGGTTTTGTAACCTCTCTTGTTGATGTACTGGAAGTCATATCTGGAATTTTCCTCATCTTCCCAGTTTTTGATGATATAACCTTTGGTTACTGACCGTGGCAGGAGAATGCCGTCTTCATCGTCGCTGAGTCCGGTGAAGATTTCATAGGGCATATTATCGATAATTCCGATAAAGGCAACCCATTTTTCACGGTTGTTCTGAAACCTGACCACATCGGCCTCCAGAATTTCCGGTCTTTTGGTGGGGAATGGCATGTTCTTCTTTTTCTCTTCTTTTTTATCTGAGATCAGAACACCCGACCGGGAGCCGTCACGGTAAACGGTAACCCCTTTACAACCACTCTTCCAGGCTTCAAAGTATAGTTTTCCGACCAGTTCCTCGGAAACATTTGCCGGGAGGTTGATGGTTACTGAAATGCTGTGGTCGACCCATTTCTGGATACGGCCCTGCATATGGACTTTGGCCACCCAGTCGACATCGTTGGAAGTTGCCATGAAATAGGGTGATTTTTTCACCAGTTCATCCAGTTCCTCCTGTGAATAGGTCTTTTGGATATCGAATCCGTTCACCTCCATCCAGGTTTTGAACTTATGGTGGAAGACGGTATATTCTTCCCAATGGTCGCCTACCTCATCCACAAAGTCGACCCGGACATCTTTATCATTGGGATTGACTTTTCTGCGTCTGCGGTAAACAGGCATAAATACCGGCTCGATCCCGGAGGTGGTCTGGGTCATCAGGCTGGTGGTCCCGGTGGGGGCGATGGTCAGCAGGGCAATATTTCTCCGGCCAAATTGAACCATGTCATTATATAATCCGGGATCTGCCTCACGGATGCGGCTGATCAGCGGATTGTTTTTTTCACGGCTGGCGTCATAAATTTTGAATGCACCTCTTTCCCTGGCCAGGCTTACCGACGAACGGTAGGCTTCGAGGGCGACGGTCTTGTGGACCTCAAGTGAAAAATCGGTGGCCTCGTCGGTCCCGTAACGCAATCCCAAAGCGGCTAACATGTCGCCTTCGGCCGTAATACCGATACCGGTACGGCGGCCTTCGTTGGCCTTCTTTTTGATGTTGAACCAGAGATTCCTTTCAACCTGTTTGATCTCTTCGGATTCCGGGTCATTGTCAATCTTTTGCAGGATAGCATCAATTTTTTCCAGCTCCAGGTCGATGATATCGTCCATGACCCGCTGGGCGATGTGCATATGTTTTTTGAACAGTTCGAAATTGAATTTCGCTTTCTTCGTAAATGGATGTTCAACATACGAATACAGGTTAACCGCCAGAAGACGGCAGCTGTCGTAAGGGCATAACGGGATTTCTCCACAAGGGTTGGTAGATACGGTCCGGTAGCCCAGGTCTGCGTAACAGTCAGGGATCGACTCCCTGATGATGGTATCCCAAAAGAGGATTCCCGGTTCGGCTGATTTCCAGGCATTGTGCACAATTTTCTTCCACAGGTCGGAAGCATTGATTTCGCGCTTGTAGGTTGCCAGTGTCTCATTAACCGGATAATGCTGAACATAGGTTTCCTCCAGCTCTACGGCTTTCATGAAATCATCATGGATTTTTACCGATACGTTGGCACCGGTTACCTTGCCTTGTTCCAGCTTGGCATCGATAAACTTTTCAGCATCGGGATGCTTGATGGAAACCGAAAGCATAAGGGCTCCCCGCCGGCCATCCTGGGCCACTTCTCGGGTGGAGTTGGAATAACGTTCCATAAAAGGAACGAGCCCGGTTGATGTCAGTGCTGAATTTTCTACCTTGGATCCTTTCGGACGGATATGCGACAGGTCATGCCCTACACCTCCCCGGCGTTTCATCAGCTGAACCTGCTCCTGGTCGATCTTGAGAATTCCGCCGTAGGAGTCTGAATTACCCTCGTTGCCTACCACAAAGCAGTTGGAGAGAGAAGCAATCTGGTAATTATTGCCGATACCGGTCATAGGACCACCCTGAGGCACGATGTATTTAAAATCTTTCAGGGTCTGATAAATCTCTTCTTCGGTGAGCGGATTGGCATAACGTTTCTCGATACGTGCAATTTCACGGGCCAGACGTCTGTGCATGTCGTCAGGCGTTAATTCAAACACGTTGCCGAAAGAGTCCTTCAGTGCATATTTGTTAACCCATACCCTGGCTGCAAGGTCATCCCCCTTGAAATATTTCAGTGAAGCCTGGATGGCTTCCTCCTGGGAATAAATTTTTATACCCACGGGGGCATCGACAGCAACTTCTTGTGATATCATTGCATAATAAGTTTAAAGTTGGACGAAAATATTTTTATTGTAAAAATTTAATTGCTTGAAAATCTATATTAAATGGCACTGCAATTCATTTGAGAATATGCTATGCAAGATAACGCCTCACCGTTTATTTTGGAATACTTTTTTTAGGAATTTAATACAAAGTTATCAACTTTATTGTGTTAATAGTCTGTCAGACAGAGATATGAGAAAATATTTGATGCAAAATGTTTGCAGAAACGGGAATTCTTTGATACGAATATTTTTGATGAAACCCAAACAGAAAGGCTGATCCGGGGAGGGTTTTTATTCACAATTTGTCAATATCGATTATTAAAATAAGCGATCCTGTTTTACAAAAATATGATCCATAATTTTGCGTGTGGCCCCCCTGTTTTGTTTAACATAATCAGCAGCGCGTTCCGATGCTGCCTCCAATTCTTCAGTATTGCCAAGCAGTCCGGTGAGTTCTTTATACAATTCTTCATAACCATGAACGGGGAAGGCTGCCTTGGCCCTGACCATATCCCTCGCCTCCCTGAACTTCGTATAATTGGGTCCGAAGATCACCGGTACCCCGAAAGTTGCTGCTTCAAGAATATTGTGTATACCTGCTCCGAAACCCCCTCCGATATAGGCTGTTTTGGCATAACTGTACAATGACGACAACAGCCCGATGGAGTCGATAATTATCACCTGGTATTGATGGATGTCCGATTCATTGGCCATACTGTACCTGACTGACGGCGTTTTCAACAATTGTTCCAGTTTACTGACATTTTCCGGGGTAACTTCATGTGGGGCAATTATATATTTTATCTGGTCATTTTCGTTAATAAACCTGGCAAGCAGCTCTTCATCGGGTTTCCAGGTGCTTCCGGCCACAAGGACTGGTTTATTGCGTGTAAACTTATCAACAATCGGGATCTCTTTTGCACTTTTTGCAATGGCTGCCACCCGGTCGAAGCGGGTATCACCGCAAACGGTGAATTTTTTAATTCCGAAGTCCGAAAGCAGCCTGGCCGACTCATCATCCTGGAGGTAAAAATGGGTAAATCCGTTCAGTATCCTTCGAAACCATTTCCCCCATGGCAAACGGGAGAAAAATACCTGGTTTTTCCTGAAAATGCCCGAAGCCAGAAAAACCGGTATGGATCTTCGCTGAAGCTCCGTAATATAATGATACCAGAATTCGTACTTGATGAAAATGACTTTCTCCGGTTTGATAATATCCAGAAAACGCTTTGCATTTTTGCGGTTATCGGCGGGCAGGTAGCTGATGATATCGGCGAAAGGATATTTTTTCCTGATCTCATATCCGGATGGTGAAAAAAAAGTGAGTACAATTTTATATTCCGGAACTTCATTCCGGATGGCTTCAATCAGCGGCCTGCCCTGTTCGAATTCACCCAGTGAGGCACAGTGGATCCAAATGTAGCGGGCGTTCATATCGACCTGGCGGTTAAGCTTAACCTGCCAGTTGCGCCTGCCCGACACATACAGCCTGGCTTTTCCGTTGAAAGGAGCAGACAGCCAGATCAGGATGTGATACACCGAAATGGCTAACTTGTATAATAAGGTCATTGCTAAATGATAATTTCCGGCAAAATAACAAAGTTTGTTTGGGATAACCTTGTCTTTTCAGTAATATTTCCTCTCCTTCAGATATTCGTATATACTGACAACCATCATAAACAACAGCAGAAAGTATCCTGAATCTTCCACCGGAATAGTAGTTATCCTGATCCCCAGATTAAATGCAGCATTGTATTCTACCACCGGCATTCCGGTGAGTATTCCGTTAACCACCAGAAAAGGGATCAGGCCAATCAGCCAGGCAAGGTAAAATTTGGTGGAGTAGGCAGTGAACCATCTGTTCAGGTAAATGAATCCACTGTAAATGGCCAGATAAAGAAAATTGATAAAGGTGTATGTCCTGGATGGATTGAATACAGCCAAAAGCAGGGAGATGACAAATACGGCCAGAGTGAAGGACCTGAAAAACCGTGGCTTTTCAAATTCAGGCATTTTGACTTTGATCACCTCGTAAATAAAGGTACACGAAAAGGGGACCACGAAAAAGAAAAGCCACTCTTCCACGGGCAGGTTCAACAGATAGATACCGGTAAGGTATTCCGGATTGAAGCTCCAGACTCCGATTCGGGTAAAAATTACATCCCAGATAATAAAAAACGTGCCGGTGATAAAAATTGCCGGAACGAGATATTTCCATTTCGAGAAGTACCTGACTTCCTTTTCGAAGCTCAGGCCCAGCGGCACGATCAACGTGCCGGCCATCAGCAACAGATAGGTATAATTTTTTAAATCCATGGTTACATTTTCTGACTTTTTAGACAACACCCAACATGCCTAAAAGGTTATGAATGTCCGCATTTTTTTCTTCCGGTTAAAAAGAGGCTGGTTTTTGTAACTTACCTGAGGGTTTTATCGAATATTTATACAGGAACATTAATTTACAAAAATTGTAGCCATGAACAAGAAGTTATTAACCATCGCCGTACTGCCCTTCGTGAAGGCACAGGTTCTGAAATCCCTGCTGGAGAACGAAGGCATTGAATGTATCCTCGAGGATGTGAACCTGCTGGAAGGAACTTCTTCTCTGGCTGTCAGGGTACAAATACTGGAAGAGGACCTCGAAAGGGCCTTCCCGGTATTGGAGGAGTATCTCGGTAAGCCCGGCGAAAAGCCGTTACCGGGAGCGGAACCGGAGCGTCAGATCCTCGTTCCGGTTGATTTCTCGGATTATTCGGTCAAGGCAGCAAAAGTGGCCTTTGATATCGCCCTCCAGCTGGAAGCCAAAATGGTCCTGTTTCACGCCTATCCGAATCCGATCGTCTACTCGGTGCCGTTTAGCGATGTATATGCCTTTGATTCAGGGCTTACCCTCCATCTTGAGACTGCAGAGAAGAATGCACAGACAAACATGGAAACATTTCTCCGGAAATTGGTCACTCATTTCGGAAAGGAGACCTGGAACAAGGTGGAGACGGAGTATATCATAAAAGCTGGAGATGCCCGGGATGATATTCTTTCCTATGCACACAAAAACCGGGTTATGCTCATTGTGATGGGGACCCAGGGCAAGGCCGGAAGCGAGTACGACATCATTGGCAGTGTCACCGCCGAAATCATCACCTCCGCCAGACTGCCGGTACTGGTCATCCCTCCGGATACCCCTGAAGATATTGCACAGAAATTCAGTAAAATTCTGTATTGTACCAACTTTGACGAGAAAGATTTTATAGCCATCGAGAAACTTATGCGTATCATCAGGCCTTATAAGGCCGAGGTCTCCTGTCTGCATGTAAGCCGGAACGAAGAACCGGTTTGGGATCTTGCCCGGTTAGAAGGGATGAAGGATATCCTCCGTAAAAAATACGTGGATAAAACCTTCGAATGCCAGCTGGTGGTTGGTGAGGATGTACTGAATGAAATCGACAAGTACATAACGGCCCATCATGTAGATGTAATTGCCCTGACGACTCATAAAAGGAGTATGTTTGCCAGAATGTTCAATCCGAGTATTGCCAGGAAGATGCTGTTTCACAGCAATGTGCCCTTACTAGTCTTTCATGCCTGATAACCTGAAAATTCCTGCTGTATGCTCAATGGCTTCCTGAACCGGCCTGTAGGTAAAGCCTGAGTTCCGGGTAATCTTTGATCCGTCGTAAAGGATGACGGAGCTGGCGCTTTGGAGTGTATCACGGTTTATTTGTGCTGGTTTGCCCGTTATCATGGATAAAAGTTCAGAGCCTCCGGCAGCCAGCTTCAGCATAATACCTGAAGCATTAATGAAAGGTGCAGGCTTTCCCAGAGAATTGGCCACTCGGGTAAAAAAATCCCTGTAACTGAGGTTTTCTGAGTTTAGCAGATAACGCTGGTTTTTCAGCTTTGCAAAATTGGCGTCTTCCATGAGCATGATCATAGCCTCTGTAACATCCCTTACATCGACAAAACCGGTTGTTCCTCCCGTGTAGAATTTCATGCCTTTATCAATAATCCTGAAAAAGGAAGGACTACCTGATGCCCAGTTTCCCGGACCGATAATGATCGAGGGATTAACCACGACTACATCCAGTCCTTCTTCAACACCTCTCCATATCTCCGTTTCCGAAAAGAATTTACTCTTTGAATAACCCGACAGTTTTTTCGAGGGTATCCAGTTCGTTTCTTCGTTAACCGGTTCTCCTCCTGAATTTTTACCCAGGGCAGAAACCGAACTTACGTGACAAAACTTTTTAACCTTGTTCTTTAAAGCGGCATCAACCAGATTGGCTGTACTCTCAACATTCTGGCCGATTATCAGGTCTTTGCTTTTCCGGTCGAACGATACGATCGCTGCACAATGGTAAACTTCATCTATACCCTCAAGCAACTCCCCAAGAGAAAAAATATCTTCCATGTCTCCCTCGGCCCATTCGATTTTACTGAAAAAATAATCAGCCTCAGAGCTATACCAGCGGAATGTTTCCAAAACCCTGCCAATATTACTGCCCTTGCGTTTCAGTGCCCTGACCTTCATACCCCTCTGCAGCAGTCCGAGCATCAGATGGCTGCCTACAAGGCCTGTTCCGCCTGTTACGAATACCATACCGGCTATTTTACTTCCGATCCATTCCTGACCAGATCCGCCGGGGACACAAGCACCAGGCGTCCATCGGCATCCTGTGCACAGAGAATCATACCATGGGATTCAATGCCCTTCAGTGGTTTGGGTTCCAGGTTAACCAGTATACAAACCTGCCGTCCGACCATCTCTTCAGGTGTGTAATATTCGGCAATGCCACTCACCACAGTCCGTTTGTCAATGCCGGTGTCGATCTTCAGCCTGAGCAGCTTTTTCGTTTTGGCAACCTTTTCCGCTTCGATAACCGTTCCCGTTCGGATGTCCATAGCCCCGAACTGGTCAAACGTAATGTAATCCTTGGCAGGAGCTGCTGTGGAAGCTGCCATTTCATTGGCTTTTTTGGTATCCAGCAGTTTCCGGACCTGTTTTTCTATTTCTTTATCCTCAATTTTTTCGAAAAGAAGTTGTGACGGATTGAGCTTTGCTCCAGCCCTGATCAGGTTTTTTTCGCCCAACATCTGCCATTCGAGCTTTTCCAGGTTGAGGAAGTGCCTCAGCTTATCCATGCTGAAGGGCAGGAAAGGCTCCATGGCTATAGTCAGGTTGGCTGTTACCTGAAGGCATACGTTCAGAATGGTTCTGACCCGTTCGGGATCGGTCTTGATTACCTTCCACGGCTCTTCATCGGCCAGGTACTTATTGCCAAGCCGTGCAAGGTCCATCGCATTCTTCTGAGCTTCGCGGAACCGGAAATTGTCCAGGCTTTTTTCAATTTCATTCCTGATCTGGGCAACCGCATTAAGGGTTTCTTCATCGTACGTTGTGGTTTTTCCTCTCTCGGGTACTATTCCTGAAAAATATTTCTCGGTAAGCACCATGGCCCTGTTCACAAAGTTTCCGAGGATAGCCACCAGTTCATTATTGTTCCGGGCCTGAAAATCCTTCCAGGTAAAATCATTGTCTTTAGTTTCCGGGGCATTGGCAGTAAGCGCATATTTCAGGACATCCTGTTTGCCTGGGAATTCTTCGAGGTATTCGTGGAGCCAGACAGCCCAGTTCCTGGAGGTCGAAATCTTGTCTCCTTCAAGGTTCAGGAATTCATTGGCCGGTACATTCTCCGGAAGGATATAGCTCCCCTCTGCCTTGAGCATTACCGGGAAAATGATGCAATGGAAAACGATGTTGTCTTTTCCTATAAAATGGAGAAGCCGGGTTTCCGGGTCTTTCCAGTATTTTTCCCAGTCAGGGGTAAGCTCCCGGGTTGCCGATATGTAACCAATCGGGGCATCAAACCATACATAGAGAACCTTGCCCGGGGCATCCTCCACCGGAACGGGTACCCCCCATTCCAGGTCGCGGGTAACCGCACGTGGAAGCAGGCCGCTGTCGATCCATGATTTGCACTGACCGTAAACGTTGGGTTTCCATTCGGTATGGCCTTCAAGGATCCACTCCTTCAGCCAGGGTTCATACTGGTCGAGAGGCAGGTACCAGTGTCTGGTCTCTTTCAGAACAGGGGTATTCCCGCTGAGCATCGACCTTGGACTGATCAGTTCTGTAGGGCTCAGTGAGGTGCCGCAGCTTTCGCACTGATCGCCGTAAGCCTTTTCGAAACCGCACTTCGGACAGGTCCCTACTATATACCTGTCGGCCAGAAACTGCTGGTTTTCTTCATCAAAATACTGTTCCGTAGTTTTTTCGGTGAATTTCCCGTTATCATAGAGTTTCCTGAAAAATTCGGAAGCAGTTTCATAATGTATCGGGGCACTGGTCCGTGAATATACATCAAAGGAAATTCCCAGCCTTGAAAACGAATCTTTGATCATGGCGTGGTACTTGTCGACCACATCCTGCGGGGTAACCCCTTCATTTTTGGCTTTCAGGGTGATTGGCACCCCATGTTCGTCGGAACCTCCGACAAATACCACCTCTTCCCCTTTCAGACGGAGATACCTGGCGTAAATGTCGGCCGGTACATATACCCCGGCCAGGTGTCCGATATGAACCGGTCCGTTGGCATAAGGCAATGCCGATGTAATCAGTGTCCGTTTATATTTGCTCATATATCAATCTTTTTGAAAATCAGGTATTCAATTTTCATTACTGAGCCGCAAAGATAAAGGTTCGGCAGGTTTATCGCATATTTTCCATTATATTTTAACTGAAATTTACCGGCGTGACTCAGGAATTGCTGTGTAATTGCTAACTTTCCTGCAAAAAACGGATGATTTCTATACCTCCTCTACGACCTGGCGACCTGATTGCCGTTGTAGCGCCAGCCGGGATGGTCACCCCTGCACAGATCATGCCCGGGGTCGACTGGCTTGAGAAGCGCGGGTACCGGATCTGGCTTGGACCGAATCTGTTTGGAAGGTCTTTTCAGTTTTCAGGATCGGATGCTGAACGGCTTTCAGATCTTCAGCAAGCATTAGACCTCGAGGAGGCAAAGGCAATCATTTTTGCCAGGGGCGGTTATGGGACTATCAGGATTGCCGGCCTTGCCGATTTCGGGAAATTCAGGGAAAATCCCAAGTGGCTGGCAGGATACAGTGATATAACCATTATCCATAGTATCTGCGCTTCATTGGGAATTCCATCCATACACGGGGCAATGGTCAGAAACAGTATGGGCCCGGATGGGGTACCTTCGGCCGGTTTTGTCAGGATGGTAGAAATGCTCGAAGGAAAGCGGGGCGACTATCATACCGGAAGCCATAGTCTGAACCGGAATGGCATTGCTTCTGCTCCGGTAATTGGGGGAAACCTTTCGCTCCTCTATAGCCTTATCGGAACGCCTTTCGACCTGGATACCCGGGGCAGGATTCTCTTTATTGAGGATGTCGGGGAATATTTGTACCATATAGAAAGAATGATGATCAGCCTCCGCTTAGCCGGAAAGCTATCCGGGCTTAAAGGACTGGTGGTTGGTGAGTTTTCTGAGGTTAAGGACAATCCGGAGCCTTTCGGGATGACCGTTGAGGAGATTATTTCCGATGCCGTAAAGGATTATGATTTCCCGGTCTGTTTCGGGTTTCCAGCCGGGCACGGAGCTGTAAACCTTCCTGTTGAATTTGGTACTGTATGGGATTTATCGGTCGATAACGAAGGAGGCAGGCTTCAGAATCCAGAATTCCAAAAAGAACAAACAACATGAAGGAGCCCCGTATAAATACCCGCGAGGCCGGAGGTGCTGCAGAACGCATCGCACAAGATTATCTTGCAGGAAAAGGTTATCGTATTCTGATGACCAACTGGTATTGCGGACATCTTGAACTGGACATCATTGCCCAGGATGGCGATGAACTTGTTATCGTTGAAGTAAAATCCAGGCGTGGGATTGCATTTGACCATCCTTCCGACGCATTGAGCAATAAGAAAATGAGACAGATCATTGAGGCTGCCGGTTCATGGATCGATACATCAGGCTGGGAGGGTGAAACCCGGTTCGACCTGATTACCATTGTATTTACTGGTCAGGATGAATATGAGCTGGAGCATTATGAAGAAGCGTTTAATCCGGAGGCCTGATTATGAATACAGAAGAAATTAGAGCGTTTTGCCTTTCCCTGCCGGGGACTACCGAAGGATTTCCTTTTGATGAGGTGACCCTGGTGTTTAAAGTCATGGGCAAAATGTATTGCCTGATGAACCTTGACGGCGAAACCGGGGTTAACCTGAAGAATACCCCGGATAAAATTATTGAAATGCAGGAACAATATCCTTTTGTAATTCCGGGTTATCATATGAATAAAGTCCACTGGAACGTGGTAAAAACAGGAATGGCACCGGCTACGTTGCTCAAACAGTGGATTGAAGAGTCATATGGCCTTGTTGTTAAAGGACTTACCCGTGATAAAAAGGAAGAACTGAAAAAAGCTTACAGAAGATGAAAGAGTTTAAACTGAAGGAAGATTATATTGAGCTGATAAGGCTCCTCAAGTATGTTCGGATCGCAGATACCGGAGGCCATGCAAAAATTCTGGTGGATGAGGGGCTGGTAAAGCTTAACGGCGAGGTGGAACACCGGAAGCGTGCAAAGGTCAGGGCAGGTGATATCGTGGAGGCTGAAGGGCAGACGATTGCCGTGGTTTCAGGCTTGTAAATAAAGAAGGAGCCACGCGGGCTCCTGAATGTCTTTAAAACACTTTCTTGTCAGGCCGTTTGCCTTAGAAGTGTAATGGTGTCATTTACCGAATGCAGATTCTTGATACTTTCTTCTTCAATATTTACCTTAAAAATACTCTCCAGATAATAAGTAAAGATTTTCCAGTCTGTGGTATCAAAGTGTAAATCATCCTGAAAATCTGCTTCAGGTGAAATCTGTTCTTTACGAACGCCGGTCTTTCTTAATGCCCGGTACAGGTTTCTCCTGATCTGTTTATTCTCCATATTTTACTGATTTAATTCATCACTGCTTTACCTGATGTTTTTAGATATGTGGAACAAATGAGTTCTGGGGTCAAATATACTGCTTTTTTGTAACATCAAAATTTTTCATTAACTAATTTTAACGCAACTACTTTAGACTTAATGGATTATTAAGTTAAATCGGGCTTCAGGCGGCAATAATACTGTAGGTTCAGGGGAAGTCGTTCAGCAGTCTGTCGATCCATTCCCTCTTCAGTAAACTGTAAACTTCCAGGTCCCGGTAATGGTTTCCATTCCTCTCCCCGTTGCGTTCCAGTCCTTCGAGTGTGAACCCGAGCCTCCGGGTAATGCCTGCGCTTCGGTCGTTCCCGGTGGCTGTTTTGATCTGGATACGGTTCCGGTCCAGATTACGGAAAGCATAATCGACCAGTTTTTTTACAGTCCGGGTCATGATTCCCTTAGCCTGCATGGATTCAATTAGCCAGTATCCGATTTCGGTCTTGTTGTTGGCGGCGTCTGTATCCTTGAATCCGGCCAGTCCGGCAAAATCACCCCTGTACCAGACGGTATAAACATAGTCTCCTGTTTTTTCCTGGTTTCTGCTGATTTGCTTGACAAACATTTCCGTATCCCGGAGTTTCCGGGTCTGATCCACGAAAGGGAGCCATTTTCTCAGGAATTCGCGGTTGCTGCAGATAGCTTCATAGATCAGTACTGAATGTGAGGGCTTCAGTAACTGAAGGTGGATGTGATCATCAACCATTAAATATTCCATGTTCTGAGTTGATTAACGGTGATACCGGTTGAAGCGCAAATGTACCTAAATTTGGCATTTCCCGGATATTTTGCAGCATTATACTCCATATCCTAAGGGTATTATGAGGATTGGTTTGTGTCGGGTTGAGAATTTTTTAATTTTGCCCTCAAACACGGAAATAAATATGAAACGGATTTTAATGTTATCAGTTGTATTCATTCTGTTTTTATCGCTTTCATGCAGCAGTTCCGTTCAGACGGGCGAAAGCCGCATGGTGTTGATTTCAACAGATATGGGAGATATTAAGGTAAAATTGTATAATGAGACTCCGGAACACCGGGATAATTTTATCAAGCTTGCCGGAGAAGGTTTTTACGATGGCCTTCTGTTCCACAGGGTGATAAAGAACTTCATGGTCCAGGGTGGTGATCCGGAATCCAGGAATGCAGAACCGGGATCAAGATTGGGTGGCGGAGGGCCGGATTATACCCTTCCCGCTGAGATTACTGATGGTTTTTTTCATAAAAAGGGTGCGCTGGCAGCTGCCCGGCAGGGAGACCAGGTAAATCCTGAGAGGAAATCCAGCGGTTCCCAGTTTTATATCGTTCAGGGCAAGGTATGGCGACCCGGTGAGCTGGATACCATGGAAATGCAACGAAATATGGGACTACAGCAAACCATCTTCAGAAAACATTTCGAGGCAGCACAGGATGAGCTTAACCGCTTCAGGGCAGAAAACAATCAACAGGGATTTAATATCAGGGTGGCTGAGTTGCGTGAGGAAGCCGACAGTATTTTCAGGGCTGCACCACAGTTCCGCTTTTCAGAGGCTCAGCGTGCCGCTTACACCTCCATAGGGGGATATCCGTCGTTAGACAATAACTACACCGTTTTTGGCGAGGTTATTGAAGGACTGGAGGTTATCGACAAAATTGCCGCAGTCGAAACCGGTGCGGCCGACAGACCTGTGGCGGATGTTAAGATGAAAATTAAAGTATTGAATTAATGATACGTTTCTGGGTAGCCGGATTGTGGGTTATTTTTCTTTTTGCTGAAACTTCAGCTCAGTCTCATCAGGTGAAGATTTCTACCAACCTGGGGGATATGACCTTTATACTGTATGATGATACCCCCCGGCACCGGGACGCATTTCTTCAGCTTGCACGGGAGGGATATTATGACGGGACGTTGTTTTACAGAGTTTTGCCTGATTTCCTGATACAGGGTGGATCCCGGTCGTCGAGAAATGCAGCTCCAGGGAAAAGGATAGGGTACGGAGATCCTGACCATACCGTCGATGACGAGATTCTGCCTCATTATTTCCATAAAAAAGGTGCCTTATGTGCCCCCCGCCAGCCTGATGAAAAGAATCCTTTCAAACAGTCTGATATATCCCAGTTCTATATTGTTAAAGGAAAAGTATTTACCGAAAGCAGGCTGGACACTCTCGAAATGGCGGTTAACAATCCGATCATGAAACGGATTACCGACAGAATCCTGTCGGATGAGGTCCGGGAGAAACTCAGCAGGCTCAGGGAAGAAAACCGGGCGGAGGAATTCAGGGACCTGGCTGGTCCGTTGCGCCGGCAGATTGATACTGAATATGCCATGGCACCCGGAAAGCTTACCTTTTCAGAACAGCAGAGGTTGTCTTACACCACCACGGGAGGATACCCTGAGCTGGACGGCAAGTATACCATATTCGGGGAATGTACCGATGGTTTTGAGGTGATTGACCGGATTGCCGCCCTGAAAACCGACGGAAACGACCGGCCGCTTACGGATGTGAAAATTACGGTAAGGATCATCAGGTGATGCTACCATTTCCGGTTTTCAGTATGGCATGACCAGCTGATTTACGGACTGGATCGACGGAATACGCTACAGCCAGCTGATTACGAATATCCGGAGCCTTTGAAAATAAAAGCATGCGACCTTTAAAAAACAATACAATTATTCACATGAATGACTCACCACAAAGGAGTTCTGATTGTAAAGGAAAAGTGACAAAAGGATATGAATAAGCGATTGCGGTTCAGCAAAAATGGGATGGACTGAAAAGCCCATAGTGGATGCATGCCATTAGCCCCGCAGAGGTGATATATGGGTAGTAAAGAGGTATCAAAAATGAATTCGCCCGCAGCCGGGGTCATATGTTCGCCCGCAGCCTGTAGGCTACCCATCTGTAATCCCGGGATTTGGAGGATGATGGCAACGTTTTGTATATGAATGCTTAAACTAATATATATTCTAATGAAAGAGGGTTTCTTCAGGATTCTGATTATGGGCTTTCTGATCGCTGCTACTGCAGGATGCGGTCCGGGAAGATCAAAAGAGAACCAACCTTCGCCTCAGCAGGACGATGCTGATGCCGATCCTGGCAGGTGGTCGGGATTGCTGTCATCGGTGGTCACTATAAATACCTATGATGGTGAACGGATCCTTGAAACCGGCCAGGGATTTTTTGCCGACAGCAACCTGGTCGTGACACGGCTATCGCTTTTGGGATCTGCAAACAGGGCTGTTCTATTTCCTCATGACGGTCAGCAGAGCATGGAATCAACCGGTTTTGTCGTTCTTGACAGGATCAGTGACCTGATTGTCCTGAAAGTAGATGGTGCATCCCGGAATCCGCTGAAATTATATACCGACAGCGTTCCCAATGCAGCAAAGACCTATATTGTCGCAAAACCTTCGGGAGGGACCCTTCAGCTCAGGACGGGCAAGGTGGAAGCCCATACCAACAAGACAGGCCTTCCGCTTTATCAGGTTTCCAACCAGATTCTCCGCAATGCATATGGGGTACCGGTCTTTCTGAGCAATCAGCATCTGCTGGGTATTGGTTTTTCAGATGTTGTGGATTACAGGCAACGAAGCCTTGTTATTCCGGCGGCACTTATTTCGAGTATTTTACGGAAAGCCGGTGAAGAGGTTAAACCGCTGTCGGATACACAGAGCCATACCGATCTGAAATCAGCTGAAGCCAATAAGCGGGTAAGGGGAATCCGTATTGCCACGGATTACGGTGATATAACGATTCGGCTGTTTAATGAGACCCCTGATTACCGGGATAATTTCATCCGGCTTGCTGAAGAGGGCTTTTACGACAGCTTGCTGATACACAGGGTTATTGCCGATTTGGGCATTCAGAGTGGTGCTGCTGATACCAGGTATGCCGGAAAGGATGATGTGGTAGGATGGAAGGGACCGGGCTACACCATGCCAGCGCATATAGTACCCGGAAAATTTCACCGGCGCGGGATGGTGGGCTCGCCCAGGCGGCCCGACACAGAGAATGCCAGGCGTCGATCGGAAGGATCTCAGTATTATATCGTTTCGGGGCGAATTTACAGTGACCGTGAGCTCAATGAAATCGAATCGGAAACCGGACACAGGTTTACTTCTGAACAAAGGCAGGTATATAAAACGATCGGAGGTGCACCACACCTGGATGGAAGTTATACCATTTTTGGTGAAGTGGTTTCAGGAATGGAGGTGGTCGATGAAATCAGGAAAACAGAGGTCGGCCGGGAATTCAGGCCGGTTAAGGATATCCGTGTCAGGAAGGTGACCGTGCTGAGGTAATTCCTTCAGAAATCGGCAATGGCCAGGGTAGCCAGACTCACCCCTGCAGCACCCGAGCAGAGCAGAGCCTGGGCTGCGGCTTCGAGTGTTGACCCTGTCGTGACCACATCATCGATCAGAAGGATATGCCTCCCCAGGATCAGTTCCGGATCAGGCACCTCAAAAATTCCCTCCACATTCTGCCACCGTTCAAAGCGGCTCTTGCGGGTCTGCGTTTGTGTATCGGCAGCCCTGACCAGTGCCGCCCGGGGGAGAGGCAGAGCCAGGGCCCCGGCAATTCCCCGGGCAATCCATTCACTCTGGTTATAACCTCTTTTTTTTTCTTTCGCAGGATGAAGCGGGACAGGGATAACCAGTTCGCAGCCGGAAAAGGGAGATTCCCTGAGATCGTTCCCAAAGAGGTACCCAAGCTCCTGTCCAAGTTCTTTAAGGCCTTTATACTTAAGATAATGAATCAGCTGCTGGTAGGGACTCCCTTTTCTGAAAAAAAGCCACGATGTGGCGTAAAGGATTTCAACCCGGCCCCAGAAAAGCCGGGCAACCTTGTTTTCCTCATCCAGGTGAAATAGAGTTCTCGGTAATTCCTGTATGCAAAACAGGCAGATATACTTTTCTGATGAAAAGAGTTTGCGCCGGCAGGTTATACAAACCTGCGGAAAAAAAAGCTCAGAAAAGCCCGCAAGCCAGGTTGACAGATCTTGGGTCATAGTGCAGGGTTAATTAAAAGTTACGGGTTAACATTTAGTTAATATGGATTTTAAATATAAGCAGTTTTTATTGATCTATACTTAACCGGTTAATAAAAATGATTTAAAGTTTCTTGTTCCGGATTGATGTAGGTTTGCTGCAGACATTTAAAACAAAACTGTATGAAAATCATGATGGTTTGGATTTGCCTGTTTATCGCCCTATCTTCAGGGGCTGAAGGTAAAAAGGATCAAGTTAAGGAAGAGTCAGGAACTGCCCGGAACCTGGTATTGTCGGGGAAAGTTACCGATACTGAATCGGGAGAAGCACTGACCGGTGTTAAAATTGAGCTCGCCGGAACAGGATTGTCGGCGTATACCGATTTTGATGGTAAATACCAGATTGAAGTACCTTCTTCGGGTGTTTATATTGTTAATTATCAGATGATAACATATAAGCCTGTTGAGAAAATTCAGGTGGAAGTAAAGGAAAGCAAACAGGTAAATGCCGATATAAGCCTGTCACGTTTGTAGTTACCATTATAATGGTGTATTTGGAAAACCTTTCCGCTATTCCGCAAAATGTGTTCAAAATCGGTCTAAATAGTTGATAAATCATCGCAGAAAGGTTTTGCGGTTTAATATTTTGCTAATTTTGAGGTCACTCTGCTTTTTTATTATTAAACTGCTTGTCTGCTTGATATGTTTAAAAAATTTGGACACTTTTTGCGCAAACGACTCTTGTTCGTTGTTTTTATTGGTTTTATTCTCGGCGTAATTGTTGCATTTTATTCCCACAAGGCCGTTGAAGCCACCTCTACCAATCAGTTTTGTGAGGTATGTCATGTTCACCCTCATGTTTTTGAATCCTGGAAATTGTCACCGCATTATGATACCCGGAGCGGAATTCAGGTAGGCTGTGTCGAATGTCACCTGCCTCCCAAGGGTGAAGGTTACATGAAAGAAAAGATCAGGCTGGGTATCAAGGATGTTTATGGTTTTTTATTTAAAGACAGTGCCGATTTCAACTGGGAAGGCAAGCGTACCGTTGAGATGGCGCAGCATTTTACTTTCCAGTCCTCCTGCGTTGGGTGTCATACCAATTTATTTCCCCGGAATTTATCGAAAGAAGGTATGGAGGCCCACCTATATTATTCCATGAACGAGAAGGATCTGCTTTGTCTCAATTGTCACATTGATGTAGGCCATTATGATCCTAACCGGGTGCATTCCACCAACGTCAATTTTGGATCAGGCGTAGCCATCAACCAGGAAGTATATACCGAACCGGCAGTGGTCAGTACACACGAAAACTTTACCGAGACTATACCGGGTTCGGTAGTGTCATTCAATATGATTGCGATTCCGGGAGGCTCTTTCCAGATGGGAAGCCCCGATTCCGAACCCATGAGAAGTTCCGATGAAGGTCCGGTCAGGACGGTCAATGTCAGTCCGTTCTTTATGGCCGAAGTAGAAGTAACCTGGAATGAGTTTCTGGTGTTCTATACGCAGACGGCTGCAGAGGGCAGGTCGACCGATACAGAGGGATCTCGCCTGTCGGCCGAAGTAGATGCCATAACCGGTCCGACTCCGCCCTATGGTCAGCCTGACCAGAACTGGGGTATGGGTGACAGACCGGCCATAACCATGAGTTACCATGCTGCCGAAACCTATTGCAGATGGCTGTCGCAGGTTACCGGCAAAACCTACCGCCTTCCGACTGAGGCAGAGTGGGAGTATGCAGCCCGGGGTGGTACCCAGACACCCTACTTTTTTGAAGGTAACCCAAAGGATTTCACCGATGGGGGCTTTTTCCGGAAGCGGAAAACCGAGATCGACAATTTTGTGGTTTATAATGCAAACAGCCTTCTCAGGACGCAACGGCCCGAAAAAGTGGATGCCAATCCTTTCGGTCTGAAGAATATGCTCGGGAATGCTGCCGAATATGTTGCCGACTGGTATGCGCCGGATGCTTATAGTATGCTGCAGGATGGAGCCACCGATCCAAAAGGCCCGGAATCCGGAACCGAAAGGGTTGTGCGCGGTGGATATTTCAGAAGCGATGCCGCAAATGTCAGAAGTGCTGCACGTGATTATACCCGTACTGAGGCCTGGTTGAAGTCAGATCCCCAGATGCCCAAGAGTATCTGGTGGTTGTCTGATTGTAATTATATCAGCTTCAGGGTAGTATGTGAATTTGATGATAAAACAGGTAATTAGTAATACCAATATAACTAAAATTCAAATGTTATGAGTGAAAATAATTTTTCCAGAAGAAAGTTTCTGACAGGCGCCGCTGCTATTGGTGCTGTTGGAGCAGTAGGTTTTAACCCCTTGGTTTCCTGTTCATCGGGTGGTGGAAGCGCCACTTCAGGAGGCTCTTTCAAAAAACTGAGTGATTTGGCTATTCCCCCGCTGCTTGATGCCGCACCGGACGGAAAACCGCTGAAAGCAGGTGTGATTGGTTGTGGTGGCCGTGGAACCGGTGCTGCACTGAACTGGTTGTCAGCTGGTCCGAATGTAACCATTACTGCTCTCGGAGATGTATTCCAGGACAGGGTAAACTCTTGCAAGGCACGTATTAAAAAAGATTTCAACGTTGATGTTCCTGAAGAAAACTGCTTCGTGGGTTTCGACAATTATGAAAAGGTAATCGCAGCTGATGTCGACGTAGTCATTCTCTGTGCTCCCCCGGTATTCAGGCCCGATCATTTCGAGGCTGCCGTGAATGCACGGAAACATGTATTCCTCGAAAAACCTGTTGCGGTAGATCCAACCGGTATCCGTAAAGTAATGGCTGCATCGAAGATTGCCGACGGCCTCGGACTTAAGATCGTTGCAGGTACCCAGCGTCGTCACCAGCACGAATACATCGAAATTTACAAGAAAGTCGCCACCGGCGAAATCGGCGAAATTATCTCGGCTAATGCCTACTGGAACCAGTCAAAACTCTGGCACCGCAATCCAAATGCCGACTGGAGCGAAATGGAATATATGATCCGTGACTGGGTTAACTGGCTTTGGTTATCTGGTGATCATATTGTTGAACAGCATGTTCACAATATCGATGTGATCAACTGGTTCACCGGAACACATCCTACCAAAGCGGTTGGTTTCGGCTCACGCCATCGCAGGGTTACCGGTGATCAGTACGATAACTTCTCGGTTGATTTTGTATATGACAACGGGATGCATATGCACAGCATGTGCCGACAGATCAATGGCTGTACCAACAATGTCAGCGAGTGGATCCGCGGTACCAAAGGACAGACCAACTGTGCAAATAAAATATTTGACCTTCAGGGCAATGAAATTTATGCCTTCCAGTATCCTGCCGATGCTGAAGGTAAACCACAGCGTATCGATCCATACCGCCAGGAGCATGTCGACCTGATTACCTGTATCCGCCAGAATATTCCGGTTAACGAAGCTGAAGGAATTGCTATCAGCAATATGACAGCCATTATGGGACGTGTATCTGCCTATACCGGCAAGGAAGTTACCTGGGATGAAATGATGAACTCTGATATGAAACTGGGCCCGACTACTTATATCATGGGTGATGTGGGTATCATGGCCACGGCAACTGTTCCGGTTCCCGGAGAAGCTCCTCAGGGCTGATGATTCCGGTCTGGTACCGATAATCAATAATAAAAAAATACCCCGGCATCAATTGCCGGGGTATTTTTTTATTAGTCATGAAAGGTTATTTCGATATAATGAAACGGTCGTAAAGCCACAGTAAAATGACCGCTAAAACGGCAATGCCCGAAAACAGGTACCAGATCGACTGGGGCTGATAGGTTCCCCACAGATGTTGTGTAAGTTCTGTAACAGACATATTCATGCGTGAAGCAGCTTCCTGGAAAAAGTCATTCTTGGAATAGGCATCAGAAATTTCAGGAAGTTCAAGGCCTCTGGAAATGGTTTCCTTACGGAGCAGATAAAACTTGTCTGAAATCCTTTCGAAAGGACCACCGGAAATCCAGCCTGCCAGCTGATGGCTTGCAGCGATCGGCAGAAAGGAGGTTCCCATATAAAGCGCTTTTTTATCGTCGGGAGCAATGCGCCCGATGTATTCGGTGAATTTTGGTGAACTGGCCATTTCCCCGATGGCAAAGATCAGGATACCCAGAATAACCAGCCATCCGCTTTGGGAGGAAAACATCAGTCCAACACCCCCGCTGAGGATCAGGATGCCCCCCATCATGGCCGACAATGGTCTGAAACGCATCACGAGCGCTGATACGATCAACTGGAAAACGATGATGAAGAATGCATCCATACTGGATATGGTCACTGCGGAAATGGTGCCTTCGTCAGTGCCGATTTTCCCGGCAAGCCAGGGCCAGACCGATGAGATACCGTCATAGATGACCGCCGTATTTACCCATTGGTCGACAAACACCGGAAATGAATAATAAAGCTGGTTGAAAGCGGTCCAGAACAAAATCATAATCACCAGGAAGAGGATGTATTTCCAGTTTTCCAACGTGATCATTATGTTTTTTAAAGCCTGTAATATGCTTTTCCCAAGCGATGTATGGGTGTCTTTCACTATGGGGTCCTTAAAAAAGAAGAGGGTGATAAAATAATTTACCGCCATCGTGATCATCGATATATAAAAAACGTAGTCCCAGCTTTTGTTCATTACTACCCCCGCAATGAATGGACCTATAAATCCGCCGATGTTGATCATCATGTAAAAAATGCCAAATCCGATTGAAGAGGTTTCTGCAGTGGTAGTACGGGCTATCATAGCCGAAATAATCGGTTTGAAAAGAGCACCGCCCACACAGGTCCATATAAATGCGAAAAATACCATCCCGAATGTGTCAAATGTCCGGATCATGTAAAATCCGGATATGTAAACGGTAAATGAAAGGATCAGGACACGGGTATAACCCACCTTATCGGCAATCGCCCCGGTTATTAATGGTAATAAATAAAGCAGCATGGATCCGGTACCCATAATGATTCCTTTTTGTGCCTGTGATAAACCTAAAGCACCCGTATCTTTCGAGTTAACCAGGTACAGGGCAAATGCCATATAAAACCCATACCAGGCCCACCTTTCAAAAAGTTCGATCACATTGGAAGCCCAGAATGTCTTGTTGTATTGCCTGAAAACATTTAATACGTTCATATGTAAATTTTTAATGGCCTCAAAGAACCATATATATTATTAATTGCGCCCTAAAATACGAAAATTGATCATGGGCAGGCAAAAAAAAGAATTTCCCTTGAAGAAATTCTTTTGATCAGCATGTTAAACCCTATGTATGAAACTATATCCGGAATGTACGCTCTCCTGCCGGATAAGCCTGTAGAATCTTAAAAAAGATTATGAAGCAAAAATATTGGTAAAGAATGCCAGGGCCAGTGAGGTCAGGATTACAACCAGTATGGCTAATAATACAACGATGGTACCATATTTTAGTCCCTTTTTCAGGCTTATTCTTTTCTCCTTTGAAATCAGTTCTTCAATTGAATTCACAAGAACCTGAGGGGCCTTGTCGCTTTTAACGATGTAATCGGCAGCTCCCAGCTTAATGATTTTTACTGCAGTAGCTACATCATTCTGCCCGCTAAGAAAGATGAAATCAACATGTGGCCTGGATTCATGCACTTTTCTCATCAGATCGAGTCCTGTAAATCCTGAGTAGGCATAATTCAGGACAATTATATCCGGATTCAGGTCGATTTTTTTAAAGCACTCCTCTGTGCTGTGAAAAGAGTGTACCTGCCTGTATTTTTTGGATTTCAGCACCTCTGTAATCAGGGTATTGTATACAGGATTGTCTTCAACGATAAAAATGAGTGGATTACGGTTGTTCTGCATAGTAGTAAGTAAGTTTATGGTTAATCCCTTAATTAAATTACAATCTGACTTGTTTACGCAACTCTTCATTTAATGTTATTTATTTTTGTTATTTTGCTGAATATCAAAATGCAATTCTGACCTGGCTCATATCTGTCCAAAAAAGTGGGACAACAGAGGTAATGGTTAATGTACATATTGTCATTTTTGGGACGGTTCGCCATCGTGCAGGGATAAGTTTAATTGGGCATTAATTAATTTAAAATCAGTATGCTTCTGGTAATTGATATTGGTAATACAAACATTGTATTCGGACTGAATGATGCTGACCGCTGGATCTCAGACTGGCGGATTCAGACCGATGTAAACAAGACTGCCGATGAGTACGAAGTAATATTCCGGTCGTTGTTATCCAGTGAAGACACCGGCAGCGGGCGTATTGAATCGGTTGTGCTAAGCAGCGTGGTACCTACGTTGGTTCAGCCATTTATCGATATGCTCTCCAAGTTTCTCAAACTGACGCCGGTATTACTGGGCCCTGAATTGTACGATAAACTGCCCATCAGGGTACTTAATCCCTATCAGATTGGGTCCGATCTGGTTGCCAATTCATTGGCGGCCTTTGATAAGTACGGGGAGTATGTTACCGTGATTGATTTTGGGACTGCGCTAACCTTTACTACCGTCGGGTCGGGTGGCAGGGTACTTGGGGTTGCCATTGCTCCCGGACTGAATACCGCTGTGAACGCCTTAGCCGGAAAAACCGCCCAGTTGCCGCGGGTTCACCTGATTCCCCCGCCGTCGGTCCTCGGACAGAATACCGTTCATGCCATCCAGTCGGGAATTGTATTGGGGTATTCCGGACTTGTGGATTCTATAATTGGCAGAATAGAAAAAGAACTGAAAAGACCGGTAACCGTTGTGGCCACAGGAGGGCTGAGTAATATCATGGCGCCGATCATCCCCGTTATTGATCACGTTGAACCCTTGCTTACCCTCGAAGGACTAAAGCTGGTCAAAAGATACAGCGAAACACAACTCTGAGGCGCAGCCGGATAATTATGCAGGTTCATTATCGTGGTATAAGCAAAATTTCCCTTAGGTTTTGTAATATTGCGGACGCGATGAACAGCCATATTTTAAAAGGGCTCAAAGCAATATATTTAACGATTCTGAGTTTAATCCAACAGAAATAAAATTCGACATATTTGAAGGTAAGAGTTATACATACAGTCATTTTTATTCTTCTTGCAGGATTGATATACAGCTGTTCAACCGAAAAGAACACAAGGGCTTCCAGGGCCTATCACAACCTTACTTCAAGGTACAATATCTATTTCAACGGAAAGGAGAGCATGAAGGCCGGGTTACGCCGGATTGACCAAAACCTGGAGGATGATTACACAAGGATATTGCCGCTCTATAAGGAGAGTTATCCTGCGGCAGGCCAGATGGCCAAAGGCGATATGGACCATGCCATACAGAAAGGCAGCAAAGTGGCCCAGAACCGTTCAATTACCGCAAAGCCGAAACGCAGACGGATCAGGACCCGGAGTTACCAGGAATTTGCCAGGAAGGAGGAGTTCAACAATTGGGTTGACGACAGTTATCTTATGATTGGTCAGGCATTCTTCTATCAGCATAATTTCTCTTCTGCGGCAGAAAACTTCTCCTATGTTATCCGGAAATTTGCTGAAGAAGAAACCCGTTTCGATGCCATGGTCTGGTTAGCCAGGACTTACAGCGAGATGCAAAGGTACACGGAGGCATCTGAATTGTTACAGGCCCTTCAGGCTGACCCAAAATTTCCAAGGAGGCTTGAAAAAGATTTGGCCAAGGTAAATGCCGATTTTTATCTGAAACAGAATGAATACACCGAAGCGATCAAATTGCTTGAAATCGCCATGGGAAAGACTTTCTGGAAAAAAGAGAAAGTCAGGCTGCAATACATCCTTGCCCAGCTCTACCGGGAGACCGGAAATATTCCACAGGCTGCCGAAGCCTTTATGGCTGTCACCAGACTGAACCCACCCTACAAAATGGCTTTCAATGCAAGGATAAATGCAGCGAGCCTCTATTCCGGGCTGGGAGATTCTGAGAAACTCAAGAAGGAACTGAACAAAATGCTTCGGGATGAAAAGAACCTTGAATTCAGGGATCAGGTTTATTTTGCACTTGGGAATATCCATTATCGTGAAGGAAATATAAGCCAGGCTATAGATCATTATAAAAGCTCGGTTGCTGTTAGTGTTTCGAACGATTTCCAAAAGGCCCGTTCATCCATAACGGTTGCCGATATCTTTTTTGATGACCGGAAATACCGGGAATCACAGGCTTACTATGATACCGCCATGATGGTGATCAATAACGAATATCCCAATTATCAGGTTATTGATACACGGTACAAAGGCCTTAGCCGATTAGTCGAAAACCTGGAGATGGTTGAGTTGCAGGATAGCCTTCAAAAACTGGCCAACATGCCTGAGAATGAGCGAAACGCATTGATCGATAAATGGATAGCGGCTGAAAAGGAAAAACAGCGTGAAGAAGAATTGCTCGCCAGCCAGGGGCGGACGCAAAGCGGATATTTCCGGGCGAATGAATACCGCCTGGGGATGGGCCGCGGAAGTGAAGGCGGAGGCTGGTATTTCTATAATCCGCAAACGGTATCCTTCGGCAGGTCACAATTTCAGCAACGGTGGGGAAGACGGAAGCTCGAGGATAACTGGAGAAGGCTTAACAAAGCTTCATTCTCGGAATATGAACAGAATGAATTTGCGGAACTGATCGATTCGTCGCTTATCATTCCCAGAGAAACGGACCCGATGAAGCGGGAGTATTATACACAGGACCTTCCGGTTAATGACTCACTGATGGCCATATCGCATGATAAAATCAGGGATGCCCTTTATAATGCCGGAAAAATATTCAAATCCGATTTCAGTGATTATTTACGTTCTGCCGAATCATTTGAAGAACTTATCAGACGCTATCCGGAAAATATATATCTGCTTTCAGCCCTCTTTGACCTTTACGATGTCCATGAATTGTCGGGCAACCATGAGAGATCGTTATATTACCGCAACCTGATCGTGAAACAATTCCCCGAAAGCCGCTATGCCCAATATCTGCTCAATCCGGATTTCTTTACCCAAATGCAGGAGAGAATGGATAATATGAACAGGTTGTATCAGGATGCTTTCAGGGATTACAAGTCAGGAAGATACCGCGAGGTGATAGGCACAACAGACAAAATCCTCGAATTTGACCCAGACAGTTCTATGCTTTCCAAAGTGGCATTTATGGGATCTGTAGCCAGGGGGGCAACCAGCGACATGCGCTCCTTTGAACTGCTGATGCAGAAATATATTTCTGATTATCCGAAAGCTGAACCGGTTACTCTTGCTCAGGAAATTCTTACCCTTATTCAGGATAGTTCTCTGGTGAATTACCAGAAACTGGTCGAAATGGGTTATCTGCACGATGAGATCAAAAACCGGGAACTTTTATCAGGCATGCTTGCCGAAGACGATGAGTTTGGTGGTAAATTCAGCTATGATGAGGAACTGGTTCATTATTTCATGATCACCTATCCAAGAAGTGCTGCGGTCGATCTTAACCGGCTCAAGTTCGATATTGCCAATTACAACCTCGATCACTATACCCGGTACGATTTCGATATCGAAGGAGAAAACCTGGACGCCACAACGGCCATGCTACAGGTGAGGTCTCTTGGAAATAAGGAACAGGCCCTGATTTATTTCAGGGCTATCATCCGGAAGGCTGAGGTGTTCCGGACGCTCAAAGGGGTGGATTATTACAATTTTGTGGTTTCCTCAACCAATTACCGGCAGATTATGGCCGATAAATCCTATGCGGAGTATTTGCGGTTCTTCCTGAAAAACTACAGCCGGTTTATCGGCCCGGATTTCTCCGATGAAGGTGAAACTGAGGTCTCGCCCGAAGAGCTGATGGCCAGGGCACAACGGGAAGATGAACTGTTAGGTGAAATGGGTCGCTTTGTTACGGTGGATGTACCGGTTTCAGAAGCCATGTTCGCCTCTGCCATCGATACTCTCCAGAATTTCGTGATAGCAGTTAACAACAGGAGTATGTCGCTAAAGACTTTGGTAAACCAGTTTGCCGGATTTAACCGTCAGGAATTCGGCGCGTGGAACCTGGCCTTACAAACCAGGACAGCGGGTGATTACCAGTTTGTGGTCGTCAAAGGAATTCCTGGCTATGCCGAAGGTATGTCCTATTTCCGGAGAGTCATTACGGAACGTGCTCTTTTTGAGAGCCTGGGGCAAATTTCCTACCGGAATTTTGTGATTACCGAGAGAAACCTAAACAGGCTGTTTGAGAATACAGCTGTTGACAGCTATATGGAATTCTTCCGTACCAATTACATTCAAAGGGCCGGACAGGCTCCTTCCTCCACTCCGTCAGGCACCCCATCTGCTCCGTCAGGAACATCGCTGACCACCCCGCCGGTGCCAGCCCAGCAGTCACCGCCTGCCCAACAGCCACCGATTGCCGTTACTTCATCGGATCAAACGTATGAAGGTCCTTTTACGCCTGATGCCGGCGGCATGCATATTTTCGTCCTGGTAGTACCTTCTGAAGGTTTTGACAAGGAAAGGCTGATTGCGAACATTGGTGAGTTCAATGCCAGTACACCCGGTATGGCAGGGCTTCAGATTTCTGAAGGCCGTCTGGACGACTTCAGGATAATGGTCCGGGTATCCGGCCTCGATAACCGTGAAGTGGCCAGAGGCTATTTGCAGTCGATTATTCAGGACAGAAATATTTTCAGACCTCTGGGTGATGCCGATTACCGTAATTTCATCATTACCCCGGAAAACCTCGAAGTCTTTAGCCAGAGAAGGAACATTACCGAATACATGGAGTTTTACCGCCGCTTTTATCTGGGTCAGTAGTCCGGATAAACGCCGGGTTAAAGTATGTTAACCGGGTACGATAAGGGCCTGATTTTTGTTTTTAAGACAGAAACGCTTATAATTTCCGATAAATGAGAAAAATTAACATACTCTGGGTGGATGATGAGATTGACCTGCTCAGGCCGCATATTCTGTTCCTCAATGAGAAGGGCTACGAAGTTTCGACCGCCAACAATGGTTCGGATGCCCTGGATATGGTGGAACGTAATTATTTCGATATCATATTCCTCGACGAAAATATGCCGGGCCTGAGCGGCCTCGAAACCCTGAACAGGATTAAGACCATCTCTCCGAATGTTCCGGTGGTCATGATCACTAAAAGCGAAGAGGAGAATATCATGGATGAGGCTGTGGGTTCGAAGATTGCAGACTATCTTATCAAACCGGTAAATCCAAAACAGATCCTGCTTACACTGAAAAAGAACGTCGAAAAGAAACGCCTGGTCACTCAACAGACTACCTCGGCCTATCAGATGGAATTCTCGAAAATAGGCACCCGGCTGAATGACCGGCTGACCGCAGAAGAATGGACCGATATTTACCGCAAGCTGGTATATTGGGAGCTCGAATTGAGCACCTCTGAAGATTCTGCCATGGATGAGATCCTGAATTTTCAGAAAAATGATGCCAACGTGGCTTTTGCACGGTTTATCAGGGATAATTACCTAAAATGGTTTGGAAAGTCTTCAGGTGAACGACCCTTGCTTTCCACTGACATTTTCAGACATAAGGTGTTTCCCCTGCTTAATCAGGGCAATAAAGTGTTCACCCTTGTAATCGATAATATGCGGTATGACCAGTGGCGGGTGCTGAGCAGGGTTATTAATGAATATTTTCATACGGAGGAAGAACTGCTGTATTTCAGTATTCTGCCAACTGCTACCATGTATGCCCGGAATGCCATGTTTGCCGGTCTGATGCCTTCGGAGATTGAAAAGCTGTATCCCGAAATGTGGGATGATGACGATAATGAAGGTAACAAAAACCAATTCGAGGAAACGCTTCTTCAGAAACAAATGCAAAGACTGGGCCGCAGGGAAAAGCTCTATTTCGATAAGGTATCCAACCTGAAAAGCGCCAGGAAACTGTCCGAGACCATCCAGGGGATACGCGACAGTGAGCTTTCCGTTATGGTTTTTAATTTTGTCGATATGATTTCCCATGCCCGGACTGAAATGGATATGATCCGGGAGCTTGCATCCGACGAAAAAGCTTACCGGTCGCTGACCCTGAGCTGGTTTAACCATTCTTCTCTGCTGGATCTGCTCAGATCCTTGTCGGCTATGGATATCAGGGTGGTGGTTACCACGGATCATGGCACCATACGGGTCAATAATCCGGTAAAGGTTATCGGCGACCGGGAGACCAATACCAATCTTCGTTACAAGCTTGGGAAAAACCTGAATTACAAAGCCAGGCAGGTATTCGAGGTAACCAACCCCAAAGAGGCCTTTCTTCCCTCCAGAAATGTAAGCACCAGCTATATATTTGCCCAGGGGAATGATTTTTTTGTTTATCCGAACAATTATAATTATTACGCCAATTATTACAATAATTCATTTCAGCATGGCGGGATTTCAATGGAAGAGATTATGGTGCCGGTGATTACTTTGTCTCCCAAAAGGTAACATTACAGCTGGCTGAGGCTCAAAACACTACACGGGGGTATCGGGAGATGTCTTTTGGGTTTGCTTCATCTGGGCATATAGTTTATTGGCGAAAATGAAATCGTTTAGGATCCGGTTTTCAGCTGTCAGAATATCGTGTTTTGATCCCTCCCAGCACTTTTCGCCTTTGTGGATAAACAATACGCTCTCACCGATCTCGATCACCGAATTCATATCATGGGTATTGATTATGGTCGTCATGTTAAATTCCGTGGTAAGATCATGGATCAGGTTGTCGATCAGTGTGGCCGTTTCAGGGTCTAGTCCCGAATTAGGTTCATCGCAAAACAGGTATTTGGGATTGAGCGCTATCGCACGGGCAATGGCTACCCTTTTTTGCATACCTCCGCTAATCTCTGATGGATAAAGATGATTGGCCTTTGAAATATTTACATGTTCCAGGCAGAATTCGACACGCTTTAATTTTTCCCTGAAGCTCATATTGGTGAACATATCAAGGGGAAACCTGACATTCTCCTCTACCGTCAGAGAATCAAACAGGGCTCCTCCCTGAAATACCATCCCGACTTCCTGTCGCAGTCTTTTTCTCTCCCGGTTTTTCATTGCGGTAAAATCACGCCCGTCGTAACTGATAAATCCTGAATCAGGATCATATAATCCGAGGATACATTTCAGAAGTACCGTCTTCCCGGAACCGCTCCTGCCAATGATCAGGTTGGTACGGCCTGGTTCAAAACCGGCTGAAATGTCTTTCAGGACTGTATTGCCGTCAAAAGATTTTATGATGTTTCTAACTTCTATCATGTCAGCAGTAAACGGGTTAGGATCAGGTCGAAAAGAAGTATCAGGATATTGGTATTGACCACAGCCCTCGTACTGGCTTTGCCAACCTCGAGGGCTCCTCCCTGGACAAAATATCCGAAATATGCCGGAACACTGGCAATCAGGAAACCGAAAAAGATCGACTTAATCAGGGTAAACGTAACGTAATAGGGAACAAATAAAAACCGGATTCCTTCGATGTACTCAGGTACGGTAACCACACCAACCGCAGGCCCGACAATCAGACCTCCCGTCAATCCGAAGAATATACTCAGTATTACCAAAAATGGCATCATGAATACCACGGCAATTATCTTCGGAAGTATCAGGTAACCGACTGAATTGACCCCCATTATTTCCAGGGAGTCGATCTGTTCGGTGACCTTCATTGAACCAATTTCAGAGGTAATGTTTGACCCGATTTTTCCGGCAAGTATCAGACCAATTATAGTGGATGAAAATTCGAGTATCAGGGTGTCGCGCGTTCCCAGCCCGATAAGCGTTTTGGGATAAAGCGGGTTCACCAGGTTATACGCCAGCTGGATAGTCAGGATTCCGCCAATAAAAATGGAAATGATCACCACAATGCCTATTGAATTGATACCCAGGGCATCTATTTCGTGAAACAGTTGCCTCACATACATTTTATGCTTTTCGGGGCGGGCAAATACTTTCCCCAGCATCCAGAAATAGCGGCCAATATGAAACAAAAACTTCATTCATTGAAAATTTCGTCTAAATTACAACTTAAATTCATACATAAAAAGCTGTCTGCCATCGTTCTTTTCAGTACTGGGCAATTCCTTACGGTACCGAACGGAAGGCCGGATGGCTATTGGAATATCTCAGACTGTCGGATAAGCCTTTTTCCCTTCAGTAAAAATTGAATATATTTGAAGAGTTGATAATTTCTGAATCATGAGTAATAATTATTGCATTATTATGGCCGGAGGAATCGGCTCACGTTTCTGGCCCATGAGCCGGAAAGATATGCCCAAGCAGTTTCTGGATATCCTCGGAACCGGAAGAACCTTGCTGCAGCAGGCGTTTGACCGGTTTTCAAAGGTGATTCCTGCCGAAAATTTTTATGTGGTGACCAGTGTCGATTATGTGGACCTGGTTCAAAAACAACTCCCGGAGTTAGGCAGAAACCAAATACTGGGTGAGCCTCTCCGCCGTAATACGGCACCGTGTATTGCCTATGCCGCCAATAAGATCAAAACAATTAATCCCGATGCAAACCTCGTGGTGGCTCCTTCCGACCACCTGATTCTCAAGGAGGAGGAGTTTCTGAAACAAATCACCAGAGGACTCGATTTTGTTTCCGGTAATCGGGCTTTACTCACTCTGGGTATCCATCCCAGCCGTCCCGAAACCGGCTACGGTTATATTCAGGTAGGAGAAAAGGTTGAATATAACGATTTTGATAACCTCCACCAGGTGAAAACCTTCACTGAAAAACCGAATTTGCAGATGGCCGAGATTTTTGTCGGAAGCGGTGAGTTCTTCTGGAATTCCGGGATTTTCCTCTGGTCATTGCCAACTATTCTCAGGGCCTTTGAGGCACATTTAAATGAAGTGGCTGTTCTCTTCTCACAGGGTGAACACCTTTACAATACTCCTGATGAAAAGGCTTTTATAAATAAGATCTATTCTGAATGCATGGGGATTTCCATCGATTACGGAATCATGGAGAAATCGGACAATGTGTATGTCCTGACTGCAGATTTCGGGTGGAGTGACCTGGGTACATGGGGTTCATTGTATGAAAATCAGGAAAAAGACGATGACGGAAACGTAATTAACGGGAAGAACGTACTTTCCTATGGCAATAAAAACTGCATTGTGAATATGCCTGGCGACAAAATTGCCGTGCTGCAGGGGCTGGATGGATATATTGTCGTCGAATCAAATAATACGCTTCTGGTATGCAGGCGTGAAGACGAACAACAGATCAGGCAGTTTGTCAACGATGTACAGCTGAAGAACGGTCCTCAGTTCGTCTGATCAGTACCTGCAAATCTTGTCCGCGAAATTTTCAGGCAGGCAAAGTTGCAGTAAATCCTGGGGCTTTTCTCAGTTTAGTGGACTGCTCGTAGGCATAGGCCAGCCTGATCAGCACAGGTTCGCTCCAAGCCCGGCCAAAAAAGGAAAGTCCCACGGGAAGTCCGTGTACAAATCCCATGGGTACACAAATGTTGGGATAACCTGAGATGGCAGCCGGAGAACTGCTGCTTCCGGAGAAATGATCACCGTTGACCCAGTCGATACACCAGGCAGGTCCGTTGGTTCCGGCAATGATGGCATCCAGGTTATGTTTGTCCATCACTGCGTCAATACCTTCCTCCCTGGTAAACTTTTTGGCCTCTTTCAGGGCTTCAAGATATTCACTGCTGCTGAGGTCTCCTTTCTCCTGAGCAAGCTTAAAAATCTCCTGTCCGAACCACGGCATCTCTTTTTCACTGTTTTTTTCGTTGAATGCTATGATTTCTTCGAGCGACCTGACCGGGGCTCCGGGATGTTCTGAAAGATACTGGTTAAGGTCTGCCTTGAATTCATAAAGCAGGACCTGATAGGAAGGCCCTCCCCATTTTCTGCGTGTTTCAAATGAAATGTTATCGATTACCTCAGCCCCCTGGTTTCTCATAATTTCGACTGCCTGATCAAAGAGTTGGTCGACCAAGGGATTGAAACCGAGCATTTCGCGGGCAATACCGATCCTTGCACCCTGAAGCCCTGAAGCATCCAGAAATTTTGTGTAGTCGCTGAATATTTCCCCCCGGTTGATATGGGTTTCGGCATCCAGGTCGTCAAACCCGGCTAATGCACCAAGCAGGGTGGCTGCGTCAGCAACCGTCCTGCACATGGGGCCTGCGGTATCCTGACTATGGGCAATAGGGATGATCCCACGACGGCTCCAGAGTCCGAGGGTGGGTTTTATCCCGACAATTCCGTTAACTCCTGATGGGCAGACGATTGATCCGTTCGTTTCGGTACCAATTCCGATGGCACAAAGGTTTGCGGCCACTGCTGCCCCGGTACCCGAACTGGAGCCGCAGGGGCTCCTGTCGAGGCAATATGGATTTCTGACCTGGCCGCCCCGTCCGCTCCAACCGCTGCTTGACCGGTCGCTCCTGAAGTTTGCCCATTCACTCAGGTTGGTTTTACCCAGCAGTACCGCTCCCGACTCCCGAAGTCGGGCCACAATGGGCGCATCTTCAGGGGCAATATTTCCCGCTAAGGCCAGCGATCCTGCGGTGGTCATCATTTTATCGCCGGTGTCGATGTTGTCTTTGATCAGCACAGGAATCCCATGAAGTGGTCCCCGGATTTTGCCCGCCTTACGCTCTTCGTCGAGCCGGCGTGCGATTTCCATAGCATCAGGATTGAGTTCAATAACTGATTTCAACAACGGATCAACCGCAGCAATACGATCAAGGTACTTTTGACAAAGGGAAACGGAAGTAAGTTCACCTGATGACATTTTATCCTGTAATCCGGATATAGTGAATTCATTCAGTTCAAAGTCAGCCGGGTCAGGCCGGCCGGAATCCTCGCGGGGCGTACTGCCCGTGCAGCCTGTAACTCCGGTGATGGCTAATGCAGTACCCCCTATGGCAGATGTCCTGAAAAATGTGCGGCGTTTCATAAGATTGAAGTTTTACAGGTGATCAGCGTTTTACATACTGTTGTTCGTAATATTTCTGATACTCTCCACTGGTGACATTTTTCAGCCATTCCGTCTGGCTAAGATACCAGTCGATGGTTTTCTCCAGACCTTCTTCAAACTGCAGGCTGGGAACCCAGCCCAGTTCTTTCTGAAGTTTGCCCGAATCGATGGCATACCGGAGATCATGTCCCGCCCTGTCCTTTACATAGGTAATCAGTTGCTCCGATGTACCCGGGGTACGACCAAGCTTTCGGTCCATAATTTTGCACATCAGCCTGATCAGGTCGATATTTTTCCATTCATTGTGACCACCGATATTGTACGTTTCCCCTTTCTTTCCCGAATGAAAGATAACATCGATGGCACGGGCATGATCTTCGACCCAAAGCCAGTCACGGATATTCTCGCCTTTTCCGTAAACAGGCAGCGGTTTGTTGTTCTTAATGTTATTGATAAACAATGGAATAAGCTTCTCTGGAAATTGATAGGAGCCGTAATTGTTGGAACAGTTTGACAGGACAACCGGCAGCCCGTAGGTGTCATGGTATGCCCTGACGAAGTGGTCTGAACTGGCTTTTGATGCAGAATAGGGACTGTGCGGATCATACCGGGTTTCTTCCGTGAATATTCCTTCATGGCCCAGAGAACCGTATACCTCATCGGTGCTGACATGATAAAAAAGTCTGCCTTCCATGTTTTCTTTCCAGATATTCCTGGCTGCATTCAGCAGGTTTACCGTGCCAATTACGTTGGTGTAAACAAATTCCAGCGGATTGGTTATGGAACGGTCAACATGCGATTCTGCCGCCAGATGGATAACTCCGTCGAAGCCATATTGCAGGAATAACTGGTTTATGAAGTCAGAATCCACAATGTCGCCCCTGATAAAAGTGTAGTTTTCCATTTGCTCAACATCCCTGAGGTTCTCCAGGTTTCCGGCGTAAGTCAGTTTATCGAGATTAAAGATATGATATCCGGGGTATTTGCCTACAAACAGGCGGACAACATGTGATCCAATGAAACCGGCGCCTCCGGTGATCAGAATTTTTTTCATGATGGTTTGTATTTGCGGTTATTTTAAATATTTGTCATTAAGTCCTTCGCCACGCAAAATCATAGGGATGATTTTTTGCATCCTGGCTATCCGGGTTTCCGCTCTTTTGGCATTGCCGACATGTTCGGCGAATTCGCGCCTTTTCGACAGGGACAGGGCCTCGAAACTGAGTTTCAGTCCGGGATCACTTTCAAAAAGAGTATTCAATTCTTCGGGCAGCACCAGTGCTTTCTTTTTTTCAGGTTTGATTTCTTTTCCGGACCAGGCATTCTGTATAGCCTCCAGAAAATATTCATGAATAATCTCACGGTCTCTCCTGATTTCCCCGATATTGGAGAATCTCCATTGTCTGAGTGCTTTAGTAATCCCTTCCTGAGCGTTCAGCAACTTACCGGCATGATCATTCAAAAGCGCGCCCTGATAAAACCAGATGCCAACATAGGATTTAAAGGCAGCCATACCGGATACATTTTTTCCGTTACAAACGTACACCGGGATGCCCCATTTCATGGTTTCCTCAATGCCGCCAGACAGGAATATATCCCTCAGCATAGTAAGTTCCTCATGCCAGACAGGATAGTCCTTAATGAAATCTTCAGCGTTTTTCACTCCTTTCATATCAATCTGTTGTCAAATTTAAGATCGGTCTCGGTTACATTGCTCCCGGCCGGTGGCTCTGCGGCTTGTGCCTCATGAAAAAAGAGATATCTTTAACGTTATAGGAATGGTGTAATTACACCATTGCCAATGTTAATTTTGTCAGCTTACTGTATACCCCGGATGGCTTTTTCCCATTGCCAGGCGGAAAGCAAAGTCTCTTCCAGGCTTTTTTCAGCTTTCCAACCCAATTCAAGATTGGCGTAGGAGGTATCGGCCCAGATTTTTTCAATATCTCCCGGACGGCGTCCGACAATCTTATAGTTCAATTTTACACCGGTAACCTTCTCAAAGACATTTAATAATTCAAGGACAGATACTCCGTTTCCGGTACCCAGGTTAAAAATTTCAAAGGCAGTTCTGTTTCTTCCGGTCAGAAGGCGTTCAATCGCCACGACATGGGCTTTGGCCAGATCGACCACATTGATAAAATCTCGTATGGCAGAACCGTCAGGTGTATCATAATCATTGCCGAATACACTCAATTGTTCCCGTATTCCGGCGGCAGTCTGGGTGATAAACGGGACCAGGTTTCCGGGAACTCCCCTGGGCAGCTCGCCGATCAAAGCCGATGGATGGGCTCCTACCGGATTGAAATAGCGCAGGGCAATAGCCTGAATGCCGGAGTTTGCCTTGACGGTATCCCGAAGGATGTCTTCGCTTATCCTTTTTGTATTCCCATAGGGTGATTCAGCTTCAAGCCTGGGTGTGTTTTCCGTGACGGGAAGTTTCCCGGGTTGGCCGTAAACCGTACAGGATGAAGAGAATACAATGTTGCGGATGTCATATTTTATTTGACATTCCAGCAGGTTCATCAGGGAAACCAGGTTGTTCCGGTAATACTGAAGAGGTTTCTCAACCGATTCGCCCACAGCTTTGGAGGCCGCAAAGTGGATTGAGGCTTTTATGTTGTGGTGCCTGTTGAAAAAATCGTCCGTTTTTGCTGCATCGGTCAGGTCAAAGACCTCTGTCTCCGGCCTGATACCGGTGATTTTTTCAATGCTGTCAACTACGCTTATTTCTGAATTGGAGAGGTCGTCAATAATTACAACACGGAATCCTGCCTGCTGAAGTTCAACGACGGTGTGGGAACCAATATACCCGGTCCCTCCGGTCACTAGAATTTTTTCCGTCATGGTTTTGTTATTTCATGCAAATCTAACAATTAATTCTTTTAGTAATTTATGGTGCGGTTTGCATGCTTATACACCGGCATGATTTTTAGCTACCTTTGCCTGCAAAACAGGAAATATGAAGATAGGCCTTTACATTTCGGAGCTTTTACTGGAGCATGATTCGGTCAGTCTGCCCGGGCTGGGTGTGTTTAGTGTGCAGACAAGGCCTTCCCGGTTTTCTGATGACGGGCAGGTCCTCTATCCTCCTTCCAGGCAAATCCATTTCCTTCCTGAAGTCAGGATCAATGACGGATTGCTGCTGAACCACCTTGCCCACCGGCAAGCAATCTCTGCCCCGATGGCATATCTTGAACTTACCGGAATCTGTGATGATATTCATTACCGGCTCGACCACGGAGAGCCGGTAATATTGGAGGGTTTGGGCAAACTGTGGAGGACAGAGAGTATTTTTCATTTTGAGATGTTTCCTGATGCAGTTGCACATCCCGGTTCATTTGGTCTTATGCCCGTCAGGCCGGTACGCTGCAAAGGAGAAAACATAGGTGTACCGCTTCCCGCCGAAGCCATTTCAAGACCACCAAAAAAAGTTGCCGGTAGGAAGCCTTTTTTCTGGATTACAATGGCATCAATACTGGTTTTCATCGCTTTTCTGTTCTGGATTATTCCCAACATCACGAAAAACAACAGGGCTTTGCCCGGGGTGAGCAGCAGGGAACAGGCCGGGCCGGCAGCCGGACTACCGGAAATAAGCGAACCTCTACCCAGCGACAGCCTGATCTCTCAGGACACAGGTCAGATACCTGAAATTTTGGAACCAGCCGTTACTGTTCATCCGGCAAAGGGATTGTATTACCTGGTGGGAGGTAGTTTCCGGACCAGGGAGAATGCCGAACAGTTCTTCAGGAAGATGGCCGGTAAGGGTTTTGAACCGGTACATCTTGGTGAGATCGGCAGTTTTCATGTGGTGGCCATTTCGGTTTATACCGATATGGGAGAAGCCGCCAGGGCTCAGAGTGAGATGCTCGGCAAAGATTCATTATCCGGTGTCTGGGTTTATTATCTTCCTGGTTCAGAATAAATTGTATGGACAATATTTAAGTTCTGCTTATTTTTTGTATCTTTTACCGTTTTAAACAATATAATCCATTAAAACGGACAGATATGAAGAGAAGAAGCTTTATCAGAACCACCGCCCTGACCAGTGTTGCCTTGTCAATACCGGCAATCCGGAGTTTCGGGACCAATTTCCCTCCTGATTTTCAGTTACCTAAAAGGACTTTGGGAAAAACCGGCGAAAAACTCTCTGTAATCGGTTTCGGGGGCATTATGCTGAATGACAACACCCAGGAATTTTCCAATGAAATTGTCTCCAAAGCGTGGGAAATGGGGTGCAACTATTATGATGTTGCTCCAAGTTATGGTAATGCCGAGTCAAAGCTGGGGCCAGCCCTGAAACCTTACAGGAAGAATGCTTTCCTCGCCTGTAAAACAGGCCAGAAAGAGGCTGAAGGAGCAGAACGGGAGCTGAACAATTCTTTTAAGCATCTGGAAACCGACTGGTTTGACCTCTATCAGCTGCATGCACTGACCAGCGTTGAAGATGTGGAACGATGCTTTGCACCGGGAGGGATGATGGAAGTGGTAGAAAAGGCCAAAAGGGATGGAAAAATCAGGCATGTCGGATTCTCCGCCCATTCCGTGGAAGCTGCTTTGTTAGCCATGTCGAAATACGATTTTGACACCGTCATGTTTCCCATCAATTTTGCCACATGGCATGCCGGCGATTTCGGTCCGCAGGTATACAGCAAGGCCGTTGAGAAGGGTATGGGTATTCTTGCGCTGAAGGCTATGGCGCTGACCCGGTTGAAGCAGGGTGAGGAAAAATATGACAAGAATGTTTGGTACAGGCCGGTGACCGATGAGGAAATCATGAAAATGGCATTGAAATTCACGTTATCCAAGGAAATAACCGCTGCCATCCCTCCCGGAAAATCAACGCTTTTCCTGAAGGCCATCGAGTTTATGAAGGATTATGCACCAATTACAGAAAGCGAAAGCAGCAAGCTCATCGCACTTGCCCGCACGACCGAGCCTTTATTCAGACATGGATGAATGGATCAGTCCATGTGAAAAACCTTAATCAGGGGAGTGCTGACTGGCGATTGATCGGGATGGGTTTCCATCAGGTCCGACATGTATGCCCACCATTTGCGGACGACTTCCTGGGTGCCAAGGTCTTGTGAGCCGGTTGCAGATCCTGTTTTCTGGACAGCAAAAAGTGTCCCGGTTTCTTCATCCAGAAATATGGTGTAGTCCGTAACACCGGATGAAATTAGAAGGTCTTTTAACTCTGGCCAGATATGATCATGTCTTCTGATGTATTCTTCCGTGCAGCCCGGAAGCAGTTTCATTTTAAAGGCAATTTTTTGCATATGGTCTGATGTACTGGTTCAGGGAGGGAAAAGTACAAAAAAAAGCGGCATCTTTTTAAATGCCGCCGGTAAGAAAGCCAACGAAGCAGGATGGCTGTATATGTTGAATTAACTGGAATCAGAACGTTGGTATATAAAGATTACAAGCGCAAATCCTGTACCAAAACATTCTGTATTGTTGAGATTTCGGCAGTAAAATTTCAGTAAACCATTGTAAACTGAATTTGAATGTCATCACTTACTGAAATCCCCATAAGTGAAGGACGAGTGATGTTGAAGTCACTTAGTTTGGCCGAAAAACCTCCGCTGACTTCCAGTCTGTTTGCTTTTTCCTGAACTTGTGCTTCAAAGGTCACAGGGTGTTTGACCCCATGAAAGGTAATTTCCCCGGAAACAGTCATTGTGTTTCCTGATTTGGCCGTTGTTATTCCGGCAAAAGTGATATTGGGAAATTTCAGGGCTTCGGTTACCTCCAGCATATGTGAGTCGCGGTTTGCATTTTTACTGTCGAAAGAAGATACCCTTGCAGATACGGCCACCTGACGGATGTTACCTTTTGTGCCTTCACTCACGATCACTGATGATACATCCTTGCTGGTCCCACTCCAGGCATGTAGAGGATGTCGCATGGAATAAGTAATGGTAGAGAGCTTTCTGTCGGCCATACTTCGGATCTGCTCCTTATCCTGAGACTGGCTTATGTTGGCTATGAGCAGAAAAGCCAGGGTGCAAATTATTGTTTTCATTTTTTTTTGTATTCAAAATTTAATAACGATCATGGAGGCAGCATATGCCCCGAAGGTGGTAAAGGCAGCAGCCCTGTGCCAGGGCCGGAGGTCCGGATTTTCACGGATGGACTGTGCCAGGATGTTGGTGGCAATCATGCCGGAAAGATGCACAACGGCTAATGCTTTATGAATCTTTATGGTGCTGATCCCCTGGCGTTCATCGATCAGTTTCGGAGGGGCGAACAGGGAAAGTCCAGCAGTGGTAAAATAGCCGATGTTCAGTCCGGTAGCCAGATTCTGATGGGTTTTTATCAGTTTATAATCCCCATCGTATAATTTTGATCCGACAACTCCCTGGGCAATCATTCCACCCAATGTGGCAAAACCAATAACCTGGTGCGCAGTCAGCATAGTTCTCCGAATTTTTAATTCTTTTTCGCGGTTTTCAGGGGTCAGCTCAAATCCCCCGAAATTTCTCATCAGTCCCTTTTTCCCCCATAAGACAGCCTGCGTTGGAATCATCCTGCCTGGCAGCAATTCAGCATCTTGTTCTTCCAGTAACAGAAGTTCGTCCAGAAGTCCCGACACCGACAAAGTATCTTTCTGGGCATATAGAATGTTTGAAGAAAACAATAACGTCAGCAGGAGCAAAATGACCTTTTTCATAATCTGAAGTATTTAGTTTACAGAATGTTTAACTGTACTGGAAGTTTAAACGGAGATTTTCCCCAAAGGTTCATAAGACATATATGAATTCTTCAGCCGGCAATTAAAAATTATCCACTTATTCTCAGATTTTCGTATTGGCTTATGGTTAATCCGGGGATTAATAATGTGTGATCTTTGAATTGTTAATTCATTGCTTAGTCCGCTTATTATAATGTCTTACATAACTTAGAAAGTTCAGTTAAATCCCTTAAATTTGTACACTTAAACCAAATATCCTTGTTATGAATTCACGAGCAATCATTCTATTACTAGTAACTGCCGGATTTCTGTTTTCCTGCAACCGGTACCGGGATTATTCAAATGTTCCGTGGGAAGAGCCTGATCCCAAGCCCTGGCACACGGAAACCATTTCCCAGGTCAACAAAGAAGTACCGCGGGCGCATTTCATTCCCTATGCCACTGCTGAGCAGGCACTTGAGGATGACAAATGGAAGTCACCCAATGTGATGTCTCTTAATGGCATGTGGAAATTTCATCATGTTGACAAGCCGGCCGACAGGCCCTTCTGGTTTTTCAAGGATGACTTCGACACCCGTAAGTGGGCAGAGATTCCTGTCCCATCCAACTTGCAACGCGAAGGATATGATTATCCCATATATGTGAATGTTACGTATCCGCATGAAGTAACTCCGCCAACCATTCAGGAACATTTTAACCCGGTAGGCTCCTACAAAAGGACTTTCCAGTTGCCCAAAGAGTGGGCCGGAAAGGAAGTTTACCTGCATGCCGGTGCGGTAAGTTCCAATATGAGCCTCTGGATAAACGGAGAATATGTGGGATACAGCGAAGACAGTAAAACGCCCGCTGAATTCAGGATAACCCCATACCTCAAATCCGGTAATAACAGTATTTCCATTGAAATATTCAGATGGTGTTCGGGGTCCTATCTGGAAGACCAGGATTTCTGGAGGATGAGCGGGATTACCCGGGATATTTTCCTGCAGGCCAGGGATCCGCAGCATATTCGTGATTTCAGGATTATTGCCGGACTGGATGACACCTATCAGAACGGTGAGTTTACCCTGGATGCTGAACTGGTAAATCTTGGTACAGAGACTGTATCCCTCCAGCTCGAGGCAGCACTTCTGTTTAATGGATCGCAGGTCCTTAATTTTGCTGCCACTTATGACGTGGCTCCAGGAGCGACGCCTGCCCGTTTTGCAGGTAACGTGACCAATGTAACCAAATGGAGCGCTGAAGATCCTCAGCTGTATGACCTGCTTCTGACCCTGAAGTCTGCTGATGGCAATGTTCTTGAAGTGATCGGACAGGAGGTGGGTTTCCGTACGGTAGAGATCAAAAACGGTGTTCTGTTGATTAATGGTAAATATGTCTACCTGAAAGGGGCAAACCTCCACGAGCATCATGATGTCAATGGGCATGTGGTTGACGAGGAGACCATGCTTAAGGATATCAGGCTTATGAAAACACATAACCTGAATGCAGTCAGGACTTCCCACTATCCTCAACCTGAACTCTTTTACAAGCTTTGCAATAAATATGGTTTGTATGTGGTCGATGAGGCCAATGTCGAATCTCATGGATTCGGATACGGGGAGCGGTCGCTGGCCAAGCATGAAAACTGGAAGGATGCCCATTTGTACCGGACAAAGAATATGTTTGAGCGCGACAAGAACCAGCCTTCCGTAATTATCTGGTCCTTAGGCAACGAGGCTGGTAATGGCGTGAACTTTTATGCCACCTATGATTACCTGAAGGAAGTCGACAAAACCCGGCCTACTCAGTACGAGCGGGCTGAACAGGAATACAATACGGATATTGTATGCCCGATGTATATGCGGATTGGGGGAATGGAGCGGTATGCGCAGAGCAATCCTGATCGTCCGCTGATCCAGTGTGAATACGCGCATGCAATGGGTAACAGCGTTGGTAACCTCCAGGACTACTGGGATGTAATTGAAAAATACCCTGCCCTGCAAGGTGGCTTTATCTGGGACTGGGTAGACCAGGGCCTGCTTACGACGAATGAGGAAGGAGAAGAATTCTGGGCATATGGCGGGGATTTTGGCCCTGAGGACGTACCATCAGATGGTAACTTTTGCCTTAACGGTCTGGTTAATCCCGACAGGGGTGTCAAGCCCCATCTTTTAGAGGTGAAAAAGGTATATCAGCATATCGGTTACAAACCGGTCAATCTTTCTACCGGAGAAATTCTGATTGAAAATAAATATTCATTTATAGATCTATCCGGATTTGATTTCTCCTGGGAAGTCATTGGTGACGGAAAGACTGTAGCTTCAGGGACATTCCAGGGTGTTAACGCCGCTCCGGGTGAAGTGGTCAGGGTCAAGGCGGACTACAGTATCCAACCAGTCGCCGGTACACAGTATTTCCTGAATGTCAATGCCAGGCAACGTGAAACGAAGGGGCTCGTTGAAGCAGGATGGATTGCGGCCAGTGAACAGTTTGAACTTCCGTTGTCAGCTCCTGTCAATCCGGTTCGATCTTCGACTTTTGCCAGTGTTACCGTTTCCGAAGAGGATAGCAAGATCACCGTTAAGGGTGAAGGATTTTCTGTTACGTTTGATGCTGTTGCCGGTTTGATGACCAGTTATAAAAAGGGAGATACAGAGATGCTTATCAGCGGTCCGGTTCCCAATTTCTGGCGTGCCCCTATCGATAATGACTTCGGAAACCGTCTGCATACACGCAGCGGTGTATGGAGAAAAGCCGGAGAAACCCGCAGGATTAAGGATTTCACGGTTTCACAACCTGTTCCGAACACTGCCGTGGTTAAGCTTGTTTTCGATCTGGTCAATCCCGAAGGGGAGGTGATCGCTGCATACACCTCAGATTATAAGGTTTACGGATCTGGTGAAATCCAGGTGGACAACCATTTTAAAATGATTCGTGAGGATTTGCCGGAGATTGTAAGAATGGGGATGAACCTCGTTATGCCAAGGAAATTTGACCAGATGAGCTGGCTGGGCCGTGGTCCGCATGAATCATACTGGGATCGTAAGACCAGTGCTTTCGTAGGTTTGTACAGTGGAAGCGTGGCTGATCAGTACTGGGCATATATCAGGCCCCAGGAAAACGGCAACAAGACGGATGTACGCTGGGCTGCCATTACCGATGCTTCGGGGAACGGTTTGCTGTTTAAAGGGCTGCCTTTACTGGAAGTCAGTGCTCACCATAATGTGCTGCAGGATTTTGAGTCGGACGGTCCAACGGTAGGATGGCTCCAGCAAGGTGTGAAGAGCAGGCATACTACTGATGTAAAACCCCGCGATCTTACTTCTGTTAACGTTGATTACAAACAGATGGGTGTTGGCGGAGATGACAGCTGGGGCGCCCGTACCCATGAGCAGTACAGGCTTACCGGCAAGGAATACAAATATTCTTTCCTGATGGTGCCGGTTTCTTCAGGTGATCAGTTAGCTGAAAAAGGAAAGCTGACCATTAACTGACCTGAGTAAGGAATAAAAAAAAAGAGGCGGTCTCAGTTTTTTGAGGCCGCCTCTTTTTTTTTACCAATCCGAAACTGTTTGCAAATAATCAATGAGATATTTTCACTTTTGAAACAGTTTCTTTTCAATCATAATAGTCTATTCTAAACTAAAAAGATCGTCAGATATTCCTCCGTTAATTTCCACCGCTGTCACTTTCAGGTCTATGTTCTGTGGTCCTACGGATTGTTTAATGGCATAAGGAATCTTAATGCCATTGGTTTCACGGTAATCTGAATAGCTTGCCGTGACGGTCATGGGGCCCATCTGTGTCTGCTGTGATGCAACCGTTCTGACTTTCAATCCGCTGGCCACATCGAAAAAGTCGGTTTTGGAATTTCCTCCCGGAGCAGTTACCTTGACCTTATAGGCAGGTTTGCCCTCAACGGCTTCTATTTCGGTCAGGCTGACCTCATATCCCATACTTTTATAGTCGAGTTCCGGGAAAATCCTGGCTTGTGTCTTCATTTCCTCTAACTGGGTTCCTGAAAGCTCCATCTTCTGTCCCATGGCACTTACCTGTCCCCGGTCGCCATTGAGAACCTGCTTTTGCATGACATTTCCGCCCACGCTGGTGGTAACCAGTATTTTACCAGGCATTTTGTGATAAGATACCATTTCCAGGGTCATCCCTTGCATTTCGGTCGACATTTTAATCACCTGTTCGGTAACCGATTTTAATTTTTCAGATCCTCCCAGTGCCTTCAGGTAATTTTCAATAACTCTTTCGGCAGTCATTCCGGCAGGAATATCTGTTGCAGATTGTTCCACCTTTCTTCCATAGGAATCAAAGAAGAGAACCTCATTGTTTTTACTGAATCCGGCCAGTTTGGGTGCGACTTCGTCTTTGTTTCCGGCAATAACAATCCACGCATTTTCCGGCCTGATATATTTTCCGGCCATGGCATATACATCCTCAACAGTTACTGCGGCCAGCTTTTCCAGATAAGTGGCATAATAATCTTTGGGAAGTTTATAGCGTTCGATATTCAGGGCAAAATTCGCTATGGTCCTGGGACTTTCGAGTGAACGGGCAAAGCTGCCGTTCATGAAGTTTTTGACGAGATCGAGTGAGGGCTGGTCAACTTTTTCTTTCACCATGCGGTTCATTTCATTAAGAACTTCCACCAGGGCGCTGTCGGTAACGTTGTTGCCTACCTCCGTGCGTGCCGAGAAACTACCCACCAGCCGGTCCGATGACAGCGAGGAACGGGCACCGTATGTGTAAGCCTTGTCTTCGCGCAAATTCTGCATTAACCGGCCTGAGAACGCGCCACCTCCTAATATGCTGTTCATTACTCCGGCTTTGATGGCGTCGGGATCTCCGGGTTTCAGGTTAATCGGATAGGTTACTGCAAGGACACTTTGCACAGCGCCTTCACGGCTGCCAAAGGCCACCTTGTTGGCATCCGGTGCCTGAGGTGTGGGATAGATATGTTTAGGAACATCACCTTTTTTCCAGCTGCTGAAGTATTTTTTGGAAAGCTTTTTCGCTTCTTTGGTGGTTATATCCCCGACGATTACAAGATACGCTGCATTGGGTCTGAAATAGGTGTTGTAATAACCGACCAGCTGATCCCGCTTGATGTTGTTGAGTGATTCTTTAGTCACTACCTCACCGTATGGGTGATCCTTTCCGTAGACCACTGAGGAGATCACGTTGTTGGCAATATAATTGCCATCGTTTTCACTGGCGGTAAGAGCAGAAATGGATTGAGTCAGTACTTTATCCAGTTCTTCCTGTGGAAAAACCGGATTCAGGAGTACGTCCGACATCAGACTGAGGAGTTTATCACGGTGTCGGGTGAGAGATTGGCCAAATAGGCCTGTAGAAAAGGTACTCAGGGAGGCTCCGATAAAGTCAATCTCCTCATCGATTGCCTGTTTTGTCCTGTTTCTGGTCCCTGCACGCATAAGCTGGCCTGCCAGATCCACATATCCTTTAGCCTCACCTTCCATGACCGGATCAACATCGAGGGTAAGCTGCCAGGATATCACCGGAGTTTTGTGGTTTTCCACCACAATCACCTTTAATCCGTTAGATAAGGTGAACATATCATAGTTGCCAATATTAATTACCGGTGCCGGACCCGGTTTCGGGGGACGGGTCCTGTCAAGTTGTGCACTCAGACTAACGGCCAGGAACAGGCCGGCAATGAATAAAAATAGGTACTTCTTCATATAGGTTAAATTTTTTCAAAAACATTTCCTGTTTTTTTTCAGGACCGTTTTTATGATCATTAATTGGACTGGTTTTTTGGCATAAAATACAACACTACCCTGTTGTTATCACGGAAATATTCATTGGCAACCCGTTGAATATCTTCCCGGGTAACAGCCAGGTACTTTTCCAGGGTATGGTTAATCAGGCTGGCATCTTTGAAAAAAGTATAAAACTCAGCAAGATTATTGGCTCTGCTTTCAATGGTGGTATTGCTGTTTACCACACGGTTCTCAAACTGGTTTTTCAGTTTCTCAAGCTCTTGCTCTGAAATCAGCTCTGTCCTTACTTTTTCAAGTTCTTTGTTCAGGGCATCTTCCATTACTTTAGGATCAATTCCAATCTGGGGAATCCCGATTATTAAGGAAAGACCAGGGTGTTCAAGGGGCAATTGCTGAGCTGCGATCTCCAGTGCGAGTCGCTGTTCATCTACCAGGGAGCGGTACAGCCGGCTGCTCTGTCCTCTCGAAAGGAGGGATCCAAGCATCTCAACGGCATAAAAGTCGGGCGTTCCCTTGCCGGGAATATGATACGCCTGAATGACCATCGGCAGCTGGATGTTATCATAAACGGTATCTCTTACTTCCACCGTACGTTTGGGTTCATTGGCCAGCGGACGTCTTATGGGTTTTGTTCCGGAAGGGATTTCAGCAAAGTATTTCTCCACCAGCCGCTTGGTGTCCTCCACGTGGATATCTCCTGAAATCACCAGTACGGCATTGTCCGGAACATAAAACATATCGTGGAAATCCTTGAATTCATGGTCGGCAGCGTTACGGATGTGGGGATCTGCTCCCAGAACATCCCAGCGGTAGGGGTGCTGTGTAAAGGCGCGGCTTACCGTTTCGATCAGCAGGCGTCCGTATGGCCTGTTGTCCCGGGTTTGCTTCATCTCCTCAGTGACCACACCTTTTTGGGTAGCAATTCCAATGGAATCAACCCTGGGGTGCAATAATCTTTCCGACTCAAGCCATAATCCCAGCTCGAGCTGATTCGAGGGGAGCATAACATAATAGTAAGTCCAGTCGAAAAAAGTGCCTGCGTTCATTGTACCCCCAGCTTCTTCAACATACTTGTCGAACCTCCCCCTCGGAATGTTGGCAGTCCCTTCAAACATCAGATGCTCGAAGAAATGGGCAAACCCGGTCCTTTCGGGAAGTTCGTTTTTTGAACCCACATGGTACATGATGCTTACAATCACGTTGGGAGTGGTATTGTCGGGCTGCAGGATTACGTGCAGTCCGTTGTCCAGTTTGTACTCCGTAAACTCAATTTTGCCGGTCTGAGCCATGGAAGGCAGGTGAAAAAGCACCAGCATAATTGCTAAAAGATTTAAGAGGTAGTTTTTCATTGTATAATATTAATGTTTGAATATGTTAGTTTAAAAATCTGCAAATTTAACCAACCGGGCAATTTATCGGGTTTTTTTACCTGGATTTTCAATATCCGGATGATCAACATTTTTGAAAACCAATTAACCATCTATTCGTACAAAGAATAGCAAACAAATTACAGCGGGAAAATGATTTCAGACAGTGCTGAAAAACATATTCGAAGGCCGGCTGTTGCAGGCCGTTTTTATTCAGGGGTAAGGGAGATCCTGCTGGATGAAGTCAGTGATTATTACCATCAGGCCAAAGCACCGGTGAGGCCCGGCGAAATACCCAGGGCAATTATTGTTCCACACGCCGGATATGTTTTCAGCGGATCAGTTGCGGCCTCCGGATTCAACCAGATTCCCGAGAATGCAACGTATGAAAGGGTGTTTGTGCTGGCTTCCAGTCACCAGATGCATTTCGGGGGAGCCTCGGTTTACTGTTCGGGCAACTATCTTACACCGCTTGGATTGGTGGAAGTCGATCAGGGTACAGGAAAGGAATTAGCCGAAAAGAATGACCTGTTCAATTGCAGGGAGGAGCCTCACCGGCACGAGCACAGCCTGGAGGTTGAACTGCCGTTTTTACAGGAAAGGTTAAGAAAGGGATTTAAGCTTGTGCCAATCATCCTTGGTACCCGGAAGCCTGAAGAATGCAGGTCATTGGCTGACACGCTGAGACAATTTTTTATTCCGGGGAATCTGTTTGTAGTCAGCAGCGATTTTTCACACTATCCGGAATATCATGATGCCGTGGAGACTGACCGGATTACTTCCGGAGCAATAATGAACGGGTCGCCTGACCAGCTTCTCCGCGTACTTAAAGAGCAAAAGGAGAAGGGTATCCCCGGGCTCGTCACTCCACTGTGCGGATGGACCTCTGTCCTTACTTTGCTTTACCTCCTCGAAAAGGCAGATGTTCAGTATGAGTGGGTGGACTACCGGAATTCGGGCGACCAACCCCTTTACGGTGAGCATTCCAGGGTGGTTGGCTACAGTGCCATTGCTGTGTTTGATGCTCCCGGTCAGGGATACCGTTTAACCAAGGAGGAAAAGGATGCTTTACTGAAAATTGCGAAGGTTTCCATAAAGAATGCAATTATCCCCGGAATGACAGGCTCATTGGTAACCGAAGTGCCTTCAGGCCAACTTGATCAACCTGCCGGTGCGTTTGTCAGTATTTATATAGGTGGCAGGCTTAGGGGTTGTATCGGCAGTTTTCAGAGCGAGTATCCGCTGAAGGAGGTCGTGCGCCGGGCTGCGGCTACTGCAGCAGGGGACCACCGCTTTAAGTCGCCCGGACCTGATGAGCTTGATGATTTGACTGTTGAGATATCGGTGCTTACCCCGCTTAAACGAATCAGATCCAAAGACGAGATTGAACCTGGAAAGCATGGGATCCTGATTAGAAAGGATATGCACTCCGGAACATTTCTTCCGCAGGTTGGATCAAAATATGGATGGAGCGTTGAGGAATTCCTGGGCAGGTGCAGCCGGGATAAAGCCGGCTTGGGCTGGGACGGCTGGAAAAATGCCGAGTTGTTTACTTATGAGGCTATTGTATTCAGTTCATTACCCGGGAAACAGGATTGACAACGACCAGGAAAGTTGTTCAGGATAAGTGCTTCTGTCAGGCGGTGATTTTTTGCGCAAAACTGAGCAATCTTCGTGCAGCCTCATCCAGGGTTTCATTCTTCTTCGCAAAGCAGAACCGCAGATAATGAAGGTTCCGTTTCTTGTGCATAAACATCGATAATGGCATTGCAGCAACACCAGCCTCCTTAATCAGACGGAGAGCAAAATCAGTATCGGCTTCAGAAGAAAGGTTCTTGTAGCTGATTAACTGGAAATAGGATCCCTGTGCAGGCTCGACCAGATAAGGTGAACCTTTCAGGAGACGATTGAAATAGTTTCGCTTTCCCTGATATAGTTCGGTTACATTTTCCAGCTCATCTGACTGGCCCCAGTAATCTGCAAGAGCATACTGCAAAGGGGTCGACACACTGAAACCATAACATTCGCTTACTTTTCGGAATTCTTTCATCATATTGGCCGGTGCCATACACCAGGCCATATTCCAGCCGTTGATGTGAAAGACCGGTCCGGCACCCGAAATGATAAAACTGCGTGAGGCGAGACCCGGAAACTGCGCTATACTCTGATGTTTCTCCTGGTCGTAGACCAGATACTCAAATCCTTCGTCGCTGAGTATATAAATGCCAGTACCGTTGGTAAGTCTTTGCAGTTGCTGCATATCCTCCCTGCCAAACACGCTTCCGGTTGGATTGTGAGGGGTGTTCAGTATGATCAGCCTGGTTTTCGAATTGATCATTTTTCGTACATCATCCCAATCAATTCTGAAGCCCGGTTCTTTTAAGGGAAGGTGGACCGGGGTACCGCCGTTGAGCCTGATGGCCTGACTGTATGTAAAGTAGGAGGGGTCGGTCAGAATTACTTCGTCTCCTTCATTAACTATTGTGGAGATGACATTGGTTGCAGCCTGGGCCGGTCCTGCACATATGGTGATTTCCGCAACAGGATCGTATTTTTTGCCGTAATTTCTGAAGAAAGTCTCGGAAATTCTTTCCCGTAAAGGCAGAATGCCGTCGAAAGAGGCGTAATTGTTATAATTGTCGCGTATATACTGCGCGGCCAGCCCGGCAAGTCGTGCCGGACAACTGAATTCCGTTGTTCCGACCGACATGTCGATCGCACTGTTCTCGAGGGCCAGCTGCCTGATCTCCCAAAAATGGCTTCCCTGCGTTTCCGGCAATTTGGTCTGCATAATCTGAAAATTAGTTATGCCTGTCTGAAGGTATAACCTGAAAAAAGACAGGTATCACAAATGTAAGAATTAATTTATTCATCCAATGGTTAAAATCATTCTGAATTCAGTGAAATACCTGCCGGAGAATTTCTGCCGACTTAAGGCCGGCAAGGTTACTGAAATGTAAGGTGTAATATTCCAGTATTTTATCCAGCAGTAAAATTTTTTCATCCTGCTCAGCCCTGAAGCCCGACAACTCCCTGATCCCGGTTTCCATCATTTTCCTGAAAAGCGATGAAATTCCTGGATTCATATAGGCGGGATGTGGTGGTTCCCCCGCAACCATATTTCCCATTTGCATATCGAGCCATTCCCTGTCCCTGCTGTTTGTATCCGGTCTTATTCCGAGATAACCGGTCAGATGTGAAAGGAACCAGATGTGAAACAAGGATTTCCCCTTATCCATCAGATCGAAAAAGAGCAATGAACTTTCGAGAAAATGATAGAGTGCCGTATTTTGTTCTTCCTCGATTATGATTTTGTTCAGAATTTCTGCAATGAACAGGGTTTGTGCCGTTTTTACCATATCATACGGTATGGAGATGTATGGAGATGCCAGCCTGATTTCCTTGATCCTTTGAATTTCCCGGTTCTTTTTCTGGTAAATTTCCATATCTGCGATAAACAATGGCTGCAATAATCCCGCCTTGTTTTTTGATCTGGAGTTTCTTGCAGCGTTGATTATAAACGACTGCCGGCCGAATCGCTCGGTATAGATGGTAAGAATAAGGCTGTTGTCACCGAATTTTACCGAGTGGAATATAATACCTCGTGTTTTTTCGAGCACTATTTCCGGAATTTATGGTTACCTGATAAACAAAACCTTGGTAATGTGGGTTTGTTCTCCGTTCGCATCTGAAATGAAGATCATGTATACTCCGGTGCTTACCCGTCTCCCGTTCAGATTCTTTCCATCCCAGGATGCCTGGCTGCCCAGAGACCGGGTTTTATAGACCAGGTTTCCGGCAATATCGGTTATCCTGATGTCGCTGTCTTTCATAAGACCGTTGATAAAAATCTGACCGTCGTATGTCTCCCTGACCGGATTGGGGTAAACGTAAACCTCATCGAAATGGTTTTTACCCTCAGGTGCATCTCCCTGATAGGATACCAGGCCCTTCTCGGTTCCTATATAGAGTTCGCCGGTATTTGGATTCAGGGCAAGGCTGATGATGTTGTCTGAAGGTAGTGGACTGTTGGCAGTGGTAAAATGCATGATTTCGGCATCTCCCCTGGCCGATACCAGGTATAGACCGGAGTTTTTGGTTCCCAGCCATTTGCGGTTACCTCCGTCAACTGCGATGGTTGTTATGGTTTCTGTTTCGAGCAGCGGGTGGTAAATTCCGTCTCCCATATCAAGGCTGGGCTGGAAAGCGTAATATTGTCCGTTTTGCCATAGTTTCTGGGTGCCGGAAAACACGGCTACTCCTTTGGATGTGCCAATCCAGATGTCGCCGTTCAGATCTTCGGCAATGGAATAGACGTCATTCATCCGGTTGAATATTTCTATCTGTCCGTTGTTAAAATAGGAAGTTACCGGCAGGTATCTTTTTTGGGTTGCGTCTTTATTAAGCACATAGACATCCCGGCCTCTGGGAATCACAATCCATTTGTCACCGTTCCGGGTAATCAGTATTTGTCCTATGGTGTACTGGAATCCGGCAACTTCCGTTAAAACGAATGAGTTCCATTGCCCTGACGGGGACAGTGAATGCAGTCCTTTCGAAGATTGGGCATTGGTAATCCAGAGAGTATTGTCACTGTCGAAGGCCATGCCGCCTATCCGGGTAAATGGTTCATTGGGCTGGTCGGGTATGGCCGTTTCCAGCGGACTGTTCAGGTTATTATAGCGTTTGATCAGCTGGCCATTACGGAACTCGAGGAGACCGCCTCCCCAGCTGGCAGCAAACAGATGTCCCGGATCTGCAGGATTGGTAATGGTTTGCACAATGTCAAAAAAGCCGGTCATTTCAGGGTATTGCTCCTTTCCGAAATAATTCCACTGCCCTTCTTTGTACTCCTGAAAAAGTGGCGGGCGAAACTGGTTACTCCACGGATCTGTTCTCCCCCCGGCAGAAACCCACAGGGAGTTATTCTGCCAGTTCAGGTGGAAAATGCTGTTACTCAAAGGTCCTTTAGGTATATATTGTTCTGCCGTTTGTCCGGAGAAACCAATCAGTCCTGCCTGTTGATCTGCTATCCAGATGTTGCCGTCGGGCCCGATAAGGGCTGAACGGGTTATCAGCTCAGTCAGGTTCTTCCCATTCAACGGATAATTTTTTATGTGGCCGATCAGGTTCAGTGACCGGTCATAGATCAGGACTTCATTCCTGCCAGTTATTACCAGGTGGTTCCCGGAAACTTTCAGGTCATTGACGAAATTAACTTCAGGCATAACCCTGAACCAACTCCCGTTCCTCAGGGCGTAAATCTCATCTCCGGACCATTGGTCACGGGTGTAGTTTGCGATTATCTCTCCGTTAAAATATCCCAGATGACTGAATTTCGAAGTTGGCCGGGGTATTGCGGATTCCCTGGTCCAGCTCCTGTAATCAAGCAGGTTCGGATTGTTCAGCGAGGCGGAATAGACACCCTCGGATGTCGCTGCAAATATCCGCTGTCCATCGGTCTCTGTATCGAATATGGGTATCTGGTTCCCGGAAGGACCGATTATATAAGTGTCCCTGATTTCCTGCCTGGCGATATTGATTTCCACTATCCCGAATCCGCAGGCAAGAAATGCTGAGTTGTTGTGGAACAGAATGTTGTTAATGGTTTTATCTCCTGTCATCTGTTTCCTGAAAATATCACCCAGATTAACGATCCGGTTCCTGAATACCAGGTCTATATTACTGTTCTTATAGGCAATCAGAAGCAGGTTATTGATTTTGTCGTAAGCGATCTGATGAATCCCTGCGTCCGTAAGCCCGTCATTGCGGGTCAGCTTCGTAAGACTCCTGTCTGTGAGGTCTGTATAAAATAGCCCGCCTTCAGTTGCACAAAAAATCTTGTTGTCTCCTTCTGTAAGCCTGATGGCGTTGGCAAATGAGAGATAATCCTGCCACTCTCCCGGTTTTCTCTGGGAAAAGGCTGTCAGCTGTAAGAGGCCGGCTAACATCAGGATGATAAACCTTCGTATGGGTAATCTGTTATTTGTCACGCTGATTCATGTTGTTTCAAAAATTCGGCAAGCTTTATCACTGCCCTGGCCCTGTGGCTAATACGGTTTTTATCGGAAATGGACATCATGGCAAAAGACCTGTCGCTTTCATCGGGTTGAAATATGGGATCATAACCAAACCCACCTGTTCCTTGCCTCTCCGTAAGAATCTTTCCGTCAACAATTCCTTCGAACGAGTATTCAATGCCGTTAAGAACCAAAGAAATAACAGTTCTGAAACGGGCTTTACGGTTATTTATTTTGTGCAGCTTGTCCAGAACTTTGTCAATATTTGCATCGGCATCCTTACCGTCGCCTGCATATCTTGCCGAATAAACTCCGGGTTCCCCTCCGAGTGCCTCAATTTCAAGCCCGGTGTCGTCGGCAAAACAGTTGTATCCGAATTTGTTATATATGTACCAGGCTTTCTGGGAGGCATTGCCCTCCAGGGTTTCCTGTTCTTCGGGCAGCTCGTCCGCACAACCAATTTCTGAAAGGCTCATCAGACTGAATGAGTTGTCAAGGATAGGTTGAATCTCCTGTATCTTGTGGGTGTTGTTTGATGCGATTACAAGATTCATAAAACATGATTTCAGGCAAAAATAAGTCATTCGGGGATAAATAAGGAGATTAGTGCAAAAAATTAAAATCGGGAAATGCTGAAGGGGAGGAGTTACAGGCTGGTACCTTGATTATGCTCTATTCGCAGGCACAGTGGTTGATGCAGTCAACTACCTGCATCAGGATATTGCTTTTAAGAAAATAATAGGTATTCTTTCCCTCCCGGCGCGAACACAGAACACCCTTGTCCTTGAGAATGCCCAGGTGGTGCGAGGTGGTTGACTGCTCAATACCCAACAGTTCATGGATCTCGGTTACCGTCAGCTTCTTGTCGCCCTCAAGGTGTTTCAGTATGGCAATTCTCATAGGATGGGCCATTGCCTTGAGCATATTGGCAACCTGTTCGAGTCTTTCAATATCCAGTTCCTTGATCTCTGCCATTTTAATGAATGTTGAAATACAAATATATAACTATATTGGATTAATACTGACGGAGGTATCGATTTCAATGATTCCTCCGTCAGTATTTATTGAAAATTTAACTCTGTAAAAGAATAGTACAAAAGAGTCTGAAGTTCAATTTATTTACTTTTCGACTGAACGGCCGGGAACATGGATTTCAGCATTAAATATCCGACCAGACCGGAGACGATCGATCCCAGGAATATACCGACTTTTGCCTGATCCAGCAGCACCGGAATTCCGAATGCGAGGTTGGCGACAAAAATGGCCATGGTAAAACCTAAACCTCCGAGAACGGCTACGGCAAATATGTTTTTCCATCTGATACCGGGAGGCAGTTCAGCCAATCCTATTTTAACGCCAGCCCAGGACATGAAGGTGATTCCGAATGCCTTACCTAAGAAAAGGCCCAGGGCTATGGCTACTGTAACCGTGGAGACAGCACCGCTGCCACCGTTAAAGGTTACCCCGGCATTGGCCAGTGCAAAGATGGGCATGATCAGGTAGTTAACTGTGTTGTGCAGGTCGTGTTCGAGCCTTTGAACCGGACTCTGCACCCTTTTTAACTGCCGTCGCAATGCCCTGAAATACTCAAGGTGGTGATGGGTCAGGGTATCGGCCTTGACAGCCTCCTCATCAATCTCCATTTCAAGTATCTTTTTGTGGAAAACACGGATGTCGAGTTCTCTTTTGATGGGAGTAAGGAAGGCCAGCAAGACACCGGCAATGGTGGCATGCACTCCCGATTGGTAGAAACAATACCAGACGATTATCCCGATTACATGAATGATAGGAATCTTCCTGAATTTCAGGAGGTCTAGTATCCAGAGGAAGGCCAGTAGGCTTAAACCGGCAAACAGATACTGGAAGTTCAGTTCTGAAGTGTAGAAAATGGCAATTACCAGTATCGCACCCAGGTCGTCAACAATGGCCAGGGCGACCAGGAAGACTTTCAGTGCCAGGGGGACCCTCTTGCCCAGGAGGCTGATAATACCAAGAGAGAATGCGATATCGGTGGCCATCGGAACGCCCCAGCCGCGCGCTGCCTCGGGTGTTCCGAAACCTGAATTGATTGCGGTGTAGATGACGGCCGGAAGTAACATTCCGCCAATAGCCCCAAGGGCAGGAAGGGTTGCTTTTTTGAAGGAGCTTAATTCGCCGGCTTTGATTTCCCTTTTGATCTCCAGGCCGACCATATAAAAGAAAACGGCCATCAGGCCATCATTAATCCAATGCAGTAAATGCATTTCAAAAAAGAAACTGCCCACTTCAATACCTATCGGAATTTCCCACAGGTGATGATAGGAATCTTTCCATTCAGAATTGGCCCATACCAGGGCGATAATGGTAAACAGAATCAGTAAGATTCCTCCCAGGGCAGACGATTTCAGCGTATCAATAATTCCTTTGCTGATAACCTCGGTTCTCAAAAATCTCTTAAGCATTTCTCAAATGTTTTGTCTGATTTGTTGTGTTTAATTTTTTGTGTAAAAATCCTGTCGCCAAATATTTCAATTTACCGTAATCAGGCTGATTTAAAAAAGCATTCAAAGATATAGATATTTTAATATGTAGCTACTTTAAAAATCATAGGTTTTTCGTACTGCTTTTTGCCTACTTTCGCAAAAAAAAAAGAACTGTTTATGTCTGACCTGACGATGCTTCAGATCGTTTTTCTGCTTATTTCCGGACTGCTGGTGGGCATGTCAAAGGTTGGTGTACCGGGAGTTTCTCTGGTGGTTATTCCCGCACTGGCGTTTATTTTCGGGGGTAAGCCGTCAACGGGGGTATTACTCCCCATGCTGATGATGGCCGACATCTTTGGGGTTACCTGGTACCACCGTCATGCCGACTGGAAGCATCTGATAAAGCTGTTGCCCTGGGCTTTCGGGGGATTGCTGCTGGGATTATGGGTTGGCGACATTGTTAATGAAGTTTGGTTTAAGAATATTATCGCCTTACTGGTTTTCCTCAGTCTGGGACTGATGATGCGCAGGAAGGAACCTCTTTCACCGGCGTTTTATACCAATGCCTGGTGGTTTGCGCCGTTTATGGGCGTATTGGGAGGATTTGCCACCATGATGGGAAACGTGGCCGGACCAGTTTTCGCCATTTACCTGCTGGCCATGCATCTTCCCAAGAGCCGGTTTATTGGTACGACGGCCTGGTTTTTTCTGATCGTCAACTTCATTAAGTTTCCCTTGCAGATGTTTGTGTGGGATAACATAACGGCAGAGACGCTGGGCATGAACCTCATCACATTGCCTGCCATAGCGCTGGGCGCATTTTCGGGGATCTGGCTGGTGAAGAAGATACCTGAAAAGGCTTACAGGAATTTTGTTATTATCGTCACTGCTTTGTCCGCTTTTTTGCTGTTACTGTAAAAAGCAGACTTTCTTAAAGGCGGATTTATTTCCCTGAGCATTTACTATCCGGATGCCGAATTAAAATGAAGTACCAATCAAAAGAGGCTGTCCCGGATTTTGGAGACAGCCTCTTTCACAGTACAAAATGATGATTACTTTTTCAGAATAGCATCCATCACTTTCTCTTTTGGCAGTTTCTTGGTGCAGAAGAACCAGTCTTTACAGTCGAGTCCCTCTTCCTTGCCATCCATACGGTCTTTGGCTGTTCCGCAACTTCCGGCGGGAGAAATGATCACATCGTCGCCCGGGCGCCAGTCGGCCGGAGTGGCAATACCAAATGCATCGGCGGTCTGCAGTCCCTGAAGCACACGCTTAAGTTCATCGAAATTTCTGCCAAGGCTCAGCGGGTAATAGATGATGGTGCGGATAATGCCTTTAGGGTCAATGAAGAATACCGCCCTGACCGCTTTGGTGTTGCTCTCACCAGGCATCATCATACCATATTTCCTGGCAACATTCATGGTGATGTCCTCGATCAGGGGGAAAGTAACTTCAATGTTTTTCATTCCCCGGAATTCGATCTTTTCCTTAATGGTGCGAAGCCATGCAATGTGGCTGTAAAGTCCATCAACAGACAAACCTACCAGTTGGCAATTGAGTTCCTTAAACTGGTCTTCCATATAAGCGAAAGTCATGAACTCAGAAGTACATACCGGGGTAAAATCTGCAGGGTGACTGAATAAAATTACCCATTTTCCGGCATAATCCGCCGGGAAATTGATATCTCCCTGAGTGGTAACCGCTTTGAATTCAGGTGCTTTTTCGCCAATGCGTGGCATGGCAAATACTTGTTCTTCCATAATGTATAAATTTTGTTTAATATTTAATTAATCGATGAACTTACCGACAATCTGGACATTAATATCCTCGACGGTAAAATTCGGAATTTGCTTTTTCCGTATGTATTCTGACAAGAACTGGTTCAGTTCTTCGTCGTGGTAGTCCTCAATCCTCCTGGCATCCCGGCTGTACAAATGGTGGTGACCGTTCAGGTCGGCATCATACCGCATAACGTCACCGTTGGTTTTAATCCGGCTTATTATCCCTTTCTGTACAAAGGTTTCCAGGGTATTATAAACAGTACCCACTGCAATGTTAGGATATTTACGTTTGATGTAATCAGTGATGGCCTCTGCGTTCGGATGGTTGTTGAGTCTTGTAATTGCTTCATATACAGCAACTCTCTGGGGAGTGACCTTGAGTCCGTTCTGTGCGAGTTTTTCTCTGATATTAATCATCGTAAAATATAAATTAGAATTATTCTTATATAAGAACAAAGGTAGTCTGAATTTTCGACTGATCCAAATAAAATGATAGAAAAACCATGATCCTAACATAAATTAACACGAAAGCGATTTATGACCTGCGGGCGAATGAACATTTCTTAGTGTACGCTGTTAAAAAAGAAAAAAGAATCTTTAAATAGAAATATATTATGGCATTTGAATTACCAAAACTGAATTACGACTATGCAGCCCTTGAGCCGCATATTGATGCACGCACCATGGAGATACACCATACCAAACATCATGGCGCATATACTTCCAACCTGAATACTGCCCTTCAGGGGACAGCATGGGAAGGAAAAACCATTGAAGAAATTATGGCCGGTATTTCCGGATTACCGGTAGCTGTAAGAAATAATGGTGGAGGTTATTACAATCATAACCTTTACTGGGAGATATTAGCTCCGGGCGGTTCAAAGGAACCCAAGGGAGCATTGCTGGATGCACTGAACGATTCATTCGGTTCTGTGGCCGGCTTTAAAGAGGCTTTCGTCAAGGCTGCTCTTACGCGCTTTGGCTCTGGTTGGGCCTGGTTACTTCAGAATGATAACAAACTGGTGGTTTCGTCTACGCCCAACCAGGATAATCCGTTGATGGACGTTGCAGAGGTAAAAGGTACTCCGATCCTTGGGATCGATGTATGGGAACATGCATATTACCTGAATTATCAGAACCGTCGTCCGGATTATGTAGAGGCGTTCTGGAACCTGATCAATTGGGACGAAGTCACCAGGCGGTTTAAAGGTTAGTTGATTTTTGGTTTTTTCCCCGGAGTGAGGCTCCGGGGTTTTTCTTTTTTAGGGGTTAACTTTTAACCCTTTTTACTTTCCCTTGCAGGATATTTTGAGGTTGCCGGTTTGATGCATTGGTTAAAACAGGAAAGTGCCGGCCACTTAATTTCAAAATAGAACCAGGTAATTTTTCCCTTTTTGGGTTTCGAAATCCACCGTTTCAAACCTGAATGCCGGCATTTCCTGAATTTCGGTTCCTGAGGAGATCAGTGGTTTTCCGGGATTAATCATCCGGAAAGACGGGTTTGGATTTTCGCCTTCAGCAGGTTTTGCCCATGAAGTTTCAGCAGAAACCGGATTTCCGGTTCTCAACCGGCAGTTTCCACCTAATGAAGAATGGATATTTGCCCTTGTTAACCTGCCGTTATCCCATTCCATATCCACGGTAAACCCCCCGCGGGTTCTCAGTCCTGTAACTTTCCCGGATGGCCATCCCGATGGCAGGGCAGGCAGCAGATGGATTACTCCGGCGTGGCTCTGGATCAGCATCTCTGCAATTCCTGCGGTGAAACCGAAATTGCCGTCGATCTGAAACGGGGGATGGGCATCCAGCAGGTTTTTATAGAGTCCGCCGCCCGACATGCTTATTTCCTCAAAACCAATGGGCCGGAAGAGGTTGTTGATGATTTTTACCGCGTGGTCTCCGTCCAGCATTCTTGCCCAGAAGTTGATTTTCCAGCCCATCGACCAGCCGGTTGCCTCATCCCCCCTGAGCAGCAATGTGTTTTTTACAGCGTTGAAAAGTTCAGGTGTGGTTTCGTGATTGATTTGATTTCCGGGGTGAAAGCCGTAAAGATGGGAGAGGTGCCTGTGCCGCGGGTCGACCTCTGCATAATCGTGTTGCCACTCCTGCAGCTGGCCCTTGTTGCCGGTTTTATAAGGCAACAACCTGGACCGTTTTTGCTCCAGTTCTTCAATAAGCTCCGGGTCTTTCCCGAATAGACGGGCGGCTTCTATGGTACGGCTGAATAATTCTCTGACAATAGCCATATCCATGGTAGGTCCCTGGCTTATGGAGGCGCGTTTCCCTGCAGGGGTATAGAACAGATTTTCAGGTGAATTATTGGCTGCGGTGACCAGATAGCCGTCTTCATTTTCGACCAGCCAGTCGGCATAGAACATGGCCGCTTCCCTCATCAGGGGATATGCTTCGTTTTTCAAAAAGGTGGTATCGCCAGAAAAAAGGAAATGCTCCCACATATGGCTCAACAGCCAGCCTCCCGACATATTCCAGAAGGAGGCCTGGGGATTGCCATCGTTAGGGAAGGTTTCCCTCCATATCGAGACATTGTGGTGGGCAACCCAGCCCCGCCGGTCATACATAAGTTTTGCAGTTTCTCTTCCGGTTAACGCCATCTCCTTAATCATACTGAACAGCGGTTCGTGGCATTCGGCCAGGTTGGTCACTTCGGCCGGCCAGTAATTCATCTCCGTATTGATGTTTATAGTATATCCTGAATTCCAGGGTGGAATAACCTTATCGTTCCAGATTCCCTGCAGGTTCATGGGCTGACCACCCGGCCGGGAACCGGAGATCATCAGGTAGCGGCCGTACTGGAAGAGCAGGGTCACCAATGCGGGATCATGGTTGTCAGCATATTGGATCAGGCGCGAACCGGTGGGCAGATGGCTGTAGTCTGCCGGCGGATTCAAACGGAGAGTCACCCTGGAAAACAGCTTTCTGTAATCGGAGATATGGCGCTCCAGTAATTTCTTCCATGACTTATCCGCAGCTTTGAAAAGGATTCTTTGTGCGATAGCCTGATGGTCGCTCCCTTCGCGGGATGGGCTTTTGTCAAAGCCGTTGAAACTGGTGGAAGCCGATAACAGAAAGGTTACTTCATCCGTACCGGTTACCCTGAGCGTTGTGTCTTCTGCCTGCAGGGTTCCCTTGTTCATTACCGGCAGAAGCCGGGCAGCAAAGAACATTCCCATGCCCCCGATCTCCTCCGCGTAAAGGTTCTGCTTCTGAAATCTCCGGTTTCCCTCCTCGTCGTATAGTTCCGGATGTTTGTGCTGGTTGTTCCAGCCTTCGATCTGTTCCAGGGTGCGCCGCTGACTGTATCCCGGCGCCTGACCTTCGAGTATCAATACATTATCTGCGGTGGTAATCCGGGCGGTCGGATGTACCGACTCAAACCGTGCCTGTATGTCAAGCACGGGGCGTGAGGCTTTAAAGCGGATGGCAATGATGCTGTCGGGGTGGGACGCAATAATCTCCCGGGTATATTGTACACCTGCACTTTGGTAGGAGATGCGGAGTACGGCATTTTCGATATCCAGCTCCCGGCGATAGTCTGAGACTTCCTCAGGATGAGCCGTGTGGAACAAAAGATCGCCAAGCGGCTGATAGTTGGCGTGCAGCCTGCCGAGCCAGTTTTTCAGGATGTAATCGTCGGCCTCATCGTTTTTTCCTTGTTCCAGAAGCGCCATAACATGGTCGAAGCCACCGGTAATATTCACCTTTTGATAGCTTTGGGAAGGTTCACCGCTGTATAAGGTATTCTCGTTCAACTGCAGACGTTCCTCCGTGATCCCTCCGAATACCATGGCTCCCATCCGGCCGTTGCCGACTGGCAGGGCTTCGTTCCAGTTTGCGGCAGGTTCAGTGTACCAGAGTTTCAGGTCCTGGCCGCTTTTTTCCTGGCAGGCAACAAGGCAGGCTACCACCGCCAATAGCAGGAATCTCCTGAAGGGGATTTCAGACAGGTTGAT